>NZ_AULS01000001.1 GCF_000422405.1 Microbacterium luticocti DSM 19459
GCAACACATCGAGATCGTCGATGCTGTCCGCCCCCGCGAGCATCCCGCCAAGGATCGTGCGGACCTTCACCGCCACGTTCGCCGCCGGAAGCGTCGAACACGCCTCGACCAGACCGGTCAGGCCCGCCTTCTCCGCCAGCGCGAGCACCGGAACCAGACCCGCATGCGACACGAGGTTGCCGTCATCGAACACCGGCACCAGACCATGAGATGCTTTCACTTAAGAGATGCCCCTCTGTTCTCGGAAACGTTGACTTCAGCACTCAACATTTTCCCAGACCAGAAGGGCATTTCACTTACAGGCACGCCCTACACAAGCCAACCCAACCGGTGGATCAGGGTTCAGATCACGGCCCGCTGGCCCGCTATCTGCACCATTTTGGCGACTACGCCGACCGCGCCGCGCTCGACGTGCTCAACAAGACCGCACCGAAGGCGCTCACCAAGCGGGCGCGCAAGCTGCCCGACCTCAGCAGCTTCGGCGCTGGTGCCGACAGCGGCCGTACTGCGAGTCATTCGCGCGGCCTAAGCCGGTAGACCCCTTCTCCGATCGAGAGGCACCTTGGCTCGGGGTGATTTCGGGGTGATTCTGCGGGTGCTCTCCACCGAGCCGCACCACCTGAGAACAAGAGAACCCCTGGCATGACCAGGGGTTCTCTGTGGTGGGCGATGCCGGACTCGAACCGACGACCTCTTCCGTGTGAATGACGATCGCCGCATGATGACGGGTGATATCGAGTGCTGGGGCGTAGTCGCCCGTTGACGTCCAAGCGTTCGCGCATGCTGCCCGGTGGTGCCCCGTGATGGTCGCTGCCGGGCAGTGTGCACAACGCGATGCACAACCAGAGCACAGCCGAGCACACGCTGAGACACATCTACCCGGCGCGTGTCCTGACCTTGGGTGTCCCGTTGATCTGCTGCCCGGTGTCGGCGCTGCGCGGCATGCTGTGAGTCGAGACGATGAGAGAGGGGGGCGGCTCGTGCTGACGTTCGATGAGGCTCGGCAGATCGCTGCTGAGCACTACGGCGAGCCGTTCGCTCGCACCGGCCGGGAGGACGACGGGTTCTGCCTCGTCACGCCGCAGCGCGTCGTCGACCACGAGCGGATGGGCCTCGTCGAGATCGGCGGCGCGTGGATCGTCGTCGACCGTGCGACGGGTGCTCTCGACGAGTGGTCGCATCTCGCGCATCTCGATCGCGTGCAGCGCATGCGCTCGGCGCGCGCCTGACCGGACAGCGCCAGTTCAGCGCGCCCCTGCCGCTGCTGTGCGTCGATCTGAGACGTCGAGCACGCTGGCCGCTGTCGTCGTGCGTCCCGGCGCTGTCGCGTCGTCCTGCGCTCGCCAGGGCGCGGACAGGCGCGGCCGCGCGTCGAGGGCGTCGACGCGGACGCGTGCGCGCGAGACGCGACCGAAGGTACGTTCATTGCCGTCGCGCTCGACGGTGCGCCGAGAGTGCCGCTGATCCGTTCGGGGCGACGGTGAGGGCGCGCGCCGTCCTGCTGCACCCGTCAGCGTTGCCGAGCCGGGCGACGGGCTGCTGCAGCCTGAGTGCCGTGCTCGCGTACGGGCCGGGCGCGCGCTCTGGGCGGGTCAGCGCGAGCGTCGACGTCCGTGAAGATGTTCGTCGCGGTCACCGGGCCAGATCGCACGGCCCGCGACGATGCCCGGGCGATCTTCGCTCCCATGATGAGAACAGAGAGGCCGGGCAGGAGACAAGACCGCCCGGCCTCTCGTGGCTGACGGCGCGGAAGGGAGATGCGCGCCGTCACCGGTCTATGCGTCGACAGCAGCGTCGAAGCGACGCAGCCACTCGTCGACCTGGCCGTCGCGCCCGTCGTGGGCGACGCCGTAGCCGTCAGGGTCGGCACGGTAGACGTCCTGCCACGCGGCGATGCTCGCGTCGCTGCCCGCCGCGGCCTCGGACATCGCACGGTGCCATGCGATGTCGGGCGCGTTGCGCTGCTCGACATCACGCACGCTCTCCGCGGCTTCGACGCCGAGATCGGCGAGCCGGTCGAAGACGAGGCCGCGGACTTCAGCGACGATCTCGGCACCGCTGTTGGATTCGAGCACCTGCGGCAGCGTCTCGACGAGATCAGCGATCGCGAGCGCACGCGTACTGTCGGCGGCGGCGATGATCTCCCCGAGCGGTCGGCCGTTGTCGAGCAGGGTGCGCACCTTCGCCTGCTCGTGCTGCATGCGAGCGATCTCGTCGGCGCTCGACGCGCTCAGACCGGCGAGCACGTCGTCGCGGCTTCGCGCGCCCTTCGGCAGGACGGGCCTCGCAGCCAGCAACCGCTCGCTCGCGGCCACACGCGCAGCGCGCTGGCGATCAGCCTGCCCGCTGGCGCTCAGGTTCGGATCGCTCATATCGCGCAAAGCGGCGATCTCGTCGTAGTAGCCGCGCATTGCGGCGGCGTATCGGCTCGTGTCTGTCACGATTGCCCCTCTCGGTTGGTGGCCTGTCGGCCCTTGGTGGCCGCGCTCGTCTGCGCGGTGGTCTGTGCTCGACGCTTCGCCTTCTGCGCCCGGTCGCGGGCGTTCTCGCGAGCGCGATACTCGGGATCGGCTCGGCGACGGCGCTTGTACTCGCGCAGCCGCTCGCGGCGACAGCCGACGCACTCGCTGTTCGTGGCGTCCTTGCCCCACGTGATGCGCACGTGCCCGCGTGGGCACATCAGCAGATCACCGCCGCCGTCCAACTGTGCGTTGTGGCTGAAGCACAGCGGCGCGTAGTCGCGCAGATCGGTCGACCACCGCACCGCCGTGCCGTCGTTCTTCTCGCCATAGTTCGTCGCTTCACCGACAAGGCCCCAGCCGTCCGCGAGGCTCGTGCACCCCGACACGACACATGGTCGCCCGACTGCAGTTCCGAACTCGCGTCGCAGCATCTCGTGCACGATCACGTAGCCACTCGTCATCGCTGACCGCCGATCTCGACGCCGACGAGAGCAGCGAGCACATCGCGCAGTTCGCCCGCCTCGGCCCGGTTCGCACCCGCCTCAGCACTCAGCGCCGCCATGTATGCCTTCACCGCTGCCTGGTGACGTGGGTGCATCTCGTCGAGCGCGCGCGTGTACTCGTCGACGGCGCGGCGACGCTGCCGCTTCGCAGCCCGCAGCGACTCACGATCGGGTGCGGTCACGAGTCGACGTGCTTGCCGCACGACGGGTGCCAGAGAGCGGTCCATCACGCACCGCCGATCTCGCCGCAGTGCGGACACTCAGCGCCGAGCATGCGAGCGAGCGGCTGCGCCTTCACCCGGATGCCGTGTCCGTTCTCGCCGACGTGCGCGACATCGACACTGCCCGCGCGAATCATCTTGTATGCCGTCGACACGTCGATGCGCATGATCTCGGCAAACTCGTCGACCTTCAGCAGCACGCGCCCCGCGAGCATTTCCAGCGGCGACTCGATGACACGCTGGGGCGGGTTCGCCGCACGGTCGAGCAGCGCGTCGATGTCTTGTGGGTCCGGATCGAAGATGTCACCGGGAGGGATGATGTCGTCTGGGTAAGTGCTCATCGTGTCGTTCCTCTCGTCGGGTGCTTCAGGCTGGATGAAGCGGCTACCTCTCTCATCTGCGGTTCCTTGGTCTGCTGGCACACCTGTTGTGCACATGGTCACGGCTCCATCTGGCCAGGGAGACAACCGACGTCGGCCCACTGCTTCCCTCGTGCGGTCAGATGCTCGTACTCGGGTTCACCGTCAATCGGCCACGAACGGGCCGGACCGCGCTGGTCGAGACGTTGCCAGTAGCGGGCCATGAGCGTCGTGCACTCGTCGTTCGTAAGATTGCGCCACCTGACGATCTGGCGCTCATCCGGGATGCCCTGCCCCGAGAGGATGAACAGATCGCTCAGCAGCGACACCTGCGCGTCGGTGCAACCGCTGCGACCGCCCGCGCTGGGAGTGTCACCGCTCTCGATCGCTTCGACATCGACGACATCATCGGCTTCGTCGTGCGACGCAAAGCGTTGCACCCGAGAGGGTCGTTCATGACTCTCGTTGATAACTCTCGTTTGAGTCGCTGGGAGCGACCACCCCTGGTCGCTGTCAGCATCCACCTGGTCGCTGGGAGCGACTACCCGACGCGCTGCGTCATCGTCCTGGTGGTCGCTGTCAGCCACTACCAGTCCCGGCTCGACGTGCAGCGTGTAGAGGTTCGGGAGGTTCTTCGCGCCGACGCGACGGCGCTCGATCGAGATCAGGCCGCGCGCTTCGAGCGAGCGCAGCGACCGCATCACGGTGTCGCGCGAGACGCGCGCCTGAGCCGAGATCGTCGCGAAGCCGGGATGACACTGCCCGCTCGTGCGCGCGTGCTTCATCAGGACGATCAGGACGGCATAGTCGTGCAGCGGCAGCGCCGTACTCTCGACGAGCCAGTCGGGGATCATCGTGAAGCCGTCGTGCTCTCGACGCGGTGCAGTCGGTGTCATTGTGCGTGCTCGCCCTCCGTCGAGTGAGTCGGTCAGCGAACAGGTGTCGGGGCGTCGATCATCTCGATGAGCCGACGAGTGCTCACGAGCATGCGCGTCCCAAACCGTGTGACAGGTAGGTCGCCACGACGAGCCGCCTCGTAGGCCGCACCCCGAGAGATGCCCAGTGCCTTTGCCGCCTCTTCGACCGTGCACGTGACTCGCGCGCTGAGTTCGTCCCTGTTCATGTCGTGTTCTCCACTCTCGATGGGGTCGATGTCATGACGCTACGTGCTACTGTGTGCCTATGACGAACCGTGTTCGGAAAACTGCAACACCCCTCGATAAGTGGGTGGGCGAGCGCATCCACGAGATCAGGGAGAAGCGCCACATCACGCAGGGAGAGTTCGCCGATCGGATGAAGGCACGCATCAAGAAGGGCTGGACGCGCCAGGTCGTCTGGCAGGTCGAGCGCGGGGAGAAGCCGCTCAGCACCCGCGAACTCATGCACATCGCCGACGTGCTCGCAGTGACGGTCGTTGACCTCATCAGCAGCAGCGAGCCCGTCGAGTTCGACGGCATCGAGAGGCGCACCGACGATCTGGTCAATGGCGAGAGCGCCATGCCGGAGGTCGAAGGATGGGCACGCTTCGATGAAGCCGTCGCTGCCCTCCGCGATTGTGCCCTCGCGTGGGCGCGCTACGAGAACGCTGTCGACATCGTGAAGAACCGCGCACGAGACAGCGCCCACCTGCGGGACGACATCAAGCGGTACGCAGTCGCCGAGCGTGACCGAGCGCACCGCGAGATCGTCGATGCGTTTTCGTTCCGCCCGCCCGCCGACTTCGACGCCGACGCGTACACGCGACTGAACCCGACACCCGATCTCACCGCCGCGCTCGACGTGCTGAGCGATATCGCCCTTCCGACGTATCCGTGGGCTAAGCGCCCCAAGCAAGAGAGGAATCACCGATGATCTATCGCAGATGCTCGTGCCGCGATGAGCGCGGCAAGCCGTACGGCAACCTGCCCGAGAACGCGACCGAGCAGCAGATCGCGCGGGCGTGCCCGCGGTTGCTCAGCGACCCGAAGCACGGCAAGTGGGGGTACTACCTCAGCCGCGGGTTCGGCTTCGACCCGAAGACCAAGAAGATGAAGCGGCTGCAGACGCGCGTCGCGAACTTCAGCAGCAAGCGCGCTGCCCAGTCGGCCTATGCGAAGGCGAAGACCGAGCACGACGCTGGGCAGTTCCGCGAGACGAACCGTACGCCGTTCGCGCAGTGGTGCAACGAGTGGTTGGAGACGAGTGGGCTGTCGACGGGCCTCGTCGCGGCGTATCGACGCTACTTCGACAACGACGTCGCCCCGAGCGCGCTCGGACGCATGCGACTCAGCGACATTCGGCGCGCCGACGTGCAGCGCTTCGTCGACGGCATGCTCGCAGCCGGTCGCGGGCTGCCCACGGTCAGGAAGGCGCATCGCGGGATTTCCAGCGCGTTCACCGCAGCCGTGCGGGGCGATCTCATCGCGGCGAACCCTGCTCACGGCGTCGTGTTCCCCAAGGAGCGTCGCCCGAAGTTCGAGCCGTGGTCGCCCGCGCAAGCGGGGCTGTTCCTCGATCATGCGGCGAAGCATCGGCTGGGCGTCGTGCTCGAAGTGGCGATGTTCACCGGGCTGCGTCCTGCAGAGTTGGCCGGGCTCAGATGGATCGACATCGACCTCGCGTCGCGCACTCTCACGGTGCGGTGGACGCGCACGATCGTCGACGGGAAAGTCGAAGAGAAGGAGCCGAAGACCGAAGAGAGCCAAGCGAGCATCGACCTCGAAGACCAGACGGTCGGCGCGCTCGTTGCGTGGCAGATCACCCAGCAGCACGAAAGGGAGCGGTTCGGCGCTCTCTGGCAGAACAGCGGCTACGTGTTCACGCACGAGGACGGTCGACCGCTGCGGCGCGACTACGTGCTGAAGAACGTGTTCAAGCCGGTGTGGGCCGCGACGAACGCGACGATCGCTGCTGAGAACGACAAGCGCGTCGCGCGCGGCGAGCAGCCCGAGCCGCTGCTGTCGTGGATCAAGATGCACGGGCTGCGGCACATGCACGCGTCGCTCATGCTCGCGAGCGGGGCCGATATCGCGTTGACGTCGAAGCGGCTGCGGCACTCGTCGGTCGTCATCACGTCGGACGTTTACACGCACCTGATCGGCGACCGTGCCCGGCACGCTGCCGAGGCTGTCGCGGCACTCGTTCCGCGCGCAACTGCACACCCGGTGCACAACGACGACGGTCAGATCGCGCCTGTCGACGCTGGGGGAGTGGGAACTCTTGCGTGATTCCGCGGGTTCCCGTGGTGGGCGATGCCGGACTCGAACCGACGACCTCTTCCGTGTGAAGGAAGCGCGCTACCAACTGCGCCAATCGCCCGTCTCCCGAGGGGGACGAGTATCGATCGTACCGGATGTTCGGGGGTGTTTCCGACCACGCGGCGGGTGACACGCGCGGGCGGTGCGCGGTTTTGCACTGCGGCCCGGATCGGCTACAGTCATATCTGCGCCGGAGTGATCCGGAGCGAAATGCGGATGTAGCGCAGTTGGTAGCGCATCACCTTGCCAAGGTGAGGGTCGCGAGTTCGAGTCTCGTCATCCGCTCGAGTGCGGGGTTCCTTTCCGAAGGGACACGCCGTGGGGTTCGAACCACGCGGTGGCGTGGCCGAGAGGCTAGGCACCGGCCTGCAAAGCCGTTTACACGGGTTCGAATCCCGTCGCCACCTCCACTCCCGGTCGCTGATCGGACAAGTGAACAGCCTTCACAGGCGCGATTGGCGCAGCGGTAGCGCGCTTCCCTGACACGGAAGAGGTCACTGGTTCGATCCCAGTATCGCGCACCGAGAAACCCCCGGTGAAACGGGGGTTTTCGTGTTTCCGGGGTGCGTTGTGCGCGCCCCGCGGAAAAATGATCGCCGATCCGCCTGACATGTCCGGCACACCTGCCGATGGTGCCTGGTATGACGGCGATCGACAACGGGTTCCCCACCACACACGGTGCTGCGGCCACGCAGCGCCCGTCCGCGAAGCTGCCGAGATCGGCACGGAAGGTGGCCGCGGTGGCCCTGGCCGCCGTCGTCATCCTGGCCGGCACCGCCGCAGCCGACAAGGCGCAGGCCGAGCAGGACGGCCGGGCGCAGACCCAGGTCGCCGCCGCGAACGCGCAGGCCCTGGTCATCGGTCACGACCGGATGCAGACCCTCGAGTCGGCGGCGTTCCTGCGCGTGAAGGCCGCTCGCGAGCTCGTCGCGGCCCGCACGGCGTTCGACGCCGCCGCGGCCACAGCCGAGGGGACACTCGGCGCCGCCAAGGGCAAAGTCGACGTCGCCGCCGAGCGCACGCGCCTGGCCGCGATCCGTCGTGCTGCCACGGCCGCCGTCGACGCCGCCGCGGTGACGACACAGACCGCCGCCGCCGGCGCCCTCACCAGCGCGGTGAAGGCGAAGATCCGCGCCTATGACGCCGCTCACGCGCGGACGGCCGCGTCGACCCGTGCCGCGCAGACCGCGCAGGTCTACACCGCCGCTCCGGCCACGTCGGGCGCGGGCGCCGCGAAGAGCGCCACCGCCAAGCGTGCCACCGCCACCGCATCCACCAAGAGCACCGCCAAGAGCGCGAAGAGCCCGGCGAAGGCGCCCGCACCCAAGGCGAAGGCGAGCTCGTCCGGTGGCTGGTTCGCGCAGATGCGCTCCATCCTCACTCAGGTGGGCGGGGGCGGCATCCGTCTGGTGCAGTACAACGGCGTGTGCGCGGGCGGGCGCGCGGTCGCCTGCTCGACGCAGGGCACCATCAAGGTCAGCTCCGCCATCGCCTCGTGGACCCACGCCCGCAAGGTCTGGGCGATGACCCACGAGCTCGCCCACCAGTACCAGTTCCGGGTGTGGGGCAAGCTGATGGCCTCGAAGACCTACCGCAGCCTGTTCGGCGGCAACATCGAGCTGCTCGCCAACTGCATGGCATCGGCCCGCGGCGCGACCGCACACGGCATGCACTGCTCGGCGAAGCAGATCTCCTGGGCGCGCAACATCTGGTCGGGACGCATCGTCGGCTGACCGCGGCAGGGGATGAGATTCCTCTCACAACACCCCGATCCACAGCATCCATTGATAACGGATTCGTAACGTCGAAGGGATGCCAGCAGCTACACGACTGTCCGCACTCGATGGGCTCCGCGGCGTCGCGGCGCTCGTCGTGGTCGTCCACCATGCCCTTCTGGTCTCACCGTCGATGGCGGCCGCGTACTACGGCGGCTCGGTCGGCGACGACCCGCTGCACGTCGCGCTGGCGTACTCGCCGCTGCATCTGCTGTGGGGCGGCGCGGAGGCCGTGGTCGTGTTCTTCGTGCTCTCGGGGTTCGTGCTCGCCCGGCAGGTGCGCTCACGCTCGTTCGACTGGTTCGCCTACTTTCCGTCCCGCCTGCTGCGCCTGTACCTGCCGGTGATCGCGGCGGTGGCCTTCGCGTACGCGATCATGCTGCTGCCCCACGACGGGGCGCCCGACAGCCCGTGGCTCGACCGTGACGCCGGCTACCCGTTCGGGGCGATCCTGCAGGACGTGACCCTGCTCGGCGGCGTGTCGGGCGTCGTCTCGCCGCTGTGGACCTTGCGGTGGGAGGTGATCTTCTCGCTGCTCCTGCCCATCGCCGCATACGCGGCACGGCTGATCCCCGCGTGGCTGCTCGGTGCCGCCTGCGTCGTGCTGTCGACGGTCGGCGCGGCTCGCGACGTCGCGGCGCTGCAGTACCTGCCGATCTTCGGTGTCGGCGTCGCCATCGAAGGCGAATGGGATCGCATCGGCCGCATCGTGGATCGGATCAGCCGCCGCGCCGGGTGGCTCGTGTGGACCGCTGTGCTGGCGGTGGCGACGGTGCTGCTGAGCATGCACTGGCTGCTCGTGCTGCCGCTCGGCCACGCCGCGACCGTGATGCTCGCCCAGGGGCCGATCGTGGTGGGCGCCGGCATCCTCGTGATCGCCGCGGTGCACTGCACGCCCGTACGGCGTCTGCTGACCTGGCGGCCGATCGCCCTGCTCGGGGCGATCTCGTTCAGCCTGTACCTCATCCACGAGCCGCTGGTGATCCTGATGGCCAACGTGACGGATGCCGCGCGCTGGACCGTTCTGGCCGCGGTACCGCTGGCGCTGGCGACCGCCTGGGTGTTCTGGCTCGTCGTGGAGCGCCCGGCGCACCACCTCGCCCGTACCGTGCGGGCGCGGGCGGTGTGGCATCCGCCCGCCGACGCGGGTGCGCGGCAGCAGCCCGGGTCGGACGGTGCGCCGGGCGAGCCCGGGCCCGTGCGCGACCGAGCGCCGGGCACAGGGTTCGCCACGACGCCCGACACGATGGGCCCCTCCGTGCACGACGGCGCGGCACGCGAACGCACCCCGGCGCACCGCTGAGCGCACCCCGGCCACGGATGCGTGCGCCGCGCCCGGCCGTGTGCGGCGGGGTCGGTACGCACTGTTCGCACCCCGCCGCGCGATCGCATGCAACCCGCCCGCCGGCACGGGTCGTGCGCACCGCGCCTGATCGCGCGTACGACCCGCGCGCATTAGGCTCACGTCATGGCCCACCTCGTGCTCACCGTCGTCGGCGACGATCGCGCCGGCCTCGTTCAAGCCCTCGCCGACACCGTCGCCGCCCACGGCGGCAACTGGGAGCGCAGCGAACTGGCCGAACTCGCCGGCGCGTTCGCGGGCATTGTGCTCGTCGACGTGCCCGACGCCGACGTGGATGCGCTGACCGCCGCCCTGAGCGCGTTGAGCGGACTGCTGACCATCACGCCGTACCGCGGCGGTGAAGCGGATGCCACACCACCCGGCGAGCGGGTCACCTTCACCGTGCTCGGCAACGATCATCCGGGCATCGTCCGCGACATCACCCGCGCGCTGGTCGGCCACGGGTTGACCATCGACCGGTTCACCAGCCGCACCCTCGCCGCGCCGATGGCCGGCGGGGAGTTGTTCGAGGCCGCCGTCACCGCCCGCGCGACCTCCGACGCCGACACCGCCGACGCCGTCGCTGAACTGGAACGGCTCGCCGCCGAGATCCAGGTCGAGGTGACGGTCGCCGGAGGCTGACGGCCGGCCCGACTAGACTTCCGGTATGCAGCCAGTCGTCCGAGCCCGCAACGAGCAGGCGGCGGCGCGCGGCCGGCGAACGCGCTAGGCCCGAGCGGGCAGCGGCGCGACACGCCGCGAAGCTGAGCCATCCGAGCCCTCTTTCTCTGGAGACCTTCCTGTGACTGACGCTGTCATTCCGTCGGACGTGAGCTATCCCGCCGACGGATTCGCCCTGTTCCCTGACCGTGCCGTGATCGCGCTGCGCGTCAACGGTGAGCTCAAAGACCTCGCCACGCTGGTGACCGAGACGGATGCCGTCGAGCCGATCCGCATCGACAGTCCCGAGGGCCTGGCGATCCTGCGCCATTCCACCGCGCACGTGCTCGCGCAGGCGGTGCAGCGGGTCAAGCCGCAGACCAACCTGGGGATCGGACCGCCGATCACCGACGGGTTCTACTACGACTTCGGAGCCCCCGAGCCGTTCACCCCCGAAGACCTCAAGGCCATCGAGAAGGAGATGCAGCGCATCGTCCGTGACGGCCAGCGGTTCGTCCGCCGGGTGGTCACCGACGACCAGGCGCGGCAGGAGCTGCGCGACGAACCGTTCAAGCTCGAACTGATCGGGTTGAAGGGCGGCGGCGCCGAGAAGACCGAGGGCGCGTCGGTCGAGGTCGGCGCGGGCGAGCTGACCATCTACGACAACGTGAACCGCGACGGCGAGACGGTCTGGAAGGACCTGTGCCGCGGGCCGCACCTGCCGAACACCCGCCTGATCGGCAATGGTTGGGCGCTGCAGCGCATCGCCGGCGCCTACTGGCGCGGCAACGAGCACAACCCGCAGCTGCAGCGGGTGTACGGCACCGCCTGGCCCACCAAGGACGAGCTGCGCGCGTACCAGCACCGCCTCGAGGAGGCCGCCAAGCGCGACCACCGCAAACTCGGGCGCGAGCTCGACCTGTTCTCGTTCCCCGACGAGATCGGATCGGGGCTGAGTGTGTGGCATCCCAAGGGCGGCATCGTCCGCGGCGAGATGGAACAGCACGCGCGACGTCGGCACATCGACGCCGGCTACACCTACGTGTACACGCCGCACATCTCCAAGGAGGATCTGTTCCTCACCTCGAACCACCTGGTCACCTACCGGGAGGGCATGTTCCCGCCGATCCGCATGGACGAGGAGGTCGACGAGCACGGGCACGTCGTCAAGGCGGGGCAGGACTACTACCTCAAGCCGATGAACTGTCCGATGCATATCCTCATCTACAAGGAGCGTGCACGCAGCTACCGTGACCTGCCGATGCGGCTGGCCGAGAACGGCACCGTGTACCGCAACGAGTTGTCGGGCGCACTGCACGGGCTCACCCGGGTGCGCGGGTTCACCCAGGACGACTCGCACCTGTTCGTCACTCCCGAACAGCTCGAATCCGAGGCGACGCGGGTGCTCGAGTTCGTCATCTCGATGCTGCGCGACTTCGGCCTGGACGACTTCGAGCTCGAGCTGTCGATGCGTGACGACGAGAAGTCGAAGTGGATCGGCTCGGACGAGTTCTGGGAGTACTCGACGAACGCGCTGCGCAACGTCGCCCTGGCCAGCGGTCTGAAGCTCACCGAGGTGCCGGGCGAGGCCGCGTTCTACGGGCCGAAGATCGACCTGAAGACCAAGGACGCGATCGGCCGGGTGTGGCAGCTGTCCACCGTGCAGGTGGACCCCAACCTGCCCGAGCGTTTCGGTCTGGAGTACACCGGGCCCGACGGCGAGAAGCACCGGCCGATCATGATCCACCGGGCCCTGTTCGGCTCGATCGAGCGGTTCTTCGCCATCCTGCTCGAGCACTATGCCGGGGCGTTCCCGGTGTGGCTCGCACCGGTGCAGGTGGTGGGCATCCCCGTCGCCGAGGAGTACGCCGGCTACCTGGACGGCATCGTCGAGCGGCTGCGTGCCGACGGCGTGCGCGCCGAGGTCGACCACAGCGACGACCGCATGCAGAAGAAGATCCGTACCCACACCACGCAGAAGGTGCCGTTCCAGCTCATCGCGGGGGAGCAGGACCGCTCCGCCGGCACCGTCTCGTTCCGGTTCCGCGACGGCTCGCAGCGCAACGGCGTGCCGGTCGACGAGGCGCTGCGTCTGGTGCGGCACGCCATCGACACGAAGGCGCTGGTGAACGCCGCCGAGGACCTGTCGTGACGGATGTCGCCGACGACACGGTCGCGGGGCTGGTGGCCGCCAGCGACCTGCCCGGCGTGCCCGACGAGTTCCAGCGACTGTGGACGCCGCACCGCATGGCCTACATCCAGGCCGGGGCCGACGCGATGCGGGCGGACTGCCCGTTCTGCGCGGCGCCCGACAAGAGGGACGAGGACGGGCTGATCGTGCACCGCGGGCAGACGGCGTACGTGTTGCTCAACCTGTTCCCGTACAACTCCGGTCACCTGCTGGTCTGCCCGTACCGGCACATCGCCACGTACGACCAGGCGAGCCCGGAGGAGGTCGCCGAGATCGGAGCGCTCACGCAGCATGCCATGCAGGTGCTGCGTGGCGTGTCGCGGTGCGACGGGTTCAACATCGGCATGAACCAGGGGAGGGTCGCCGGCGCCGGTGTCGACGAGCACCTGCACCAGCACATCGTGCCCCGCTGGGAGACCGACGCGAACTTCTTCCCGATCATCGCGAAGACCAAGGCGCTGCCGCAGCTGCTCGGCGAGGTGCGCCGGGCCGTCGCCAACGCCTGGGCCGGCTGAGGCCGCACGCGCACGCCGCGGCATCCGCCGCGAGCATCACGAGCGCAGGAGATATCTCCGGCTCAGGAGGATCCGGCGCAGATTCTCCTGAGCCCGTGAGATCTCCTGTTCCGGTGACGCGGACACCGGGTCGGATGAACGGATGCGGATGCCGGCTCAGCGCACCTGCGTGACCTCGAACTGCATCCGCGGGTGGGCATAGAACTCCTGCGCCTCGACCAGCTGCAGCTCGCGCTTGCCCGACTCGTGGGTCAGCCGCAGCAGATCCCAAACGCTCGACGTGGTGCGGGCGAGGGCCTCGGCGGCACTGCCCGTGGCCCGGTAGTGCGCGGTGAACAGGGCGGCCGTGACATCCCCCGACCCGTTCGCCTTCAGCGGCAGGAGTGGCGTCTGCACGATCCACGCGCCGGCATCGTCGACGGCCAGCATCTCGATCGTGCCCTCCGGGCGGTCGGGGCGCTCGACGCTGGTGACCAGCACCGTGCGCGGCCCGATCGCGCGGGCCGCGTCGACCGAGGCGAGCGTCGATGCGAGATCGGCGGGCTCGGTGCGTGTCAGATAACCGAGCTCGAACTGGTTCGGCGTGATGATGTCGGCGGCCGGTACCACCCGGTCGCGCAGCAGTTCGGGGATCGCGGGGGCGACGAAGCATCCCGACTTCGCGTTGCCCATCACCGGGTCGCACGCGTACACGGCGTGCGGGTTGGCGGCCTTGACACGGGCGACGGCATCCAGGATGACGTCGGCGATGCCCTCGCCGCCCTGGTAGCCGCTGAGCACCACGTCGACCTCGCCGAGCACGCCGCGCTCTTCGATGCCGGTGATGACGTCGCGCACGTCGTCGGGGCTGATCAGAGGTCCGCGCCAGGCGCCGTATCCGGTGTGGTTCGAGAAGTTCACGGTGTACACCGGCAGCACCTCGACGCCGATCCGCTGAAGCGGGAAGACGGCGGCCGAGTTGCCGACGTGGCCGTAGGCGACGGCGGACTGGATGGAGAGGATGTTCACCGCTCGATCATCCCATCTCACGCCTGGCGGCATCGACCGCGGTGGCCAGATCGGCGGCCAGCTGGGCGGCATCCGGGTCCGCCAACTCGTGCACGGTGAGCCGCAGATGCCGCGAGGCCGACTCGTCGATGCCGAACTCGTCACCGGTGCGCGCCAGCCACCTCAGCCGCGTCAGGTGCGCCGACACCAGGCGCGCGGGCGCGGGTACGGGCACCCACAGGTTGAGTCCGTCGCCGGATGCCACGGGCAGGTCGAGCGCGCGCAGTCGGGCGGCGAACGCCGCATTGCGGGCCGCATAGTGCGCGCCGGCCTGCTCGATGCGCTCGCGCACGGCGTGGTCGGCCAGCAGTGCGTGCGCGAGCCGCTGCAGGAGGTGGCTGACCCAGGTGGTGCCGGGGCTCAGCCGCAGCGCGAGACGATGCGCGGTCTCGGGGTCCGAGGCGGTGACCGCCAGGCACATGTCGGGGCCGAGGAACTTCGACACCGACCGCACCAGAGCGAACCGGCGGTGGTCGGCTGCGACGATGCTGTGGAACGGCCGCCGCGACAACAGCGAGAAGTGATCGTCCTCGATGACGAGCACATACGGGTGGTCGGCGAGCACCTCGCGCAGTTCGGCGGCGCGGGCGGCCGACAGGCTCGCGCCGGTCGGGTTCTGCGCCCGGGGCGTGCAGATCACCGCGCGGACCCCGGCATCGAGCGCGGCGCGCAGCCCCTCGGCGGTCATGCCCTCTTCGTCGGTGGCCACCGGCACGGCACGGTATCCGCCCAGGCGGACGGTGTGGATGCCGGCGAGCCAGCACGGGTCCTCGAGGGCCACCGCGTCGTCGCGGGTCAGTGCCTGGGCGAGCAGCCGCTCCACCGCATCCACCGCGCCCGAGGTGACCGTCAGACGCACCTCGCGGGGGGCGAGGTCGGCCCCCATCCACGCGTGCGCCCACTGCTGCAGGCCGGCGTCGATCACCGGTTCGCCGTACAGCACGGGACGGCCGACGACGGCGGACAGCGCCGCGGTGGGGTCGGGGATCAGCCGCGGGTCGGGGTTGCCGGTGCCCACATCGCGCAGGGCACTGTTCGGCGCGTAGCCCTCTTGCGCCACCGGCGCGGGGTCGGCCAGGCGGGTGCCGGCCCGCCCGAGGGTGACCACGAGCCCGGCCTGGGCGAGTTGCCGGTACGCGGCGACGATCGTGTTGCGGTTCACGCCGAGCCGTTCGGCCAGGGTGCGCACCGGGGGCAGCGTATCGCCGGCACGCAGGGTGCCGCGCTCGTGCAGGGCGCGCACGCTGTCGGCGATCTCGGCCGCGGTGCGACCGGTGATGGTCGTGGTCATGACACCTCCGCTGACGACTGTACGCGGACGTGGTACGTTTTGGCATAGGCCAATGACGGGCAAGGACCGCGCACCGGTGGCGACAGCATCCGGTGCCTTGCACGCGCACACAGCGAGGAGAAGGACCATGGCAGACGAAACCCGGACCGCAGGCACCGCGCGCGTCAAGCGCGGCCTGGCCGAGATGCTCAAGGGCGGCGTCATCATGGACGTCGTCACCGCCGACCAGGCGAAGGTCGCCGAAGAGGCGGGGGCCGTCGCGGTGATGGCGCTGGAGCGCGTGCCCGCCGACATCCGCGCGCAGGGCGGGGTGGCCCGGATGAGCGACCCGGACCTGATCGACGACATCATCGCCGCGGTGTCGATCCCGGTGATGGCGAAGGCGCGGATCGGCCACTTCGTCGAGGCGCAGGTGCTGCAGGAGCTCGGCGTCGATTACATCGACGAGTCCGAAGTGCTTTCGCCGGCCGACTACGTCAACCACATCGACAAGTGGAACTTCACGGTGCCGTTCGTGTGCGGTGCCACCAACCTGGGTGAGGCGCTGCGCCGCATCACCGAGGGTGCGGCCATGATCCGCTCCAAGGGCGAGGCCGGCACGGGGGATGTCTCCGAGGCGACCAAGCACATCCGTAAGATCAACGCCGAGATCGCCGCGCTGCGGTCGATGAGCCGCGACGAGCTGTACGTGGCGGCCAAGGAACTTCAGGCGCCGTACGAGCTCGTCGCCGAAGTCGCCGAGACCGGAAAGCTGCCGGTCGTGTTGTTCGTCGCCGGGGGAGTGGCGACGCCGGCGGATGCCGCGATGATGATGCAGCTGGGGGCGGACGGCGTGTTCGTCGGCTCGGGCATCTTCAAGTCGGGCGATCCTGCCGCGCGCGCTGCGGCCATCGTGAAGGCGACCACGTTCTACGACGACCCCACGGTCGTCGCGGAGGTCTCGCGCGGCCTTGGTGAGGCGATGGTCGGCATCAACGTGGCCGACCTCGCCGCCCCGCACCGCCTGGCCGAGCGCGGCTGGTGACCGCCACGCCGCCGCGCATCGGCGTGCTCGCGCTGCAGGGCGACGTGCGCGAGCACGTGCAGGTGTTGCGCGGGCTGGGCGCCGAGGCGGTGCCGGTACGCCGGCCGGACGACCTCGCCGCGGTGGCGGGTCTGGTGATCCCCGGCGGTGAGTCGAGCGTCATCGACAAACTGTCGCGCACGTTTGGTCTGCGCGAGCCCATCCGTGCGGCCATCGCCGCGGGGCTGCCGGTGTACGGCACGTGCGCCGGGCTGATCATGCTCGCCGACCGGATCGTCGACGGCATCGACGGACAGCAGACGTTCGGGGGACTGGACATCACGGTGCGCCGCAACGCGTTCGGCGGCCAGGTGTTCTCGTTCGAGGCCGATCTGACGGTTCCGGAACTGGGCGACCCGCCGGTGCACGCGGTGTTCATCCGCGCTCCGATCGTCGAGCGGGTCGGACCCGGCGTCCAGACCCTCGCCGCACTGCCGGACGGCACGGTCGTGGGCGTGCGTGCCGGAAACCTCATCGGCACCTCGTTCCACCCCGAGATGAACGGGGAGACCCGCTTCCATCGGTTGCTGCTCGAGATGGCGCGGGGACGCTGAGCCGATCACCCGCACACCGGGGCTAGCCTCTCACTGTGGCGAAGGGCACTGTGACGAAGGGCGTCGGCGCGAAGGGCACCGGCGCGAAGGGCACCGGCGCGACGGGCGATGCGGCGAACGGCAGGGCACCCGAAAGCACCGGCACGACCCGGGATGCCGCAGCCTCACCCCGCTGGATCGCGCTGCTGCGCGGGGTGAACGTCGGCGGGATCACGATCCGCAGTGCCGACCTGCGCGACGTGTTCGACGGGCTCGGCGCGAGTGACGTGCGCACGGTGCTCGCCAGCGGCAACGTGCTGTTCACCGCTTCCGGTGCGCGCGCGACGTGGAAGCGCCGCATCGAGCGGGCGCTGCGCGACCGGTTCGGCTACGACGCCTGGATCATCCTGCTCACCCGCGACGAGCTCGCCGCGGTCGCGGCATCCTTCCCCTTCGACGAGGACGACGCCGATCGGCATCCGTACATCGTGTTCTGCGCCGACGACGAGGTGCACGCGCAGGTACGGGATGCCGCGACCGCCGCCGCCGGCGACGACGAACCGGTCGCAGCCGGGGACGGTGTCGTCTATTGGCACGCGCGCACCGGCACCTCGACGACCTCGCCGGTGGCCCGCGCGCTGGCACGCGCCGCATTCCGCACCGGCACCACCACCCGCAACCTGCGCACGGTGCAGAAGATGCTCGGATAGGCGTACTTCCCCGTGGGCGTGTCCCAGAACCTGCGACTTCCCGGCACCGACACCCGCACGTTGTGAGACATCGTGGTCGGGCGTGTCCCAGAACCTGCGGACTGCGGAGCGTTCAACCCACGAGTTCTGAGACACGCCGTGGCCGAGCGGGCGGGCAGGCGCTCTGTCGTGGTCTTGTCTGTGCGCGCCGGCGAGAGACGGTGCGGAAGATGCTCGGCTGATATTCCGTAGACTGGAAGGCATGTCCGGCCACTCCAAGTGGGCGACGACCAAGCACAAGAAGGCCGTCATCGACGCGCGTCGTGCCAAGTCGTTCGCCAAGCTCATCAAGAACATCGAAGTCGCCGCCAAGATCGGCGGTGCCGACCTCGCGGGCAACCCGACGCTGTACGACGCCGTGCAGAAGGCGAAGAAGACGTCGGTGCCCAACGACAACATCGACCGCGCGATCAAGCGCGGTGCGGGCATCTCGGGCGAGTCGGTCGACTACCAGACGATCATGTACGAGGGCTACGCCCCCGGCGGCGTGGCGATCCTCATCGAGTGCCTCACCGACAACAAGAACCGCGCGGCCGCCGAGGTGCGCACCGCGCTCAGCCGCAACGGCGGCAACCTCGCCGACCCCGGCAGCGTCTCGTACAACTTCAGCCGCAAGGGCGTCATCGTCGTCTCGGGCGAGGGCACCACCGAGGACGACGTCATGATGGCGGCCCTCGAGGCCGGCGCCGAAGAGATCGAGCCGCACCCGTCCGGGTTCGAGGTCATCACCGAGGCATCCGACCTGGTCGCCGTCCGCGCCGCACTGCAGGAGGCGGGCCTGGACTACGAGTCCGCCGACGTCGAGTTCGTGCCGTCGCTGAAGGTCGAGGTCGACGCCGAGACCGCCCGCAAGGTGTTCCGCGTCATCGACGCGCTCGAAGACAGCGACGACGTGCAGAACGTGTACAGCAACGTCGACCTGTCCGCCGAGGTGCAGGCCGAGCTCGAGCAGGACGACTGAGCGACGCGCGTCGCGACCGCCTGCTGCGACACCGTGCCTAGGCTGGGCAGATGACGGCCGGACGACTGCGCGTGCTGGGCATCGACCCCGGGCTGACCCGGTGTGGCGTCGGTGTCGTGGACGTCGCGCCCGACCGGTCGGCGCGGCTGGTGTACGTCGGCGTGGTGCGCTCGGCCGCCGACGCCCGCATCGAACAGCGGCTCGCGGCGATCGCCGCAGGCATCCGCGACGTGCTCGACGCGCACGACCCCGACGTGCTCGCCGTGGAGCGGGTGTTCGCGCAGAACAACCGCAACACCGTGATGGGCACCGCCCAGGCCAGCGGCATCGCCCTGCTGCTCGCCGCCGAGCGGGGCATCCCCGCCGCCACGCACACCCCCACCGAGGTGAAGGCCGCGATCACCGGATACGGTGCCGCGGACAAACGGCAGGTGCAGGCGATGGTGGCCCGCATCCTTCGCCTGGACGAGGCGCCGCGGCCGGCCGACGCGGCCGACGCGCTCGCCCTCGCGCTGTGCCATGCCTGGCGACGGGGTGACATCGCCGCGCCCGCCGCGCAGAGCGTCGGCCTGACCCCCGCCCAGCGCGCGTGGGCCGCAGCCGAGAAGGCGGCGCGCCGATGATGCCGCAGACCGGCGGCGTGTCGGTCGAACATATGTCCGAGGTCGAGTCTAGGCTGGCGGCATGATCTCCTCCCTGCACGGAACGGTGCTGCACGCCGGCTCGGACACCGTCGACATCGAGGTCGGCGGCATGGGCTTCACCGTGGCGGTACCGCCCGACGTGGCCCGCACCGCGCGGGTCGGCGAGTCGCTGCGGCTGCACACGCAGCTGATCGTCCGCGACGACGCGTTCTCGCTGTACGGGTTCGCCGAGCGCGCCCAGTCGGCCCTGTTCACCACGCTGCTGTCGGTGACCGGGGTCGGGCCGAAGTCGGCACTCGGGGTGCTGTCGGCGATGAGCGTCGATCAGATCGCCCAGGCCGTGGCCGACGACGACGACGCTCCGTTCCGGCGGGTGTCGGGCATCGGACCCAAGACCGCCAAGCTGATCGTCGTGCAGCTGGCAGGAAAGCTCGCGCCGACCGCCACCGCGGCCACCGCCACCACGACGGTCGACGCCACCACCGGGCGGGTGGTGGCGGCCCTGGTGGGTCTGGGGTGGTCGGAGCGGGTGGCCGTCGACGCGGTCGAGACGGTGGCGACGGATGCCTCGGACGCCGACCGTGCGCAGGTCCCCGCGCTGCTGCGTCTGGCCCTGGCCCACCTGGGGCCGGCCCGACAGGGCGCGGCGCGGGCGGAGGCCGGTCGTGGCTGAGCTCGACCCGCAGGCCCTCGACGAGACCGAGCTCGCCATCGAGGGGGCGCTGCGCCCGGCGTCGCTGGCCGAGTTCATCGGCCAGCAGAAGGTGCGCGGCCAGCTGCAGCTGTTGCTGGACGCCGCACGCATCCAGCAACGGCCCGCCGATCACATCCTGCTGGCGGGTCCTCCCGGCCTCGGCAAGACGACCCTCGCGATGATCGTCGCCCACGAGAGCGATCGCCCGCTGCGCATGTCGAGCGGTCCGGCCATCCAGCACGCCGGCGACCTCGCCGCGCTGCTGTCGAGCCTGACCAGCGGCGAGGTGCTGTTCATCGACGAGGTGCACCGCATGGCCCGGTCGGCCGAAGAGATGCTCTATCTGGCGATGGAGGACTTCCGCATCGACATCATGGTCGGCAAGGGTGCCGGTGCCACCAGCATCCCGCTCGATCTCGCGCCGTTCACGCTCGTGGGAGCCACCACCCGTTCCGGACTGCTGCCGAATCCGCTGCGCGACCGGTTCGGGTTCACCGCCCACCTGGAGTACTACGACGCCGACGAACTCGAGCAGGTCATCCGCCGCTCGGCGGCGATGCTCGAGATCGACCTGCCGCAGCCGGCCCGTGCCGAGATCGCCCGGCGCTCCCGGGGCACGCCGCGCATCGCGAACCGGTTGCTGCGGCGCGTACGTGACTACGTCATCGTGCACGGCTCGGGCACGGACGGCACCGCCGTCGACACCGCAGTGGTCGACGCCGCGCTCGACCTGTACGACGTCGACGCGATCGGCCTGGACCGGCTCGACCGTGCCGTACTCGATGTGCTGATCCGCCGCTTCGGCGGGGGACCGGTGGGGTTGAACACGCTGGCGGTCACCGTCGGTGAAGAGGCCGAGACGATCGAGTCGGTGGTCGAGCCGTATCTGGTGCGGATCGGCTTCATGGGGCGCACTCCGCGGGGACGCATCGCGACGCCCGAGGCGTATGCGCACCTGCGGCTGCCGCGCCCGGACGGGGCGCTGAACCTCGATGACCTATAATCGCTGAAGACTTCCCCCGGATTCTTCCCGGCAGCGCCGCCGTGCCCCGCCGCAATCGAAAGGTGCCCATCCCTTCATGGACCTCGGAACGTTCTTCCAGAACTACGGCCTGATCATCCTGTTGGTGATCCTCCTCGTCTTCATGTTCTGGAGCTCACGGCGACGGATGGCGAAGCAGAAGGCCGAGCAGGAGGCGAAGGCCCGGCAGACCGTTCCCGGTGCCGAGGTGCTGCTGCAGGGAGGCCTGTACGGCACGATCGTGTCGTACGACCCCGACAACCTCGACCAGCCGGCGGTCGTCGAGATCGCCCCCGGTGTCGACATCAAGGTGCACAGCCAGGCGATCTTGCGCATCGTGAACCCAACCGACGAGACCCCCGCGGCATCCGACGGCGACCTGGCCGCACCCGCCGAGGACGGCCCGCGCGTCGAGACCGCGGAAGAGACCGCCCGCCGGCTGCGCGAGAACGACGACAAGAAGGACACGCCCGAGGCCTGAGCCCGGCACTCCCACCAGAAAGCTGACCCTCCGTGGCCACATCCACCCCTGTCCGGCACGCCTGGCGCGCGCTGCTGGGCCTTGTGATCGTCATCGCCGTGCTGTTCGGCATCAACGCCCTCGGCGTGTACGTGTTCCAGAAGGCGTCGTGGGTGCCCGAACTGGCGCTCGACCTGCAGGGCGGCACGCAGATCATCCTGCAGGCCAAGACCCCGGACGGTTCGGCGCCGACCACCGACCAGATGCAGCAGGCCGCGACGATCATCCGCCAGCGGGTGGATGCCTCGGGCGTGGGCGAGTCCGACATCACCACACAGGCCGGCAACCAGATCGTCGTGCAGATCCCCGGTCAGGCCGACGAGCAGACCCGTGAACGCATCGAGGCCTCGGCCCAGATGCAGCTGCGCTCGGTGCTGTACACCGGGGCACCGGCGACCTCGTTCGTCGGCGACGACGGAAAGCAGACGCCGTACCCCACCCCGGCGCCGACGCTGCAGGCCACTCCGACCGCGTCGCCGAGCAACGGCAGCGATCCGAGTTGGATCACGCCGAAGCTGCAGGCCCAATTCCTCGCCTACGACTGCGGCTCCAAAGACAACGACCCGGCCAACGCGCCCAAGGATCAGCCGCTGATCACCTGCTCGGACGACGGCTCGGTGAAGTACATCCTGGGCCCGGTCGAGCTCGACGGCTCGCAGATCACCGACGCCGGCTACGGACAGAACTCCCAGAACGGTCAGTGGGAGGTGCAGCTGAAGTTCAACGCGGAGGGCACCAAGGCGTTCGCCGAGGTCAGCCAGCGGCTGTACGGGCTGAAGGCCGAATCGCCGCGCGACCAGTTCGCGTTCGTGCTCGACGGCAAGGTCATCTCGGCTCCGGCGATGAACGGCATCATCACCGACGGCAACCCGTCGATCACCGGCAGCTTCACACAAGAGAGCGCGAAGACCCTCGCCGACCAGCTGAAGTACGGCGCGCTGCCGCTGAGCTTCACCGTGGTCAGCTCCGACACCATCTCGGCGACGCTCGGCTCGCAGCAGCTGCGGATCGGCCTCATCGCGGGCCTGATCGGTCTCGCCCTGGTCGCCGTGTACTCGCTGCTGAGCTATCGCGCCCTCGGTTTCGTGATCATCGCATCGTTGGCGGTCATGGCGGTGATCACCTACGTGCTGCTGTGCATCCTCGCCTGGCGAATGGGCTTCCGCCTGTCGCTGGCGGGCGTGGCCGGTCTGATCGTGACGATCGGATTCACGGCGGACTCGTTCATCGTGTACTTCGAGCGCATCCGCGACGAACTGCGCGACGGTAAATCGATCACCGGCGCCGTCGAAGACGGCTGGGGCCGCGCCAAGCGCACGATCTACATCGCCAAGGCGGTGAACATCCTCGCCGCGGTGGTGCTGTACATCCTCGCGGATGCCACCGTGAAGGGCTTCGCGTTCACGCTCGGGATCACCACGGCCATCGACATCCTGATCTTCATCATCTTCACCCACCCGGTGATGCAGCTGGTGGCGCGCACCCGCTTCTTCGGTGAGGGTCATGCGCTCTCGGGCATGGACCCGGACGCGCTGGGCGCCGTCTACCGCGGGCGCGCGGAGTTCCGCGCCCCCGCCGTCGAGGCACCCGGCGCCGCCGCACGGCGCGCGGCCCGTTCGCGCGGTGAGGCGGCACGCCGTCAGACCATCGCCGAGCGCAAGCTGGCCGCAGAGGCCGCCGCGAAGAACGGCGGCAGTACCGACGCACCGACGAAGGGGGCTGACCGCTGATGGGCGTCATGAGCCGGTTCGGCAACAACCTGTATTCGGGCAAGGTCTCTTTCCCGTTCATCCCCAAGCGGCGCATCTGGTTCGTCATCGCGGCACTGTTGGTCGTCGGCTCGGTGCTGGTGCCGCTGGTGCGGCCGGTGCAGTTCTCGATCGAGTTCACCGGCGGGTCGCAGTTCACCGTGTCGGGCGTGAGCAGCCCCGATCAGACGAAGGCCACCGAGGCGGTCACCTCGGTCGTTCCCGACGCCACCACCAAGGTCACCACGGTGGGCGCCGACGGCGTGCGCGTGCAGACCAACCAGATGTCCCCGCAGCAGACCGAGGACGTCCGTGCGGCGCTTGCGAAGATCTACGACGTCGATGCCAAAGAGGTGACCGCATCGTTCATCGGCCCGAGCTGGGGCGCCGACGTCACCCGACAGTCGCTGTGGGGCCTGGCGATCTTCCTCGCCCTGACGTTCCTCATCCTGGCGCTGTACTTCCGCACCTGGAAGATGTCGGGCGCGGCGATCATCGGGCTGGTCGACGTGCTGGTGATCACCATCGGCATCTATGCCCTGGCCGGGTTCGAGATCTCGCCGGCGGCGGTGATCGGGTTCCTCACCATCCTCGCCTATTCGTTGTACGACACCACGGTCGTGTTCGACAAGATCCGTGAGAACACGCACGAGGACGGCGAACACGCCAACCGCACGTTCGGCGAGTCGGTGAACCTGGCGGTCAACCAGACCCTGGTGCGCTCGATCAACACGACCGTGGTGGCGATCCTCCCCGTCGGGGCGATCCTGTTCATCGGTGCGTTCGCGCTGGGCGCGCAGACCCTCAGCGACATCTCGCTGGCGATCTTCGTCGGCATCATCGTCGCCGCCTACTCGACGCTGTTCGTGGCCTCGCCGCTGTATTCGCTGTTCCGCGAGAGCGAACCGGCAGTGAAGGCCCACGACCAGAAGGTGCGCAAGGCGCGGGCCAAGGCCACTGCGGTCACCGTCTGACCGGCTCGGCCGCGGCCGGCGTCTCGTGACGAGAGCCGGGTGGCGCGAACGGGGTGACACCGGCTGCGTGACCAGGGCCGGCGGGCACGGGCACTGCGAGGCCCGGGCGTAGGATGGTGCCAGCCGACGCGGAGGGGGTGCATGGGTGGCCGAGACAGTCCCCGCGGGGCAGAGTTCCTCGCTGCGGCGACTCGTCCCGCGCATCTTCTCACGCAGTCAGCGCCGCGACGACGTCGAACAGCTGATCCGCACCGTGCGCTCGCACCACCCCAAGGGTGACCTGTCGATCATCGAGCGCGCGTATTCGACGGCGGATGCCGCGCACACCGGGCAGAAGCGGCAGAGCGGCGAGCCGTACATCACCCACCCGCTCGCGGTGGCGCAGATCCTCGCCGATCTCGGCCTCGGGCCGCGCGCGGTCGCGGCCGCGCTGCTGCACGACACCGTCGAAGACACCGACTACGGGCTCGACCGGCTCACCATGGAGTTCGGCGACGAGGTGGCCATGCTCGTGGACGGGGTCACCAAGCTCGACAAGGTGAAGTACGGCGAAAGCGCCCAGGCTGAGACGGTGCGCAAGATGATCGTGGCCATGTCACGAGACATCCGGGTGCTGCTGATCAAACTCGCCGACCGCCTGCACAACGCCCGCACGTGGGGGTTCGTGCCGCCCGAGAAGGCGAAGAAGAAGGCCACCGAGACCCTCGAGATCTACGCGCCGCTCGCGCACCGGCTGGGCATCCAGGCCATCAAGGCCGAACTCGAGGACCTGTCGTTCGCGGTGCTGCAGCCCAAGCTCTACGCCGAGATCGACAGCCTCGTCAAACAGCGCACGCCGCAGCGCGAACAGTACGTGCACAGTGTCATCACCGACGTCGAGGCCGACCTGCGCGAACTGAAGATCCGCGGGCAGGTGATGGGGCGGCCCAAGCAGTTGTACTCGGTGTACCAGAAGATGGTGGTGCGCGGTCGCGAGTTCGACGACATCTACGATCTGATCGGCATCCGGGTGCTGGTGAACACGGTGCGCGACTGCTATGCGGTGCTCGGCGCGATCCACGCGCGGTGGACACCGCTGCCGGGGCGTTTCAAGGACTACATCGCCACCCCGAAGTTCAACCTGTACCAGTCGTTGCACACCACGGTGATCGGTCCCGGCGGGCGCACGGTGGAGATCCAGATCCGCACCCATGAGATGCATCAGCAGGCCGAGTACGGCGTGGCCGCGCACTGGAAGTACAAGGAGCGGGTCAACGGCGGCAAGTCGGGCGCCCGCGTGGACGCCGACATGGCATGGCTGGCGCACATCTCGGACTGGCAGGCCGAGACCGCCGACCCGGGGGAGTTCCTCGAATCGCTGCGGTTCGAGATCGGCGCCAAAGAGGTGTACGTCTTCACCCCCAAAGGCCGCGTGATCGGGCTGCCCGCCGGCGCCACCCCGGTGGATTTCGCCTACGCCGTGCACACCGAGGTCGGGCACCGCACCATGGGGGCGAAGGTCAACGGGCGCCTGGTGCCGCTGGAGTCCGAGCTGCACTCCGGTGACGTCGTCGAGGTCTTCACGTCCAAGAATCCGGATGCCGGACCCAGCCAGGATTGGCTCAGCTTCGTCAAGAGCACCCGGGCGCGCAGCAAGATCCGTGGCTGGTTCACGAAGGAGCGCCGCGAAGAGGCGATCGAGCAGGGCAAGGAGGCCATCGCCCGGGCGATGCGCCGGCAGAACCTGCCGCTGCAGCGGCTGATGAACCAGGATTCGTTCGCCGAGGTCGCCCAGCAGCTGCGCTACGAGGATGTCTCGGCGCTGTACGCCGCCGTCGGCGAGGGCCACGTGTCGACCCAGTCGGTGCTCGAGAAGGTCACGGCCCTGGTGACGGTGAACGAGGCGGTGACCGGTCCCATCGACCTGCCGCCGCACGGCGGAAAGCCGCGCGCGCACCGCGGCAGCGACTCGGGGATCCTCGTGCGGGGGGCCGACGACATCCTCGTCAAGCTCGCCAAGTGCTGCACACCCGTGCCCGGTGACCAGATCGTCGGGTTCGTCACCCGCGGCAGCGGAGTCTCGGTACACCGCGCCGACTGCACGAACGTGAAGGCGCTGATGGCCGAGAAGGACCGTCTCATCGACGTCGAGTGGGCCCCTACCGCCAAGAGCGTGTTCCTGGTGCAGATCCAGGTCGAGGCGCTCGACCGCTCGGGGCTGCTCAGCGACGTCACCCGCGTGCTCAGCGAACATCACGTCAACATCCTGTCGGCCACCGTGTCGACCAGCGACGACCGCCTGGCGATCAGCCGGTTCGTGTTCGAGATGGGCGACACCGTGCACCTGGACCGGGTGCTGAACGCGGTGCGGCGCATCGACGCCGTGTACGACGTCTACCGGGTGACCTCGGGCTGATCCGCCGCCAGCGCACGCAGCAGCGTCAATCCGGCGCGTTTGTTGGGCAGCGGGCCGGCACTGTGCAGCCACTGAACCGCCGTGTGCGCATCCGCGATGCCGGTGCGTACCATCATCTCGGCCGCCTCGCGGTGGGCGGCATCGGCGACCCGGACCAGGTCTGCCAGAGTGCGTGTGGGTGTGGTGACGTGCACGCCCCCGAGCACCATCACCTGGTCGGCGTCGAGCCGCCGGTCATGGTATTCGATGCGGCGGTCGAGGATGTGCCCACGCCGCTGCGCGCTGACGCGCTGGGCACTGTGCCGCCCGGGCGGAAAGGCGAGCGCCCCGTGGATCCACGCCGCGCTCAAGCCGGTGGCGGCCAGCTGCCCGCCCAGCAGCGGGGCGAGGGATGCCGCGCGCAGCGCCGCCGTCTCCACCGCATCGGCGGGCAGGAACGCCTCGCCCACCGGGGCGAGATGCCCGTCCAGACATGCGGCGAACAGCTCCGCCTCAGAAAGCCTGTCGCCGGGAAAGTACAGGTGCAGGGAGTGCATGTACGGCAGTGTGCCGCATCCACCCGCGCCGCGGGGGACACAAGCCCGAGCTGTGGAGAACTCAGCCGCCGACGGCCTTGAGCCAGGTGCGCCGGGCCGCCAGCGCCTCGCGCGCCTGGGCGGCCGCCCGGTCATCGCCGGCGGCTTCGGCGGCGGCGAGCTCGGACTCGAGCTTGGCGATCGCGTCGGTGAGCTGGCGGGTCAGATCGGTGGCGCGGGCCTTGGTCTCGGGGTTGTTCCGCTTCCAGTCCGCGTCCTCGCGGGTGCGCACGCTCTGCTCGATCTTGCGCAGGTCGTCGTCCAGTGCGCGTTCGGTGTCGCGGGGGAAGATGCGACCGATCTCGTCCCACCGGCGCTGGATGCGGGTGAGCGCGGCGCGCGCCTTGGCGAGGTCGGGCTCGTCGACGATCGGGGCGGCCTCGTCCAGCAGCCCACGCTTGAGTTCGATCTTCTCGCGAGATGCCTCGATCTCGGCGCTCTCGCGTTCGCTGCGTGCGGCGTACAGGGCGTCACCGGCCGCCTTGAAGCGCGCCCACAGCGCATCGTCGGCCTTCTTGCCGGCGCGGCCCGCCGACTTCCATGCGTCCAGGAGGTCGCGGTACGCCGCGATGCCGTCCTCGCCCTTGGGGGCCAGTGCCTCGGCACGTTCGATGAGCGTGGTCTTGCGGGCGCGGGCCGCCTTGTGCACCTCGTCGAGGTCGGCATAGAACTCACGACGTTGTTTGTCGATGACCGCGCGGGCATCGCGGAACCGCTTCCACAGGCGCTGTGCGGCCGACTTGGGCAGGCGCGGTCCGTCCTTCTGCTGGGTCTGCCACTGCTCGAACAGCTCGGCGACCTGGGCGGTGGTCTGCTTCCACTGCACCGACTTCGGGTCGCGGGCGGCCAGCGCCTCCATCTGCTCGACCAGAGCGGTGCGCGCCGCGACGGCGGCATCCACGGCGGCGCGCGCGGCCTCGGCCTCGACGGCCGCGGCCTGCTCGAGTTCGGCGACCAGCGCGTCCAGGCGCCGCTGCAGGCTTGCGAGGTCGCCGACGGCTGCGGCATCCACCGTCTTCTCGCGCACCGCGAGCGCGGTGGCGCGCAGATCGCTCGCCGAGGCGCCGCCGCGACGGTGCCGGGCCTCGAGCAGGACGACCTCACCGGCCAGGTCGGCGAACTTGCGCTCGAAGTACGCGAGAGCCTCGTCGGGCGTGCCGTCGGGGTACTCGCCCACCACGCGCCATCCGTCTTCGGTGCGCACCGACACGACGCCGTTCTCGTCCACGCGGCCCCAGGTCTCTGCTGCCGTCTCGGGCACCGCCGGGGCGGTGGGGGCGGACGCCGGCGGGGGGCCGGGCACGGGCGGGGTCACGGGGGTGTTCTCTGCGTCGGCAGTCACGGGTGCACCTCATCACGGCTGGCGCCGATCGTGGGGAATGGACGGGTCACAAGCCTAGTACGAGACGTGTGCCGGTCACGGCGTGGTCGAGCCGCTGGGGGCGGGCGCGGTGGGCGCCGGGGTGGGGGCTGTGGCCGTGGGTGCGGGCGTCGAGACCGCTGTCGTGGTCGGTGACGGCGCGGGAGCGGGCGCGCCCGGTCCGGCCGTGTAATAGGCGACCTGCACGCCGATCACGCCGACCAACAGCACGGCGCCGACGATGCCGCCCACAACATTGTCGCGGGTGCGGCGGTGCTGCTGCCGGGCGTTGAGCTCTTGACGCGCCTGATACGCGCGTGCGCGTTCGCGCTGGATGCGGGCATCCCTGTCCTTCGCCGCGGCCACCGAGCCTCCTCGTCCGTCGTCAGCACGACCCTGCAGCACGATCCTATGGGCGCCGGTGACACCGCGACAAAGCGGGCGCTCGTGCCGGACATCACCGGCGGCGACGTCGGCGGGCGCGGATAGCCTGGGGGAGTGACCACCCCCACCGCGCTGTTCTCGGGCCAGACGCCGCTGGCCGTGCGCATGCGGCCCACCTCGCTCGACGAGGTCGCGGGACAGCGGCATCTGCTGCGGCCGGGGTCGCCGCTGGTCACGCTCGCCGACCCGAGCGCGACAAGTCCCGGCGCGGTGTCGGTGATCCTGTGGGGGCCGCCGGGCACCGGCAAGACCACGCTGGCGCAGGCCATCGCCCGGTCGTCGGGGCGGCGCTTCGTGGAGCTGTCGGCGGTGACGGCGGGCGTGCGCGACGTGCGCGAGGTGATGCAGGATGCTCTGAACCAGCGCGACCTGTACGGGCAGTCCACGATCCTGTTCCTCGACGAGAGCCACCGGTTCACCAAGGCCCAGCAGGACGCCCTGCTGCCCGGCGTCGAGAACGGCTGGGTGGTGTTGATCGCGGCCACCACCGAGAACCCGTCGTTCTCGGTGATCTCGCCGTTGCTCAGCCGATCTCTGCTGCTCACGCTGCAGCCGCTGTCGGACGACGACCTGGGCATGCTCCTGGACCGCGCGGTCGCCGACCCCCGGGGCCTGGCAGGTGCGGTGCGACTCGCCGACGATGCCCGGACGGCACTGGTGCGGCTGGCCTCGGGTGACGCGCGCCGGGCGCTCACGGCACTGGAGGCCGCGGCATCCCTCGCCACACCCGCCGCGGCGCACGACGGCGCGGCCGGCGCCGATTCGGCCGGTGACGGGCACGAGGGGGAGCGCCGTGGCGATGCGGCCGGTGACGCCGGACCGGCGACGGTCACCGCCGAGCACCGTGGCGACGCGGCCGGTGACGAGCCGGGCGCCGACGCGGACAGTGACGAGCACGACGCGCGCGCGGACGGCGACGAGCGCGAGGGGGAGCACCATGCCGACGCGGCCGGTGACGCCGGACCGGCGACGGTCACCGCCGAACACGTCGCGCAGGCCGTGGACAAGGCGCTGCTGCGCTACGACCGTCAGGGCGACGAGCACTACGACGTGATCAGCGCGTTCATCAAGTCCATCCGCGGATCGGACGTGGACGCGGCGATGCACTATCTGGCCCGCATGATCGAAGCCGGCGAGGACCCCCGTTTCATCGCCCGGCGCCTGGTCATCTCGGCGGCCGAAGACATCGGACTGGCCGACCCGCAGGCCCTGCAGATCGCCGTGGCCGCCGCGGACGCGGTCGCGTTCATCGGCATGCCCGAAGGCCGCATCCCGCTCGCCGAAGCGACCGCCTACCTGGCGACGACCGCGAAATCGAACGCCGCGTATCTGGCGATCGACGCGGCGATCGCCGACGTGCGCGCCGGCGGGTTCGGTCGGGTGCCCGTGCACCTGCGCGACGCCCACTACCCCGGCGCGAAGCGGCTCGGACACGGCAAGGGGTACGTGTACCCGCACGACAGTGAGATCGGAGTGTCGGCGCAGCAGTACCTGCCCGACGAGCTGCGCGGGCGCCGCTACTACGAGCCGAAACCGCTGGGCGCCGAGCGCGACGTGCAGGCACGGCTCGAGAAGATCCGCCGCATCCTCGGCGGCGCCTGAGCGCGCCGGCACCTGGCCGCGTGCCGGCCGCCGCGCCGGGGAGCATGTCTCAGATGGTGCGGGATGCGGCGTGGGGCACCCGCAGCTTGTGGGACACGCGCCGGTCAGGATGCCCCGGCCCGCATCCTCGGCGGCGGCCGGGCTCGATCTGCTAGGCTGGATCGGCTCGAAACCGTGTTTTCGGGCATCCCCTTTCTTCTTCACACCATCCGGTCTGCCCCGGCGTGCAGTCCGGACCGGCGGAGGAAGGGCGATACGCCCGCGAGCCGTGAGAGACACGGCCGCGTCATGGAAGGAACACTTCGTGGCATCGAAGTCCCAGGACCGCCGCAAGGTCCGCCTGTCCCGCGCCCTCGGCGTCGCCCTCACCCCGAAGGCGGCGCGCTACCTCGAGAAGCGCCCCTACGGTCCCGGCGAGCACGGCCGCACCAAGCGCAAGCAGGACAGCGACTACGCCGTCCGTCTGCGCGAGAAGCAGCGTCTGCGCGAGCAGTACGGCATCCGCGAGAAGCAGCTGCGCATCCAGTTCGAAGAGGCCCGTCGCAAGGACGGGCTGACCGGTGAGAACCTCGTCGAGCAGCTGGAGATGCGCCTGGACGCGCTCGTGCTGCGCGCCGGCTTCGCGCGCACCATGGCGCAGGCCCGCCAGTTCGTGGTGCACCGGCACATCCTCGTCGACGGACAGCTCGTCGACCGCCCGTCGTTCCGGGTCAAGCCCGGCCAGCTCATCCACGTCAAGGCCCGCAGCGAGGGCACCGAGCCCTTCCAGGTCGCAGCCGCCGGCGGCAACGCCGAGGTGCTGCCCCCGGTGCCCGGCTACCTCGAGGTCGACCTCGACAAGCTGCAGGCCCGCCTGGTGCGCCGGCCCAAGCGCGCCGAGGTGCCCGTCGTCTGTGACGTGCAGCTCGTCGTCGAGTACTACGCCGCGCGCTGATCGGGCCCGACTCGCTCAGTTCGCACAGACGAGGGCGCCGGGGGATCCCGGCGCCCTCGTGGCATTTCCGCCTACGATGGACAGGCGGCGCCGACACGGCTCCGCGCAGGGAAGGGATGACATGAAGAAGCTCCTGTGGTTCCTCGTCGGCGTGGCCGGAGGCTTCGTCCTCGCCCACCTCGTCAACAAGGACCCGCGCGGCCGCGACATGCTCGCCGACATCGACGCCCGGATCACCGAGTTCACCGGCCGCGTCGGCGATGCCTACCGCGACCAGGAGGCGCGCATCTCGCAGACCGTGGCCGACGCGCGCGACGGCGCGGTCGACCTGGTGCAGACGGCACGGGATGCCGCAGCCGACGCGGCCGGAAAGGTCAAGGACGTCGCAGCCTCCGCCGTCGAGACCGTCGCCGACACCGCCTCGGACCTCGCCGAGAAGGCCACGGATGTGGCATCCGACGTCGCCGAAAAGGCGCAGGACGCCGCCCGCAAGCTCGCCGACTGATCCCTCCCGCACCCGGGCCTGTGGCCCCTTGCTGCCTTCCGGAGCACACACGCATGAAGACCGCTGAGATCGCCCAGCGCTACCTCGACTATTTCGAACGCAACGACCACGTGATCGTGCCGTCGGCGTCGCTGGTCACCGACGACCCGTCGATCCTGTTCACGATCGCCGGGATGGTGCCGTTCATCCCGTACCTGAACGGCCTGGTGCCCGCGCCTTTCCCGCGCGCCGCCGACTGCCAGAAGTGCATCCGCACGCTCGACATCGAAGAGGTCGGTCACACCGCGCGGCACGGCACGTTCTTCCAGATGCTCGGCAACTGGTCGTTCGGCGACTACTTCAAAGAGGGCGCCATCGGCTACGCCTGGGAACTGCTGACCACACCCACCTCCGACGGCGGTCTCGGCTTCGCCGAGCGCGACCTGTGGGTCACCGTCTATGAAGACGACGACGAGGCGGCCAGACTGTGGAAGCGCATCGCCGGACTGCCCGAGTCACGCATCCAGCGCATGGGCAAAGAGGACAACTACTGGCACACCGGCCAGCCCGGCCCCGGCGGCCCGTGCTCGGAGATCTACTTCGACCGCGGACCCGCGTACGGCCAGGACGGCGGTCCGGCCGTGGACGACAACCGGTTCACCGAGATCTGGAACCTGGTGTTCATGCAGGAGCAGATCACGAACGTGCGGTCGAAGACCGAGTTCGAGGTGGTCGGACCTCTCCCCAAGAAGAACATCGACACCGGCATGGGTCTGGAGCGCGTCGCGTTCATCACGCAGGGCGTCGAGAACATGTACGAGATCGACCAGGTGCGCCCGGTGCTCGACCGCGCGGTCGACCTGTCGGGCCGGCGCTACGGGGCCGAGCACGCCGACGACGTGCGCTTCCGGGTGATCGCCGACCACGTGCGCTCATCGCTCATGCTCCTGAGCGACGGGGTCACCCCCGCGAACGAAGGCCGCGGCTACATCCTGCGCCGGCTGATGCGGCGCACCGTGCGCGCCATGCGCCTGCTGGGCGTGGACGGACCCACCTTCCCCGAGCTGTTCGCCGCCTCGCGTGACGCGATGAAGGATGCCTACCCCGAGGTCGCCACGGACTGGACACGGATCTCGCAGTACGCCTTCGCCGAAGAGGAGACCTTCCTGCGCACGCTCGCGGCCGGCTCCACCATCCTCGACCTCGCCATCGACCAGACCAAGAAGACCGGCAATACCGCTCTCAGCGGGTCGGAGGCGTTCCTGCTGCACGACACGTACGGCTTTCCGATCGACCTGACCCTCGAGGTCGCCGAAGAGGCCGGACTGTCGGTCGATCGGGGCGCGTTCGACACGCTCATGCAGGAGCAGAAGGCACGCGCGAAGGCCGACGCCCGCTCGCGCAAGCGAGCGCTCGCCGACCAGAGCGTGTACCGGGCGTTCCGGGCCCAGGGCGAGACCGTGTTCACCGGCTACACCGACCTGGAGACCGAGTCGACCGTGCTCGGCCTGCTCGTCGACGGGGTGCCCGCCGAGCGGGCGGTGCAGGGCCAGATCGCCGAAGTGATCCTGGCCGAGACCGCGCTGTACGCCGAGAGCGGTGGACAGGTGGCCGACAAGGGCATGATCGTCGGCCCCGGCTACGAACTGGACGTGCTCGACGTGCAGAAACCGGTGCCGGGCCTGGTCAGCCACACCGTCGAGGTGCGGCAGGGCGAGGTGGGCGTGGGGCAGCCGGCGACCAGCGTGGTGGATGCCGCGAACCGGCGCGCCGCCGCACAGGCACACTCCGCGACCCACCTGGTGCACGCCGCACTGCGCGACACCCTCGGCAAGACGGCGACGCAGGCAGGCTCGCTCAACCGTGCCGGCTACCTGCGCTTCGACTTCACCTGGGGTCAGGCGCTGTCGGACGACACCAAGAGCGAGATCGAAGAGATCGCCAACAACGCGGTGCGCGAGAACCTGCAGGTGACCACGCGCGTTCTGCCGCTGGCCGAGGCCAAAAAGCTGGGCGCGATGGCTCTGTTCGGTGAGAAGTACGGCGACACCGTGCGCATGGTCGACATCGGCGGTCCCTGGTCGCGCGAGCTGTGCGCCGGCACGCACGTGTCCACCAGCGCCGAGGTGGGGCTGATCAACCTCGTCGGCGAATCGTCGGTGGGCGCCTCCAACCGGCGGGTCGAGGCCCTGGTGGGCCTGGACGCCTTCCGTGATCTGGCCGCCGAGCGGGCGATCGTCTCGCAGCTCACGTCGGCGCTGAAGACACCGCGCGAGCAGCTGCCCGCTCGCATCGCGGAACTGAGCGCCCAGCTGAAGGCCGCTGAGAAGAAGATCGCCGCGTTCGAGGCGCGCGCCCTCGCCGACCGGGCTCCGGCGCTGGCGCAGACCGCGACCCCTGTCGACGGCTACCGGCTCGTCGCGCAGTCCATCGGTACGGTCGGTTCGGCCGACGACGCCCGCACCCTGGCCCTGCAGGTGCGCGACCGGCTGGGCGCCGACGCCGCCGTGGTGGCACTGGGTGCCGAGGCGAAGGGCCGCCCCCTGGTGGTCGTGGCGCTCAACGAGGCCGCCCGGGCCGCCGGGGCGCGGGCCGGCGTTCTCGCCAAGGCCGCGGCATCCGTCCTCGGCGGCGGAGGCGGCGGACGCGACGATGTGGCACAGGGCGGCGGGACGGATGCCGCAGCCCTGCCGGCCGCGCTCGAGGCGGTGCGGGCCGGACTGGAGCGCGGATGACGTTCCGGCGCGGGGTGCGGCTCGGCGTCGACGTGGGCCGTGCCCGCATCGGCGTCGCCCGCTGCGACCCCGATGGGATGCTCGCCGTGCCCGTCGAGACCGTCCCGCGCGACGACGCCTCGGTGGCGCGGGTGTTGGCGCTGGCGACCGAGCACGACGCGGTCGAGCTCGTCGTCGGCCTGCCCCTGAACCTGCGCGGTGACGACACGCCCTCGACCGCGGACGCCCGGGCGTTCGCCGGCGCGCTGGCCGCGGCATCCCTGCGACCGGTGCGGCTCGTCGACGAGCGGCTGAGCACGGTGAGCGCGCACGCCGCGCTGCGCGGGTCGGGCAGAACCCAGCGTTCTTCTCGTAGCATTGTGGACCAGGTCGCCGCGGTGGTCTTCCTGCAGCAGGCTCTCGACATCGAGAAGCGCACAGGTCGCCCGGCCGGCGACCTCGTCCCCCCAGCGCAGGAGCCCGCCTGATGCCCGAAGCCCGTCCCGACGGCGACGACCCGTTCGCCGACCTCTACGGCCGCCTGCCCGACCCGCGTTCGGGGCAGACCGGCGCACACGCCGCCGACGCTGCCGACGGCGCCGTGCCCACGTCCCGCCGTGCCGCCCGTGAAGCCGCGCGCCGCGCGGCGGCGGCGGGCGGTGCCAGCCGCGACGGCGCCGCCGGGGACACGCCGGCCACCGGCGGACGCGACGCCGCCCGGCAGCAGCCGACACCGGTGTCGGCGCCACGGCCGACGGATGCCGGAGCGCCGGCCTCTGCGGCCGGCGGTGCGGCGCAGGCCGCGTCCGCGCACCGGCACACGCCCTCGCGGCCGACGGCTACCGACCAGGCGGCTGCCGACCAGCACGCCGCGCACGGTCAGGGGGCTCACGGCCACACGTCGGCCGGCACCGCGCACCGCCCCTCGGTGGAGGATCTGTTCACCGGCGCCGCCACCACCGACGCGCTCGGCACCGTCCCGCCCGGCAAGAGTCGGCGGGCCAAGCGTCGCGGTCGCTGGATCGCACTGGCGGTCGTGCTGGTGGTGCTCGGTGGCATCGCCGGCGGCGGCTATTACGTGTGGCACACCTACGAGCCGCAGATCCGCTCACTGATGGGGTGGGAAGAGCCGAAGGACTACGAGGCCGGACAGGCGCACGGCGAGGCTCTGGTGACGATCGTCGCCGGCGACACCGGTGCCTCGATCTCGAAGTCGCTCGCGTCGGCCGGGGTCACCAAGACCCCCGGCGTGTTCTACGACATGCTGGTGTCCAGCCACGCGAATCCGACGTTCTACCCGGGCGTGTACAAGCTGCAGAAGATGATGACGGCGAAGGACGCGTTGACCGCGCTGACCGACCCGGCCAACAAGCTCGAGAACTCGGCGCTGCTGCCCGAAGGCCTCACCGAGGATCAGATCCTGAAGCGCCTGTCGGACGCGCTGAAGATCCCGCTCGCCGATTTCCAGGCCGCCGTCAAGGACCCGTCGGCGTACGGGGTGAAGGCGAAGAGCCTCGAGGGCTGGCTGTTCCCCGCGATGTACACGTTCCCGCCCGGGGTCACCGCGAAAGATGTCATCAAGACGATGGTCGACCGCACCGTGAGCTCGCTCGACGACGCCGGGGTGGCGCAGGCCGACCGGGAACGGATCCTCACGATCGCGTCGATCATCCAGCGCGAGGCACGCTCGTCCGACGACTTCTACAAGGTGTCGCGGGTGATCGAGAACCGCCTCGATCCGAACAATCAGGAGACGTTCGGCAAGCTGCAGATGGACTCGACCGCCCAGTACGGGTACGGCGAGATGCACGACGGCACCGCAAGCTCGTCGGCGGCTGCGCTGAAGGACGACAACCCGTGGAACACCTATGTGCACGCGGGGCTGCCGGTCGGACCCATCAGCAACCCGGGGGACGTTGCCATCGACGCCGCGATGCACCCCGCCGCCGGCCCATGGCTGTACTTCGTGACGGTGAACCTCGACACCGGCAAGACGGTGTTCAGCACCACGTACGCAGAGCATGAGAAGGCCGTCACCCAGTTCCAGCAGTGGTGCAAGGCGCACCCGGACTCGGGATGTTGATCGGCCCAGACCTGCTCGCGGTCTGGGGCGACCCGATCGCCCACAGCCTCTCGCCGGTCCTGCACACCGCCGCCTACCGTGCGCTCGGGCTGGACTGGCGGTACACCAGGCGGCGGGTGGATGCCGCATCCTTCGGCGCAGCCCTGCACGGCCTGGACGCGTCCTGGCGCGGCCTGTCGCTGACCATGCCCCTGAAGACGCCCGCGTTCCGCGCCGCACGCACCCGCGACCGGCGGGCGGAGCTGTCGGGCGCCGTGAACACGCTGCTGCTGACCGACGACGGGCCGCACGGGTTCAACACCGACGTCGGCGGCATCGCACGCGACCTGCGCACGCACGGACTGGCCGGTGTCGGCTCGGCCCGGGTGATCGGTGCCGGAGCGACCGCCACCTCGGCCGTGCTCGCCCTGGCCGAGCTGGGCGCGACCGCCGTCGAGGTCGCGGCGCGACGGGTCGACTCGGCCGCACCGCTCGTGGCGCTGGGGGAGCGTATCGGCGTGGCGGTGCATGCTGTGCCGTTGGATGCCGCCGGCCACGAGCCCACGCCGTTGACCGTGGCCGCGCTGCCCGGCGGTGCCCAGGTGCCCGACGAGGTCGCCGACGCGGCGGCGGCGGGCGGCGGCATCCTCTACGACGTCGTCTACGGGCAGTGGCCGACCGACCTGGCGCGGGCATGGCAGCGGGCCGGGGGCACCGCCGTTCCCGGCCGTGGAATGCTCACCGAGCAGGCGCTGCTGCAGGTGCGCGTGTTTGTGCACGGCGACCCCGACACGCCCCTGCCGGACGAGCCGGCGGTGCTGGCCGCGATGCGCGCGGCCGTCACCGGCGACTGAGCCTGCGCGAGGGCGTGGGAGACTGGAGCCATGCTCCGCGTGCTCACGGCCGGCGAATCGCACGGCCCCGAACTCGTCGCCCTCATGGAGGGCATGCCCGCCGGCGTGCCCGTCTCGCGCGAGGCGATCCAGGCCGACCTGCAGCGTCGCAAGCTCGGGTACGGCCGCGGGTCGCGCATGAAGTTCGAACAGGACGAGCTGACCGTCTCGGCCGGCGTGCGACACGGCTACACGATCGGCAGCCCCATCGCGGTGCGGATCGGCAACACCGAGTGGCCGAAGTGGACCGAGGTGATGAGCGCCGAACCCGTCGACCTCACCGACCGCTCTCGCGGACGCGGTGCACCGCTGACCCGCCCGCGGCCTGGCCACGCCGACCTCGTCGGCATGCAGAAGTACGGGTTCGACGAGGCCCGGCCGATCCTCGAACGCGCCAGCGCCCGCGAGACGGCGGCCCGGGTCGCGCTCGGTGCGATCGCGCGGGCGTTCCTGGCGGAACTCGGCATCGGCCTGGTCAGCCACACGCTCTCGATCGGCCCCGTGCAGGTGCCGCCGGATGCCCCGGTGCCCGGCCCGGGCGACGTCGCAGCACTGGACGCCGACCCGCTGCGATGCTTCGATGCGGCTACCAGCGCGCGCATGGTCGCCGAGGTCGACGCCGCCCGCAAGGACGGCGACACCCTCGGCGGCATCGTCGAAGTGCTCGCCTACGGGCTGCCGCCCGGGCTGGGTTCGCACGTGCAGTGGGACCGCCGCCTGGACGGCCGGCTCGCGCAGGCGCTCATGAGCATCCAGGCCATCAAGGCCGTCGAGGTCGGCGACGGGTTCGAGACCACCCGCCGCCGCGGCTCGGCCGCGCACGATGAGCTCTTCGCCGCCGACGACGGCATCGTGCGCGCGAGCGACCGTGCCGGTGGCACCGAGGGCGGCATGTCGACCGGCACCGTGCTGCGGGTGCGCGCCGGGATGAAACCGATCGCGACCGTGCCGCACGCCCTGCGCACGGTGGATGTGGCCACCGGCGAGACCGCATCGGCACACCATCAACGCTCCGACGTGTGCGCGGTGCCCGCCGCGGGCGTGGTCGCCGAGGCGATGGTCGCACTCGTTGTGGCCGAGGCGGTGCTCGAGAAGTTCGGCGGTGACAGCGTCGCCGAGACCCGCCGCAACCTCGACGGGTACCTCGCCGCGATCCCCGACACCCTGCGCACGGCCGCCCACAGCGACCCCGCCCGGGCATGACCGGCCGCGCCGTCGTGCTGATCGGCCCGATGGGGGCCGGCAAGACGAGCATCGGCCGCAAGGTCGCCAAGGCCCTGGGTGTGGGCTTCTTCGACACCGACGTCGCCGTCTCGCGCACGTACGGACCGATCCCCGAGATCTTCGCGGCAGCGGGTGAAGCGCGCTTTCGCGAGCTGGAGCGCGAGGCCGTCAAGGAGGGTCTTCGCACCGACGGCATCGTCGCGCTCGGCGGCGGGGCGGTGCTCGATGCCGACACCCGAGCCGACCTGGCCGCTCACCGGGTCGTGCTGTTGACCGTCGACCCGCGTACCGTGGCCGGTCGCATCCGCACCTCCACCCGCCCGCTGCTGCAGGGTGAGGACGCCCTGGCCCGGTGGCGGCAGGTCAGCGCCGAGCGGCGGGAGCTGTACGACCGGCTCGCCGACGTCACCTTCGACACCTCGACCGGACACATCCGCGACATCGTCGCGCGGGTGGCCGATTGGGTGCGCTCCAGTCGGGCGCACGACGCCCAGGAAGGACAGCGATGACCGACACCACCGTCATCCCGGTCGCCGCCGAGCGGCCCTACGAGGTCGCCGTCGGCCGCGGCATCCTGCGCGACCGGCTACCGGCCGTCGTGCCCGAGGGTGCCGCGAAGCTGCTGCTGGTGCACCAGCCGTCGATGGCGACCGCCGCCGAACAGCTGCGCGAAGCCCTCGCCGCCACCGGGCGACAGGTGCTGCTCGCCGAGATCCCCGACGCCGAGGCGGGCAAGCGCATCGAGGTCGCGTCGTTCTGCTGGCAGATCCTCGGCCAGGCCGACTTGACGCGCAGCGACGCGGTGATCGGCTTCGGCGGGGGCGCGGTGACCGACCTGGCCGGTTTCGTCGCCGCGACCTGGCTGCGCGGCGTCGACGTCATCCAGCTGCCGACCACCGTGCTGGGCATGGCCGATGCCGCCGTCGGCGGCAAGACCGGGATCAACACCAACGAGGGCAAGAACCTCGTCGGCGCGTTCTGGACGCCGCGCGCGGTGATCTGCGACCTCGACCTGCTCGACAGCCTGTCGGCCAACGAACGTGTGGCCGGGTTCGCCGAGGTCGTCAAGGCCGGGTTCATCCGCCACCCCGAGATCCTCGACCTCGTCGAAGCCGACCCGCAGGCTGCGGTCGACCCCGGCTCCGACGCGTTCCGCCGCTGCATGGAACTGGCGATCGGCATGAAGGCGCAGGTGGTGGGACAGGACCTGCGCGAGGCGGGGCTGCGCGAGATGCTCAATTACGGGCACACCCTCGGGCACGCCATCGAGTACGCCGAGCGATACCAGTGGCGCCACGGCGCGGCGATCAGCGTCGGCATGATGTACGCCGCCGAGCTGTCACGGCTGGCCGGACGCCTCGACGACGCCGCTGTCGACCGGCATCGCGACATCCTCACCTCGCTGGGGCTGCCGACCACTTACCGGGCCGGCGCGTGGCAGCAGCTGCTGGCCACGATGCGCCGCGACAAGAAGGCGCGCGGCAGCATGCTGCGCTTCGTCGTGCTCGACGGCATCGGCCGTCCGACGGTGATGCAGGCGCCCGACGAGTCGCTGCTGTACGCCGCCTACCAGGAGATCGGGTCATGAGCGCACCGCGCCGCCTGCTGCTGGTCAACGGGCCGAACCTGAACCTGCTCGGGGTGCGCGAGCCCGAGGTGTACGGCACCGCCACCCTCGCCGACGTGGAACGGATCGCCGCCGACGCGGCCGCCGCCCGCGGCTTCGACGTGCAGGCGGTGCAGAGCAACCACGAAGGCGTGCTCATCGACGCCATCCACGCCGCGCGCACCGAGTGCGCAGGGATCGTCATCAACCCGGGCGGGCTCACCCACACCTCGGTCGTGCTGCGCGACGCGCTGTCGGGCGTCGCGCTCCCGGTCGCCGAGGTGCACATTTCGGATGTGTACGCCCGCGAGCAGTTCCGGCAGGTCTCGTACGTGCGTGACGTCGCGGCCGTGCACGTGATCGGCGAGGGCGTCGCCGGCTACGCGACCGCCGTGAACCTGCTCATCGACGTGATCGCCGGCCAGTCCGAGGGCTGACCCGGCCACGGCGTCGCGAGTGCCGAACCGCCGCCCCGGCGCGCTTCGGCGCGCCCCGCGCTCACGCGGCCCCGGCGCGCCCCGCGCTCACGCGGCCCCGGCGCGCCCCGCGCTCACGCGGCCCCGGCGCGCCCCGCGCTCACGCGGCCCCGACCGCGGCCCGCTTCGCCTCGGCCGCAGCCGTGGGGCGCGGCCGCGACGGCAGCGTGAGGCACACGCCGATCGCGACGACGGTGAAGCCCACCGCCCACCAGAACGCCGTGTCGAAGCCGGACGCCACGTCGGCGATCCCGTGCGCGCCGCGGGTCGAGGCATCCAGGATCACCGCCAGCACCGCGGTGCCGAACGCGCCGCCGATCTGCTGCGCGAGACGTGTGACGATGCTGGCATGCGGCACCTGCTCCCGCTCCAGCCCGAGGTAGGCGACCGACATCACCGGGATCATCACGGCGCCCATGCCGAAGCCGCGCACGACCAGCACCGCAGCCAGCCACCAGTCGTTCGTCGCCGCGTGGGCGAGTGCGAACGGCACGGTCGCCGCCCCCATCACGACGAACCCGGCGATCGCCACCAGGCGCGCGCCGATCGCATCGGTGAGCCTGCCCGCCAGCGTCCGGCTCAGCAGCGCGCCGACCCCCTGCGGAATGAGCAGCAGCGCGGCGGTGAGCGCGTCCGCGCCGCGCACCAGCTGGAAGAACAGCGGCAGCAGCAGCATCGCGCCGTACAGCGACGCGCCCGACAGGAACAGCACCGCGGTCGACGAGGCGACCGGCCTGCGGGCCAGCAGGCCGACATCGACCAGCGCGGTGGCGGGGCGGCGCAGCTGCACGAGCACGAACAGCGCGAGGAACACGACGCCCGCCGCCGCGGGCGGCCAGACGTCCAGACGTGCGAAGCCGCCGTCGCGGCTCACGTTCGAGAGTCCGAAGAGCACGCCGACCAGCCCCGGCGAGACCAGCACCAGTCCGAGCCAGTCCAGCACCGGCCGGCCCCGCGGCGGGTCGGCGGGGATCAGCCTCCAGGCGAGCAGCAGCCCGACCAGGCAGAACGGCACGTTCACCCAGAAGATCCAGCGCCAGTCCAGGAGGTTCAGGATGAGTCCGCCGATGGTGGGGCCGAGGATGGGCCCGAGCGCGGCGGGCAGGCTCACCGTCGCCATCAGCCGGCCGAGTCCGGCACCGCCCGGCACCTGCTGGATGGCCAGGGTCGCCATCAGCGGCATCATGAGACCGCCGCCGACGCCCTGCACGACCCGGAACGCGATGAGGCTGGGCGCGTCCCACGCGAGCGAGCACGCGATCGAGGCGACGAGGAAGATCGTGAGCGCGATCATCCAGAGCCGTTTGCCGCCGATGCGCGCCTGCGCCCAGCCGACCGCGGGGATCGCGACGCCCAGCGCGAGCAGATACGCGGTGGTCACCCACTGGATCGTGCCGATGGGCACGTCCAGGTCGACGGCGAGGGTCTTCAGCGCGATGCTCATGATCGTGCTGTCGAAGATGACGGCCAGGCCCCCGACCATGAGCACGAGGGCCGTGACGATCGCGCGGCGGGGGACGGCAGGGGCGGATGCCTCGGACATGCGGATCCTTAAGAGTCAGAGCTGTATCTAACAGACGTGACCGACGATACGCCGTCACGATAAGATACACAAATGAATCTTCAGGAGTCGGTGCGACGGCGGCGCGGGAAGCAGCTCGAGGACGCGATCCTCGATGCCGGCTGGGAGCAGCTGATCGTCGACGGATACGGCGGTTTCACCATCGACGCGGTGGCCGAGCGCGCCGGCACCAGCCGCTCGGTGATCTACCGGCGCTGGCCCGACCGCTGGGCGTTGCTGGAGGCATCCGTCGCCCACGGCCTGCGCCGCGACCGCGTCGAGGTGCCCGACACCGGCTCGCTGCGCGGCGACGCCATCGAACTGTTGCGGCGTGCGAGCGCGAGCCGCGGCCAGCTGGCCCCGCTGATGAGCGTGCTGGTGGGGGCGTACTTCTCCGAGTCGGGGCGCACCTTCGCCCATCTGCGCGAGCAGGCGTTCGGCGGCCGCGGCGGCGGCATGGACGTGATCCTCGACCGCGCCGTGCAGCGCGGCGAAGCGGATGCCGCACGCCTGACGCCGCGCGTGCGCACGGTCGCCGCCGACCTGATGCGGCACGACATGCTGATGACGTTCACCCCGTTGCCGGACGAGCAGATCACCGCGATCGTCGACGAGATCCTGCTGCCGCTGGTGGCCCCGCGGCCCCCAGCCCCCGAGGGTGCGGACGACATCCCGTAGAATCAGACGTCGGGCTCGTGCCGGGCCCGTCCCCGACCGACGAAACGGACCACATCACCCATGGCATCCACCGCAGACATCCGCAACGGCGTCGTCCTCAACCTCGACGGCCAGCTCTGGAGCGTCGTGGAGTTCCAGCACGTCAAGCCCGGCAAGGGCGGCGCGTTCGTGCGCACCAAGCTGAAGAACGTCGTCACCGGCCGCACCAACGACAAGACGTTCAACGCCGGCTCGAAGGTCGAGATCGAGAACGTCGACCGCCGCGACTTCACCTACCTGTACAGCGACGGCGACGGCTTCGTGTTCATGGACGCGACCGACTACGACCAGATCACGGTTCCCGCCGCGGTGGTCGGCGACGCGAAGAACTTCCTGCTCGAGAACCAGCAGGTCACGATCGCCCTGCACGACGGCAACCCGCTGTACGTCGAACTCCCCGCCTCGGTGGTGCTCGAGATCACCTACACCGAGCCCGGACTGCAGGGCGACCGCTCGTCGGCCGGCACGAAGGCCGCCACCGTCGAGACCGGGTACGAGATCCAGGTGCCGCTGTTCCTCGAGACCGGCACGAAGGTCAAGGTCGACACCCGCACCGGCGACTACCTCGGCCGCGTGAACTGAGCGCGCCCGCCCGATGAGCGCACGCACGAAGGCGCGCAAGCGCGCCCTGGACATCCTGTTCCAGGCCGACGTCCGCGGCGACGAGGTCGCGACGATCCTCGCCGCCGAGGCGCAGCGCGCCGCCAACGAGCCGGCGCGTGAGGCCTCGTGGCTGTATGCGCGCGAGATCGTCGACGGGATCATCGACAACCAGGGCGAGATCGACGAGCAGATCACCACCTTCGCCAAGGACTGGCCGCTGTCCCGGATGCCCGCGGTGGACCGTGCCCTGTTGCGTATCGCCACCTGGGAGATCCTCTACAACGACGAGGTGCCCACCGCGGTCGCCATCGATGAGGCTGTCGAGTTGGCCAAGGAGTTCTCCACCGACGAGTCGGGCGCGTTCGTCAACGGCGTGCTCGCCCGCATCGCGCGCTCGTCCTGACGACGGATGTCGGTGGCCCCGGCTGGAATGGGTCCCGTGACCGCACCGTTCTTCGATCCCGAGCAGATCCGACGCCAGGCGCTCGGTTTCGGGTTCGTGCGCGGCGTCGACTACTTCCGGCAGGGCGCCGTGCGCTCGGTGGCGTGGGACGAGGATGCCGGCGTCCTGCGCGGCACCGTGTCCGGAAGCCGTTCCGCGGTGTATCGCACGACGATCCGACCGGACGGCGCCGGCGGCATCGCCAGTGCGTCGTGCACGTGCCCGATGACCGCCTGGTGCAAGCACACCGTCGCGACGATGCTCGCCTCGAACGAACGGACGGGGCCCCCGCCGCGACGCACGCCCGTACCCGCCCGTCCTGCACCGGCCGCGGCCACCACGGCGGAACCGGCCGCTCGGCAGGACGTGCGCGCGTGGGCGGCGGCCGACGGGTTCGCGCCGGCTCCGACGCCCGTGCCGGCGCCGACACCGTCGTGGCGCGACCTGCTGCGCGACGGCACGGCGTCCGGCGGTGCGGCACCGGGCGCGGTGCCGCTGGCGCTCGGGGTCGAGCTGCGCCAGCGCTCCCGCACCGGCGCCTCGCGCTGGGCGCCCCGCTCCGTCGCGACCGCGACGGCTCGCAGCCTCGCCACGGCCGGGGGAGAGGTGCTGGTCGGACTGCGCCCGCTGATGCGCAGCACCTCGACCGGAAACTGGATCCGCGGCCAGGCGGCATGGGACACGCTGCGACGCCAGGGGTCGCTGTTTCGCACCGACCACGTTCGCTGGATGCTCGAGCTGCACAGCATCGCACACGGCACCCGTGCCATCGGTCCGTTCGTCGACGTGTCGGACTGGCTCACCCTCGACACGGTGGCGTCCGATCTGCTGTGGCCGCACCTGGCCACTGCACCCGCGCACGGCATCGAGATCGTGTCGGCCGCCAAGGGGCAGGAGGTGCGGATGGCATCCGACGCCGACGCGGCCATCGTGGTGCAGCGGGACGGGCGCGGCTTGAGACTCGTGCCCGAGGTGCGCATCGAGGACGCCGTCGTCGACCCTGAGAGGGTCCGCGCCGTCGACCGCACCGGCGTGTACTCGTGGACCGTGTCGCGTGGTCGGATCGCTCTGACGCTGGCCCCCGGTGCGCTCGGTGAGCCGCTGCGCACGCTGCTCGAGCATCCTGCCGGCATGTCCGTTCCCGCCGCCGAGGTCCAGGAGTTCTTGAGCGGTGGGTACGCGCGGCTGGCGCGCCGGGCGAAGATCGTGGCCGGCGCCGGAGTCGCGGTCCCCGAGCCGTCGCCGCCGGTGCTCGAGCTGTCGGTGAGATTCCGGCCGCGCGAGGTCGTCGAGTACGCGTGGGAGTGGGTGTACGCGTCGGGCGACCGGTTCCCGCTCACCGGGGAGCATCCCGATCGCGACGCCGAGGCGGAGGCCGAGGTGCGGGGTCGGCTCGATGCGGTATGGCCGCCGGCGGCGGGGCCGCCCGCCACAGCGATCACGACCTGCAGCGGCATCGAGGCCGCCGAGTTCATCGCCGAGACCGTCCCCGCGCTCGAGGCTCTCGACGGCGTCCGCGTCGTCACCCACGGCCGGCGCCGCACCTACCAGGAGCTGACCGGTGACCCCGAGATCACCGTGTCGACCGTGGAGAGCACCGACCCCGACTGGTTCGACCTCGGCGTGCTCGTGACGATCGACGGCCACGCCATCCCGTTCCAGCCGCTGTTCACCGCACTGGCGAAACGGCAGAGCAAGCTCCTGCTCGTCGACGGCAGCTACTTCTCGCTGCGCCACCCTGCGCTCGACCGGCTGCGGGAGCTGATCGACGAGGCGGCCGAACTGACCGAATGGGAGACCGGGCCGCGCATCAGCCGGTATCAGACTGCGTTGTGGGAGGACTTCGAGGACCTCGCCGACGTCGCCGAACCCGCCGTCTCGTGGCGGGCGGCCGTCGACGGGCTGCGGGACGTGCAGCGCATCGAGTCGACGCCGCTGCCGGCTGGTCTGCACGCCGAGCTGCGCCCGTATCAGCGCGCCGGGTACGACTGGCTCGCGTTCCTGTGGCGCCACCGGCTCGGCGGCATCCTCGCCGACGACATGGGGCTGGGCAAGACGCTGCAGATGCTCGCGTTCTTCGCCCACGCGGTGCAGACGGGCCCGCGGCGCCCGTTCCTGGTGGTGGCGCCCACCTCGGTGCTGACGACCTGGCGCGACGAAGCGGCGCGGTTCACACCGGGCCTGTGGGTGGCCGTCGTCGACGCGACGCGGGCGCGGCGCCGCAGTCCGCTCCCGGCCGATGCCGACGTCGTCGTGACCTCGTACGCGCTGCTGCGGCTGGACGAGGACGAGTTCGTCGCGGTGGACTGGGCCGGCGTCGTGCTCGATGAGGCCCAGTTCGTGAAGAACCCGGCGACCAGGCTGCACAAGGCGGTCCGCCGACTGCGCGCCGACGTGACGTTCGCGATCACCGGCACGCCGATGGAGAACACCCTTGCCGAACTCTGGGCCTTGCTGTCACTGACCTCGCCCGGGCTTTTCCCGTCCGCCCGCCGGTTCCGGCAGGAGTACATCGGCCCGATCGAGCAGGGCAAGGTGCCCGAGAATCAGGAGGGGGCGCCGTACCGGTCCGCCCGCCTGGCCCGGCTGCGGCGCCGGGTGCGCCCGCTCATGCTGCGGCGCACGAAGGAGCACGTGGCCGCCGAACTGCCGGCGAAGCAGGAGCAGGTGCTGCACATCGAGCTGACCGCCGCCCACCGGGCCCGCTACGACACCGTGCTGCAGCGCGAGCGGCAGAAGGTGCTGGGGCTGCTCGAGGACCTCGACCGCAACCGCTTCATCGTGTTCCGGTCGCTGACGCTGCTGCGCCTGCTCGCACTGTCGCCGGCGCTGGTCGATCCCGCCGACGCGCGCATCCCGTCGGCCAAGCTCGACGAGCTCGTCTCCCAGGTCGCCGAACTCGCCGCCGAGGGGCACCGATGCCTGGTCTTCAGCCAGTTCACGTCGTTCCTCGACCTGGCCGCGCAGCGACTGGATGCCGCGGGCATCGCCAGCGCGCACCTCGACGGCTCGACCCGGCGGCGCGGCGAGGTCGTCGACGGGTTCCGCACCGGCGACGCCCCGGTGTTCCTGATCAGCCTGAAGGCGGGCGGGTTCGGACTCACCCTCACGGAGGCCGACTACGTGTTCCTGCTCGACCCGTGGTGGAACCCGGCGGCCGAAGCCCAGGCCGTCGACCGCACCCACCGGATCGGGCAGACCCGGAGCGTGTTCGTGTACCGGATGATCGCCGGCGGCACCATCGAAGAGAAGGTACTCGCCCTGCAGCAGCGCAAGGCCCGGCTGTTCCGCTCGGTCATGGACGAGGACGATCTGTTCGCGCAGTCCCTGACCGCCGACGACATCCGCGGCCTGTTCGCCTGAACCGCCGGACCGGCCGTCCGCCCGGTCTGTGCACGCACGGCCGTGAACGCCGGTCACACAGGATCGGCCGCGTAGACTCGGTGGGCGATTCGAACGGGAGGACACATGCGGATCACCGGCCTCGGCCATGCGGGCATGTTCATCGAGACCACCGGCGGCAGCATCATCTGCGACCCGGTGATCGGCCCGAGCTTCTACGGATCGTGGTTCCCGTTCCCCGACAACCGCAGCCTGGACTGGGAGCGGTTCGGGGCGGCCGACTTCCTCTACATCTCGCACCGGCACCGCGACCACTTCGACCCGGCGCTCATGCAGCGGTACATCCGCACAGACATCCGGGTGCTGCTGCCGGAATACCCGACCGACGACCTCGAAGACGACCTGCGCCGTCTCGGTTACACGAACATCGTCTACACCCAAGCGGGCGTTCCGCTCGAGTTCGGTGACCTGAAGCTCATGGTCACGCCACTGCGCGCCCCCAGCGACGGGCCGATCGGCGACTCGTCGCTGTCGGTCGACGACGGGACCGCCAGCATCCTGAACCAGAATGACTCGCACCCGCTGGATCTGGAGAAGCTGCTCGGCTTCTCGAAACCCGACGCGTATTTCACGCAGGTGTCGGGGGCGATCTGGTGGCCGATGGTGTACGACCTGCCGCAGGACGCCAAGCAGAACTTCGCCCGGCTCAAGCGTGACGCGCAGAACAAGCGCGCCATGTACTACATCGAGAAGGTCGACGCCGAGCACGTGTTCCCGATGGCGGGGCCGCCGATGTTCCTGCGCGAGGAGCTGTTCCGGTACAACGGGTGGGGCCTTGAAGACGATGCCATCTTCACCGACCAGGCCCAGTTCCTCGAGCACATGCGGCAGCTGCGACCCGAGCAGAAGGGGTACCTGTTCCTGCCCGGAACACAGGTCGACCTCGACCACGGTCGGATCAGCGTGACTCAGACGCTGTACACCGACGCCGAGATCGACCGCATCTTCGGCGACAAGTGGACGTACCTGGCCGAGCAGCGCGATGCGCGGCAGGACGAGATCCGCGCGGAAGAGGCATCCCGTGCCCCGGTGATGGCCCCCGATGAGATGCTCGCCGCGCTGAAAGCGTGGTGGGAGCCGCTGCTGCGCAAGTCCCGCACGATCCGGCTCGGTGTCGGCGGCAACGTGCGGTTCCGCATCGGCGAGCTCGACATGGTCGTCGACTTTCCGAAGGCCAAGGTGCGCGAGTATGCGGGCGAGGAATGCATCTACTGGTACACGATCCCCGCTGACCTCGTCTCGACGAACATCCGCGACCACGAGATCGACTGGTCGAACTCGATCTTCCTGTCGATGCAGTTCTCGGTCGGGCGGAGCGGCAAGTTCAACGAGTTCCTCACCACGTTCCTGAAGTGCCTGTCGGTGGATCGGATCGAGTACGTCGAGAACTGGTATCAGGAGCAGACCGACCAGACCGAGGATGTGCAGCTGGGCGACTGGACGATCCAGCGCCGCTGCCCGCACCTGCGCGCCGACCTGTCGAAGACCGGCACGATCCAGGACGGCGTGCTCACCTGCAGCATGCACGACTGGAAGTGGGACCTGACCACCGGCCGCTGCCTCACCACGCAGGGCCACCCGATCCGCGCCGAGCAGTGCCCGGTCGCCGAAGGCCCGGTTGCCGAAGGCTCGGTCGCCGAGCCCGTGCGCTGAGCCGCCGTCCCGCAGCCGGCCGACGCGACCACGCCCGTGACGCCCGTGTCCCACAAGATGCGGGATGCCAACTCCGAAACCCACAGGTTCTGAGACACGCCCGCGGGGCATGTCTCACAAGATGCGGGATGCCACCTCCGAAACCCACGGGTTCTGAGACACGCCCGCGACCGATGTCCCAGAAGATGCGGGATGCCACCGCCGAAACCCACACGTTCTGAGACACGCACGAGCCCGCCGCACGTTTCCGAGGGGAAGTCGGGGTCGTCGGCGGGGGAGCCGGCACCCGATAGACTCGAACGAGCAGGCAACCTTTAACCCCGTCCCGTGAGGCGGAGAAGGGAGCGGCGGATGAGCACGCGCACCGTGCTGCATGACGCTGACATCGCACGAGCCCTGACTCGGATCTCGCACGAGATCCTGGAGTCGAACAAGGGCGCACAGAACCTCGTGATCCTGGGCATCCCGACGCGAGGCGTCACCCTCGCGCACCGCATCGCGGCGCTGATCGGCGACGTCGCCGGCACGCCGGTGCCGGTGGGGGCGATGGATGTCACGATGTACCGCGACGATCTGCACCGACATCCCACGCGCACCCCGCAACCGACCTCGATCCCGCCCGGCGGCATCGACGGCCGCACCGTCGTGCTCGTCGACGACGTGCTGTTCTCGGGCCGCAGCATCCGCGCCGCCCTCGACGCACTGCAAGACATCGGCCGGCCCGCCGCGGTGCGCCTGGCGATCCTCGTCGACCGGGGGCACCGCGAACTGCCCATCCGCCCCGACTTCGTGGGCAAGAACCTGCCGAGCTCCCGCGACGAGCGCGTCAACGTGCGCCTGGCCGAGGTCGACGGCGCCGACGAGGTGACGATCGAGTCATGAGGCACCTGCTCGACACCCGCACCCTCGACCGCGCCGACGCGCTGCGGATCCTCGACGTCGCCGAAGACATGGCGGGCACCCAGCGCCGCGAGGTCAAGAAGCTTCCGACGCTGCGCGGCAAGACCGTCGTGAACCTGTTCTTCGAGGACTCCACCCGCACCCGCATCTCGTTCGAGGCCGCCGCCAAACGGCTCTCAGCCGATGTGATCAACTTCTCGGCCAAGGGCTCGTCCGTCTCGAAGGGCGAGTCGCTGCAGGACACCGCACAGACCCTGCAGGCGATGGCCGCCGACGCGGTGGTGATCCGGCACGGCGCCTCGGGCGCGCCGCGCACCCTCGCCACCAGCGGCTGGATCAGCGCCGGTGTGCTCAACGCCGGCGACGGCACCCACGAGCACCCCACCCAGGCGCTGCTGGACGCCTACACCATCCGCAAGCGCCGGTTCGGCGACGCCAGCCGCGGACGCGACCTGAGCGGGGTCCGCGTGACGATCGTCGGCGACATCCTGCACTCACGGGTCGCCCGTTCGAACGTGTGGCTGCTGCACACGCTGGGCGCCAAGGTTGCGCTGGTCGCCCCGCCCACGCTGGTGCCCCAGGATGTCTCGGGCTGGCCGGTGCAGGTCGGCTACGACCTCGACGAGGCCGTGGCCGACGGGCCCGACGCGCTCATGATGCTGCGCATCCAGGCCGAGCGCATGAACGCCGCGTATTTCCCCACCGAACGGGAGTATTCCCGGCACTGGGGACTGACGCCGGAACGATTCGCCGCGCTGCCGGAGAGTACGATGGTGATGCATCCCGGTCCGATGAACCGGGGCTTGGAGATCTGCGCCCAGGCGGCGGACTCGCCCCGGTCGACCGTGCTCGACCAGGTCACGAACGGGGTGTCGGTGCGCATGGCCGCGCTCTACCTGCTGCTGGCGGGGGAGCGGCCCGCGCCCGCAGACGACCCCGCCACGAACGACGCGACGACACCGAACCAGAAGGAGGACGCACGATGACCGAGGTCCTCCTGTTCCGCGGAGCATCGCTGGAAGGTGACACGGCCGCCGACATCCTCGTGGCCGACGGTCGCATCGCCGAGGTCGGCACCGGGCTTTCGCACGCCGGCGCCCGCGAGATCGACGTCGACGGGCTCATCGCCCTGCCGGGCCTGGTCGACCTGCACACCCATCTGCGCGAGCCCGGGTACGAGGCATCCGAGACCGTCCGCACCGGGTCCGAGGCGGCCGCCGCCGGCGGCTACACCGCCGTGTTCGCCATGCCCAACACCTCGCCCGTGGCCGACACCGCCGGCGTCGTCGAGCAGGAGCTCGCCCTCGGCGAGGCGGCGGGCCTGGTCACCGTGCAGCCGATCGGCGCGGTGACGGTCGGTCAGAAGGGCGAGCGGCTGGCCGAGCTCGGTGCCATGGCCGCCTCCCGCGCCCGGGTGCGGGTGTTCAGCGACGACGGCTTCTGCGTCTGGGACCCGCTCATCATGCGACGCGCCCTCGAGTACGTGAAAGCGTTCGACGGTGTGATCGCCCAGCACGCCCAGGACCCGCGGCTGACCGAGGGCGCCCAGATGAACGAGGGCGCCGTGTCGGCCGAGCTGGGACTTGCCGGCTGGCCCGCGGTCGCCGAAGAGTCGATCATCGCCCGCGACGTGCTGCTGGCCGAACACGTCGGCTCCCGCCTGCACGTGTGCCACCTGTCCACGGCCGGCTCGGTGGACCTGATCCGCTGGGCCAAGAAGCGCGGCATCGCGGTGACCGCCGAGGTCACCCCGCACCACCTGCTGCTGGACGAGGAACTCGTTCGCGGCTACGACGCCCGGTTCAAGGTGAACCCGCCGCTGCGCCGCGCCGAAGACGTCCACGCGGTGCGCGAAGGGTTGGCCGACGGCACGATCGACATCGTCGCCACCGACCACGCCCCGCACCCCGACGAGGCGAAGAGCTGCGAGTGGCAGGCCGCCGCCAACGGCATGGTCGGACTCGAGTCCGCCCTGCGCGTGGTGCACGCCGCGATGGTGCAGACCGGCCTGCTCGACTGGGCCGACGTCGCCCGCGTGATGTCGCGCACCCCGGCGCGCATCGGGCGCCTGGCCGGTCACGGTCGGCCGATCGCCGCCGGTGAACCCGCGGAACTCACCTTCTACGACCCGGATGCGGCGGGCACGTTCGAGGCCGCCGACCTGCGCGGTCGCAGTCGCAACTCGCCGTACCTCGGCCGGCCACTGCCCGGCTCGGTGCGGTGGACGGTGCACGCCGGAGCGCCCACCGTGGCCGACGGCACGCTCACGCAGGTGCCCGCATGACCCGCGAAGGCGCCCTGCTGGTCATGGTCGCCGTCGCGGCGGTGCTGCTGGCGCTGATGGCGTGGGCCTGGCGGCGACGAACCCGGCGCGACGCGCAGCCGCTGAGCACGGTCACCGCCCTGCCGGACGGTGCACACGTGACGGCCCGCTTCGACGGGCTGTACGTGGCCACCACCCGGCAGGGGGAGCCGCTCGAGCGCGTCGCCGCCCCCGGACTCGGGTTCCGCTCCAAGGCGCAGATCACGGTGGCCGACGCCGGCATCGCCCTGGACATCCCCGGTCAGGACCGTATCGTCCTGCCGGCCGAGCGCATCGACGAGGTGGCACAGGCCACGCTCGCCATCGACCGCGTCGTCGAAAAGGACGGCCTGGTGCGCGTCACCTGGCGCACCGACCCCGGCTTCGCCGTCGACACCTACCTCAGACCGCAGGATGCCTCCGCCAAGGCGCTGGCCGAGCGCATCCGCCCCCTCATCCACCGGACAGGATCCGCCGCATGACCCTCACCACCGACCCCGCCGTACTCGTGCTCGAGGACGGCACCCGCCACCGCGGCCGCGCCTACGGCGCCCGCGGCACCACGCTGGGCGAAGTCGTCTTCGCCACCGGCATGACCGGATACCAGGAGACCCTCACCGACCCGTCCTATGCCGGCCAGATCGTGCTGCAGACCGCACCGCACATCGGCAACACCGGCATGAACGACGAAGACCCCGAGTCGCGGCGCATCTGGGTCGCCGGCTACATCGTGCGCGACCCCTCACGGGTCGTATCGAACTGGCGCGCCGACGAGTCACTCGACGACGCGCTCATCCGCGACGGGATCGTCGGCATCAGCGGCATCGACACCCGAGCCGTCACCCGCCACATCCGCTCGGCGGGCAGCATGCGCGGCGGCATCTTCTCAGGCGAGGCCGCCGGCCTGGACGTCGACGAGCAGCTGCGCCGCGTGCGTGAGGCCCCCGAGATGGCCGGACAGAACCTGTCCGCGCAGGTGTCGGTCGAAACGGCGACAGTCGTGCCCGCACGAGGCGAGCGGATCGGCGCCGTCGCCCTCATCGACCTGGGGATCAAGCAGGCCAGCATCGAGAACCTCGCCGACCGCGGCTTCGACGTGCACGTGCTGCCGTACGACGCCACCTACGAGCAGATCCGCGACGCGAACGTCGACGCGGTGTTCTACTCGAACGGGCCGGGCGATCCCGCCACCGCCGACGAGCAGGTCGCGCTGCTGCGGCGCGTGCTCGACGACCGGGTGCCGTTCTTCGGCATCTGCTTCGGCAACCAGCTGCTGGGCAGGGCGCTCGGCTTCACCACCTACAAGCTGCCGTTCGGCCACCGCGGCATCAACCAGCCGGTGCTCGACAAGCAGACCGGGCGCGTGGAGATCACCGCCCACAACCACGGCTTCGCCGTCGACGCGCCCGTGACCGGCGTGGTCGACAGCCCGCACGGCTACGGCCGTGTCGAGGTCAGCCACGTCGGCCTCAACGACAACGTGGTCGAGGGTCTGCGGGCGCTCGACGTGCCGGCCTTCAGCGTCCAGTACCATCCCGAGGCCGCCGGCGGACCGCACGACGCCAACTACCTGTTCGACCGGTTCCGTGACCTCGTCGTCGCGACCCTGAAGGAGAACAATGCCTAAGCGCGACGACATCCACTCCGTCCTGGTCATCGGCTCCGGGCCGATCGTGATCGGCCAGGCGTGCGAGTTCGACTACTCCGGCACCCAGGCGTGCCGGGTGCTGCGCGCGGAGGGTGTGCGCGTCATCCTCGTCAACTCCAACCCGGCGACGATCATGACCGACCCCGACTTCGCCGACGCCACCTACATCGAGCCGATCACCCCCGAGGTGATCGAGACGATCATCGCCAAAGAGCACCCCGACGCGATCCTGCCGACCCTGGGCGGCCAGACCGCCCTGAACGCGGCCATGGCGCTGTACGAGCGTGGCATCCTCGCCACATACGACGTCGAACTGATCGGTGCCCGCCCCGACGCGATCGAGAAGGGCGAGAACCGGCAGATCTTCAAAGAGCTCGTGATCGAGGCGGGGGCGGATGTCGCGGCGTCCCGCATCTGCCACACCATGGACGAGGTGCTCGCCGGGGCCGCGGAGCTCGGCTACCCGCTGGTGGTGCGCCCGAGCTTCACCATGGGCGGGTTGGGATCCGGGTTCGCCTACGACGAGGCCGACCTGCGCCGCATCGCCGGAGCGGGGCTCCACGATTCGCCCACGCACGAGGTGCTGCTGGAGGAGTCGATCCTCGGCTGGAAGGAGTATGAGCTCGAGCTCATGCGCGACGCGGCCGACAACACGGTCGTGGTGTGCTCGATCGAGAACGTCGACCCCGTCGGCGTGCACACCGGCGACTCGATCACCGTCGCGCCGGCGCTGACCCTCACCGACCGCGAGTACCAGAAGCTGCGCGACATCGGCATCGAGATCATCCGGCGCGTGGGTGTGGACACCGGCGGCTGCAACATCCAGTTCGCCGTCGATCCCGCCACCGGCCGCATCATCGTCATCGAGATGAACCCGCGGGTGTCGCGCTCGTCGGCGCTGGCGTCCAAGGCCACCGGATTCCCGATCGCCAAGATCGCGGCCAAGCTCGCCATCGGCTACCGGCTCGACGAGATCCCCAACGACATCACCCGCGTGACCCCGGCGAGCTTCGAGCCGACCCTCGACTACGTCGTCGTCAAGGTGCCGCGGTTCAACTTCGAGAAGTTCCCGGCCGCCGACGCCACCCTGACCACCACCATGAAGTCGGTGGGCGAGGCGATGGCCATCGGCCGCAACTACACGACGGCGCTGCAGAAGGCGCTGCGCTCGCTCGAGAAGCGCGGCTCCAGCTTCCACTGGGGCGACGAACCGCGGTCGGTCGACGAGCTCGTCGAGCGGGCGAAGACCCCGACCGACGGCCGGATCGTGCTGATCCAGCAGGCGCTGCGCAAGGGCGCGACGACCGAGCAGCTGTTCGACGCCACGAAGATGGACCCCTGGTTCCTCGACCAGATCGTGCTCATCAACGAGGTCGCCGAGCTCGTGCGAACGGCGGCGGAGCTGGACGCCGACACGCTGCGCCTGGCCAAGGAGCACGGCTTCAGCGACGCCCAGCTCGCGCAGCTGCGGGGCCTTTCCGAGGCGGAGGTCCGCGGCATCCGTCACGGTCTTCACATCCGCCCGGTGTACAAGACCGTCGACACCTGCGCGGGGGAGTTCCCGGCGCTCACGCCGTACCACTACTCAAGCTACGACACCGAGACCGAGGTGGAGCCCTCGGAGCGCACCAAGGTCGTCATCATCGGCTCGGGCCCCAACCGCATCGGGCAGGGCGTCGAGTTCGACTACTCCTGCGTGCACGCCTCGTTCGCCCTCGCCGACGCCGGGTTGGAGACCGTGATGGTCAACTGCAACCCCGAGACCGTCTCGACCGACTACGACACCAGCGACCGGCTCTACTTCGAGCCGCTCACCCTTGAGGACGTGCTCGAGGTGCTGCACGCCGAGTCGCGCTCGGGCACCATCCTCGGCGTGATCTGCCAGCTGGGCGGCCAGACCCCGCTGGGGCTGGCGAAGGGCATCGAGGATGCCGGGTACACGATCCTCGGCACCAGCCCGGCGGCCATCGACCTCGCCGAGGAACGCGCGCTGTTCAGCGGCATCCTGGATGCCGCAGGCCTCGTCGCCCCGCGCCACGGCACCGCGATCGACGTGGACGGCGCGGTCGCGGTGGCCGAAGACATCGGTTACCCCGTGCTGGTGCGCCCGAGCTTCGTGCTGGGCGGTCGCGGCATGGAGATCGTCTACGACACCCCCAGCCTGCGCGACTACTTCGTGCGCATCGGCGAGGCGGCGATCATCGGTCCGGGCAAGCCCCTGCTGGTCGACCGGTTCCTCGACGACGCCGTGGAGATCGACGTGGACGCCCTCTACGACGGCGATGAGCTGTTCATCGGCGGCATCATGGAGCACCTCGAGGAGGCGGGCATCCACTCCGGCGACTCCAGCTGCGCGCTGCCCCCGATGAGCCTCGGCCGCGGTGAGATCCAGCGCGTGCGCGAGGCCACCGAGGCCATCGCCGCCGGCGTCGGTGTGCGCGGCCTGCTCAACGTGCAGTTCGCGGTCAGCGCCGGCGTGCTCCACGTCATCGAGGCCAACCCGCGCGCCAGCCGCACCGTCCCGTTCGTGTCGAAGGCGCTCGGCACACCGCTGGCCAAGGCGGCCGCCCGCATCATGGCGGGCGCGTCGATCGCGCAGCTGCGGGGCGAGGGGATGCTGCCGGCCGGCGACGGCTCGACGGTCGCGATCGACGCGCCGGTCGCCGTCAAAGAGGCGGTGTTGCCGTTCAAGCGGTTCCGCACCGCCGAGGGCAAGACGGTGGACTCGGTGCTCGGCCCCGAGATGCGCTCCACCGGCGAGGTGATGGGTTTCGACCGGGACTTTCCGACCGCGTTCGCCAAGAGCCAGGCGGCCGCCTACGGGGGCATCCCGCGCTCGGGCACCGTGTTCATCTCGGTCGCCGACGACGACAAGCGCGCGGTGATCCTGCCGGCGCACCGGCTGGCGCAGCTGGGCTTCACTCTGGTGGCCACCGAGGGCACCGCCGAGATCCTGCGCCGCAACGGCATCGAGGTCGGCATCGTGCAGAAGTTCAGCGAGACCCAGTCCGTCGGCGGGCGCAGCATCGTCGACCTCATCGACGCCGACGAGGTCGACATCGTGGTGAACACCCCCAGCGGCATGTCGGCCCGCGCCGACGGCTACGAGATCCGCGCCGCCGCCGTGGCCGCCGACAAGGCCCTGTTCACCACGATCGCCACGCTCGGCGCCGCGGTCAGTGCTCTGGACGCGACCGGCGACGGGTTCGAGGTGCGCAGCCTGCAGGAATACGCGGCCGATCGGGCGGCGGTGCCTGCGTGAGCTCGTTCGGCGCGCGGCTGCGGCAGGCGAGTGCCGCCCACGGGCGGTTGTGCGTGGGCATCGACCCGCACCCGGGGCTGTTGACCGCGTGGGGGCTGGATGTGTCGGCCGACGGTGCCCGTCGCTTCGGGCTGGCGGTCGTTCGGGCCGCGGCATCCCGCGTCGGCGTGGTCAAGCCTCAGGTGGCGTTCTTCGAGCGGTACGGATCGGCCGGCTTCGCGGCGCTCGAAGAGGTGATCGGCTCCGCGCGCGCAGCGGGGCTGATCGTGATCGCCGACGCGAAGCGCGGCGACATCGGGTCGACGATGCAGGGCTACGCCGAGGCGTGGCTGGCCCCGGGCGCCGCGTTGGAGGCCGACGCGCTGACGGTGAGCCCCTACCTGGGTGTGGGCGCTCTGGCCGACACCGCACGGTTCGCCCTGGCGCACGGCAAGGGCCTGTTCGTGTTGGCCGCCACCAGCAACCCCGAAGCGGCCGGACTGCAACGCGCCGCCACGGCGACAGGGGTGCCGGTGGCCGCCCAGGTGTGCGCGCAGGTGCGCGCGCTGGACGTGGACGGCAGCCTCGGCGTGGTGATCGGCGCGACCTGCGACCGTGACGCCTTCGGCCTGAGCGACGCCGCCCTGACCGGCCTGCCCGTGCTCGCTCCCGGGTTCGGCCATCAGGGCGCCGCGCTCTCAGACCTGGGCCGGCTGTTCGGCCCGGCTGCGCCCGAGGTGCTCGCCAGTGCGAGCCGCAGCATCCTCTCGGCCGGCCCCGACGGGTTGGCCGAGGCCATCGAGACCCATCAGAGCGAACTGGAGGCGTGAACGTGGTCGATGCCCAGCATCCCCCCGAGGTGGACCGGGTCGCGGCGTCGCAGAAGGCGGTCGCCGCGAGGCGGGCGCGGGCGGCGCTCAAACGCGACATCTCGACCAGGGTCGTGCCGCCGCAGGACGTGCTGCGTCGGGCGTCGGACGATGCGGGGTCGGCGGCCGGCACGCTGCGGATCACCGAGTTCTTGACGGCCCTGCCGGCGATCGGCGAGGGAAAGCGCGACCGCATCCTCGCGCAGCTGGACATCTCACCGGTCAAGCGTCTGGGCGGGCTGGGCGTGCGGCAGCGCCGCGCCCTGGCGCTCTGGCTGGACGAGCGGTTCCCGCAGGTGCACCCGCGCGACGGCCGCAGTCGGCTGCTCGTGCTGGCCGGACCCACCGCGGTGGGCAAGGGCACGGTCGCCGCCCGTATCCAGCAGGACCACCCGCAGATCCTGCTGTCGGTGTCGGCCACCACGCGTCCGCCGCGCCCGGGCGAGGTCGAGGGCGTGCACTACTACTTCGTCGACGACGCCGCGTTCGACCGGATGATCGCCGCCGGCGAGCTGCTCGAGCATGCGACCGTGCACAACCGGTTCCGCTACGGCACCCCGCGTGCGCCGATCGAGCGGGCCCTCGCCGACGGGCGCACCGTGCTGCTGGAGATCGACCTGCAGGGGGCACGGCAGGTGCGGGCGGCCGAGCCGTCGGCGACCCTGGTGTTCCTGCTGCCGCCCAGCTGGGACGAGTTGGTGGGGCGCCTCATCGGGCGGGGAACCGAGGACGCCCAGGAGCGTGCTCGGCGGCTGCGCACCGCGAAGGTGGAACTGGCCGCGCAGGGCGAGTTCGACCATCTCGTCGTCAACGACGACGTCGCCCGCGCCGCCGCCGAGGTGGCCGCTCTGGCCCGGTGACCCGCGTCGGTCCCCAGTGCCGCGGATGCCACGGTGACCGGCTCCGGGTTCTCGGCGGGTGCGGCGTGGCCACCCGGTAGACTGGAGGCACGCCCGGCGCGTCGCGCACGGTGCGGTCCACGTTCCCAGAAGGAGGGCCTGTCATGGCCGGAAGCAACCAGGGCATCATCGACCCGCCCATCGACAACCTGCTCGAGAAGGTCGACTCGAAGTACCAGCTCGTCATCTACGCCGCCAAGCGTGCGCGTCAGATCAACGACTACTACTCCGACCTGCACGAGGGCAACCTGTTCGACAATGTCGGGCCGCTGGTCGACTCCACGGTCGAGGACAAGCCGTTGACCATCGCGCTCCACGAGATCAACGAGGACAAGCTCCGCCTGCGCCCGGCGGAGTGACGCTTCGTTTCCTCTGGCTGCCCCCGGAACGCGGTATGTCCGCGGCCGGGGGCATACTGGTGCCCACATCGATCCTGGGAGCACAATGACGCAGCTGCGCCTGTTCACGTCCGAATCCGTCACCGAGGGCCACCCCGACAAGATCTGCGACCAGATCTCCGACTCCATCCTCGATGAGCTGCTCGCCAAAGACCCCGGCAGCCGGGTCGCCGTCGAGACCCTGGTCACCACGGGCCTCGTGCACGTGGCCGGCGAGGTGCGCACCGAGGCGTGGGCCGACGTGCCCGGCACCGTGCGCGCGGTGGTCAACCGCATCGGGTACACCTCCAGCGACACCGGGTTCGACGGCGATTCGTGCGGGGTCAGCGTGTCGATCGGCGAGCAGTCCAGCGACATCGCCGCCGGGGTCGACCGGGCGCTCGAACACCGCGACGACGGTTCCACCGACCCCAACGACGAGCTGGGGGCCGGTGACCAGGGCATCATGTTCGGGTACGCCACCACCGAGACGCCCGAGCTCATGCCGATCACGGCATGGACCGCGCACCGGCTCGCGGAGCGGCTCAGCCAGGCTCGGCGGTCGGATGCGCTGCCGTTCCTGCGCCCGGACGGCAAGACCCAGGTCACCGTCGGCTTCGAGGGCGACGTGCCCCGCACCATCGAGACGGTCGTGCTGTCGACCCAGCACCACCCCGACATCTCGATGGCCGCCCTGCGCGCGGCGGTGCGCGCCGAGGTCATCGACCCCGTCCTGGCCACCACCGGCCTGGACGCCTCGCACGCCGAATACTTCATCAACCCCGCCGGACCCTTCGTGATCGGCGGGCCCAAGGGCGACGCGGGCCTGACCGGCCGCAAGATCATCATCGACACCTATGGCGGCGCCGCCCGGCACGGCGGGGGTGCCTTCAGCGGCAAGGACCCGTCGAAGGTCGACCGCTCCGGCGCCTACGCGATGCGCTGGGTCGCCAAGAACGCGGTCGCCGCGGGTCTCGCGCGGCGGCTGGAGCTGCAGGTCGCCTACGCGATCGGTAAGGCGAGCCCGGTCGGACTGTACGTCGAGACCTTCGGCACCGGCGCGGTGCCCGACGAGGTGATCACGAACGCGATCCGCGAGGTGTTCGACCTGCGACCGCGTGCCATCATCGAGCAGCTCGATCTGCTGCGCCCGATCTACGCGCAGACCGCCGCGTACGGGCACTTCGGACGGGAGCTGCCCGACTTCACCTGGGAGCGCACCGACCGCGTCGACGAGTTGCGCGCCGCCGCCGGGATCTGAGGTGACCGGGCGCCGGGTCGGGCGGGTGCTCGTCGACTCGCCGCTGCCGCAGCTGGACCGGCTGTTCGACTACGCGATCGGTGACGACCTCGCCGACACGGCCGTACCGGGCGTGCGGGTGAAGGTGCCGTTGCGCAGCGCCGGACGCGTCGTCGACGGGTATCTCGTCGAGATCGGCGAAGCGGATGCCGCAGACCGGCCGCTGTCGCAGATCGATGCCGTGGTGTCCCCGGTGCCGGTGCTGCCGCATCGCCTGTACACGCTGGCGCGGCGGGTGGCCGACCGCGCCGCCGGCTCGGCCGGTGACATCCTGCGCCTGGTCGTGCCGAAACGGATGGTGCGCGCCGAGAAGGCCTGGCTGGCCGCAGCCGCGCCCGAGGCCGCACACATCGACGCCGCGCGAGCCAGCCGGGCCGACGACGTGCTCGGCGAGTACCCCGGTCTGACCGACGCCGTCAACGACGCGCGGCGGGTCGCCCTCGACGCCCCGCCGCACCCGGTGCGGCTGAGCGAGACCGACACCGTCGGCGCCTGGGCGCTGCTGCTGGCCGCCGCCGCCGCGCACACCCTCGCGCGCGGACAGAGCGCCGTGCTGGTTGTGCCCGACCACCGCGACCTCGACCAGGTCCAGCGCGCGCTGGCGGAGCTCGTTCCCGAGACGGCTGTGGTGCGGATGGACGCCGAGCAGTCCGGGCCCGAGCGTTACGCCGCGTACCTGCGGGTGCTCGCCGACGCGCCGTGCGTGGTGATCGGCAAACGGTCCGCGGTGTATGCGCCCGCCGCATCGCTCGGCCTGATCGCGATCTGGGACGACGGCGACCCGCTGTTGTCCGAACCGCTCAGTCCCGGCGTGCACGCCCGCGACGCCGCGCTGGTGCGGCAGGAGCTCGAACCGTGCGCGCTCGTGTTCGCCGGTCACACCCGCACCACCGACGTACAGCGACTGGTCGAGGCGGGCTGGGTGCGCGAAGTGCCGGCGGCCCGGCGACGCTCGCCCCGCGTGGTGCTGTCGGCCACGCGCGAGGGCGAGGCGCGCGGAGCACGGGTGCCGTCGGCGGCCTTCGCCGCGGCCCGTGAAGCCCTGCGCACCGGCCCGGTGCTCGTGCAGGTGGCCCGACCCGGGTATGCACCCACCCTGGTCTGCGCGGAATGCCGCCGGCCCGCCCGTTGCGCGGTGTGCGGCGGACCGCTGCGCGCCGCACGGCCGGGGGCGGTGCCGCAGTGCTCATGGTGCGGCCGCGCCGCGCACGGCTGGACGTGCGGCTGCGGCTCGACCCGGGTGCGCATGGCCTCGTCGGGCAGCGAGCGCACCGCCGACGAGCTCGGCCGCGCGTTCCCCGGCACCCGGGTCATCCTCGCCGACGGCGAGCACCCCGTGGCCGCCGTCGGGGCCGCACCGGCCCTGGTGATCGCCACGCGCGGTGCGGAGCCGATCGCCGTGGACGGGTACCGCGCGGTGCTGCTGCTGGACGGCGACAGGATGCTGCAGGCCGACGACCTGCGGATCACGGAGTCCGCCCTGCGCTGGTGGTCGAACGCGGCGGCACTGGCGGCGCCCGGGGCACCGGTGCACCTGGTGGGCGTCGCCGGACCGGTGGCCCGGGCCCTGGCCACCTGGACGCAGCCGGCCTATGCGCGTGCGGAACTCGCCGAGCGCGCACCGCTGAAGATGCCGCCCGCCGTGCGGGTCGCCGTCGTGGAGGGCACCGCACGCCAGGTGCAGGCGGCGCTTGCCGCGGTGCACGAAGCGGTGCCGGGCCTCGACGCCGACGCGGTGCTCGGTCCCGTGCCGGTCGGCGACGGGGCCGAGGCCGCCGGCGACGGCGCCCGCCGCGCCCTGGTGCGGTTCGGGTACGCGCAGGGCCGGGCGGTGGCCGACGCATTGCGCGGTGCCGTGGTCACCGCCGCGCTGAGCACGCGACGCCGGACCAAGGGCGCCCCGGCCGGCTCCCGGAATACACTCAGAGTGCGGCTCGACGTGCTCGATCCCGAGCTGTGACACCCCCGAGGAGGACGATGCGTCTGGTGTTCGCCGGTACCCCCGAGGTCGCCGTGCCGTCGCTGATGAGGCTGGTCGAGGCCGGTCACGAGGTCGCGCTCGTCGTGACCCGACCGGACGCCCCACTCGGACGCAAGCGAGTGCTCACCCCCTCGCCGGTGGCCGCTGCGGCCGAACGTCTCGGACTTCCCGTGCTGCGCGCCGCCCGTTTCGACCAGGCCGCGACCACCGCCGTCGCGCAGGCCCGTCCCGAGCTGGGCGTCGTGGTCGCGTACGGCGCCCTGGTGCGCGAGCCGTTGCTGTCGCTGCCGGGGCACGGCTGGATCAACCTGCACTTCTCACTGCTGCCGCGCTGGCGCGGTGCGGCGCCGGTGCAGCATGCGCTCATCGCGGGCGATGAGGTGACCGGGGCGAGCGTGTTCCGGCTCGTGCCGCAGCTGGACGCCGGCGACGTGTATGCGACACTGCGCTACGAGGTGCCCCCGTTGGCCACTGCCGGCGATGTGCTCGACGCGCTGGCCCACCGCGGTGCCTACCTGGTCGAGGACGTCGTGGCGGCCATCGGTTCGGGCACCGCGCAGGCACATCCGCAGATCGGGGCGGCGACGCTCGCGCCGAAGCCGACCGCCGACGACGGATGCCTGCGCTGGGACGAGCCGGCCGCGCACGTCATCGCCCGGTGGCAGGGCACGACGCCCGAGCCGGGCGCCTACACGACCGTCGATGGCGTGCGGGTGAAGGTGCTCGCCCTGCGCCCGGCCGACCGCGACGTGCGGCTGGGCGCCGGGCGGATCGCCGAGGACGGCGGTGAGGTGCTGATCGGCACCGCTGACGAGCCTGTGCTCATCGACCGCGTACAACCGGCGGGCAAGGCCGCCATGGCCGCCGCGGACTGGTGGCGGGGCCTGCGCGTGGACGAACCGGTGGCCGGTTCGTGACCGGCGCCCGGGATGTCGCCTACCAGACCGTGCGCGCCGTGCACGCCGACGACGCCTACGCCAACCTGCTGCTGCCGCGACTGATCGACCGGGCCGGGCTGGAGCGTGCCGACGCCGCCCTGGCCACCGAACTCGCGTACGGCACGCTGCGCCGGCGCGGCACCTACGATGCCGTGATCGCCGCGGCCGCCGACCGTCCGGTCGATCGGATCGACCCCGTGGTGCTCGACGCCCTGCGCCTGGGCGTGCATCAACTGCTGTCCACCCGCATCGCCTCGCACGCCGCCGTCAACGAGACCGTGCAGCAGGTGCGCGAACACGCGGGGCGGGCCGCATCCGGTTTCGCCAATGCCGTGCTGCGCCGTATCGCCCGCGACACGCCGGGGGAGTGGCTGGCCCGCATCGAACAGACCGCGCGGTCCGATGACGAGCGGCTTTCACTGCGCACCGCGCACCCGGTGTGGGTGATCCGCGCGCTGCGCCGCGCCCTGACCGCCGAAGGCCGGGCCGAAGAACTGGATGCGCTGCTGACCGCCGACAACGCCGCACCGAAGGTCGCGATGGCCGCGCTGCCGGAGCTCGGCCGGGTGCCCGACGGGGCCGCGCGCACCGCGTACGCGCCTACCGGGTTCCTGCCGGGGGCGGGCGACCCTGAACCGCTCGTGCGCGCCTCGGGCGGCACGTTGCGCGTGCAGGACGAAGGCTCGCAGCTGGCGGCCCTGGCCCTGACCCGGGCGGCGCCGATCGCCGCGGGGGAGCGGTGGCTGGACCTGTGCGCCGGACCCGGCGGCAAGACCGCGCTGCTGGCCGCCGAGGCCCGGCGCGGCGGCGCCCGGCTCGAGGCCAACGAGCCGGTGCCGGCCCGCGCCGGCCTGGTGCGCCGCGCGCTGGCGGGCGTGCCCGGCGAGGTGACGGTGCACGAACAGGACGGCCGCGAGTTCGCGGCATCGCACCCCGCGGGATACGACCGCGTGCTCGTCGACGCGCCGTGCACCGGGCTCGGTGCGCTGCGCCGGCGCCCCGAGGCGCGGTGGCGCAAGAGCCCGCAGGACGTACCCGCGCTCACCGCGCTGCAGGTCGAGCTGGTGACCGCCGCGATCGGCGCGCTGCGTCCGGGCGGGCTGCTCGCCTATGTCACCTGCTCGCCGCACCTGGCCGAGACTGCCGGCGTGCTCGCCGAGATCCGGCGCACCCACGGCGACGAGATCGACGAACTCGACACCCGTGCGGTGCTGCAGACGCTCGCGCGCGCGCCGATGGACCTGCCGACCCCCGCCGACGGCTCGGGCCGCGCCCAGCTGTGGCCACACCGGCACGGCACCGACGCCATGTCGATCGCCCTGCTGCGCCGCCGCTGAAGCGTGTCCCGGGGCGTGCCACCCCGCCCGCGGCATCCCACATCTTCTGCGACACGACTGTGACGCGTGTCCCACAAGATGCGGCCTCCGCCCGCGGCATCCCGCATGTTCTGGGACACGCACCGCGAACCGGCTCCGGTGGCGGGCACATCGCCGCCCGACATAATGGGGACGTGCGCATCAACCCCAGCATCCTCGCCGCCGACTTCGTGAACATGCAGGCCGAGCTCGCCCGCATCACCGGTGCCGACTTCGTGCACGTCGACGTGATGGACAACCATTTCGTGCCGAACCTCACGTTCGGCCCGCAGATGGTGGAGCGCATCCAGGCCACGAGCCCCGTGCCGTTGGACGTGCACCTCATGATCGACGACCCCGACCGGTGGGCGCCCGGCTACGCCGAGCTCGGCGCCGCGTCGGTCACGTTCCACCTCGAGGCCGCGAACGAGCCGGTCGCCCTCGCACGCCGGCTGCGCGCGATCGGCGCCCGCGCGGGTGTCGCGGTCAAGCCGATGACCCCGGTCGAGTCGCTGTTCGACATCCTCGAGGACTTCGACCAGATCCTGGTGATGACCGTCGAGCCCGGCTTCGGCGGCCAGTCGTTCATGCCCGAGACCATGCCCAAGCTGCGCCGCCTGCACGACGAGGCCCGCCGTCGCGGATCGTCGGTGTGGTTGCAGGTCGACGGCGGCATCGCGGCATCCACCATCGCCCAGGCGGCCGAGGCCGGAGCCGACACGTTCGTGGCAGGCTCCGCCGTGTTCGGCTCGCCCGATCCCGAGGCGGCCATCGCGGCACTGCGGCACACCGCCGCCGCGCACGCGCACTGACCACCCGGGCGGTCACGCGGTCGGCCGGGCGGCTGCGGTTCGATACCCTGGCTAGGTGAAGACGTTCGACTCCCTGTTCGCGGAACTGTCCGCGAAGGCGACCGACCGCCCCGCCGGATCCGGCACCGTCGCAGAGCTGGACGCCGGCATCCACGCGATCGGCAAGAAGGTCGTCGAAGAGGCCGCCGAGGTGTGGATGGCCGCCGAATACGAGTCGACGGATGCCGCAGCCGAAGAGATCTCGCAGTTGCTGTACCACCTGCAGGTGATGATGATCGCGAAGGGACTGACGCTTCAGGACGTGTACCGACATCTGTGATGCCGCGTACCGCCCCCGCTGACGACAGGAAGACCCCCATGCTGCGAATCGCCGTGCCCAACAAGGGCTCGCTGGCCGAGACGGCCGCCGAGATGCTCGCCGAGGCCGGCTACACCGGCCGCCGCGACAGCAAGGAACTGCACCTGATCGACCCCGAGAACGAGGTCGAGTTCTTCTACCTGCGTCCGAAGGACATCGCCACCTACGTCGGCTCGGGGGCTCTGCACGTCGGCATCACCGGGCGCGACCTGCTGCGCGACGCCCGCATGCCGGGTGCCCGTGAGATCGAGGCGCTGGGCTTCGCGCACTCCACGTTCCGCTTCGCCGCACCCCCCGGACGGTTCGCGGACGTCGGCGATCTCGACGGGGTGCGGGTGGCCACCTCGTACCCGGGGCTGGTCGACGCGTTCCTCGACGAGCGCGGCATCGCCGTCGATCTGGTGCCGCTGGACGGCGCCGTCGAGTCGGCCGTGGAGCTGGGGGTCGCCGACGCCATCGCCGACGTGGTCGAGACCGGCACCACGCTGCGCCAGGCGGGGCTCGAGGTGTTCGGCCCCGAGATCCTCACGTCCGAGGCGGTGCTCGTCGCCGGCCCGCACGACGCCGACGGCACCGAGACGCTGCTGCGCCGACTGCGGGGCGTGATGGTCGCCCGCCGGTACGTGCTGATCGACTACGACCTGCCCGCGAACCTCGTCGACGAGGCGGTGGCGCTGGCCCCCGGCATCGAATCACCGACGATCTCGCCGCTGCGCGACCCCGACTGGGTCGCGGTGCGCATCATGAGCCCGCGCAAGAGCGTCAACCAGGTGATGGACGCGCTGTACGCACTCGGCGCGCGGGCGATCCTGGTCACCGCGATCCACGCGGCGAGGCTGTGATGACGCTCGCGTGCCGGGTCATCCCGTGCCTGGACGTCGCCGCGGGTCGGGTCGTCAAGGGCGTGAACTTCCAGAACCTGCGCGAGATGGGCGACCCCGTCGAGCTGGCCGCCCGATATTACGCGCAGGGCGCCGACGAACTCACCTTCCTGGACGTGACCGCGACCGTCGACGAGAGGGCGACCACGTACGAGGTGGTGCGCCGCACCGCCGAGCAGGTGTTCATCCCGCTCACCGTCGGCGGGGGAGTGCGCAGCGTCGACGACGTCGCCCGGCTGCTGTCTGTGGGCGCCGACAAGGTCGGCGTGAACTCCGCCGCGATCGCCCGCCCGGCACTGATCGACGAGATCGCCGACCGGTTCGGCGCCCAGGTGCTGGTGCTCTCGCTCGACGTCACCCGCTCGCAGGCGACCGAGTCGGGTTTCGCCGTCACCACGCACGGCGGGCGGGTCGAGACCGCCCTGGACGCACTGGGCTGGGCGCGCGAAGCCACCGAGCGCGGCGCCGGCGAGCTGCTCGTCAACTCGATCGACGCCGACGGCACCAAGACGGGGTTCGACCTCGAGCTGGTCGGGTTGATGCGTGAGCTCTCGTCGGTGCCGGTCATCGCCTCGGGCGGAGCCGGCGCCGCGACCGACTTCCCGCCCGCAGTGCACGCCGGCGCGGACGCCGTACTGGCGGCCTCCGTGTTCCACTCCGGGCAGTTGACGATCGGCGACGTCAAACGGGCGCTGGCACAGGACGGCATCACCGTCCGCGACGTGGAGGCTGCCGCATGACCGGGTCGATCGAGGAGCGCCTGGGCCGGGTGTCGTTCAACGAGCAGGGGCTCGTGCCCGCCGTCATCCAGCAGTGGGACACCGGCGAGGTGCTGATGCTCGGGTGGATGGACGCCGAGGCGTTGCGCCGCACCCTCACCACCGGGCGCGTGACGTTCTGGTCCCGCTCCCGCGGCGAATACTGGCGCAAAGGCGACACCTCCGGTCATATCCAGCTGGTGCGCGGCGCCAGGCTCGACTGCGACGGCGACACCGTGCTGGTCACGGTGCAGCAGATCGGCGCCGCCTGCCACACCGGCGACCGCACCTGCTTCGACGCCGACGACCTCGACCCGGTCATCGGAGGACGCCCGTGAAGGCCCGCGCGCGGCTGACGTCCGTCGTGCTCACCGTGCTGTGCGGTGCGCTCGGGCTGATGTCGTCGACGCAGACCTGGCTGCACGTGCGGCTGACCGGGGCCGCCGCCCACGACCTCACGGTCACCGGTGCCGCAGCCATCCCCGTCCTCGCCCCGCTCAGTCTGGCGGTCCTGGCCCTGGGCGCTGCGCTGTCGATCGTCGGCCGCGCGCTGCGCTACCTGTTCGGGGCGATCGCGCTGGGCATCGGCGTCGTCCAGCTCGTGCTGAGCGCCCGCGTCGGCTTCGGGCATCCGATCTCAGCCGTCGCCCGCACCGTCACCGACGCCACCGGCATCGCCGGCGACGACGCGGTCTCGGGGCTGGTCGACACGATCACCGGCACCGCCTGGCCGCTGGTGGCCGTCGCGGTGTGGGCGGTGCTGTGCGCGGTTGCGGTGTTCGTGCTGGCGACCGCGGCGCACTGGGGCAGCTCGGGCCGCAAGTACCGCACGGATGCCGCGCCCAGCGCGGCGGCGGGACCGGTCGACGCGATCGACTCGTGGGACGACCTGTCACGGGGTGAGGATCCCACTGCGGATCGGGACCCCCGCTAGACTTGCCACAGGGCGCGGCACGGTGCGCCCGCACACGAAGGAGCCCCATGAGCAACCCCATCGCCGACCCCGGCCACGGACACTCGCCGGCCGCATGGACCGCCGTGATCATCATGCTGATCGCGTTCGCCGCCGGCACCGTCGCGTTCTTCCTCGACGTGCCGTGGCTGGTGTGGGCGTGCGCGGCACTCATGCTGGTGGGCCTGATCGTGGGGTGGGTGATGTCGAAGGCGGGCTACGGCATCAACGGACCGAAGTTCACGCCCAAAGAGCATTGAGCATGCTCGCCGACCTGACGGCCGGCGCAGTCGACGACGCCCGTGCCCGCCAGGCGCAGCGGCCGGCATCCGCAGTCGAACGGGATGCCCTCGCCCTCGCCCCGGCGCGTGACGCGCGTGCGGCGCTCGCACCCGCCGAACGGGTGAAGATCATCGCCGAGGTCAAGCGTGCCAGCCCGTCCCGCGGCGACCTGGCCGCCATCCCCGACCCGGCCGCGCAGGCCCGACGCTACGAGCAGGGCGGCGCATCCGCCATCTCGGTGCTCACCGAGCAACGCCGCTTCAAGGGCAGCCTCGACGACCTGGTCGCGGTGCGTGCAGCGGTGTCGCTGCCGGTGCTGCGCAAAGACTTCATCGCCACCGAGTACCAGGTGCTCGAGGCACGCGCCGCCGGCGCCGACCTGGTGCTGCTGATCGTCGCCGCGCTCGAGCAGGACCGGCTGGCGCGGCTGCACGATCTGGTGCGCGAGTTGGGCATGACCGCACTGGTCGAGACCCACTCCGCCGACGAGATCGCCCGCGCCACCGACATCGGCGCCGAACTGATCGGTGTGAACGCCCGTGACCTGACCACGTTCGAACTCGACCGCGACCTGTTCGGGCGACTGGCCGAGCGCATCCCCGCCGGTGCCGTCAAGATCGCCGAATCGGCGGTGCACACCCCGGCCGACGTCGCCCACTACCGTGCCGCCGGCGCCGATGTGGTGCTGATCGGCGAAGCGCTGGTCACCGGTGACCCGGTCGCCACCCTGCAGGCCTTCCTGACCGCCCCGGAGACACCATGACCTCTCTGCGCGACGCGCGCGGCCCGTTCTTCGGCGACTTCGGCGGCCGGTACATGCCCGAGTCCCTCATCGCCGCGATCGACGAGCTCACCGCCGAGTACGAGGCCGCGATCGTCGACCCGGCGTTCCAGGCCGAGTTCTCGCGGCTGCTGCACTCGTACGCGGGGCGGCCGTCGCCGATCACCGAGGTGCCGCGCTTCGCTGCCCACGCCGGCGGTGCCCGGGTGTTCCTCAAACGCGAAGACCTTAACCACACCGGCTCGCACAAGATCAACAACGTGCTCGGTCAGGCACTGCTGACCAAGCGTCTGGGCAAGACCCGCGTGATCGCCGAGACCGGGGCCGGGCAGCACGGTGTCGCCACCGCGACCGCCGCCGCCCTGTTCGGGTTCGAGTGCACCATCTACATGGGCGAGGTCGACACGCAGCGGCAGGCGCTGAACGTCGCCCGCATGCGGCTGCTGGGCGCCGAGGTGATCGCGGTGAAGACCGGGTCGCGCACGCTGAAGGACGCCATCAACGACGCCTACCGTGACTGGGTCGCCAGCGTTCAGACCACGAACTACATCTTCGGCACGGCCGCCGGCCCCCACCCGTTCCCGGCGATGGTGCGTGACTTCCAGAAGGTCATCGGCGACGAGGCCCGCGCCCAACTGCTCGACGAGGTCGGCCGGCTTCCCGACGCGGTGCTCGCCTGCGTCGGCGGCGGCTCCAACGCCATCGGCATGTTCGATGCGTTCCTCGACGACGCGGATGTCGCCCTCTACGGCGTGGAGGCCGCAGGCGACGGGGTCGACACCGCCCGACACGCGGCATCCATCGAACGCGGCCGGGTCGGCGTGCTGCACGGCGCCAAGACGTACGTGCTGCAGAACGAGGACGGCCAGACCATCGAGTCGCACTCCATCTCGGCCGGGCTCGACTACCCGGGCGTCGGTCCCGAGCACGCGTGGCTGGCCTCGATCGGGCGGGCGCACTACATCCCGGCGACCGATGACGAGGCCATGCAGGCGCTGCGGCTGCTCAGCGAGACCGAGGGCATCATCCCCGCCATCGAGTCGGCGCACGCGCTGGCCGGAGCGCTGCGGGTCGGCCGCGAACTCGGCCCCGACGCGGTGCTGGCCGTGTGCCTGAGCGGCCGCGGCGACAAAGACATGGACACCGCCGCCCGCTACTTCGGCCTCTACGACGAAGGGGCGCTCGGATGACCTCCCGCACCGCCGCAGCCATCGACGCCGCCCACGCCGCCGGGCGCGGCGCGTTCATCGGCTACCTGCCCCTGGGCTACCCCGACCTGCGCACGAGCATCGAGGCCGCCGTCGCCCTCGCCGACGCCGGCGCCGACATCCTCGAACTCGGACCGCCCTACTCCGACCCGGTCATGGACGGCACCGTCATCCAGGAGGCGTCCCAGGCGGCGTTGGCATCCGGGTTCCGCATCCGCGATCTGTTCCCGGCGGTGCGCGAGATCGCCGAGCGGTCGAACGTGCCGGTGCTGGTGATGACGTACTGGAACCTGGTGCTGCAGTACGGCGTCGACCGGTACGCCGACGAGTTGGCTGCGGCCGGGGGAGCGGGCCTGATCACGCCCGACATCACTCCGGACGCCGCGCCGGAGTGGATCGCGGCGAGCGAGCGCACCGGGCTCGACCGGATCTTCTTGGCCGCGCCCACCTCGACCGACGAGCGACTCGAGCTCATCGTGCGCAACACGACCGGGTTCGTGTACACGGTCTCGACGATGGGCATCACCGGTGAACGGGCGCAGCTGGATGCCGCCGCCCGCACCCTGGTGGAACGGTTACGCCAGCATGGGGCACAGCGGTGCTGCGTGGGCATCGGCATCTCCAACGCCGACCAGGTCGCCGGCGTGCTCGAGTACGCCGACGGCGCCATCGTCGGCACCGCCCTGGTGCGCGCCCTGCGCGACAAGGGCGTCGCCGGAGTCGGCGCGACCGCCCGTGCCCTGGCCGCGGGCACCGCGCACGGGGCCGCGCGCACGAACGCCTAGACTCGTACGCATGACGTTCGCCCCCGCCAGCGCGCTGCACGGCGTGCTCGCCAGCATCCCGAGCCCGTCCATCAGCTACATCGACCTCGGGCCGCTGCGCATCCACTTCTACGCCCTGTGCATCATCGCCGGCATCGTCGTGGCCACGCTGATGACGAACCACCGGCTCACCAAGCGGGGCGGCGAACCCTGGGTGGTCATCGACATCGCTCTGATCGCGGTACCGCTGGCGATCATCTGCGCCCGCGCCTACCACGTGCTCACGCACTACTCGTTCTACTTCGGCCCGGGCAAGAACCCGCTGTCGGCGCTGTACATCTGGGAGGGCGGCATCGCCATCTACGGCGCGCTGATCGGCGGCGCCGTGGGCGCGTGGCTGGGATGCCGGTGGACGGGCATCCGGTTCTGGAGCTTCGCCGACGCCCTGGCGCCGGGCCTGATCATCGCGCAGGCGATGGGGCGGCTGGGCAACTACTTCAACCACGAACTGTTCGGGCTGCCCACGAACCTGCCGTGGGGGCTTGAGATCGAGTCGAGCAACCCGGCGTTCCCGGCGGGCCTTGCGCCGGGCACCCTGTTCCACCCGACGTTCCTGTACGAGATGATCTGGAACCTGCTCGGCGCCGCGGTGATCCTGTGGGCCGGACAACGGTTCCGCATGCAGTGGGGGCGGCTGTTCGGCCTGTACCTGACCTGGTACAGCGCCGGCCGCATCGTGTGGGAGTCCATCCGCATCGACCCGAGCGACGTGTTCCTGGGGCTGCGCACCAACGTGTGGGCGGCGATCTTCGGCGTGATCGTGGGCCTGGTCATCATGATCGTGCAGAAGCGCCGGCATCCGGGTCTCGAACCGTCACCGTATCGACCCGGACGCGAGTGGACCGGTCGCGGGGCTGTACAATCGGGAAACACCCCTGAGTACGTCGACACCAGCGAGCCTGGTCTCGACGACGATCCGGCCTCCCGCGCCACGAACGCGGACGCCTCACCGGCCACCGTCCGCTGACCCACCGCTGGGATCGGACGGGCCTTCCCCTCCGACTCCTGGGCCGACGTCGTCCCATCCTGATCCGCACGGGAGGACGACTGTGTCCGCGACCCTGAACGACCCCACTTCGCCGGGGGCGCTCCCGCCCCGCCAGGGCCTGTACGACCCGGCATTCGAGAAGGATGCCTGCGGCCTGGCCATGGTCGCCACGCTCCGCGGCGAGCCCGGGCACGACATCATCGAGCTCGCCCTGACCGCACTGCGCAACCTCGAGCACCGTGGGGCGATCGGCTCTGACGCCGGCACCGGCGACGGGGCGGGCATCCTCACCCAGATGCCCGACGCGTTCCTGCGTGCGGTGACCGACTTTCAGCTGCCGCCGGCCGGCGAGTACGCCGCGGGCACGGTGTTCCTGCCCCGCGATGCGGCCGAACGGGCGGCGCAGAAGGCCGGCATCGAGCAGATCGCGCGCAGTGAGAACCTCGTCGTGCTCGGGTGGCGCACGGTGCCGACCGACGACGCGCACCTGGGCAAGCTCGCCCTGGACGCGCGCCCCGACTTCGAGCAGCTGTTCCTGTCGCGCCCGGCCATCGGCGGTGCGCCGGCGATCGCGGGCCTCGACCTCGACCGTCGCGTCTACCGCGTCCGCAAGCGCGCCCAGCATGAGCTGGGCGCGTATTTCGTCTCGCTGTCCTCGCGCACCCTCGGCTACAAGGGCATGGTCACCACGCTGCAGCTCGAGCCGTTCTACCCCGACCTCCAAGACGAGCGGTTCGCCTCCCAGCTGGCGGTGGTGCACTCCCGCTATTCGACGAACACGTTCCCGTCGTGGCCGCTGGCGCAGCCGTTGCGCATGCTCGCGCACAACGGTGAGATCAACACCGTGGGCGGCAACCGCAACTGGATGCGCGCCCGCCAGTCGCAGCTGGCATCCGATCTGCTCGGCGACATCGACCCGCTGCTGCCGATCTGCACCGAAGGCGCCAGCGACTCCGCCTCGTTCGACGAGGTGCTCGAACTGCTCACCCTCACCGGCCGCAGCCTGCCGCACGCGATGCTGATGATGGTGCCCGAGGCGTACGAGGCGCGCACCGACCTGGCGCCCGACCTGCGCGCGTTCTACGAGTACCACGCGCTGCAGATGGAGCCGTGGGACGGCCCCGCCGCCATGATCTTCACCGACGGCACGCTCGTGGGCGCGACGCTCGACCGCAACGGTCTGCGGCCCGGCCGGTGGACGCAGACCACCGACGGCCTGGTGGTGATCGGCAGCGAGACCGGTGTGCTCGAGTTCGAACCCGAGCGCATCCAGCGCCGCGGCCGGCTGCAGCCGGGTCGGATGTTCCTCGTCGACACCGCGCAGCGACGCATCGTGCTGGACGAACAGATCAAAGCCGAACTGGCCGCGCTGCACCCCTGGGAATTGTGGCTGCGGCAGAAGCTCGCCCTCGCCGAACTTCCCGAACGCGAGCACATCGTCCACCCGATCGCCTCGATCACCCGCCGGCAGCGCACGTTCGGATACACCGAAGAAGAGGTGCGGATCCTGCTGACCCCGATGGGGCAGCACGGTGCCGAGCCGATCGGCGCGATGGGAACCGACACCCCGATCGCGGTGCTCAGCGACCGCCCCAGGCTGCTGTTCGACTACTTCACCCAGCAGTTCGCGCAGGTCACCAACCCGCCGCTGGACGCGATCCGCGAGTCCGTGGTCACCAGCCTGCAGTCCGGCATCGGACCCGAGCGCAACCTACTGGCCTGGGGTCCCGACCACGCACGGCAGATCACCATCGACTTCCCGGTGCTCGACAACGACGAGCTGGCCAAGATCCAGAACATCGAGCGCACCATGCCCGGACGGCGTGCCGTCACGGTGCGCGGGCTGTACCACTTCGACGCCGGCCCCGGCACCATGAGACGCCGGCTCGACCGGATGTGCGCCGAGGTGGACGCCGCCATCGACGACGGCGCCGAGTTCATCATCCTGTCCGACCGCGACTCCGACAAGGACCTCGTCCCGATCCCGTCGCTGCTCATGGTCTCGGCCGTGCACCATCACCTCATCCGCAACCAGAACCGCATGAAGGTGGGGCTCGTGGTCGAAGCCGGCGACGTGCGCGAGGTGCACCACGTCGCCACCCTGCTCGGCTACGGCGCGTCGGCGGTGAACCCGTACCTGGCCATGGAGACCGTGGAGTACCTGGTGCGGTCGGGGGCGATCACCGGCATCTCGCGCGAGCAGGCCGTGTTCAACGTCATCCACGCCCTCGGCAAGGGCGTGCTGAAGATCATGTCGAAGATGGGCATCTCGACCGTGTCGTCGTACACCGGGGCGCAGGTGTTCGAGGCGATCGGGCTGGGCCGCGAGGTGATCGACGAGTACTTCACCGGCACCACCTCGAAGATCGGCGGCATCACCCTCGAAGACATCGAGGCCGAGAACCAGGTGCGCCACGACTTCGCCTACCCGAAGGACGAGGCGGCCAGGGCGCACGAACGGCTGTGGACCGGCGGCGAGTACCAGTGGCGCCGCGGCGGCCCGGCGCACCTGTTCAACCCCGAGACGGTGTTCCGGCTGCAGCACTCCACCCGCACCCGCCGGTACGACGTGTTCCGTGAGTACACCCGGTTGGTGGACGACCAGTCGGCCGAGCTGAAGACGCTGCGCGGCATGTTCCGGTTGCGCACCGGTCAGCGCCCGCCCGTGCCGCTGGACGAGGTCGAACCGGTCGCCTCGATCGTGAAACGGTTCTCGACCGGGGCGATGAGCTACGGTTCGATCTCCCGCGAGGCGCACGAGACCCTCGCCATCGCGATGAACCGGATCGGCGGCAAGTCGAACACCGGCGAAGGGGGCGAGGATGTCGACCGGCTGCTCGACCCCGAACGGCGCAGTGCGATCAAGCAGGTCGCCTCCGGGCGGTTCGGCGTCACCAGCCTGTACCTGACCGAGGCCGACGACATCCAGATCAAGCTCGCCCAGGGGGCCAAGCCCGGTGAGGGCGGCCAGTTGCCGCCCGCGAAGGTGTACCCGTGGATCGCGCGCACCCGCCACGCGACCGCCGGGGTCGGTCTGATCTCGCCGCCGCCGCACCACGACATCTACTCCATCGAGGACCTCAAGCAGCTGATCTACGACCTCAAGCGTGCGAACCCGCGCGCCCGCGTGCACGTCAAGCTGGTCAGCCAATCCGGCATCGGCGCGGTCGCGGCGGGAACCGCGAAGGCGCTGGCGGACGTCATCCTCGTCTCAGGCCACGACGGCGGCACCGGCGCCAGCCCGCTGAACTCGCTCAAGCACGCCGGCACGCCGTGGGAGCTCGGCCTGGCCGAGACCCAGCAGACCCTCATGCTCAACGGCATGCGCGACCGGGTCGTGGTGCAGGCCGACGGGCAGCTCAAGACCGGCCGTGACGTCATCGTCGCCGCCCTGCTGGGCGCCGAGGAGTTCGGTTTCGCCACCGCACCGCTGGTGGTCTCGGGCTGCGTGATGATGCGGGTGTGCCACCTCGACACCTGCCCGGTGGGGGTCGCCACGCAGAACCCACTGCTGCGGGAACGGTTCAGTGGAAAGCCCGAGTTCGTCGCCACCTTCATGGAGTTCATCGCCGAAGAGGTGCGCGAGCACCTCGCCGCGCTCGGCTTCCGCTCGATCGACGAGGCGGTCGGGCACAGCGAACTGCTCGACGTCGACGACGCCGTCCGCCACTTCAAGACCGCGGGACTGGACCTCGGCCCGATCCTGCACGGACCCGTGTTCGCGGCGGACGAGCCGCGGCGCCACCTGCGCGACCAGGAGCACCACGTCGACGAGCACTTCGACGTGCCGCTGATCGCCCGGGCGCGGGATGTCATCGACCACGGCGGCACCGTGCGCCTGGCCGCCACGATCCGCAACACCGACCGCGCCGTCGGCACGCTGCTCGGCCACCATGTCACCCGGGTGCACCGCGAGAACGGCCTTGCCACCGACTCGATCCAGATCGATCTGACCGGGTCGGCAGGGCAGTCGCTGGGCGCCTTCCTGCCGGCGGGTATCACACTGCGACTGCACGGCGATGCGAACGACTACGTCGGCAAAGGCCTGTCGGGCGGGCAGATCGTGATCCGCCCGCCCGTGGGCGCGCGGTTCGACGCGGCACACAACGTCATCGCCGGCAACGTCATCGGATACGGCGCCACCAGCGGCAGCATGTTCCTGCGCGGCGTGGTGGGGGAGCGGTTCTTCGTCCGCAACTCCGGCGCCACCGCCGTGGTCGAAGGTGTCGGCGACCACGCCCTCGAGTACATGACCGGGGGGCTCGCGCTGATCCTGGGAGCCACCGGGCGCAACCTCGGCGCCGGGATGTCGGGCGGCACCGCGTACGTGTACGCACTGGACGAGGCATCCGTCAACCGCGAGGCACTCGACGGCGGTGAACTGGAGCTGCTGCCGCTGGGCGCGGGGGATGCCGCCATCGTGCGCGACCTGCTGGAACGGCACCGCGCCGAAACCGGCTCGACACTGGCCGCCGCGATGCTCGATGACTTCGAGCACACCGTCGGCGAGTTCGTGAAGGTGCTGCCGCGCGACTATGCGGCGGTGCTGCACACCCGGCAGAACGCCATCGCCGAAGGGCTCGACCCCGACGGCGACGTGGTCTGGAACCGCATCCTGGAGGTGACCCATGGCTGACCCGAAGGGTTTTCTGAAGGTGACCGAGCGCGAGCTGCCGCCGCGCCGGCCGGTCCCGGTGCGGATCATGGACTACAAGGAGGTCTACGAGGCCACCGACGGCGCGATGGTGCGCCGGCAGGCGAGCCGCTGCATGGACTGCGGCATCCCCTTCTGTCACCGCGGCTGCCCGTTGGGCAACCTCATCCCGGAGTGGAACGATCTCACGTTCCGCGACGAGATGCACGCCGCCAGCGAGCGGCTGCACGCGACGAACAACTTCCCCGAGCTGACCGGACGCCTGTGCCCGGCACCGTGCGAGAGCGCGTGCGTACTCGGCATCAACCAGCCGGCGGTGACGATCAAACGCATCGAGCAGACCATCGCCGACGAGGCGTTCGCGCACGGCTGGGTCGAGCCCGAACTGCCGGGCCGGTTGAGCGGCAAGACGGTCGCCGTGGTCGGCTCCGGGCCCGCCGGGCTCGCCGCCGCGCAGCAGCTGACCCGCGCCGGGCACACCGTCGCGGTGTTCGAGCGCGACGACCGGATCGGCGGGTTGCTGCGCTACGGCATTCCCGACTTCAAGCTCGAGAAGCAGGTGCTCGACGCCCGGCTGCGCCAGATGGAGGCCGAGGGCACCAAGTTCCGCCCGGGCGTCGAGATCGGGCGCGACCTGGGCTGGGCCGACCTGCGGGCCCGGTACGACGCGGTCGTCGTCGCCACCGGCGCCACGGTGCCACGGGACCTGCCGATCCCCGGGCGCGATGCCGGTGGCATCCACTTCGCCATGGAGTACCTGGTGCAGTCCAATCGGGTGGTCGCCGGCGACGAGGTCGCCGACCAGATCACCGCGGCCGGCAAGCACGTCATCGTCATCGGCGGCGGCGACACCGGGTCGGACTGCATCGGCACCGCCCACCGGCAGGGCGCCCGCTCGGTCACGAACCTCGCGATCGGACGGCAGCCGTCGCCCGACCGGCCGGCGCACCAGCCGTGGCCGATGTTCCCCACCGTGTTCGAAGTGCAGTCCTCGCACGAAGAGGGCGGTGAGCGCGCGTACCTCGCTTCGACGGTCGAGTTCCTCACCGGTGCCGACGGCACGGTGCGGGCGCTGCGGGTCGCCGAGACCGAGTTCGTCGACGGCGCCCGGGTGCCCAAGGCCGGCACCGAGCGCGAGATTCCGGCAGACCTGGTGCTGATCGCCATGGGCTTCACGGGCCCGGAACACGACGGCATCGCCGCCGAGCTCGACGTCGCCGTCACCGGGCGTGGGGCACTGCAGCGCTCCGGTGACTACCAGAGCGCGACCGAGGGGGTGTTCGTGGCCGGCGATGCCGGACGCGGACAGTCGCTCATCGTGTGGGCGATCGCGGAGGGACGGGCGGCGGCCGCGGCCGTCGACCGGTACCTGACCGGCGAGACCGCCCTGCCCGCTCCGGTGGCCCCCGGCGATGTCGCGATCGGCCTGCAGCCCGCGTAGGCTGGCGGAGGAATTCCAGTTTTGCTCGTTCCCTTTACAAACCCACGGAGAATCAGCTCGGTATGAGACGCGCCAAGATCGTCGCCACACTCGGGCCCGCCACGTCGACGTATGAGATGGTCCGCGCGATCATCGACGCCGGCGTGGACGTGGCACGGTTCAACCTCAGCCACGGCGACTACGCCGTGCACGAGAACAACTTCGCCAACGTGCGCAAGGCCGCCGACGACGCAAACCGGCCGGTGGCCGTGCTCGTCGACCTGCAGGGGCCGAAGATCCGCCTCGGCAAGTTCGCCGACGGCCCGCACGAGTTGGCCGAGGGCGATGTGTTCACCATCACCACCGAAGACGTGCCCGGCACCAAGGATCTCGTCTCGACGACGTTCGCGGGGCTGCCCGACGACGTCTCGCCGGGCGACTTCCTGCTGATCGACGACGGCAAGGTGCGGGTACAGGTCACCTCGGTGGACGGACCGGCGGTCACCACCCGGGTGGTCGTGGGCGGGCCGGTGTCCGACAACAAGGGCATCAACCTGCCGGGCGTCGCGGTGAACGTGCCGGCGCTGAGCGAGAAGGACGAGGCCGATCTGCGCTGGGCGCTGAACATCGGTGCCGACATCATCGCCCTGTCGTTCGTGCGCGACGCGAAGGACGTGCAGCGCGTGCACGTGATCATGGCCGAAGAGGGCCGTCGCGTGCCGGTGATCGCCAAGATCGAGAAGCCGCAGGCGGTCGACCACCTCGAAGAGATCATCGACGCGTTCGACGGCATCATGGTGGCGCGCGGTGACCTGGCGGTGGAGCTGCCGCTGGAGGCGGTGCCGATCGTGCAGAAGCGTGCCGTCGAACTGTGCCGTCGCATGGCGAAGCCCGTGATCGTGGCCACGCAGATGCTCGAGTCGATGACGCACTCTCCGGTGCCCACCCGGGCCGAGGCGTCCGACGTCGCCAACGCGGTGCTCGATGGCGCCGACGCGGTCATGCTCTCGGGCGAGACCAGTGTGGGGGAGTACCCCGTGGTGACGGTCGAGACGATGGCGCGCATCATCGAGTCGACCGAGGAGCACGGTCTGGAGCGCATCCTGCCGCTGGGCACCAAGCCCCGCACGCAGGGCGGGGCCATCACCGCCGCGGCGCTCGAGGTCGCCGAGTTCATCGACGCCAAGTACCTGTGCATCTTCACCGAGTCCGGTGACACCGCGCGGCGGATGTCGCGGCTGCGCCCGAAGATGCCGATGATCGCGTTCGCCGCCGAGCCGGCGATCCGCCGCCGCATGGCGTTGACCTGGGGCATCCACTCGACCCTGGTCGAGCATGTGCCGCACACCGACCGCATGTTCCTGCAGGTCGACGACTACCTGCTCGGCAACGACATGGCTCAGGTGGGCGACAAGGTCGTCGTCGTGTCGGGCTCCCCGCCCGGCATCGTCGGGTCGACCAACGACATCCGTGTGCACAAGGTCGGCGACGCCATCCACGGCGCGGCACCCATCTACCGCGACCACCGGTAGTCGCACACGGCACGCAATGCGGGATGCCTCGGGCTGAGGCATCCCGCATTCGTCGCCTCATCGGCCGCATCGGGCGGCGTCTTGTGAGACCGCGCCGGGCGGGTCGCAGAACGTGCCGGATACTGCGCGGTCAGGCGGCGCGTTGTGAGACCGCAATCTACGGGTCGCAGAACGTGCCGGCTGCTGCGCGGTCAGGCGGCGTGTTGTGAGACCTGCCGCAGCGCGGGTCGCAGAAGGTGCCGGATGCTGTGCCGCCGGGCGGCGTCTTGTGAGACCGGGCCGGGCGGGTCGCAGAAGGTGCCGGATGCTGTGCCGCCGGGCGGCGTGTTGTGAGACCTACCGCGGCGCGGTTCGTAGAAGGTGCCGGCTTCGGGCACGGGATGTCGCGTCTTGCTCGACGCGCTCGACCGTCTCCTCGCTGCGAGCGGCGCCGCCGGCTGCGATAGGCTGGGGCGCACGTGCGCCGGTGTGGCGGAATGGCAGACGCGACCGACTCAAACTCGGTTGCCCGCAAGGGCGTGTGGGTTCGACTCCCACCACCGGCACGTCTGTCTCACCGGGCGCCCGAGCGCGGGTCAGTGCATGCCGTAGGCGCGGTGGATGTCGAACTCGTAGACCAGGCGCTTCTCGTCGATCATCGCGGCCACGAACGCGTCCTCGTCCAGTGTCTTTCCGTACCACATCAGCGGACCGGCGGGCCGGTTCTGCATCGTGCGGAACAGGCGCAGCGACAGGTCCGGCGCATCGGGTCCGTCGAGCACGCGGACGGTCGTCTCGAGCGTGAGATACCCGTGACCGGCGTCGTGGACGTACAGCGTGCAGCGCGGATCGGCGCGCAACCGCCGGGTGCGCACGCGATCGGCGGTGCCGCTGCTCCACAGCCGGCCGTCGACCACCACCACACCCACGCGCACCGCTTTGGGTACGCCGTCGGCGCCGACCGTGATCATCGCGGCCGAGTGGGTCGCCTCCAGGAATGCACGATCCTTCGCGGACAGGTTCATACCGCGATCGTATGTCGCGCTCAGTCGCCCGGCCAGACCGACAGCACAGACCCAACCGCCCAGGTCGCCAGTCGAGTGCACGCCGGGCAACGTCACCGCCCGGCACGTTCTGCGACCCGCGCCGCACCAGGTCTCACAAGACGCCGCCTCGCCGAGCAGCATCCGGCACGTTCTGCGACCCGCGCCGCGCCAGGTCTCACAAGACGCCGCCCGGCGGCGCAGCATCCGGCATCTTCTGCGACCCGTGCGGCGCGGTCTCATAAGACGCCGCCCGGCGGCGCAGGATCCGGCATCTTCTGCGACCCGTGCGGCGCGGTCTCATAAGACGCCGCCCGGCGGCGCAGGATCCGGCATCTTCTGCGACCCGTACGGCGCGGTCTCACAAGAGGCCGCCCGGCGGCACAGCATCCGGCACCTTCTGCGACCCGCACGGCGCGACGATGACCCGCAGAGTGCGCCCGCTCGCACGTGCGGGAAGCGCCATACCGTAGGATCGTAAGGTGACTGAGCAGGAACAGAACTCCGCTGCAACCGCCCCGCGCCGTGTCGTGGTGGCCGAGGACGAATCGCTGATCCGGCTGGACATCGTCGAGATCCTGCGCGACAACGGGTTCGACGTGGTCGGAGAGGCCGGCGACGGAGAGACCGCCGTGCAGCTGGCCACCGAGCTGCGGCCCGATCTGGTCATCATGGACGTCAAGATGCCGCAGCTGGACGGCATCTCGGCCGCCGAGAAGCTCAGCAAGAACCACATCGCCCCGGTGGTGCTGCTCACCGCGTTCAGCCAGAAGGAGCTCGTCGAGCGTGCCAGTGAGGCCGGTGCCCTGGCCTACGTCGTCAAGCCGTTCACTCCGAACGACCTGCTGCCGGCGATCGAGATCGCCCTGGCCCGGCACGAGCAGATCATCACGCTCGAGGCCGAAGTGCAGGACATGGTCGAGCGCTTCGAGACCCGCAAGCTCGTCGACCGCGCGAAGGGCCTGCTCAACGAGAAGATGGGCCTGACCGAGCCCGAGGCGTTCCGCTGGATCCAGAAGGCGTCGATGGATCGGCGCCTCACCATGCAGGATGTCGCCAAGGCGATCATCGAGCAGCTCGCCCCGAAGAAGAGCTGAGCTTCGAGCTCGCCGTCAGCGACTTGTCCACAGATGCCGCTTCCGGCTCCCGCCGGAACCAGACAACGCGTAGGGTCGTGGACATGCCGATGTCACCCGCCGCGATGGAGCTGAAGGTCGCACAGCTCGACAACGATGTGCAGGCCATCTACGAGATGATCTCGTCGATCGACGGCACCCTGCGCCGGCATCACAATCGCCTGAACGAGATCAGTACCCAGCTGACGGGGGTGCACGAGCGCCTGAACGCGCACGATGCTCGATTCGATGGGGTCGATTCCCGGCTCGGTGCCGTCGAGAAGCGGCTCGGGTCTATGGACGGCAAACTCGCCGAGATCCTCGCCCTGCTCACCGCACGCTGAGACGGCTCAACGCGCGGGCATGTCCTTGATCAGGTTCGTGATCCGCACCGTGGAGCAGCGACGGCCCTGCTCGTCGCTCACCACGATCTCGTGCACCGTCATGCTGCGGCCCAGATGGATCGGTGTGCACACGCCCGTCACGTAGCCGGAGGTCGCCGATCGCGTGTGCGTGGCGTTGATGTCCACGCCCACGGCCAATCGCCCCGGCCCGGCGTGGAAGTTCGCATGCATCGAGCCCAGCGATTCGCCCAGCACCACGTACGCACCACCGTGCAACAGGCCCACCGGCTGGGTGTTGCCCGCCACCGGCATCCGTGCCGCGCAGCGCTCAGCCGAGAACTCGGTCCACTCGATGCCCATCCGCGCGGCAAGGGCGCCCATGCCGCGTTCGCGCGCCCACTCCAGCGGAGTCGGGGTGTCGGTCGGGGCCTGCTCAGCCATCGCTGCCTTCCGGTCGGGGGCCGATTCGGATGTCCGTCGCCCTGGCTAGGCTGACAGGGTGACGGACTCCGCAAAGCCTACCCTTCTGGTCGTCGACGGCCATTCGCTCGCCTACCGCGCGTTCTATGCGTTGCCCGTCGAGAACTTCTCGACGAAGGACGGCCAGCACACCAACGGCATCTACGGATTCCTGTCCATGCTGGTGAACCTGATCAAGGCCGAAAAGCCCACCCACATGGCCGTCGCGTTCGACACCTCGCGGGTGTCGTTCCGCACCCGCGAGTATGCCGAGTACAAGGCCACCCGCTCCGAGACGCCCGCCGAGTTCCGCGGCCAGATCCCGCTGCTGCAGGAGTGCCTGGCCGCGATGAACATCCCGGTGCTCACCAAAGAAGACGTCGAAGCCGACGACATCCTCGCGACCCTCGCCACACAGGGCGCCGAACTCGGTTACGACGTGCTCGTCTGCTCGGGCGACCGCGACAGCATCCAACTCGTCGACGACCGCGTCACGCTGCTGTACCCGAGCGTGCAGGGGGTGTCGCAGCTCAAGCGCTACGACCCCGCCGCGGTGCGCGAACGGTACGGTGTCGACCCCGCGCAGTACCCCGACGTGGCGGCCCTGGTCGGCGAGACCAGCGACAACCTGCCGGGCGTGCCGAAGGTGGGCGAGAAGACCGCCGTCAAGTGGCTGACCCGGTTCGGCTCGCTCGACGCACTGCTCGAGAACGCCGACCAGATCACCGGTGTCGTGGGCGGCAACCTGCGCGAGCATCTCGATGACGTGCGCCGCAACCGCCGACTGAACCGTCTGCTGCGCGATCTCGAGCTTCCGGTGACGCCGGCCGATCTCGCCGTGAAACCCATCGACGCGCAGGCCGTGCGCGACATCTTCTCGCGGCTGGAGTTCCGCACCCTCCTGCCGCGGGTGTTCGAGGCGACCGGCACAGCCGAGTCGGGTGAGGATGCCGCGCCCGTCGCCGACGCCCCGACACCGGCCGAACTGCACCCGGCCCAGCTGACCGCATGGCTGGCCGAGTCCGACACCGAGGTCGGGGTCACGGTGGTGACCGAGGCCGGCCGGGTGCACCGGATCGGGTTCGCGCGGGCGGATGCCGCGGCCGAAGCGACCTGGTCGGATGACCTCGCCGATGCGCTGCGCGACTGGCTCGCCGGCGATACGCCCAAAGTGTTCAGTGACGCGAAGCCGCAGCTCAAGGCCCTGCAGCGGGCCGGATGCCGCGTGGCCGGGCTGGCCTATGACGTGATCCTCGCCGGGTGGCTGGCGCGTCCGAGCTTTCCCGACAAGACGCTCGGGCACCTTGTGGAACGGTTCCTGGGCGAGAAACTGCCGGAGGCAGACCCCACGCAGCTCGTCCCCGAGACCGAGGGCGCGACACCCGGCCAGCTGTCCTGGTACACGCTGCGGGTCGCGCAGGCGCAACGCGCCCGGCTGCCCGAGCCGGTCGCGACCGTGCTCACCGACATCGAGTTGCCGACGCTGCTCGCCCTCGTCGACATGGAACTGGCGGGCGTGGCCGTCTCACACGACAAGCTCTCCGCGTTCTCGGGTGAGCTCGGCATCCGCGCCGACGGCATCGCACAGGAGGCGTACGCCGCCATCGGCCGCGAGGTGAATCTCGGCTCGCCCAAGCAGCTGCAAGAGGTGCTGTTCGACGAACTCGGGCTGCCGAAGACCCGCAAGACGAAGACCGGCTATTCCACCGACGCGGGGGCGCTGGCCGCCCTGCAAGAGACCAGTCCGCACCCGTTCCTCGATCTGTTGCTGCAGCATCGCGAGGCCACCAAGCTGCGCCAGATCATCGAATCCCTGGACGTCGCGATCGGTCCGGACTCCCGCATCCACACGACCTATCTGCAGACCGGCAGCCAGACCGGGCGGCTCTCGAGCACCGACCCGAACCTGCAGAACATCCCCATCCGCACCGACGAGAGCCATCGCATCCGCGGCGCGTTCGAGGTCGGCGACGGATATGAGACGCTGTTGACCGCCGACTATTCGCAGATCGAGATGCGCATCATGGCGCACCTGTCCGAAGACCCGGGGCTCATCGAGGCGTTCAACTCCGGCGAAGACACCCACCGGTTCGTCGGCTCACGCGTGTTCGGCGTGGACCCGGCCGACGTGACCCCGGCGATGCGCACCAAGGTGAAGGCGATGTCGTACGGGCTGGTGTACGGACTGAGCGCGTTCGGGCTGTCGAAGCAGTTGCGCATCGAGCAGGCCGAGGCCAAGCAGCTGATGACCGAGTATTTCGCCCGGTTCGGCGCCGTGCGCGATTACCTGCGCGCCTCGGTCGAGAAGGCACGGGTCGACGGCTACACCGAGACGATCTTCGGCCGCCGCCGCCCGTTCCCCGACCTGACCAGCCCGAACCGGGTGCTGCGCGAGAACGCGGAGCGGGCGGCGCTGAACGCCCCGATCCAGGGCAGCGCGGCCGACATCATGAAGATCGCGTTGTTCCGCATCCACCGTCAGCTGCTCGACGAGCAGCTGACGTCGCGCATCCTGCTGCAGATCCACGATGAACTCGTCGTCGAGGTGGCGCCGGGGGAGTGGGACGCCGTGGAACGCATCGTGCGCGACCGGATGGGGGATGCGGCGCAGCTCAGCGTGCCCCTGGATGTGCAGATCGGACGCGGCCCCAACTGGGATGAGGCCGGGCACTGAGTGCCGGATTGCCTGAGCCGCCGTCTCGCTCGTAGGCTCATCGCATGACGGATTCCGCACGCACCCCCACTCCGGTCGACACGATCGCCGAGGCCTGGGTCGACGATGTCGCCGAACTGTACCCCACTGTGGCGACCTACATCGGCCGGGACGAGTACAACGACCGGTACGGCGATTACTCGCCCGCCGGCGCCGACGAGGCCGTACGCCGGGTGCGCGCACGCCTCGCGCAGCTGCGCGAGGCGGCGCCGCAGGACGCCGTGGACGAGGTGACCAAGCTCGACCTCACCCGTGAGCTCGAACTGTCGCTGGACGTGTACGACGCGCAGGCGCACCTGCGTGACCTTAACGTCATCGCCTCGCCCGCCCAAGACATCCGCAGTGTCCTGGACCTCATGCCGACGGCCACCGCCGACGACTGGGAGACGATCGCCGCCCGCCTGGGCGCGCTGCCGGCAGCCATCGACGGCTACATCGAAACGCTGCGCACCGGCATCGCCTCCGGTGTGGTGCCGGCGCGCCGCCAGGTCACCGAGGTGATCACCCAGATCGCCCGGTACACCGCCGACGACGGCTTCTTCGCGACCTTCGCGGGCGAGGCCGCCCCCGACGACGGGCAACTGCCGGCATCCCTGGCCCGCACCCTGTCGGACGCCGCCGGCGGCGCCCGCGTCGCATACGACAAGCTGGCCGGGTTCCTCGGCTCCGAACTGGCACCCGCCGCCACCGAGCAGGACGGCGTCGGGCGCGAGCTGTACGCGCTGTTCTCGCGGCAGTTCCTGGGTGCGACGGTCGACCTGGACGAGACGTACGAGTGGGGGCTCGAAGAGCTCTCACGCATGGTCGCCGAGCAGCAGTCGATCGCGAACGAGATCAAGCCCGGCGCAAGCGTCGAAGAGGCGGTGGCGTTCCTCGAGGCGGACCCGGCCCGCAAACTGCACGGCACCGAGGCGCTGCAGCGCTGGATGCAGCAGACCGCGGACCGGGCCGTCGCCGAGCTGGGCGCGACCCACTTCGACATCCCCGAGCCGGTGCGCCGCATCGAGTGCATGATCGCGCCCACACAGGAGGGCGGCATCTACTACACCGGCCCGACCGACGACTTCTCGCGCCCGGGACGGATGTGGTGGTCGGTGCCCGAGGGGGTCGAGGACTTCGACACGTGGCGCGAGCTGACCACGGTGTACCACGAGGGTGTTCCGGGCCACCACCTGCAGATCGCGCAGGCGGTCTACAACCGCGGCGAGCTCAACGCGTGGCGACGCCTGCTGGCCGGCACCTCCGGGCACGCCGAGGGTTGGGCGCTGTACGCCGAACGGTTGATGGAGCAGCTGGGCTACCTCGAAGACCCTGCCGACCGGCTCGGGATGCTGGATGGTCAGCGCATGCGCGCGGCCCGGGTCGTGCTCGACATCGGCGTGCACCTGGGCAAGCCGCGCCCGGCCGCTTGGGCGCACCTGGGTGACGGCGGATCGACCTGGGACGCCGGTTTCGCACTCGAGTTCATGCGCCACAACGTGAACATGTCGGACGCGTTCGTGCAGTTCGAGGTCAACCGGTACCTCGGCTGGCCCGGACAGGCGCCGTCGTACAAGGTGGGCCAGCGCATCTGGGAGCAGCTGCGCGACGAGTACGCGGCCGCCGCAGGCGACGCGTTCGACATCAAGCAGTTCCACAAGCGCGCACTCGACCTCGGCGGCGTGGGGCTCGACACGCTCCGTACGGCGCTGCTGTCCGGTTCCGGTCGGTGAGCGGGCGCAGCGGGTCGGAACGACACCTCACCTCAGCCGCGCTGCGAACGCAGCGGGTCGACACGACGCCCGGTCTCGCGGTCGTAGGCTTGTGCCCGTGACATCCGTGCGTCTCGTGGCGATCGGTGACTCGTTCACCGAGGGCGTCGGCGACGAGCTGCCCGGCGGTGTGGTGCGCGGCTGGGCCGACCTGGTCGCACAGGGGTGGGCGGATGCCACCGGTCGGCCGATCGAGTACGCCAATCTCGCGATCCGGGGAAAGCTCATCGGCCCGATCGTCGACGAACAGCTCGAGGCGGCGCTGGCTCTGAAACCCACCCACCTGTCGTTCAACGGCGGCGGCAACGACATGTTGAGGCCGCGCACGTCGATCGCGCATGTCGCCGACCGGTTCACGCAGGTGTTGCGTCGTTGCGACGAGGCGGGCGTGCAGCTCATCGCCCTCTCGGGCGCGAATCCGTCGGGTCAGCTTCCGCTGCACGGGCTGATCCAGCGCCGCGGCGACGAACTGTCGGCCGCGGTGGCGGCGCGGCTCGCCGACCGGGCCGATGTGGTGACGGCATGGAACTGGCCCGATCGTGAGCTGAGCGCCCCGGGGTACTGGTCGCCCGACCGACTGCACATGAACGCCCGCGGCCACCACCGGGTCGCCGCACGGGTGCTGACCGCGCTGGGCCTGGCCGCCCCGACCGCGTGGTGGTCGCTGCCACCGCTCGACGACCAGCAGGCACTGCGTGGCGCCGCCTACTACCGCGCGCACGTGCTGCCGTGGGTGCAACGCCGGCTCACCGGCCGCTCGTCGGGCGACGGCCGCAGAGCGAAGTACCCCGACTGGGTCGAGGTCAGCCCATCGAACGGCGACGGGGCGGTGCCGTAGCCGGGGCCCGCAGGCTGCGGCGGGTCAGACGGGCGCTTTGACCGCGGTGAGGATGCGGGTGGCCATCCACGGCCCGCTCCACCACATCCGCCATCCCGCCGGCCGCACCTGGAGCGCCTCGGCGCCCAACCCGCGCAGGGTGACGATGTACTCGCCGACCTTCGAGATGTCGACGATCACCAGCCGGCCGCCGGGTGCGAGCACCCGCCACGCCTCGGTGATCGCCTGGGCCCGCCCGTCCGCGGTCGGGATGTTGTGGATAGACAGGCTCGCCGTCACCAGGTCGTATGCCGCATCGGGGGAGGGGAGTGCGGTCATGTCGGCGGTCGCGAACGAGATGCGATCGGCCACCCCGCTCACCTCGGCGTTGGCGATCGCGGCCTGCTCGCCGTTGCCGGACTGATCGATCGAACGCCACAGGTCGACGCCCTCGACGTGCGCGGACGGGAACCGCAGCGCGGTCATGATGGCGACCGCACCTCGCCCGCACCCCATGTCGAGCGCGCGGGGCGGGGCGGGCAGCTCGTCCAGCAGCCCGCGCCAGACCAGGAACTTGCCGCGCAGGGTCGCGTGCCAGTACAGCGCCGCCCCGCACAGGAACAGCACGCCGATGACAGCGACGATCGTGTTGCCCCAGGCGGTGACATCCCACCACACGATGCCGCACACGGTGAGCGCCAGGTACAGCACACCGAGCCCGAGCCACAACCAGGGAACCCAAGGGGCGTCGATGCCGTAGGAGCCGGCCGGGCGGGCGCGTGACATGCGCCCAGACTACGCGCGCGGGCGCCGCTTCGTGCGGGGTTCGTCCAGTCCCATCCGGATGCGGGTGCGCTTGCGCTCGAACACGATGAAGAACGCACCGATCAGCCACAGTGGTACCTGGGTGAGGAAGGCGAGACGGAACGCCTCAAGGCTGTACGTGTCCGGAGTCCCGGCACCCTGCAGGTCGAGGGCCGCGCCGATGAGGAAGATGGCGACAAGGCCCGCGATGAACCCGCCGGTGTTGGTGATGCCGGTCGCGGTGCTGAGCCGGTGGCTGGGGTTGTGGGTGCGGGCGTGATCGAACGCGATCATGGATGCCGGTCCGCCGGTGCCCATGGCGACGGCCAGCACGAACAGCAGCCAGAGCGGAGCCGGTGTGGGCCAGGCGATGACCGCGAGCCAGGCGAGCATCTGGAATGCGACGGTGGGCAGCACCAGCATCCGGGATCGATGGTTCGGCATGCGGCCCGACAACGCCCCCATCACCGGGCCGAGCAGCATGCCGACCACGACATACACCGTGGTGACCAGGGCGGCCTGCGCCGAGGTGAGGCCTTCACCGGCGGTGAGGAAGGGGATGCCCCACAGCATGATGAACGCGGTGCCGGCGAAGGGTGTGGTGAAGTGCGACCAGAACGCGAGCCGTGTGCCCGGGTGCGACCACGTGGCCTTCAGCCCGATGCGGGTGTCGACGGCCGAGGTGACGACCTGGATCGCACCGGTGTCGGTGTTGACCGAGAGATCGGCGGCCATGGTCGGCGGGTGGTTGCGCACGACGGCCAGGAGCAGGATCGCGAACAGGATGCACAGCCCGGCGAGTGAGCCGAAGGCGATCGACCAACCGGTCGCGTGCACGAGGGTCGCGAGCGGGGCGATGGCCAGCAGCTGTCCGGTGAGACCGACGATGCCGGTGAGTTGCACCATGAGCGATCCGCGCTGGGCGGGGAACCAGGTCGCGACCACGCGGAGCACACTGGGAAAGACCGCGGCGTCGCCGGCGCCGATGAGCATGCGTGCGCCGATCGCGATGCCGACGTTGGGTGAAAGTGCCATCACCAGCTGGCCGACGGCCATCAGCACCATGCCGGTGACGATGATGGGACGGGTGCCGAGCCGGTCGAGCAGCATACCGACGGGCAACTGCATGAACCCGTAGACCGCCAGTTGCAGCACCGCGAACATCGACAGGGTCGAGGCATCCGCGTCGAACCGGTGCGCCGCGTCCACGCCGACCGCCGCCAGCGAGGTGCGGTTGGTGACGGCGAGGATGTAGGCGGCGACGGCGACGCCCCAGATCAGCCAGGCGCGCCACATCGGGGCAGGGGAGAGGGGAGTGGTCACGAGCTTCCGTTCCGACAAGACACCAGCATCCAGCGTAGTCGCGTGGCGCCCCGCGCCCTGCGCTGCCTCGGCCGCGCTGAAACAGGCGATGCGGCCGACACAGCATGCTCGCAATGCTCGCTCCAAGGCTCGACGTGTGGCGCGAGCGAGAGGGCGCTGCGACAATGTCGGACACGCGCGGCTGTGGGCGACGGTCCGGGACTGGAATGCCCCGTCTCGCCGCGTTCTGGAGAAGCTCGGCTTCCGGGAGACCGGGCAAGTCACTGGTCGCAGCGCCCACGGGCGCCGCATCCTGACCGTTCTCGACCCCCGGAGCCTGAGGCTCGGGCACCGCGGTGGCATTGAGGGCAGGGCGGCGTCGCCCCTGTTCGGTCAGTCGCTGTCGCGGATGTCTCGCACGAAGTTCACGACGTTCTCGCGGAGCGCGACGATCCGCCGCTCTCGCGCCGCCTCACGGTCGAAGCCGGGGTAGGCGAGCGGGGGCAGCTTGCGCACGTTCCGCGGGCACTCGTACCGGGCGCACACGAGCGTGCCCACGGTGTCGCCCCGCCGTCCTGCCTGTCCGCTGCGCTTCGCGCTGAAGAAGACGACGTCGTTGGGCAGCGTGACGTCCTCGCACCAGGAGCACTGCGGGCGGGTGCGCGTGGGCTGATCCGAGACGCGCAGAAGGATGCCCACGGGTCGGTCGTCGAGGATCGCGACGACGTAGCCGAGGGGCGCCAGCTTCGGGTCGCGCCAGGCGAGGAAGTCGCGGGCATCCCAGTCGAGGTCGTCGAAGCCCGTGGGCAGGGTGAGGCTGTTGCGTTCGCGCAGCGACGCGTTCGCGAACGAGCTGCGGACGTCCTTCTCGGTCAGGGCATGCATGATGAGGGTTCCTTCGGTTCTTGTCGATCGGGGAGTGGGGGTACGCCGGAGCAGCGCTCACCGCGGAGTGCGGGAGCGCCGGGGCGCGGTCATCTCATGCCGGCGCTCGACGCGCCCGACACCCCTTGCCGCCCGTTGCCCGGGCCTCGAACCGTCAGATGCACGTCCGGCAGTCTACGCGCAGGCCCGGCCGGGCAGCGAGGTCGGTCCGATTCCGAGCCGCTATCGTGTGGCCATGACGTGGACCGTGGATGACCACCTCGACCAGGTGCCGGATGACATTGCGCGGCTGTACGACCGATTCATCGAGCTTGTCGCCGAATGCGGACCGTTCACCTACAGTGTCACGAAGTCAGCGATCACGCTCAAAGGCACACGGCGTGGCTTCGCCGGCGCAAAACCCAAGGCCCACAGTCTCGACTGCTACCTCGACCTGCAACGCCGCGTGGAAGACCCGCGGATCACGCGCTCGTCGCCGTACACGAAACGACTGTTCGTCCATTACCTCCGGGTCACGCGTCTCGATCAGCTCGACGACGTGTTCGGAGGGTGGATCCGCGAGGCGTACGCGGTGGGCGCGGGGGAGCACCTCATCCCGTGAGGCCGATATGGGACGCGCGGCGCGTCTCCGGGGGTCGCTCCAGGTGTACTTCCTCAATTAGTGAAGACGACGACAGCGTGTGCCTCGCTGTCTATGACGGTGGAGAGAATCCGGGTTGCCAGATCGCCGCGGTCCGTCGACACGACGGGGCGAAGCAGGATGCCCGCGACGGTTGTGGTGAGAGCGGGAGAGTCTGTGAGCGCGAGAGTGCGCACGCCTTCAGGCATGAGAAAGTTCCGTTCGTTGATCTCGAAGGGAGGAGGTCTGGTCAGCAGCGCGAGGGCGCCGCATCAGTAACGGAACATGCAGCCAAAGTAACAGACGAGTCCACGGACCCGCACGGCGATGAGCGATCGACGCGACCGATAGACACAACGCCACTGCACCGCTGACAACAGGGAAGGCACGGTCAGAGAACATCTCAGGTGCGCCCCGCTGCGGTCACCGACTTCCGGCGGGAGAGCGGGATGCTGCCCTGCATTTGCCTACGGACTGACATAATGTGCATTATCGGCGATGACCCAGCGCGGTGCTGTTGGTGTCGATCGTCGCCAGGCCTGCCTTGTGCCAAGCGTCCAACAGGGCGCGATCGCCCGAGACGGCGACGGTTCGCACATCCGCGATGCGCAATGCGCTCGCGCAGTGCACGGCGTCGTACCCCCGCAGCGCGAACGTCGCCGATGCGGAAGCCGCAGCATCCATCAGCGCGGCATCGAACTCGACGACATCGATCATCCGCCACAGACGGTCGAGCCGGTCGCGCGCCTCGCCGACGTCGGTCGTCGTGAGCCGCGCCCGGCGGTGCGCCGAAGCCAACGCCGCAGCCGCCTCGACATACGCAAGCCGACTGGTCGCCACACGGTCCGCGGCCAGCCACACCTCGCGGCACAGGCGCGAGGTGGGCTCCGCGACCACCAGCGGCACGATGGCCGAGGTGTCGAGATAGACGGTCACCGGCGCTGCTGGGCGATCAGATCCGATACCGTGCCCTGCGCGACGATCGGTTCGGGCAGTTCCGTTCGGCTCTGTGCCGCAGGCGTCACGAGACCTCGCGCGATCAGGCTCTCCAGGACGCTCGGCGCACGGTACGGCACCAGCCGGGCGACGGCCCTGCCGTGGTCGGTGACGACGATCTCTTCGCCGTCGCGGGCCGCGGCGACGTAGCGGCTGAGCCCGTCACGGAGCTCCCTGATGCCCACGTTCATCGCACTCCCCCACATGTGGCCTGTTTGATACGATTATTGTAGCCACATCGAGCCGCCTTCGTCGAGGCTCCGATCACACGTCGGTCTGTGTGGAATCGGCGCCGTTGCACCGCGCAGGCACGTCGCGGCCGGTCGCGGCCACCTCACGGCCCGACGTACTCGGCCAGGTGCCGGCCGGTCAGCGTCGAACGCTCCGCGATCAGCTGCGTGGGCGTGCCCTCGAATACGATCCGCCCGCCGTCGTGGCCGGCGCCGGGCCCCAGATCGATGATCCAGTCGGCGTGCGCCATGACCGCCTGGTGATGCTCGATCACGATGACGCTCTTGCCGGCGTCCACCAACCGGTCCAGCAGCCCGAGCAGGTTCGCCACATCGGCCAGGTGCAGGCCACTGCTGGGCTCGTCGAGCACGTAGACCTCTCCCCCGTCGGCCATCTGCGTGGCCAGCTTGATCCGCTGCCGCTCGCCGCCCGACAACGTCGACAGCGGCTGACCGAGCGTCAGATAGCCGAGCCCCACGTCCACCAGCCGGTCCAGGATCGCCACCACCGCCGGGATCTTCGCCTCGCCGGATGCGAAGAACTCCCGCGCCTCGACCACGGGCAGCGCCAGCACCTCGGTGATGTCTTTGCCGCCCAGCGTGTACTCCAGCACCGCCGGCTGAAACCGCGTACCCCCGCAGTCTTCACACGGTGATTCCACACTGTCCATGAACCCCAACTGGGTGACGATCACGCCCGACCCCTTGCACGTCGGGCACGCCCCCTCGGAGTTCGCGCTAAACAGCGCCGGCTTGACCCCGTTGGCCTTCGCGAACGCCTTGCGGATCGGCTCGAGCATCCCGGTGTACGTCGCCGGGTTGCTGCGGCGTGACCCCTTGATCGCCCCCTGGTCCACGGTGACCACACCGTCGCGCCCGGTGACCGAACCGCCGATGAGCGAACTCTTGCCCGAGCCGGCCACCCCGGTGACCACGGTCAACACGCCCAGCGGAATGTCGACGTCCACGTTCTGCAGATTGTGGGCATCTGCACCACGCACGGCAAGAACACCGGATGCCTCACGGACGGTCTTCTTCACGGATGCCCGGTCGTCCAGGTGCCTGCCGGTGAGGGTGTCACTCGTGCGCAGATCACCGACGCTGCCCTCGAAACAGATCTGCCCGCCGGCCGTACCCGCCCCCGGGCCGAGATCGATCACGTGGTCGGCGATCGCGATCGTCTCGGGCTTGTGTTCGACCACCAGCACCGTGTTGCCCTTGTCACGCAGCTGAAGCAGCAGTTCGTTCATGCGCTGGATGTCGTGGGGGTGCAGACCGATCGTCGGCTCGTCGAACACGTAGGTGACATCCGTCAGCGACGAGCCGAGGTGGCGCAGCAGCTTGATGCGCTGCGCCTCTCCCCCGCTGAGCGTCCCCGACGGACGCTCCAGACTCAGGTAGCCGAGCCCCAGCGTCACGAACGCGTCCAGGTTCGCACCCAGTCCGGTCAGCAGCGGCCCCGCCTCGGGCCGGTCCAGCCCGCGCACCCACTCGGCCAGGTCGGTGACCTGCATGCGACACGCGTCGGCGATGCTGACACCGTCGATCTTCGACGACCGCGCCCCCTCGGTCAGCCGCGTCCCGTCGCATTCCGGACAGGTGGTGAAGGTCGCCGCACGCTCCACGAAGCGGCGGATGTGCGGCTGCAACGCATCGAGGTCCTTCGACAGCATGGACTTGGTGATCTTCGGGATCAGTCCCTCGTAGGTCATGTTGATGCCGTTGATCTTGACCTTCGTCGGCTCGCTGTACAGGAAGGCGTGACGCTGCTTCTCGGTGAACGTCGCGATCGGTCTGTCGGCGGGATAGAACCCCGACTCGGCGAAGCCCCGCACCATCCACCCGTCGGCCGTGTATCCGGGCACCAGAATCGCCCCGTCGTTCAGTGACAGCGACTCGTCGACCACCGCCGAAAGGTCGATGTCCGACACCTGGCCGCGGCCCTCGCACCGCGGGCACATGCCGCCCAGGTAGATCTCGTTGCGGACGATCTTCTTCTCACCCTTGGCCGAGGTCATGATGCCGCTGGCCTTCTGGGTCGGCACGTTGAACGAGAACGCGGTCGGTCCGCCGATGTACGGCTGCCCCAGCCGCGAGAACAGGATGCGCAGCATCGCGTTCGCGTCGGTGACCGTCCCCACCGTCGAGCGCGGGTTCGCTCCCAGTCGCTCCTGGTCCACGACGATCGCGGTGGTCAGCCCGTCGAGCACGTCCACGTCGGGCCGCGGGATCGACGGCATGAACCCCTGCACGAACGCGCTGTAGGTCTCGTTGATCATCCGCTGCGACTCGGCGGCGATCGTCGCGAACACCAGCGAGCTCTTGCCGGAGCCCGACACGCCGGTGAACACCGTCAGCCGGCGCTTCGGGATCCCGACGTCGATCCCCTTCAGGTTGTTCTCGCGGGCACCACGCACGCGGATCAGGTCATGGCTGTCTGCCGGATGCATGGGCCTCAGCCTATGCACCCCCGCCCCCACGCGCGCGCCCGCGTGTCGTGTGGCGCGCCGCCATCCGTCCCCGCTAGCCTGAAAGGCGGCAACTTCACAGGTTCCTCTCAGAAAGGTGAGCATCATGTCCACCGACTCATCTCCCGCGAAGGCTGCGGTCAACGGCATTCGCACCGCGCTCGGCCTCGGCGGCCTCATCGCCCTGATCATCGGCATCCTGATCCTCGTCTGGCCGGGCAAGACCGCCATGGTCGTCACCTCGATCATCGCGATCTACGCCATCGCCGGCGGCCTGGTCTACGTCGGCCTCGGGATCTTCGCCAAGACGATGGGCGGATGGGCCCGTATCGGGCACATCATCCTCGGCCTGATCTTCATCGCGGCCGGCATCATCGCGTTCGCGAACCTCACGGCCACCACGGCGTGGCTCGCCGTGTTCCTCGGCATCCTCGTGGGCATCATGTGGATCGTCGAGGGCATCGTCGCCCTCACCACGCTGAGCGGTTCGCGCTCGAAGGTCTGGTCGGTCTTCTTCGCGATCCTCAGCATCATCGCCGGTGTCATCCTGCTGTTCTCGCCCGCGTGGGGCGCCGTCGTGCTGTGGTGGCTGCTCGGCATCTCGCTGGTGGTGCTCGGCATCATCCAGATCATCCGTGCGTTCACGTTCGCCTCGAGCGACCTCTGACGCGCGCACCCCACACACAGGGCCCCGCATGCGGGGCCCTGTGTGTCTGCGTTCGACGGGATCGGCTCACTCCGGGGTGAACGAGCTGACGTCGCCCACCAGCCGCAGGTTGCCCTCGGGGATCGGGTCGATCGCCGCCTGGGCGACTTCGGCGGCGAACTCCGCGACGTTGTAGAGCTTGCCGGCCGCGTCGCGACGGGCGGCGATCGCGTCGGGGTTCAGCCGGTTCAGCAGCGTTGCGGTGATCGTGCCCTCGATCATGTCGCCCGAGACGACGACGAACTCGATGCCGCGCTCGGCCAGGGCGGGGATCCGCTCGCGCAGCGCGTCTTCTCCGGCCCGCTTCGAACGGGCGACCGGCTCGTATTCGGGCATCGTCGGCGTGGTGCGGATGAAGTGCGCCTGGTGGCTGGTGACGAACACCACGCGCGACCCGGCCGGCATCAGCGGCACGGCGGCCTCGAGCACCCGCACCTGGGCGTCGCGGTTGAGCCTGAGCGCGTAGTCCTCACCCATGCCGGACTCCATGCCGCCCGACGCGTTGAGCACGAGCAGGTCGAGGCCGCCGAACGTCTCGCGGACGCTCGCGAACATCGCGTCCACCGAGGCCTGGTCGGTCAGGTCGGCGCCGACGACGAGCACCTGCACGCCCAGCTCGCGCAGCGACGCCGCCAGCTTCTCGGCACGCGGTGCCTTGTTGCGGTAGTTGATGACGATGTTCGCCCCCGCCTCGGCGAGGTAGCGTGCGGTGTCGGCACCGATGCCGCGTGACGATCCGGTGACCAGCGCTGTCTTGCCGCGCAACGCGCCGGACGCAAGTACGGGCGGAAGGGTCTGGGTCACGGGACCTCCTGATATCGTGCTCGATGCTCGCCCACGCGATGTCGCGCGCGGCGCTTCGACCCTATCAATCCCGGTGTCGTCGGCATACGTCATGCTAGGTTCGAGGCACACTCGATGACGGCTCTGGAGGCGGCGTGGACCTGATCACGGGCATCGAACAGTTCGCGTGGATCGCCTGGATCGTGCTCATCGCGCTGTTCCTCGTCATCGAGATGCTCACTCTGGACTTCACATTCCTGATGCTGGGCATCGGCGGCCTGGCGGGCCTGATCGCCGATCTGTTCGGCGCGCCGCTGTGGCTGCAGGTGGTGATCGCCGCCGTGCTGGCGGTGCTGCTCATCTTCGTCCTGCGACCCCCGCTGCTGCGACGCCTGCGTCGCGGCGAGGACCCGACCCCGTCGAACGTGGCAGCGCTCCTGGGGATGCCGGGACTCGTGCTGTCGACGGTGACCCGGCTGGGCGGGCTGGTCAAGCTCGACAACGGCGAGACCTGGACCGCGCGCACCGCCGATGACGACGAATCCATCCCCCCGCACACGCACGTGCGCGTGGCGCGCATCGACGGTGCCACGGCCTTCGTCCACACCGACCCCCAGACCGATCCGACGACCCTGCAGGAGGACGACGCATGACCGTAGAGCAGCTCATCCCCACCGCGATCGGGTGGCTGCTGGCCATCGCGATCGTCATCTTCGTCTTGGTGGTGATCGTCCGGTCGATCCGGATCATCCCCCAGGCCACCGCCGGCATCGTCGAGCGCCTCGGCCGCTACCACAAGACCCTGCAGCCCGGCCTGAACCTGCTGGTGCCGTTCATCGACCGACTCCGTCCGCTCATCGACATGCGTGAGCAGGTCGTATCGTTCCCGCCGCAGCCGGTCATCACCGAAGACAACCTGGTCGTGTCCATCGACACCGTCGTCTACTTCCAGGTCACCGACGCCCGTGCCGCCACCTACGAGATCGCCAACTACCTCGGCGCCGTCGAGCAGCTCACCACGACCACGCTGCGCAACGTCGTCGGCGGTCTGAACCTCGAGGAGGCGCTCACCAGCCGCGACGAGATCAACGGCCAGCTGCGGGTCGTCCTCGACGAGGCGACCGGCAAGTGGGGCATCCGCGTCTCACGGGTCGAGCTCAAGGCCATCGACCCGCCGGTGTCGATCCAGGACTCGATGGAGAAGCAGATGCGTGCCGAGCGTGACCGCCGTGCCGCGATCCTCACCGCAGAGGGCTCGAAGCAGTCGCAGATCCTCGAGGCCGAAGGGCGCCGGCAGGCCGCGATCCTCGAGGCCGAGGGTGACAAGCAGGCGCAGGTGCTGCGCGCCGAGGGCGAGGCCCAGGCGATCGGCGCGGTGTTCGACTCGATCCACAAGGGCAACCCCGACGACAAGCTGCTCGCCTACCAGTACCTGCTGACGCTGCCGAAGATCGCCGACAGCGCATCGAGCAAGCTGTGGATCATCCCCAGCGAGTTCACCGACGCGCTCAAGGGCCTGACCGGTGCCTTCGGCGGCACGGTGGCGGGTGCCGCGGCCCGCGCACGCGCGGCGAGCCCGGCAGCGACGGGCCCGGCCGCGGGGAGCCCAGCAGCGGCGAGCGCCGGCACGACGGCCGCGGCGGGCGCGCAGCCCTCCGCCCCGTCCGGGACATCGGCGCCCACGCCGGCGACCACGGCCGGTCCCGGCGACACCGCACCGGGCACCACCTCCGAGCCGCCGCTCACCCCGCCCACGCCGTGACGCATCCCTGGTTCGCGGGGTCCGGCACACCCCGTGTCCTCGCGCACCGGGGCCTGGTCACGGCGGCAGCTGCTGCCCACGGCATCGCCGAGAACTCGTTCGCCGCGGTCGCCGAGGCACACGCGGCCGGTGCGGTGTACGTCGAGTCCGACTGCCACCTCACCGTCGACGGTGCGGTGGTGCTGTTCCACGACGCCACATTGCAGCGTGTCACCGGAGACCCGCGCCCGCTCGCCGCGGTGTCGCTCGCAGAACTCGACGCGCTCATGGCCGATCGCGGGGGGCTGATCACGCTCGAGCAGGCCCTCGACGCGTTCCCCACCGTCCGGTTCAACATCGACGTGAAGGCCGACGAGGCGGCCGAACCCGCCGGAAGGATCGTCGCGCCCCACGCCGACCGGGTACTGCTGACCAGCTTCTCGGATCGGCGGCGTGGGCGCGCCCTGACCGCAGCGCGAGACGCCGGCGGTGTGCCGGCCACCTCGGCGGGCACCGCCACCATCGGCCGGGTGCTGGCGGCGCTGACGCTGCACTCGCGCGCGCTGGTCAGACGTGCCCTGTCCGGTGTCGACGCCCTGCAGGTACCGGAACGGCATCGCGGCGTGCGGATCGTGACGCCGCGACTGCTGGATGCCGCACACCGGGCCGGTGTCGAGGTGCACGTGTGGACGGTGGACGAGGAGGCCGACATGCGCAGGCTGTTCGCTCTCGGTGTCGACGGCGTGGTCACCGACCGTGCCGATCTGGCGCTGCGCGTGGCAGCCGGTCAGGCCCCGGGCACCGACCGCTGAGCATCCTCTGTGAAAGGCCTCCCGCCCCTGCCCGTTCGGATGATGCGCACAGGTGGACGCGTTATACCTGGGTAGCGACGAGAGGACCACACCATGGCAGACCGGAGCCTGCGCGGCATCCGACTCGGCGCCCAAAGCCTGCAGAGCGAAGAGGGCGTCGTGTTCCATGAGCGCATCCAGAAGACCTATGCCTGCACGGCGTGCGGGCGCGACACCACGCTGACCTTCGCAGCCGACGCCGAGGTGCCCGAGACCTGGGAATGCCGCACCTGCGGCGGTGAGGCGGTGCTGCGGGTCGGTGACGGCACCGTCAGCGTCGACCACAGCGACGACAAGGCACCCCGCACCCACTGGGACATGCTGCTGGAGCGCCGCACGATCCCCGAGCTCGAAGAGCTGCTCGAGGAGCGCCTGAACTACATCCGCGCCCGTCGTGGCGCCGCCGACGACAGCTCGAAGCTGTCGGCCTGACCTTTCAGGATCACGCGATGCCGGTCCCGTCGGGGCCGGCATCGTCGTTTCGCGCGCGCGGCTGGCGGCGCCACGGCGCCCACACCAGCAGGCCGAGCACCGCGATCGCCGCCGCACTCCCCCAACCCAGCAGCACGGTGATCGCCGGCCCGGCGATCACCGCCGGGGTCAGCCCGGTGCGCAACGGCACGTCGTGCAGCAGTGCGCCGGCGGTGTCGGCGGGAAGGCCGGCGATCTCGCGCCCGTCCGGCGCGATCATCTGGCTGGTGCCCACCGTCGAGATGTTCACCACCGACCGGCCGGTCTCGATCGCGGCCATGCGCGCGAACGCCAGCTGCTGCAGGTTCTCGTCGGTGCCCCGGAAGTCGGCGTTGTTCGTCTGGAACATGTACACCTCGGCGCCGCCGCGGGCACCGTCCCAGATGACATCGTCGTAGATCACGTCGAAGCAGATCGCCAGCCCCACGCCGACCCCGTTCACCTCGAACACCGGTGGGTTCGTGCCCGGCGTGTACTCGCGCTGCACCAGGTCGATCAGGTCCGGAGCGAAGAAGCGGTAGAACGGCCGGTCGGGCACGTACTCACCGAAGGGCACCGGATGCCGCTTGTCATAGACCGCGACGGGGTTGTGCGGGGCGTCCGCCTGCCACAGCAGGGACGAGTTGAACAGGTCATCACCGCGTTCGGTGATCGCGCTGACGATCAGCGGAGCCCCCACCTCGGCACTCAGCCCGTCCAGAGCGGCTGCGGTGGTGGCGTCGGAGGTCGGGTCGGAGTCGACGCCGCCCTCGGGCCAGAGCAGCACGTCCATCGGCTCACCGATGAGAGGGGCGGTGGCATCCAGCTGCGCGTTCAACACCTCGCCGGGCCGGCGGTGGTCGAAGTAGCCGGTGGGACCGTTGCCCTGCACCGCCCCCACCCGCATCGATCCGGCGGGTGTGGTCGGAAACTGCGGCACGAGCATGACGGCGACGCCCACCAGTGCCGGCAGCATGGTGCGGACGTCGCGGAACCGGGCGATCCGGACGTATTCGATCGCGGCGGCGCAGACGAACACGACCAGGAACGACAGCCCGCTCACCCCCACCCACGAGGCCACCTGGGCGAAGGGACCGTTGACCTGGCTGATCCCCACCCTCCCCCACGGGAATCCGCCGTACGGCCAGCTGCCGAGCACCTGCTCGCGCATCGTCCACAGACCCGCCACCAGCACCGGCAGCAGCACAAGCCGTGCCGTGCGGCCCGGTGCACGACGCGGAAGCCACCGGTACGCGAGGGCGATCGGCAAGGCCCCGGCGGCGGTGAGGACCGCCTCGAAGATCGACAGTGCCAGCCACGGCACGGGGCCGAGGTACCGCGCGGTGAACGACACGTTGACCAGGAAGAACACCACACCGAACGCGAAGCCGACCAGCACCGCCGCCCACGTCCGGCGTCCGATCAGGGCGAGCAGTGCCAGCGCCACGGCCGGGAACGCCAGCGGCCACCAGCTGGTCGACGGGAACGCGAGCGTCAGGAGGAAACCACCCAGCGCCGCTGCGAACGTCGCGACACCCAGCGGCAGCAGCGGGCGCGGCAGGGCACGGCGTTCGGGCACCGCTCCAGCCTACGGGAGCCGCCCGTTCACACCGACGAGTAGGCGACGATGCCGCGGCGCACCGCGTCGAGGGCACGTCGGGCCGTGGCGGCCACGTCGGCGTCGGAAACGAGCGTCAGCTGGTCGAGCAGATCGATGGTCTGCTTCGCCCACCGTACGAAGTCCCCCGCCGCCATATCGGCCTCGACCAGCACCCGCTCCAGCCCCGCCCCGCGCGCCCACGAGTGCATCGCCTGCGCGAGACCCGACGGCACCTCGGCGGTGCCGGGCAGGTGGTGGTCGTGCTCCAGATCATCCAGCTGCGCCCACAGCCGCTGTGTCTCGGTGAGCGCCGCGCGGAACGGCCCGCGCGGCAGGCCCCGCTCCCCCGCCTGAGCCTGGTCGCGGCGCGGTTCGTAGACGAGGCAACAGACGAGCGCGGCCAGGCCCGCGGCATCCAGGTCTCGCCAGATGCCCGCACGCAGCGATTCGGCCACCAGCAGGTCGCGTTCGCCGTAGATGCGGCGCATGGTGCGGCCGGCGTCGGTGAGCACGGTGGCCCCGTCGTCGTCGATCCGCACGTAGTCGAGTGCCGCGAGCACGTCGACGACCCGGTCGAACTGGCGGGCGACGGTGCCGGTGCGGGTGGCGATCTGGCGACGGATGCGGTCGGTCTCGCGCTCGAGTTTCCAGTACCGCTGCGCCCACCGGGCATGCGCCTCGCGGTCGGGGCAGTCGTGGCACGGATGCCGCTGCAGTCGCCGCCGCAGCCGGTCGATCTCGCGTTGCCGCGCCTGGCGGGCGCTGTGCGAGGCGTGACCGTCCTTGCGGCCCTGCTTCTCGAGGTCGCTGAGCGCGCGCCGCATCGCGGAGTACTCGAGGAAGTCGCCGCGATCGCACGTCATCGCCTCGGCGTAGCCGGCGAGCGAGTGCTCCTGCTCGCGCACCCGTCGGGCGAGCCCCACGACGGCGCGGTCGGCCTGGAACTGCGCGAACGACGACTCCAGGATCTCGCGCGCACGGGCACGCCCGAACTGGTCGATGAGGTTCACCGCCATGTTGTAGGTGGGACGGAAACTGGAGTTCAGCGGATACGTGCGCCGCGACGCCAGTGCCGCGACCGACTGCGGGTCCATGCCCTCGGTCCACTGGATGACCGCGTGCCCCTCGACGTCGATGCCGCGGCGGCCGGCACGACCGGTGAGCTGGGTGTACTCCCCCGAGGTGATGGCCACCCGGGCCTCGCCGTTGAACTTCTCGAGCTTTTCGAGCACGACGGTGCGGGCGGGCATGTTGATGCCCAGAGCGAGCGTCTCGGTGGCGAACACCGCCTTGACGAGCTTGCGCTGGAACAGCTCTTCGACGACCTCTTTGAACGCGGGCAGCAGTCCGGCGTGATGCGCGGCGATGCCGCGCTCCAGGCTCTCGCGCCACTCCCAGTAGCCGAGCACGGCGAGGTCCTCGTCCTGCAGGGTGCGGGTGTGCTCGTCCACGATCTCGCGGATCTGCGCCCGCTCGGCGTTCGAGGTGAGCCGGACCCCGGCACGGCGCAATTGCTGCACCGCGGCCTCGCAGCCGACCCGGCTGAAGATGAAGAAGATCGCCGGCAGCAGCCGGTCGCGCTCGAGCAGCCGGACCACGTCGGGCCGGTCCATGCGTTCGATGCGCCGCGCGTTCGCCGATCGCACCGGGCGCCGGTGGCTTCGGTCGGGGCGGCGACGGGATGCCTCGTACCCGCCCGACGACCGGAACTTCTGCGCGCTGCGGTTGTTCTCGTAGCGCTGGCCGGTGAACGAGCGGATGCGCATGAGCTCCTGGTTGACCCGCGCCGTGGCGACGCCGGCGCGGTCGTCGAACAACGGCAACAGGTCGCCGCGCACGAGCACGTGCTGCTCGAGCGGCACCGGCCGGGTCTCGGAGACGATCACCTCCACCGCGGAACCGCCGCCGTCGGCGCCGGCGCCGCGGACGGTGTCGAGCCAGTCGCCGAACTCCTCGGCGTTGGACACGGTCGCCGACAGGCACACCAGCCGCACCTGGAGCGGCAGGTGGATGATGACCTCCTCCCACACCGCGCCGCGGAACCGGTCGGCGAGGTAGTGCACCTCGTCCATCACCACGAACCTCAGGTCACGCAGGGCGGTCGAGTCGGCGTAGAGCATGTTCCGCAGCACCTCGGTGGTCATCACCACGACCCGCGCGGAGGGGTTGATGCTCACGTCGCCGGTGAGCAGGCCCACCTCATCCGCCCCGTACACGTCGACGAGTTCACGGAACTTCTGGTTCGACAGGGCTTTCATGGGCGTGGTGTAGAACGCCTTCGCCGCGACCTGGCGCATCGCCAGGTGGATCGCGAACTCGCCCACCACGGTCTTTCCGGCGCCGGTGGGGGCGGCGACCAGCACGCTGCGATCGTCTTCGAGGGCGTGGCATCCGGCGATCTGGAAATCGTCGAGCTCGAACCGCTGCGCCTGCGCGAACGCCGTGGCGATCGGATGCCGCACCGCAGCCTGTGCGTCCGCGTAACGGTCGGCGGGACTGCGGTCGCTCACCCCAGCGGCTCCACCGGGCTGCGCTTGGCCTTGCGCCGGTCGAACAGCAGCGACAGCAGCGCCGCCGCGAAGTAGAGCACGCACAGGATGCCGGCCAGCAACAGCATCGACGTGACATCGGCCGCGGGGGTCGCCGCGGCGGCGAACACCACGATGACGATGATCGCCACCCGCCACCCCTTGAGGATCGTCTTGCCGCTCATGACGCCCGCCAGGTTCAGCGCGACCAGGAACACCGGCGTGACGAACGACACTCCGACCACCAGCAGCAGTTTGAAGACGAAGTCGTAATAGGTGGAGTAGTCGTAGAACCGTGAGATGCCATCGCCGTCCGGGACGAACAGGGCCATGATCTCGACCATGTGCGGCATGATCAACCAGCCCACGTACAGACCACCCACGAACAACGGGATCGCCGCGCACATGAAGCCGACCGTGTAGCGGATCTCTTTGCGGGTGAGGCCGGGCATGACGAACGCCCACAGCTGCCACAGCCACACCGGTGCCGAGATCAGCAGACCGATCGAGAACGCGATGCGCATGCGCAGGTCGAACCCGCTGGTGACCGTGTTGAAGTTCAGCTTGGTGTACTCGTGGCCGTTCTGAGCGGCGATGTGCGCGATCGGCTGCGACAGCAGATCGATCACCGGCTCGCTGATGATGAACGCGATCACCATCCCGACCACGAGGCCGGCCGCCGCGATGAACAGCCGTTTGCGCAACTCGCGCAGATGATCGCCCAGCGACATCCGCTTCTCGCGCCGCGGCGTCGCCGGTTCGTCGATGTGCGGGGAATCGGTCTGTGTCACGACCGGCTATTGCTTGGCGTCGCCGCCGCTGTTGGTCGGCGTCGGTGCGCTGGACGAGGCATCCGTCGCCGGTGCCGACGGCGTCGCCGACGCGGGGGGCGCGTCGTCTTGCTTCATCGCCTTCATCTCGCCTTTGAACACCCGGGCCGACTGGCCGAGGCTCTTGGCGAGGGCCGGCAGCTTCGCCGCCCCGAACAGCAGCAGGATCACCGCGAGGATGATCAGGAGGTGCGGCCACCCGAATGCGCCCATGTCGTCTCCTTCGTGCGCTGTCGGAACAGTCTAACCCGCGGCGCCGAGGCCCCGGCACGCGGGGCGGTGTTTCGGCGGACCGAGCTCACTGCGGGTACTGGGCGAGCGCGGCCCGCGCCCACTCCGCCGCCGCGGCGCGGGCCTGGTCGGGCCGTAGGATCCGCAGGTCACCGCCGAGGCCCGTGGCGAGGCGTTTGAGGCTCTGCGCGTCGGCGACCCGCAGCGTCGCGATGGTCACACCGTTTGCTGTCCGCGTCTCGGCGTGGTCGAGGTATCCGCCCAGCTGCGGCGCGAGGGCGGCGGGGAACCGCACCTGCACCACGATGTCGCCGCGTCCGGTCTGGAACAGCTCGGGCACCGGCTCCTCGCCGTGCGCGATCGGGATGTCGGTGAGGACGGGCTCGCTCACCCGGTCGAGGTGGAAGGTGCGCATCGCCTGCCGCAGGTGGCACCAGCCCTGCAGGTACCACTGCCCGTCCGCGATGTGGACCTTGACCGGGTCGACGGTGCGGGTGGTGGCCGCGGCATCCGGCGCCTTGTAGACGAACGAGATCGCCACCCGGCGCCGCAACGCCTCGTCGACGGCGCTGCGGACGTCGTCGACCGGTTCGGGCGCGACGATCACGTCGGCCGGGGTGCTCGACGCTCCGCGCGCGAGCTTGGCGAGCAGTCCGGTGATCACACCGCTGTCGCCGACGCCGGGCAGTGACCGCGCCAGTTGCAGACCGGCCAGCAGGGCGGCCGCCTCGCGGGCGGTGAGCCGGGGCGCCTTCTCGAGCCCGACCGCGTTGGTGATGACGATGCGGTCCTGCTCGTCCAGCAGGTCCCAGTCGATGTCGAACAGGTCGTTGGGCAGCTGCCAGTAGCCGCTGTCGCCGGGGCGTCCGATGACGGTGAGCTTCTCGACCATGGCGCGCATCTGGTCCGGGCTCACGTCGAAGTCCCGGGCGGCGTCAGCCACCGACACCTCGCCCTGGTTCAACAGGTAGGGCACCAGCTGCAGCATCATGGCCGCCCGATCGGTGGCCAGCACCGGTCGCTCGCCGTTCATCGCGCTCCTTCGTGCACCTTCAGGGCGGTCCGGAGGCGCCGCACCACCTGATCGCGCAGCTCGGCCGGTTCCACCACCCGTACCTCGGGGCCGTACGAGGCCAACTCGTCGGCGAAGATGTGGACGTCGACGTACGGCACGCGGATACCCTGCTCGGCGGGTGTGCCCCGACGGTGCAGCCGCAGTGCCGCCTCGGTGCCGGGATTCACCTCCAGCAGCGCGGACTGTCGTGACGCGACCGCCGCCAGGCCGGCCAACGCCCGCTCGCCCGCCCCGTCACGCAGCGCGGGATCGAACCCGGTGCGGGTGACCTTGACGTCGCCGGCGATCCGCGAGAGCAGGAACGTGCGGTCGGCGTCGGCGTCCACGTCGATGCCGAACACGTGCCAGCGCGCCTCGTACTCGACAAGGGCGAGCGGGCGCACGGTGCGCACCCGCGGCGCGCTCTCGCCCGGCTTCAGGTAGGGGAACGTGACGACCCGGCACTGTTCGATGGCACGTTGCAGCGGCGCGAACGACGCCTCACGCTGGCTGATCCGGGGCGAGTAGCCGATGATCGGCTCGTCGACGTCGATGCCGAGTGCCCGGATCTTGCGCAGTCCGCTGCGCGCGTCGGCCGACAGCGAGCTCTGACTCCACACCTCTCCGGCGAGGGTGAGCACCGCCACCTCGGCGGGCGTGAACGTGATGTCGGCGGGCAGTGCGTACTCGGAGGTGGGGATGCGGTACCGCGCCTGTCGCAGATCGTCCGGGTCGAGGCGGTCGCCGATGGTCTCGATCGGTACGCCCAGGCCCCGCAGGTTCTCCTTGTCGCGCTCGAACATCTTCTCCAGAGCATCCTTCGACGCCCCGGCCTCGCCCTGCTCGCGGTACCCCGACACCGAGGCGAGGATCGCGTCCTTGGTCAGGCCCTGCTCGGTCGCCATCAGGGCGACGACGAGGTTCAGCAGCCGTTCTTCGGGGGCGTTGCGCTCGACGGACGGCGACGATGACGCGGCATTGGCGGGCACGTCCCCCATCCTAGGACCGGGCCCGCAGCCGCGTGCGGGAACGCGCGGGCGCGGCTACTGACCGGAACCGGCCGGGCCGATCCCGAGGATGTCGATCACCGCGATCTGCGTGTCCTGCGCGTCCGAGGCGCCATCCGCCTTCGGAATCACCGCGAGCACCTGCGATCCGACCGTTTGACCTTCCACCGCGTGCTGGAAGCCCTTCGACATCGTCGACAGCGTCACGAACTGCGGTGAGGCATCCCATGTCGTCTCGGCCACGCTCTTGTCGGTCCAGTTGACGACGGTGTAGTTCAGCAGCACCGGGGCGTCACCGGTCACCTTCTCGCCGTCACCGCGCTTGAGCACCTGCACCTTCTGCGTCGTGGGGGCGGCTCCGTCGGGGACGATCACGCCGGGGCGGCCGCCGGGCGCCCGCACCACCGCGGGCATGCCCCAGCCGGAGTTGTAGACCAGGGCACCGTTGGCGGCTCCCAGGTAGACCCGGCGCACGTCGAGCACGGCGATCAGTGAGTCGTCGGCGGCCAGGCCGAGGCTCTGCGCGCCGGTCGGTGCCACACCGCCGGGAGCGATCGCCACGGCGATGCGAGAGCCTGCGGTCGCGCAGTGCAGGGCGTCGCCGAACGCCGGGAACGACTGCACCCACTGCGACAGCGGCATGGCGCGGGACTGGTCACCGTCGTACGGGGTGCTGATCAGGGTCTTGCCGGTCTGCGCGCTGACCAGCGAGACGTCGAGCACGATCATCTGGTCGTCGCGGTCGATCGGCACCGTACCGGTGCCGGCGGTGACGTCGGCGAACTCGGTGTGCGCGGTGTGGAACGGGGTGCGCACCTGCACGTGGGGCACGGATGTCTCGGATCCGGTCACCGAGACCAGGTCCATCGTCGGCGACCCTGCGTCGGTGTGCCGCGGGCACGACGCCGCCGGGTCCGACGACGAGGCGCAGCCGACGAGGGCGACGGCTGTCAGGGACAGGACGGCGAAGACAGCGGGGAGTTTGCGCACCGGACCAGTCTAGGCGTTCGACGAATCGTCCCCGGACGGCCCTGCCGCGGCCGCACGGCGCGCACCGTCGGCGGCGCGCTTGGCGTCGCGGGCGCGCTTGCGCAGGTTCTTGTCGGTGATCTGCCGGTCACCCACCGCACCCGGCGTCCACAGCTCCACATCCTCGTCGCCGTACGCCGTCTTGCGCACCGCGCGCCGCCGCACATCGGGCGGCACCGCGCCGGGAGCCAGCCGCCGAGCGGCCAGCAGGAACCCGGTGTGCGCCACCATGCGGTGGTCCGGCCGCACCGCCAACCCCTCGACGTGCCACCCGCGCACCATGGTCTCGCTGGCTTCGGGCTCGGTGAACAGACCGGTGCCGCGGATGTACTCGGCTGCTCGGCTCAGCTGGGTGGCGGTCGCCACATAGCAGACCACGACCCCGCCGGGGACGAGCGCCTCGCCGACCGCGTCGATGCACTCCCACGGTGCGAGCATGTCGAGGATCACCCGGTCGGCACCGCCGGGTGGCACGGTCTCGGGCAGGCGCTGCGTCAGGTCACCGAGCTCGATCCGCCAGTTCTCGGGGACCGCGCCCAGAAACGTCGTGACGTTCGCCTCGGCCACCTCGGCGAACTCCTCACGCCGTTCGAACGAGATCAGCCGCCCGGTCGGCCCGATCGCACGCAACAGCCACAACGACAGCGCACCCGACCCGACGCCCGCCTCGACCACCACCGCACCCGGGAACACGTCTGCCTGGGCGAGGATCTGCGCCGCGTCCTTCGGGTAGACGATGGCCGCGCCGCGGGGCATCGACATCACGAAATCGCGCAGCAGCGGCCGCAACGCCAGGTACTCGGCATCGCCGCTGTTGCGGACCACCGATCCGTCCGGCAGGCCGACCAGGTCGTCGTGGCGCAGCACGCCGCGATGGGTGTGCAGCTCACCGCCCTCACGCAGCGTGACGGTGTGCAGGCGGCCCTTCGGCCCCGTCAGCTGCACGCGGTCGCCGTAGCGGAACGGGCCGCGCAGGCCGGGGACGCTCACGCGTGGGCTCCGGGCTGCGTCGCGACAGGGTCGCCAGGGCGCGTCGCGACAGGGTCGCCCGTGAGACCGCCGGTCACCGGGTCGTCGGCCGCGGAACCCCCGGGGGCGCCGCGGCCCTCCCCGCGCGGACCGGCCACACCGTCGCCGGCGCCGCGGTGCGCCCCGAACACCGCCGCCACGTCGTCGGCGTCGCGGCCGTGAAGACTCGGCCAGAGGGCGTGCGCGCCCGCACCGGTCAGTGAGACCATGTGCGGCACGCCCACGGTGACCGCACCGGAGGCCACGGCGGCACGCAGCCCGTTGGGCGAATCCTCGAACGCGACCGCATCGGCGGCATCCACCCCCAGCGCCTGACACGCCTGCAGATAGGGATCGGGATACGGCTTGGGCCGGGTGACCTCGTCACCGGCCACGATCACATCGAACGCGGGAAAGTCGATCAGGTCGGCGACCGCACGCGCCATGCGACCCATCGACATGGTCACCAGCGCGGTCTTCACCCCGGCATCGCGCAACGATGCCAGCAGCTCGCGCGCGCCGGGACGGAACGGCACCCCGTCGCGGGCGAGGCCGGCGAGCACGTCGTCGGTGAGTCGGTCGACGATCGCGGTCACACCCATGCGCACCCCGGCGGCCTGAAACATGCGCGCCGACTCGTCCAAGGCCAGACCCACCAGTTGCAGGGCCTGCTCGCGGGTCCACGTGCCGCCGTGCTCGGTGACCAGCTGGGTCTCGGCACTCATCCAGTACGGCTCGGTGTCGACCAAGGTCCCGTCCATGTCCCACAGGACGGCCGCCGGCAGGGATGTCGTCATCCTCCCATGCTATCGGCGCGGTCCCGGGCGGCCGCCGGGCCCGCTCGCCTATTCTGGACGGTGACCGGTGGAAGGGGGCGCGCGTGGACGGACTGGGCTCACGGGTGGTCGTCGCCGCCTTCGACGGCTGGAACGACGCCGGCGAGGCGGCCACCTCGGCGACGACCCTGCTGAAGGAGTCCGGCCGCTTCGAGACCGTCTACTCGGTCGACCCGGAGCTGTACTTCGACTACCAGTACACCCGCCCGCAGATGGTCACCACCGGGGACGGCCGTCGCGTGCTGCAATGGCCCGAGACCACCCTGCTGCGCCCCACGGGTCGGGGGCGGGGGCCCCGGCTGTGGCTGCTGGGCGGCGTCGAACCGGCGCGAGCGTGGCAGTCGTTCTCGTCCGAGATCGTGGACGTGCTGCTGCGCGAAGACATCACCGGAATGGTCGCCCTCGGCTCGATGATGTCGGATGTGCCCCACACCCGTCCGATCTCGGTGTTCGCCGGCAGCGACAACGAACAGCTGCGTGCCGCGCTCGATCTGGAACGCAGCACCTACGAGGGCCCGGTGGGGATCCTCAGCGCACTGTCGGTCGCGGCCGAGGATGCCGGCATCCCGTGTGTGGGCCTGTGGGCGAGCGTGCCGCACTACGTCGCCGGACACACCCCGTCACCCAAGGCGACGCTGGCGCTGCTGGACCGCCTCGAGGACCTCACCGGGGCGCAGGTGCCGCGCGGCGACCTGCCCACGCAGGCGGCGGCATGGGAGGCGTCGATCGACGCAGCGGCCGCCGACGACGAGGAGATGAGCGCCTACATCCGTCAGCTGGAGGCCGCCCGCGACACGTGGGATTCGCCCGAGGCATCCGGTGATGCCATCGCCCGGGAGTTCGAGCGCTACCTGCGTCGCGGCGACGGACCGGGAAAGCCCGGCCGCGACGACCCACGCCCGGGTGCTCGCTGAGCCCGTCCCGCCCGACGCCAGCCGCAGGAGGTTCAGACCGGTCAGGCCGTGATCGCGCCGGTGCTCAGCAGCACGATCAGCACGGTGCCCAGCGCCACCCGGTAGACCACGAACGGCAGAAAGCTGTGCTTGGAGATCCACTTCATGAAGAACGCGATGACCGCCAGCCCCACTCCGAACGCGACGACGGTGGCCACGAGGGTCTCGCCCATCGAGAACGCCTCGTGTGCGGGTGTGCGGATGACCTTGGCCAGCTCGTAGAGCCCGCTGCCGAAGACCGCGGGGATGGCGAGCAGGAACGCGTACCGTGCCGCCGCGGCGCGGGTGTAGCCCATCAACAGCCCCGCGGTGATGGTGCCGCCCGAGCGGGACACGCCCGGAATGAGTGCGAGCGACTGCGCGAGCCCGTACAGGATGCCGTGGCCCACGGTCAGATCGTCGAGCTTGCGCCGCTGCGCGCCGATCATGTCGGCGATGCCGAGGACGACGCCGAACACGATGAGTGTGCCGGCCACGATCCACAGGGAGCGCAGGGTGGTCTCGATCGCGTCTTGGAACAGCAGTCCGAGCACCACGATCGGGATGGTGCCGACGATGATCAGCCAGCCCATCCGGGCGTCGGGGTCGTTGCGGGGGATGCGACCGGTCAGTGAGCGGAACCAATGGCCGATGATGCGCACGATGTCGCGCCAGAAGAACACGACGACGGCGGTCTCGGTGCCGATCTGGGTGATGGCGGTGAACGCCGCCCCCGGATCCCCCGCCTCGGGCAGGAAGGCGCCGACGATGCGCAGGTGAGCGCTGGACGAGACGGGCAGGAACTCGGTGAGTCCCTGCACGAATCCGAGCAGGACGGCCTCGAAGAAATGCATGGGGCGCCTTTCGTGCGGTGTCGGCGGGGATCGGCGGGGTCAGCAGGTGCGCAGCAGGTCGGTGAGCACGGCGGTGCCGAAATCGAGGGCGTCCAGCGGCACCCGTTCGTCGACGCCGTGGAACATGCCGGTGAAATCGAGCCCGGCGGGCAGTCGCAGCGGGGCGAAGCCGTAGCCGGTGATCCCCAGGCGCGCCAGCGCCTTGTTGTCGGTGCCGCCGCCCATCAGGTAGGGGATGACGGGAACGCCGGGGTCGTGCCGGCCGAGGGCGGCGACCATGGCGTCGACGAGGTCGCCCGACAGCGGTGCTTCCAGCCCGATGTCGCGGGTGACCGTCTCGATCTCGATGTCGTCGCCGACGATGCGGCGGACCTCGGCGAGCACGGTCTGCTCGGTGCCGGGCAGCACGCGCACATCGATGAGCGCCTCGGCGACATCGGGGATCACGTTGTGCTTGTAGCCGGCGGACAGGCCGGTGGGGTTGCTCGTGGTCCGCAGCGTCGAACGGATGAACCCGGCGGCGGGGCCGGCAAGGCCCGCGAGGGCGTCGGGATCGGTCTCGCCCGTGCCACCCAGGTCGGCGAACCGGTCGAGCATGGCGCGGGTGGTGTCGGTCAGCTGCACCGGCCACGCGGTGCGGCCGAGGGCCGCCACCGCTTCGGCGAGGCGGGTGATGGCGTTGTCGGGGTGGTGGCCGCTGCCGTGCCCGGCCCTCCCCCGGGCGCGCAGCCGCAGCCAGAGCAGGCCCTTCTCGCCGGTCTGCAGCAGATACGCGCGGCGGTCGCCCACGGTGATCGAGTACCCGCCGACCTCACTGATGGACTCGGTCGCCCCGGCGAACCAGTCGGGTCGGTCGCGCACGACCAACGCGGATCCCTCCTGCCCGCCGTCCTCCTCGTCGGCGAAGAAGGTCACCACGATGTCGCGGGCGGGCTGTTCCCCGGCGCGCAACAGGTTGCCGACGGCGGCCAGGATCATGGCATCCATGTCTTTCATGTCGACGGCGCCGCGGCCCCACAGCATGCCGTCGCGGACGACGCCGGCGAACGGGTCGACGCTCCAGTCCGCCGCGATGGCCGGCACCACGTCGAGGTGACCGTGCAGCACCAGGGCCGGACGGTCGCGGTCACGCCCCGGCACGCGTACGCAGAGGTTGGTGCGACGCGGGATCGGCTCGTACAGTTCGGGGGTCAGCCCGAGTGAGGTCAGGTGCGCGGCGACGTATTCGGCGGCCTCGCGCTCCCCCGCGGCGCGGCCGCCGCCGTGGTTGGTGGTGTCGAGACGGATCAGATCACGGGCGAGGCGCACGACCTCGGTCAGGGCACCGTCCTCCGGGTGGGGCATGCGCTCCAGGCTACCCGGTGGGTGCGGCCGCGAACGCGCGTCACGGGTTCGGTGCGCAGGCCCAAACGTGATAATGTCGTTCCTCGGTTGCGAAACCGACGCATCACCTGCGCGGGTGGCGGAATAGGTAGACGCGCTAGCTTGAGGTGCTAGTGCCCGTATAGGGCGTGGGGGTTCAAGTCCCCCCTCGCGCACAGATTGTGGAATGGGCCCCGGACGGGGCCCATTTCGTTTTCCCGGCCGGGGTCGGCGTGTCGGTCGGGGCGGCTCGGTCGGCCCCGGTTTGGGGCGGATATATGCGTTTGGGGCGCATACGTGCCGGTTGATGCGCACGAATGCGCCCCAAACCCGAACGTGGTCGGCTTGGCGGCGCCTATGCGTCGGCGTCGGGGCGCGCGGCGACCGCCGCCTCCCACGCCTGGACGATCGCATCCATGCGCGCGAGGCGTTCGGCGCCGGGGTCCGAGACGTGCACCGTGATGCGCCGCCGATCGGCGAGACCGGTGTGGCGGAAGACGCTGGCCGCATCCTCGAGGGTGTCGACGATGCGTGACAGGGTGGGACGCGGGATCCCGGTCGCCGCCGCGAGCTCGCCCATCGTCATGGCCGCAGGTCCCGCGGCGCGCAGCGCCGACAGCACGCGCCACTGATCGACGGTGGCGCTCTCGTCGGCAAGGGCTGCGTCCAGCGCGTCGATCAGCGACTGCTGCGCCCGGATGGATGCCAGCACGGTCAGCACGTGTGACCCGATGATCGAGGATTCGGCCGCCTGCATCGTCACCGACCTCCGCTGTGGTGTGTCGCACGGTGCCGATCGCGCACGGTGCGGATCGCGTGCGGGCCCTCTCGTGCCCATACTGGGACTATGACCTCAGCGGTCAGCATAACGTCTGCGCTCGAAGCGATGCTGGACGGTCCGCGCCCCGACACCGTCACGCTGGGTGTCGTCGTGTCGCTGAGCGGTGTCATGGGGGTCGCCGGACCGGGGATCCTCAACGCCGCACGGCTTGCCGCCGAAGAAGGCGCCACGACGATGGATCGGCCGCTGCGCCTGGTCGTCATCGACGCAGGGCAGGGTCCGTGGCAGACCGCGCGGGATGTGGCCGCCGTGATCGGCAGCACCGGACTGGACGGGATCGTGGGGGCACACACCTCCGACGTACGTGTCGCGATCGAGCGCACCGTCGCCGGGCGGGTCCCGTACGTGTTCACGCCACCGCACGAATCGGTGCAGCCGACCGGTTCGACCGTGTTCATCGGAGACGGCCCGGTGGCACAGCTGCGCGAGCCCGTGCGCGCCCTCATGCACGACGGACGCGTCCGCCGGTGGGCGCTCATCGGCAACGACTACGTCTGGCCGCGTTCCATGCACGCGGCCGCGCGCGCCGTCATCGCAGATCTCGGCGGGCAGGTGGTCTATGACCGGCTCGTCCCGGTCGGGGTCGCGGATGCCGACGAACTCGTCGATCAGGTGATGCGATCCGCCCCCCACGCCGTGCTGGTCTCGCTGATCGGCCGCGACGGGATCGTGTTCCATCGCGCGTTCGGTGCGTCCGCTGCGGCACGATCGTGCCTGCGTCTGTGCACGGCGCTCGACGAGAATTGTCTGCTCGCCGCCGGTGGCGACGACACCGGCACGTTGTTCTCGGCGATGCCGTTCTTCGACGTCGACGGCAACGGGTTCGGCAGCATCCACGCCGCCTACACGCACCGCTACGGCGCACCCGCCCCGACGCCGGGTGCGTACGCGGTCGGCTGCTATGACGGCGTCCGGCTTCTCGCCGACGTCGTGGGGCGACGCGCCGACATCGCCCACACCGGCGCGTCCGCATACGCCCGACTGCGCACCCGCAGCCCGGTGGGTCTGGCACGAGCGGCGGGAACCTGGTTGGAACCGGTGGCGGCGGGCGGCCGACCGTAGTAGCGTGGGCAAACCATTTCCACGTGAAAACATCGCTTCGAAGGCGAAGCGGAGAGGACTGGTCATGACTCTGCCTCCCGACGCAGATCCGAACCCGAGCGGCACCGCCGAGCATGCGGATGCGATCGAAAAGTTCGGCTACACGCAAGAGCTCAACCGCACACTCACGTTCTCGGACCTGCTCATCTACGGGCTCATCTTCATGGTGCCGATCGCCCCGTTCGCGATCTTCGGCAGCGTGTTCCAGCAGTCCGGGGGCATGGTCGCGCTCGCGTACATCATCGCCATGGTCGGCATGATGTTCTCCGCGAACTCGTACGCGCAGATGGCCCAGGCCTTTCCGATGACCGGATCCGTGTTCACGTACGTCGGCCGCGGCACGCACCGCGGCGCCGGATTCGTCGCCGGCTGGATGATCCTGCTCGACTACATCCTGGTGCCCGCGCTGCTGTACCTCGCCGCCGCGCTGGCGATGGCGAGCTTCGTGCCGGGCGTGCCGGTGTGGGCGTGGGTGATCGTCTTCGTCGTGCTGAACACCGTCATCAACTACTTCGGCATCACCCTCACCGCCCGCGTGAACAAGTACATGCTGATCGCCGAGCTCATCGTCCTGGCGATCTTCCTGGTCATCGGCCTGTGGGCGGTGGCCTCCGGCCGCGGCCACTTCAGCTTCGACGCGTTCTTCAACCCGCACACCTTCACGTTCGCGATCGTCTTCGGCGCGGCATCCATCGCCGTCCTCTCGTTCCTCGGATTCGACGCCATCTCGACCCTCGCCGAAGAGAACACCGGCACCAGCAAGCAGCTGGGCCGATCGATGGTGTTCTCGCTGCTGATCGTCGGGGCGCTGTTCGTCGTGCAGACCTGGGTGGCCGCCATGCTCGTCGAAGACCCGGCGACCCTGATCGCGAAGGGGGATGTCGCGGGCACGGCGTTCTACGACGCCGCCGCGTTCGCGGGCGGGCCGTGGCTGGGCGTGCTCACCGCCGTGGCGACCGCGATCGCGTGGGGCTTCGCCGACGCCATGGTGGCCCAGGCCGCGACCAGCCGGCTGCTGTTCGCGATGGCGCGCGACCGGCAACTGCCGAAGTTCCTGCGGCACGTGAACCGCAAGCACAAGGTGCCCACGAACGCGACGTTCCTGGTGGCGGCGATCTCGCTGGCCATCGGCATCCCCCTGGCGTCGATCCCCGACGGACTGACCGTGATCTCGTCGCTGGTGAACTTCGGAGCCCTGACCGCGTTCTTGATGCTGAACGTCGCCGTCGTCTGGTGGTTCGCCGTCAAGCACCGCTCGCGGCACTGGTTCCTGCATCTGATCTTCCCCGTCCTGGGCTTTCTGGTCCTTGTCGCCGTGGTGTGGAACGCGCAGGTCGCCGCGCAGACGCTCGGCTTCATCTGGTTGGGGCTGGGCATCATCCTCGCCATCGTCCTGGGAGCGAGGGGGCGGCTGCGCGACCCGCTCTCGATGCAGGCGGCCGACACCGCCGACGGCGACACCGTCGGCGACTGAGTGAGCGGTGAGCGAAGAGAACGAGTGATCGAGGAGAAGGTGCGATGAGCATCCATGAACTGCGGCCCGCGGCATCCGACTATGCGTACGTGTTCGGGGGCACCGAACCGGTCGTGCAGATCCGATCCGGCGACATCGTCGAGGTCAGCACCGAGGACTGCTTCGGCGGACGCGTCCGATCGGCGCAGGATCGGCCGAGCGAAGTGTGCGACTTCGAGAAGCTGAACCCCGTCAGCGGGCCGATCGCCGTCGAAGGCGCCCAGCCCGGTGACATGCTGGCCGTCCATTTCATCGACATCCGACCGTCGCGTCCGAGCGCCGTGTCGGTCACGTTCCCGTACTTCGGGGCGTTGACCTCCAGCCACGAGACCGCGACGCTGCAGGATCCGCTGGAGGAACGCGTCTGGTTCTATGACCTCGACCTCGAGCGCTGGACCGCGCACTTTCGCGCACACGGCTCCGACTACGAACTGGAGCTGCCGCTCGACCCGATGCACGGCGTCGTGGGTGTCGCCCCCGCCGGCGGAGAGGTGCGCCTGGTCGTCACCCCGTCGTCACACGGGGGCAACATGGACTCCCCCGAGGTGCGCCGCGGCACGACGCTGTACCTCCCGGTCAATGTGCCCGGGGCGATGCTCGCCCTCGGCGACGGACACGCTCGACAGGGCGAGGGCGAGGTCATCGGCACCGGCCTGGAGTGCGCGATGGACTCGGTGATCGCCGTCGAGCTGATCACTGCGGCTGCCCCGGCCTGGCCGCGGTACGAAGACGACGAGTTCATCATGAGCACCGGCTCGGTGCGGCCCCTGGAGGACGCGTTCCGATTGAGCCAGAAGGACCTCGTCGAGTGGACGGCCTCGTTGACCGGGATGGATCTGCTCGACTCCTACCAACTGGTGAGCCAACTCGGCCTGGCGCCGGCGGCGAACGTGTGCGACCCGAACTACACCATGATCGCGAAACTGCCGAAGTGGGCGCTGCGGGATGCCGAAGCCTACGGCGGCGCGCATCGCCGGCTGCGGGCGGCCGCCCACGAGTACCGCACCGATCACGGCATCCGGTGACCGCGTCGAAGGCCCTGTGACACGGCGCCCAGACCGGGACGGCGACGCCGGCCGACGTCCTGACCGTCGGCCGGTGCGGCCCCCGCGCGACAGCGGCAGGGAAGCGGTGAACGTGACCGGGGATGGGAACACATGCGGCCCTCGTGCGTGACGGCGGCAGGGAAGGGTGCCGCGGCGGGGTGCCGCACGATAGGTTCGAGTCGTGGCATCCCGTACCCCGCGTCGCCCCGCAGCCTGGCGCAGTCCCAGCGCGATCCCGGTGCGGCCGGTCGAGCCCTGGCCGCAGCCGTCGGACACCGTCACCGGGCGCATCCCGCTTCAGCACGCCGCCCCTGCCCTGCCCGGCTTCGACGGGCTCGCACCCAAGGCGTTCGCCGGCGAAGTGGTCCCGTTCCGGGTCACGGCGTTCCGCGAGGGTCACGACCGCATCGGCGTGCACCTGCGCCTGTACTCCCCCTCGGGCGACGAGTCGCTGCACCGCCTGGCTCCCCTCGAGGACGGTTTCGACCGTTGGCGTGCCGAGATCGCCCTGCTCGAGCAGGGCGACTGGTCGTTCCGTTTCGAAGCGTTCGCCGACGACCACGCGACATGGCACCATGCGGCCATGCTCAAGATCGCTGCGGGGGTGGATGCCGCCCTCATGCGCGAGCTGGGGGCCCAGTTGTATCTGCGGGCCGCGGCCGACAAGAACCGCCCCGCGGCGCAGCGCACGACCCTGCGTCGGGCCGCAGCCGCGCTGCGCGCCTGCACGGACGACGACGCGGGCCGTGCCACCGCCTTGCGCCTGATCGACGATGTCGACATCGCCCGGATCTTCCGTGACCGTCCCGTGCAGTCGCTGGTCACGGTCGGCGCGACGCTGCCGCTACGCGTGGAACGGGAGCGGGCCGGGGTCGGTGCCTGGTACGAGCTGTTCCCCCGCTCCGAGGGCGCGTGGAAGGACGCCGACGGCATCGTGCACAGCGGCACGTTCCGCACCGCGGCCGAGCGGCTCGCCGGGGTCGCCGGCATGGGCTTCGACGTCGTCTACCTGCCGCCGATCCACCCGATCGGGCACACCCACCGCAAGGGCCCGAACAACGCCCTCGACGCCGGCCCCCACGATCCCGGATCGCCGTGGGCCATCGGCGGCGACGCCGGCGGACACGACTCCGTGCACCCCGACCTGGGCACGCTCGCCGACTTCCGCGCGTTCGTGACGGCCGCCCGCACGCACGGCCTCGAGGTCGCGCTCGACCTGGCACTGCAGGCCTCCCCCGACCACCCGTGGGTGCGCGAGCATCCGGAATGGTTCACCATCTTGCCCGACGGCACCATCGCCTACGCCGAGAACCCGCCGAAGAAGTATCAGGACATCTACCCGATCAACTTCGACCACGACCCGGACGGCATCCGCACCGAGGTGCTGCGGGTCGTCGAGCACTGGATCGCGCAGGGGGTGCGGATCTTCCGTGTCGACAACCCGCACACCAAGCCGCTGTGGTTCTGGGAGTGGCTGATCCGCACCGTCACGGCCGCGCACCCCGACGTGGTGTTCCTCGCCGAGGCGTTCACCCGCCCCGCTCCCCTGCAGGCCCTCGCGCGCGCGGGATTCCAGCAGAGCTACACCTATTTCACCTGGCGCAACACCAAGGCCGAGCTCGAGGAGTTCCTCACCTCGATCACACAGGACACCGCCGACTTCCTGCGGCCGAACCTGTTCGTGAACACCCCCGACATCCTCACCGAATACCTGCAGTTCGGCGGTCGCCCCGCGTACCGCATCCGCGCCGCCGTCGCCGCCACCGCCGCGCCCAGCTACGGCGTGTACGCCGGTTACGAGCTGTACGAGAACGTCGCCCGTCCGGGCTCCGAAGAGAACATCGACAACGAGAAATACGAGTACAAGGTCCGCGACTGGGCTGGCGCCGAGGCATCCGGCGACTCGCTCGCCCCCTACCTGCGCAGGCTCAACGAGATCCGCCGAGCCCACCCGGCGCTGCGTCAGCTGCGCAACCTGACCCTCGCGCACAGCGACGACGACGCGATCCTCGTGTACGTCAAACACCTCGACGCCGCGCTCTCGCCGACCGGGCACAGCGACACCGTCATCGTGGTCGCGAACCTCGACCCGCACTCGGTGCGGCAGACCATGATCCACCTCGACACCGAGCGATTCGGCATCCCGCCCGGTGCGCCCTATGCGGTGCAGGACCTCGTCACCGGCGCGGAGTGGACCTGGACCGACCACAACTTCGTGCGCCTGGACGCGTTCGACGAGCCGGTGCACATCGTGCACGTGACGGGGGCGTCATGACCGTGCCGGACGAGGTGCTCGACCTGGTCGCCCACGGCGCCCACCACGCGCCGCACGACGTGCTGGGGCTGCATGCCGAGACGGATGCCTCCGGCCGCACGGTATGGACGATCCGGGCTCGCCGGCCCCTCGCCCGGTCTGTCACCGCAGTGTTCGCGGACGGCGGCCGCACCGAGCTCGAGCATGTGCGCGAGGGCATCTGGGCCGGCGTGCGCACCGCCCGCCCCTGCGCATACGTGCTGGAGGCGACCTACCCACAGGGTCCGTCGCACATCGCCGACGACGCCTACCGGCACCTGCCGACCCTCGGCGAGCTGGACCTGCACCTGATCGGCGAGGGCCGCCACGAGCGGCTGTGGGAGGTGTTGGGCGCGCACGTGCGCACAGATGACGGTGTGGCGGGCACGGCGTTCTCGGTGTGGGCGCCGAACGCCCGCGCGGTGCGCGTCATCGGCGACTTCAACCGGTGGGACGGCACCGGTCATGCGATGCGGTCGCTGGGCGCCAGCGGAGTGTGGGAGCTGTTCGTGCCCGGTGTCGGTGCGGGCGCCGTCTACAAGTTCGAGATCCTCACCCGCAGCGGCGCGTGGATCCAGAAGGCCGACCCGATGGCCCGCCAGGCCGAGACACCGCCGGCCACCGGATCGGTGGTGACCCGCTCGCAGTACTCGTGGGCGGATGACGGCTGGTTGGCCGCCCGCGCCGACGCACAGCCGGTGGCGGGCCCGATGTCGGTGTACGAGCTGCACGTCGGGTCGTGGCGTCCCGGCCTCGGCTACCGGGAGCTGGCCGATCCGCTCATCGCGCACGTGCAGTCCCTCGGCTTCACGCACGTGGAGTTCATGCCGCTGGCCGAGCACCCCTTCGGCGGCTCGTGGGGTTACCAGGTCAGCGGCTACTACGCTCCGACCAGCCGGTTCGGCTCGCCCGACGACCTGCGGTACCTGATCGACCGGCTGCACCAGGCCGGCATCGGCGTGATCGTGGACTGGGTGCCCGGCCACTTCCCCAAGGACGACTTCGCGCTGGGGAGGTTCGACGGCGAGGCGCTGTACGAGCATCCCGACCCGCGACGCGGCGAGCACCGTGACTGGGGCACGTACATCTTCGACTACGGCCGCAACGAGGTGCGCGGTTTTCTCGTTGCGAACGCGCTGTACTGGTTCGACCAGTTCCATGTCGACGGTCTACGGGTGGATGCGGTCGCGTCGATGCTGTACCTCGACTACTCCCGCGCCGACGGGGAGTGGGTTCCCAACATCCACGGCGGCCGCGAGAACCTCGAGGCCATCCGCTTTCTGCAGGAGGTCAACGCCACCGCCTACCGGCTCCACCCCGGGATCGCGATGATCGCCGAGGAGTCCACGAGCTTTCCGGGTGTCACCGCTCCCACCGACCGGGGCGGGCTCGGGTTCGGGTTCAAGTGGAACATGGGCTGGATGAACGATTCGCTCCGCTACATCGAGCGTAACCCGCTGTACCGCTCGCATCACGCCGGCGAGCTGTCGTTCTCGTTCGTGTACGCGTTCAGCGAGAACTTCGTGCTGCCGATCAGCCACGACGAGGTGGTGCACGGCAAGGGCAGCCTGCTCGCGAAGATGCCCGGTGACCACGACCGCAAGCTCGCGAACGCGCGGCTGTTCCTCGCGTACATGTGGGCGCACCCCGGCAAGCAGTTGCTGTTCATGGGACAGGAGTTCGGACAGCTCTCGGAGTGGTCCGAGTCCCGCAGTCTCGACTGGTGGCTGCGCGACCAGCCCAGTCACCGGCAGTTGGAGCACTTCGTCGCGACGCTCAACGACGTCTACCGCAGGCATCCCGCACTGTGGCGCCGCGACGGCGACGCGGGGGCGTTCGCCCACCTGGGCGCGCCCACGTGGCATCCCGACGTGCTCGCGTTCAGCCGCACCGACGGCGCCGGTCAGACGCTCGTGGCGGTGTGCAACTTCTCGGGCGGCGTGCTCGACGGCCACGAACTCGACCTTCCTTCACCCGGCACCTGGCACGAAGTGCTCAACACCGACGGGGTCGAGTACGGGGGCTCGGGCGCCGGAAACATGGGCGCGGTGCGCACGGATGCCGCCGGCCGCGCCCGCCTGGTCATCCCCGCGCTGGGCGCGCTCTGGCTCGTGCGCGAGTAGTCGATCCGGCTCGGGCGCACCCGGGCGCTTCGCTCGCCCCTCAAAGCCGCTCAGACCCGGGCGGCTCAGTGCCCGGGACGCCTCGGTGACGGATGCCTCAGAGATCGAGACGCCTCGGTGACCGGGACGGCTCAATGACCCGGGCGCCTCAGTGACTGCGGCGCCTCGGTGACCGGGACGGCTCAGAACAGCAGCGAGGCGAGGCGGCGCCGGGCGGTCCCGACGCGGGGGTCGGCGTCACCGATCAGGCCGAACAGTTCGACCAGGCGCTCGCGCACCGGCGTACGCGCGTCCTCGTCCGACGCCGCGAACAGGTCCAGCAGCCGGTCGAACGCGTCGTCGACATGCCCGCCGGCGATGTCGAGGTCGGCCACGGCCAGCTGCGCGTCGACATCACGGGGGTCGGCGGCGGCTGCGGCGCGCACGGCCTCGGCGTCGGCGTCCTGCACCCGCTGCAACAACCGCACCTGACCGAGCCCGGCACGGGCCTCGTCGTCACGCGGGTTCTCGGCCAGCGCCTTCTCGTACGCGGCGATCGCGCGCGGGTAGTCCCCCGCCGCGATCGCGTCGTACGCCTCGGCGTGCAGCGGCGGCAGCGCCGGTTCGGCGGGTTCGGCGGGTTCGGCATCCGCATCGGTCGCGACGGTGCCGGTCACGCCGTTCTGGGCCGCCACCTGCAGCAGCTGGTCGAAGACCTCGCGCACCTGCTGCTCGGGCACCGCGCCGGTGAACAGCGGTACCGGCTGGCCGGCGATCAACGCGACCACCATCGGGATCGACTGGGCGCGGAAGCCCTGAGCCAGCTGCGGGTTGGCGTCGACGTCGACCTTGCCGAGCACCACACGCCCGCCCAGCTCGGTCACGACCTTCTCGAGCACGGGGCTCAGCTGTTTGCACGGCCCGCACCATTCCGCCCACAGGTCGATGACCACAGGCACCGTTCGCGAGAGCTCGAGGATCTGCGGGAACGTCGCGTCGGTGACGTCACGGATCACGCCACCGGATGCCGCAGCAGCCGTGGCGTCGCCCGCGGCGGGACGATTGCGCAGTCCGGACAGGTCGACGGCGCCGCGCAGCACGGCACCCGCGTTCGGCTCACTCATTTCTTGCTGACCACCTTCGCACCGAGGATGCTGGACGAGTACCCGAGCAGTCGGATCTTGGCATCGCCGGATCCGACTCCCGGCACATAGAAGAACAGCTGATCGCTGTAGGTCGTGACAAAGCCCGTCGCCGACTCCTTCACCCCGGTCAACGCCTTGACCCGCGGGTTCGTGTCGGTCTTGATCACGGCGTTCTTGTCGGTCGGGGTGACCGTCTCGGTCTCGGAGACGTTCACGGCCACGATGGCGCCGCTCTCGAGGGTCGCCAGGGCCAGCGGCGCCTGACCGCCCGCGGCGGCGGCGAACGTCATCTGTGCGGTCTTCTTCGAACTCTTGCCGGCCGTCTTGCTCAGGTCGGCGAGCTGTTCCTTGCGCTTGTCGGTCACGCCCTTCAGGAACAGATCGTCCGCGGTGTCGAACGCGCCCGCCGAGGCGCTCTTGTCGCCCTTGTCGATGACGTCGGCGTAGGCCGCCGCCAGCTCTGCGGGCGGCATGACCAGAAACGACGAGTCCGGCTGCACGGCCGCCGCCCCGACGTACGCGGGTGCCACGTCGGGGAGTTTCGTCGCCTCGAGCTGGCCGGTGTACGAGACCTTGTAGGGCGACCACGGGTCGACCTGCGTCATCATCATGATCGTCGAGGTCACCGCGGCATCCGCCTTCTGCTCGGCGATGGCCAGCACGGTGCGCGGCCACCCCTCGTACGCCTGCGGCAGCACGAGCTTCAGGCCGCTGCCGGGGATCGCGGTCGGCTCCGGCTCTTTGGGCAGCTTGCCGCGCAGCGTGTAGTTGGTCTGCCGTTCGGCGAGGGCGGCTCCCGCAAGCCGGGTGGCGGCAAGCGTCGCGTCGCGCTTCTGGTCGGCCTGCGTGACGGTGTCGGCGATGCGCGACAGGATGCGGTCGGCCTGGGTCGCCGTCACCGCCGGCGGCTGTGTGTCACCGGCGTCGACGACCGTCGCGGTCGGGGTGGGCGTGGGTGAGCCGCCCAGTTGCGGCCAGGCGTCGGCGGAGCACCCGGCGAACAGCAACGCGGACAGGCCGATCGCCGGCACCGCCACCAGCGACCGACGCCGGCTGACGGCGCGACGCTGCGGTGCCGCGCCCGCGGTGATCACGCCCTTGTCGGCCTGCTCCACGGCCAGATCGATCGGCTCGGTCTCGGGCAGCGGCGGCAGCGACTTGCGTCGCGGCCCGCGGGAGCGGCGCAGTCGACGGATGCCGAGGATGTACAGGAAGACCCCGACGGCCATGAGGATGCCACCGCCGAGGATCAGCGGGCCGGCCCACGGAGTCGTGGTCGACAGCGGCCAGGTCAGCGAGATGTCGGCCGGGGCGGGTGCGGTGCCGTCGGTCGCCACCAGAACGCTCATCGTGTCGGGCAGTTGCAGATGCTGGATGAGGATGTCGTCCTGGGTGAACTGGTCGAGCCACAGGTCGGAGCCGGCCGGATCACGGTGGGTGGGCGAGGCGCCGTCGGCCGGTGCGACCACGGTGCTGGTCACGTGGCCGCCTGCGCCCAGGGTGACGGCGGTGTAGTCGGTGTCGGCCAGCCACGCCTTCATGTCATCGGTGCGGCCGTACGCGGCGAAGATGGGGCCGTCGGCGGCGGCGCGCAGTGTCTGCAGGCCCGGCGAACGGTTCAGCACGGCCCCGTCGATGAGGGTGTAGGCGGTGGCGGAGGTGTCCGAGATCGTGGCGGTCGTCGTCTTGGGGCCCTGGAAGACCGTCCGCTGCGCGATGCCGGTCGCGATCATCACGGCGGCCAGCACGAAGGCGGCAACAGCCCACACGAAACGCACGAATTCATCCTCCCCGGCCCGACGGGCGTCCGGGCCGACTCGACGTTCCAGACTATCGAACGAGACCTGTGTGCGGACCGGGAGGGCCGGCCGCGTGGTTCGCTGCCGTCTGCGCGCCGCCCGGGACCGTATCCTGTCGGCATCGGTGGAGAGGAGCCCCATGAAGGTACAGAACCCGTTCCGTGTCGCCCTGGTGGCGACCCTCGGCGTCGGACTCGGCCTGCTGCTGATCGGCAGCATCCAGCACCTGTCGACGATCCTGCTCTACATCGGGACGGCGCTGTTCCTCTCCCTCGGCCTGGAGCCGGTGGTGGCGTTCCTCGAGCGACGGCGGCTGCCGCGGTGGGCGGCCGTGCTCATCACGATCCTCGCCGTGCTGGCGGTGTTCGCCGGGGTGATCCTGATCGTGGTGCCCGTCATCGTGAACCAGATCTCGCAGTTGGTCGACTCGATCACCCAACTCGCACAGAACCCGAACGCGCTCGAGGACTTCAAGGACTGGGCGACCCGCACGTTCCCGCAGCTCAAGGTCGACGACGTGTTCGACTACGTTCAGGACTGGCTGGTGAAGAACCTCGCCGACATCAGCGGTTCGATCGGTCAGGGTGTGCTCAAGGTCGGCATCGCGTTCTTCTCGGGCCTGGCCGGCGCGTTCATCGTGCTGATCCTCACGATCTACTTCACGGCATCCGTGCCGTCGCTGAAGACCGCGGTCTATCAGCTGGTGCCGGCCTCGAAGCGCCCCCGCTTCATCGACCTGTCCGAGCAGATCACCGACTCGGTCGGCTACTACGTCATGGGCCAGGTCAGCCTGGGGGTCATCAACGGCATTCTGAGCTCGATCTTCCTGTCGATCATCCATGCCCCGTTCCCGGCGGTGCTCGCGGTCATCGCGTTCTTCTTCTCGCTGATCCCGCTGGTGGGCACGTTGACCGGCTCGGTGATCATCGTGCTGGCCTGTCTGATCCCGGGGCTCGGCTCGCCGACCACGGCGCTGATCGCGGCGATCTACTACCTCGTGTACATGCAGCTGGAGGCGTACATCATCTCCCCGCGGATCATGAACCGCGCGGTGTCGGTTCCCGGTGCGGTGGTCGTGGTGGCGGCACTGGCGGGCGGGGCGCTTCTGGGCCTGCTGGGCGCGCTGATCGCGATTCCGGTGGCGGCGAGCATCCTCATCATCTACCGGCAGGTGGTGATCCCCCGTCAGAACGACCGCTGATCCGGCTCGTGCCACTCGGTGGGCAACGGCAGCGCAGTGGGGTTCACCGCCTGGGTGATCTCGGTCAGCACGCGGCGGGTCTGGTTCTCGCCCACCCAGAGGTGGCGCCCGCCGTCCACCGCAATGACCTCGGCGTGCGGCACCGCGGCGAACCGACGACGCGCCTCGTCCGGGCGCAGGTAGTCGTCGTGCTCGGGGATCAGCGCCACGATCCGCCGGGGATCATCGGCCCAGGCCGCCAGTTCGGCGTCGGTGGTGCGGTGCAGCGGCGGTGAGAGCAGGATGAGGCCGTCGACCGGATGCGCCCGCCCGTGCTTGAGGGCGACCTCGGTGCCGAACGACCAGCCCACCAGCCACGGATGGGGCAGCTGCCGGGCGGCGACCAGGTCCATGGCTGCGGCCAGATCCAGGCCCTCGGCGTCGCCCCCGTCGAAGGTGCCCTCGCTGGTGCCCCGCGGCGAGGTGGTGCCGCGGGTGTTGAACCGCAGCACGGCCAGCTGTGCCAGTGCGGGCAGGCGGGCGGCGGCTTTGCGCAGGATGTGCGAATCCATGAACCCGCCCGCGGTGGGCAGGGGATGCAGCGTGACCAGGGTCGCTGCCGGCGCGCCCTGAGCCGGCAGCGCGAGCTCGCCGACGAGGGTCAGCCCATCGGCGGTGTGCAGCTCGATCTCCTCGCGCCGCGCGGGCAGCAGGACCGGTCCACGGATCTCCATTCAGGCCACCTTCCAACAGTGCGAGTGCCAATGCCGTCGGGCCGCGAGGTCGGCGGCGTCGCCGAGCACGCCGTCGGCGCGCCAGACCACCAGGTGCGCCACCGAGGGAGCGATCTGCCCGCCGCAGCCGGGGCAGGTGTACGCCTTCTGCGCCTGTGCCGCCGAGACCGGTTGCACCGTCCACTCCACGCCGCGGCGGATCTCGGTGCGCTTGAAGCCGGCGAGAAAGCGCTCGAAGGAGTCACCGCGGGGTGGGTCGGGGCGCCTCCGGTGTGACCGGGGCATCGGGTCAATACCAGCCGGTGGACTGGGAGTGACCCCAGGCACCACAGGGGGTGCTGTAGCGCCCGGTGATGTAGCCCAGCCCCCATTTGATCTGTGTGGCGGGGTTGGTCGCCCAGTCCGCCCCGGCGGAGGCCATCTTGCTGCCCGGCAGCGCCTGCGGGATGCCGTAGGCACCGCTGCCGGCGTTGTACGCGTTGACGCGCCAGCCCGATTCCCGCTTCCACAGCGCGACCAGGCACGAGAACTCGCTGTCGCCCCAGCCGCGGGCCTTCACCATGTCGTAGGCGATCGCCTGCGCGGTGCCGGGGTTGGGGGCGACGAACGGCACGCTGAAGGATGCCGCCCGGCCCTGCACCGTCGAAGCGGTCGGCTTCGGTGTCGGCTTGGGCTTGAGGGCTGCGGCGTAGCTGTCGCGGTCGAGCCCGGCGCCGTCTTCGGTGACCACGGAGGCGACCTCGACGGTCTGCGCGTCGCCGAGGGCGCTCGCATACAGGGTCACCGGTGCCACCGGTTGCGCGTTCGCGGGGGTGCTCAACGCCGCGCCCAACGGGCTGAGCGTGGCCACGGCCAGTCCGGCCACCGCGAATCCGGCGAACCCCGCCATCACCCCGCGCCGGCGCGACCAGCGTGCCCGAACGCGGGTGCGTCGGGCGGGTGCCGCCGCTTTCAGGTCGCGGCGGAGGATCGCGCGGGATGCCTCGGGTGTCATCTCGTTGCCGGAAGTCACAGTGGGCCCGAGTCTACCGAAGTGCCGGCGGCCGCGCCATCACCGGGTCCGCGCGTGTTCACCCGACCGCCAGCATCACGTCCACGACCGCGTCGAGCACCGCGTCGACCTGGGCCTCGCGATAGCCGCGGCGCTGCATGCGGAAGGCGACGGTGCGCACCTGTTCCACCGTCACCGGTGTGCCCGAGGCGAGATAGGCGGCGATCTTGTCGGCCACCAGGTCGACCTCGTCGATGCGGTACCCGTAGCCCAGTCCGCGCACCCGATCGAACCGGTGTCGGGGTTCGCGGGTGAGCCGGTCGAGGATCTCTTGCGCCCGCGCACGGGTGCGGTCGATCCACTCCCCCGTGCCCACGGCCGACAGCGCACGTTCGCGCTCACGCGCGGCGAACGCATCCTCGACGCGTGCCAGGGCGGCGTCGACCGCCTCGGTGCGGTAGCCGCGGCGCACGAGCGGGAAGGCGATCGCCCGCACACCGGCGGCGGTGACCTCCGGGACGGCGGCATCCTGCTCGAACGATTCCCGCGCCCGGGCGAGGAAGGCGTCGACGGCCTTCGGGTCGTATCCCTGGTCACGGCCGGTGGCGCGCGGGAACGGGCTCGCGGTCGGATCGGAGGAACGGGTCATGAAACCACCAGCGGGGTCAGGAGCAGATAGAGCGCAAGGGCGCCGCCTGCGGAGGGAAGGATGGAATCCAGACGGTCGAGCACACCGCCGTGTCCGGGCAGCCACGAGCTCATGTCTTTGATGCCGAGGTCGCGCTTGATCATCGACTCCCCCAGGTCGCCGATGGTCGCGGTGGCCAAGATCACCGCGCCGATCACCAGCCCGGCCCACCACGGAAGGTTCAGCATGAACAGCGCGAGCAGCACGCCGGCGATCAGCGCTGCGGCGACCGCCCCGGCGAAACCCTCCCAGGTCTTCTTGGGGCTGATCCGCGGCGCCATCGGGTGCCGCCCGAGGGTGAGACCGGTGATGTACGCGCCGGTGTCGGCGGCCACCGCGATGATGATGAATGCGAGCACCCAGTATTCGCCGTGGTCCTGACGCAGCAGGATGACGCACAGGCTCGCCAGGAACGACACGTACAGCTGCATCAGCCCGCCCGCGAGCACGTCGTCCGCCACGTCACGGTGCCGGCGACCGTCGTGGACGACCATCTGGCCGAGCAGCCGCCACACGATCACGAGGATCACGACGGCGATCAGCACGACCCAGTGCAGCCATGCCGACAGGAACCAGCCCGACAGCACGAGTGCGGCACCACCGGCCAGCTGCGGGGCCAGGTCGACCCGGCGCCCGCTGCCCTGCATCGCCCGCGTGAGCTCGAACAGGCCGAGCCCCACGGCGGCCAGCGCGAACACGAGGAACACCGGCTTCCAGATGATCAACGACAGCAGCAGAACGACGCCGATCGCCAGGCCGATGAGGATCGCGAGGATCAGGTCGCGGCCGGTGCGGGCCTTGATGCGCTCGTTGGCTTCTTCGAAGTCCGCACGCGCGCGCTCGACCTGGCTCTCGAACTCGGTGCGCGCGGCGCGCAGGTGCGCGTGCAGCGCGGTGTCGTCGGGGGCCGGCGCCGCGTCCGGGCGCGGCCGGCGGAGCCGGTGGCGACGGCCGCCGCCCGGCGGCTGTTCGGACGGGTCCGTCATGTGCCCTACCTCAGACCTCGAGCAGCTCGGCCTCTTTGCGCTTGAGGGCCTCGTCGATGGCATCCACGTGCGCACGGGTGATCGCGTCGAGCTCCTTCTCGGCGCGGGCGAGTTCGTCCTCACCCACGTCGCTCTTGAGCGCGTCCAGGTCGTCCTTGATCTTGCGGCGGATGCCGCGGACATGCACCTTCGCGTCCTCGCCCTTGGAACGGACGAGCTTGACGTACTCCTTGCGGCGGTCTTCGGTGAGCTCAGGCATCGTGACGCGCACGAGGTTGCCGTCGTTGGTGGGGTTGACCCCGAGGTTCGGCATGTCGCGGATCGCCTGCTCGATCGCCTTGAGCGCGGACTTGTCGTAGGGGGTGATGATCAGCGAGCGTGCCTCGGGCGCGTTCACCGACGCGAGCTGCGCGAGCGGGGTCGGGGTGCCGTAGTAGTCGACGAGCACCTTCTGGAACAGCTGCGGGTTGGCGCGGCCGCTGCGCACCGTCGCGAAGTCGTCCTTCGCGGCATCCACCGCCTTGTCCATCCGGCCTTCCGCATCGGCCAACACGTCCGCGATCACGGTCTCTCCATTCGCTCAGGCGTACCCGCCCAGTCTAGTCGGGGCGCGCCACCGGACCGGTGCGCGCGGGGGGATCACGCGGTGACCAGCGTGCCGATCTGATCTCCCAGCAGGGCCTTGGTCACATTGCCGGCCGGTTCCATGCCGAACACCCGCATGTCCATGCGGTTGTCCATGCACAGGCTGAACGCGGTCGAGTCGACGACCTTCAGCCCGCGCTGCAGCGCCTCCAGATAGGTGATCCGGTCGATGCGGGTGGCCGAGGCATCCTTCTTCGGGTCTGCCGTGTACACCCCGTCGACGCCGTTCTTGGCGACCAGCACCTCATCGGCGCGGATCTCGAGGGCCCGCTGTGCGGCGACGGTGTCGGTGGAGAAGTAGGGCAGACCCGCGCCGGCGCCGAAGATGACCACGCGCCCCTTCTGCATGTGCCGTTCGGCGCGCAGCGGGATGTACGGCTCGGCGACCTGGGTCATCTGGATCGCGGACTGCACGCGGGTGGCGGCGCCGGCCTGCTCGAGGAAGTCCTGCAGGGCCAGCGCGTTCATCACCGTGCCGAGCATGCCCATGTAGTCGGCACGGCCGCGGTCCATGCCGCGCTGGCTGAGCTCGGCACCGCGGAAGAAGTTGCCGCCGCCGACGACGATCGCGATCTCGACACGGTCGACCGCTGCGGCGATCTCACGCGCGATCTGACTGACCACGTCGGGGTTCACGCCCAACGACCCGGCCCCGAAGGCCTCGCCCGAGAGCTTGAGCAGGACGCGGCGGCGCCCGGTGGCTTCTTTGATCACGTGCATTCCTCTCGTCGCGATCACACACTAGCGAACGGGCATGGCAAGGGCCCGCACCGTCGTGCGATGCGGGCCCTCGGGCGTTGTCAGGCGCCGACCTTGAACCGGGCGAAGTCGGTGACGGTGATGCCCGCGTCCTTGGCGACCTGGGCGACCGACAGCTTGTTGTCCTTCGCGTAGTCCTGCTCGAGCAGGGCGACCTGCTTGAAGAACGCGTTCACACGGCCTTCGACGATCTTCGGCAGCGCCGCCTCGGGCTTGCCCTCGTTGCGGGAGATCTCGGTGACGATCTCGCGCTCCTTCTCGACGTCGGCGGCGGGCACGTCGTCACGGGAGAGGTACGACGGGTTGGCGAACGAGATGTGCTGGGCGATGCTGCGCGCGGTGGCCGCATCGTCGCCGGTGTACGCCACGACCACGCCGATCTGCGGGGGCAGGTCCTTGCTGGTCTTGTGCAGGTACACCTCGAACTTGTCGCCGTGCAGGGTGCGCACGCGACGCAGCTCGATCTTCTCGCCGATGATGGCGGCCTCATCCGAGATCAGCTGTGCGACCGTCTGGTCGCCGGCGGGGGCGGCCAGGGCGGCCTCGGCCGAGTCCGCGGATGCGGCGGCGGCGGCATCGGCCACCTTGTCGGCGAGGGCGATGAACCTGTCGTTCTTCGCGACGAAGTCGGTCTCGCACGCCAGCTCGACCAGGGTCACCTGGCCGTCTGCCTCACGGGCGACGACCAGGCCCTCGGTGGTGGAGCGGTCGGCGCGCTTGGCGTTGCCCTTCGCGCCCTTCAGGCGCAGGATCTCGACGGCCTTCTCGATGTCGCCGTCGGCCTCTTCGAGCGCCTTCTTCGTGTCGACCATGCCCGTGCCGAGCTGCTCGCGCAGCGCCTTGATGTCGGCGATGGTGAAGTTTGCCATGGGTGGCGGCTCCTTGTGTGTCTGAGTTCTCGTGGATGCCTCGGCCGGCCCGTCGAGGACGGACCGGCCGAGGCGGAAAGTCGTGCGTTACTCGGCCGCGGCGACCGGAGTCTCGCCCTCGGCGGCTTCAGCCTCGGCCTCGGCAACCTCGGCCTGCACCTCAGCGGCCTCGGCCTGCACCTCGGCAGCCTCGGCCTGCGCCTCGGCGACGTCGGCGACCTTCGCGGTGCTCGCGGAGGACTGCTCGGGCGCGCCCTGCTCGAGCAGCTCGCGCTCCCACTCGGCCAGGGGCTCGGCCTGGGCGGTCTCGTCGGCCGGCTGGTGGCGCTGGATGAGACCCTCGGCGGCGGCGTCCGCGATGATGCGGGTCAGCAGGCTGACCGAACGGATGGCGTCGTCGTTGCCCGGGATCGGGTACTGGATCTCGTCGGGGTCGGCGTTGGTGTCGAGGATGCCGATCACCGGGATGCCGAGCTTGCGGGCCTCGTCGATGGCGAGGTGCTCGCGCTTGGCGTCGACGACCCACAGCGCCGACGGCGTCTTCTGCAGGTTGCGGATGCCGCCCAGCGACTTGTGCAGCTTGTCGAGCTCACGCTTCTTCAGCAGCAGCTCCTTCTTGGTGAAGCCGCTCTCGGAGGGGTTCTCGTAGTCGAGCTCCTCAAGCTCCTTCATGCGCTGCAGCCGCTTGCTGACCGTGCTGAAGTTGGTGAGCAGACCGCCCAGCCAGCGCTGGTTCACGTAGGGCTGGCCGACACGGGTCGCCTGCTCGGCGAGCACCTCCTGCGCCTGCTTCTTGGTGCCCACGAAGAGGATGGTGCCGCCGTGGGCGACCGTCTCCTTCACGAACTCGTAGGCGCGGTCGATGTAGGCCAGCGACTGCTGCAGGTCGATGATGTGGATGCCACTGCGCTCGGTGAGGATGAAGCGCTTCACCTTCGGGTTCCACCGACGGGTCTGGTGTCCGAAGTGAACGCCGGCATCGAGCAGCTGGCGGATGGTGACGACGGCCACGGCCGTTCTCCTGTTCTCGGCGCGGGTGCGCCGCTTTCCGGTTCTCACAGACGGGCGGGTGCCCGCTGATCCCTGGTGCCCGGCACACGTCCCGCCCCGGCTGTGCCGGGGACCGTGGGGAGGGATGCCACGAGCGGATGACCGCTCGCTGTGGGCACGCGTAGTCACCTCGACGTGCGAGGTGCCCGTCCAGTGTATCAGTCGGCGCCGCCTCCCCCGATGCGGGCAGGAGTGTGTTCGAGGGCGCCTATCCACAGATCAGCGCAGGCGCCAGCGCGAGCCGGTGTCGGGGCGCCACCATGGGGGCATGAACACGTTCCGGCTCGGTGCGGCGGCGGCCGTGCTGGTGTGCCTGTGCACCGGTGTGGGCGGCATCGTGCCGGCGGCGGCCGCTCCGCCGCCCGTCGTGAACGACCGCGCTGCCGTGAACGGCCGCGCTGCCGTCGGTGCGACCGCTGCGGCAATGGCTGATCCGGCGGGCCCGGGTGCCGTAGCGCAGGCTGCCGGCCGCTCGCGCGTGAGCCGTTCGGGCACCGGGGCCCGGCCTGCGGTTGGGGATGTCGCTGACCTGCCCGACCACGTGCCGTGGGTGTGGCCGGTGGACGGGCCCCGGATCGTCGCCGGGTACGTGGCGCCCGCGCACGATTACGGTCCGGGGCATCGCGGGATCGATGCGGCGCCCGCGCGGCCGGGCGACGTGCGCGCTCCGGCGTCGGGTGTCGTGGCGTTCGCCGGCACGGTGGTCGACCGTCCGCTGGTGACGATCGATCACGGCGACGGGCTGGTCACGACCCTCGAGCCGGTCGATCCCACCGTGGCGGTGGGTACGACGGTGACGCGCGGCCAAGTGGTGGGTGCCCTGGCCGTCGGCGGCCACACCCCACCGGGCGCGCTGCATTTCGGGGTGCGGCTGCACGGTGCGTACATCAATCCGTTGCTGCTGCTCGGCGGCGTGCCGCGGGCGGTGCTGCTTCCCTGCTGCCGGTGACGTGCGTGGACGCTGCGCGCGTGAGCGGGCGCTGCGATCGCCCCGGCTCCTCCGGGTACGACGCGCGTCAGCGCTGCGCGCGTGGGTGGGCGAGCACGTCCACGCGTCGGAACGGCCTCCCGCCGCAGTCAGCGTTGCGCGCGTGGCTGGGCGAGGTGTCGTCTACCTCAGGTCCACAACCTTGGTGCGTCAGCGCTGCGCGCGTGGGTGGGCGAGACGGTATCCGGCCAGCAGTCGCTCCCCCGAGACGTGCGTGTAGATCTGGGTCGTGCCCAAACTCGCGTGGCCGAGCAGTTCCTGCACGGTGCGCAGGTCGGCACCGCCGTCGACCAGGTGCGTGGCCGCGGAGTGTCGCAGGGCGTGCGGGCCGATGGTCTGAGCGCCCACGACCGGCCCGAGCGTACGCGAGACGATCTCGTACACGGTGCGTGGCCCGATCCGCCCGCCCCGCGCACCCAGGAACAGCGCGGCGCCGGCCCGGTCACTGCGGGCGTGCAGCACCGGCCGGGCGCGCACGACGTAGGCGTCGAGGGCACGCGCGGCGGGCAGCCCGTACGGAACGACACGTTCTTTGGAGCCCTTGCCCAGCACGCGCACGGTACGCGCATCGCGGTCGAAGGACGTGACATCGAGCCCACACAACTCCGACACCCGGATCGCCGCGCCGTAGAGCAGTTCGAGGATCGCCTGGTCGCGCAGGGCGAGGGGGTCACCGTCGGCGGCCGCGACGGCCGCGGCATCCAGCACCTGCGTCATGCCCTCGGCGGTGGCGACCTTCGGCAGCGTACGCCCACGCTTGGGCGTGACCAGCCGCAGCGCGGGGTCGCTCGCGATGATGCCCGTCTCAGCCGCCCAGGCGAAGAACCCGCGCACCGCCGCGGTGCGGCGCGCGATCGTCGCGCGGGCGTCGCCGCGCTGCGTCGCCCGCCACAGCCAGTCCCGCAGGTCGTCGATGCCCATCTCGTCCAGCGCGCGATCCTGGCAGGCCGCGCTCAGGTCGGCCAGGTCCGAGCGGTACGCGCGCACCGTCGCCGGCGACAACCGGCGCACCTGTGCCAGGTGTCGCGCGTACTCGTCGGCGGCGGCGCTGATCCTCATCCCTCCAGGATGTCGCTCAGCCCACCGCCGCCGCGGCGGCACGCCGCCACCCGGCGCCCTGCGCCTGGGCGCGCCCGTCCAACGCCATCATCCCCAGTCGCGCGGTCACCTCGTCGACGGCCATGCCACAGCGCGCGGCGATCTGCTCGACGGTGCGTGCACTGCGGGTGCTGAGCGCATCGAGGACCCGGGTGTCGTCGTCGGTATGCGCACCCGAGAAGACCGCGGGATCGTCACCGGCCAGTCCCAGCAGCTCGGCCACTTCGTCGGCGCACGTCACGCAGCGCGCATCGAACTCACGCAGCAGCCGGTGACATCCCGCCGACGAGCCGCTGGTCACCGGCCCGGGCACCGCACCGATCGGCCGGCCCAGGGTGGCGGCATGACCGGCCGTGTTCAACGAGCCGCTGCGCGTTCCGGCCTCCACCACGACGGTGGCCCCGCCGAGCGCGGCGATCGTGCGGTTGCGCTGCAGGAACCGCCACTTGGTGGGCGCCCAGCCGCACGGCACCTCGGCGGCCACCACCCCTGTCTCGGCGATGCGCCGCAACAGGTCGGCATGTCCTGCGGGGTAGGGCCGGTCCACTCCCCCGGCGAGCATCGCCACGGTGGTGCCGCCGGCGGCCAGCGCGGCCCGGTGCGCGGCGCCGTCGATGCCGTAGGCCGCGCCCGACACCACCGCGACACCGCGCCCGGCGAGGTCGGCGGCCAACTCCGCGGCGATGTGCTCCCCGTAGCCTGTGGCCGCCCGGGCTCCGACGATCGCGACCGCAGGGTCGAGCCGGCCGAGCACGTCGCAGTCGCCGCGCACCCACAGGCACACCGGCGCGTACGGACCGAGGTCGGCCAGTGCGAGCGGCCACACCGGGTCGTCCGGGGTGATCAGCCGCGCCCCGCAGGTACGGGCCACATCGAGCGCGAACGCTATCGCCTCGGACTGCAGGCGCGGCCGCCAGCGGCCGAGCGCCGCACGCAGGTCGGGTGGGTCCAGAGCGGCGGCATCCACCGCGCTCGGATCTCGGGCGCCGCCCAGAATCTCACGCAGGGCCACGTCCGGTCCCAACGCGGCGATCAGTGCGCCGGCGACCGCGTCACCGGGTTCGATCAGGCAACTCCACACCGCCGCGGCATAGGCGCGGACGGTGCGCTCCGGGTCCGCGGCGGCCTCGGGAGTCAGCAGCGGCACGATGGCGGCGGCATCGGTGTCGGCCCAACGGAAGACGGTCATCCTCGTATCCCCTTCTTGAGGAACAGCGCCCGCCCGATGTCGTCGAGTTCGAGGCGGTCGCGCCCGGCCAGGTCGGCCAGCGACCAGGCCACGCGCAGCGCACGGTCATAGGTGCGCAGGCTCAGGGTGCCGCGGTCCAGCGCGACATCCAGGGGTCGGCGCACCGCGGGCGGCGGTGCCAGCGGCCCCAGCCGCAGCCAAGGACCGGCCACCTGCGCATTGCGCCGCCACGGCGTCTCGCGCAGCCGGTGCGCCGCGCGGTCTCGCGCCGCGGCGACCTCGTCGCGGGCCTGCGCGGTGGTCGTCGTCGCCCGCCCCTGCACCCCCGCGGTCGAGGTCACCCGCTCCATCGCCACCTCGATGTCGATGCGGTCCAGCAGCGGCCCCGACAGGCGCCCGATGTAGCGTCGGATCGCCATCGGCGGGCACGTGCAGACGGCACCGCGCACCCCGAAATTGCCGCACGGACACGGGTTGGTGGCCAGCACCAGCTGGAACCGCGCCGGGAAGGTGGCGGTGAAGCCGGCCCGATGGATGACCATGGTCCCGGTCTCCAGAGGCTGGCGCAACGCGTCGAGCGTGCCGGTGTGGTGCTCCCCCGCCTCGTCGAGGAACAGCACGCCCTCGCTCGCCCGCGCGATCGCCCCCGGCCGCACCAGCCGCGACCCGCCGCCCACGAGCGCCGCGACGCTCGCGGTGTGATGCGGTGCCTCGAACGGGGGCGTCCGGTCCAGTCGGGTGACCGTGGCCCCCGAGAGCGAACGAATGGATGCCGCCACCAGCGCCGATTCGTCGTCGAGATCGGGCAGGATACCCGGCAGCCGCCGGGCCAGCATCGTCTTGCCGGCACCCGGCGGCCCGCTCATCAGCATGTGGTGCCCGCCGGCCGCGGCGACGATCAGGGCCCGGACCGCGGCATCCTGACCGATCACATCGGCCAGATCGAGGCGTTCGGCCGTCGGCGCGTCGTCTTGTTCGGCGGGCACCGGCTGAAGGTCGCGGTCGTCGGTCACGTCGGCTCCGTGCAGCCGCGCGACGTCGGCGAGCGAGACCGCGCCGGTCACCCGCATCCCGCCGACGAGCTCGGCTTCGGCCCGATTGGCCCACGGCACCACCACGTGTTCGATGCCCGCCCGCGCGGCGGCGCGCACCGCGGGCAGCACCCCCGGCACCGGGCGCAGCCGGCCGTCGAGTCCGAGCTCGCCGATGTGCGCGGTCGAGGCGATGGATGCCGGGTCCATCAGTCCGTCGGTGGCCAGGGCCGCCACGGCGATGGCGACGTCGAATCCGGACCCGTGCTTGGGCAGGCTCGCCGGCGACAGGTTGACGGTGATGCGGCGCCGCGGCAGTGCGAGACCGCTGTTGTCGCTGGCGTTGCGCACCCGCTGCACGGCCTCGCCCAGCGCCTTGTCGGGCAGGCCGATGATGCGGAAGTCGGGGATCTGGCGACTGAGGTCGGCCTCGACCTCGATCAGCGTGCCGTCCAGTCCGGCGAGGGCCACCGCCCACGTGCGTGTCACCCCCATGGCACGTCCTCGAGGTGTTCGAGTCGGGCCGTGTCGGGGTCGGGGCCGGTGATCCCGATCACGTCGAGCCGGCGCATCGCGCGGGCCTGCTCGGGATGCGCGGCGCACCACGCCTGGGCCAGGCGCCACAGCCGCGCCCGCTTGCGCGCGTCGACCGCCTCGAGCGGGTCGCCGAAGCCGTCGCTGCGGCGCGTCTTGACTTCGACGAACACGACCGTGCCGTCCCGGCGGGCGACCACGTCGAGTTCGCCGCCGGGTGCGCGCCAATTGCGGTCGAGCACGGCGAACCCGCGCGCGCTCAGGTAGGCCGCCGCGCGCTGTTCGCCCGCGCGCCCGAGCTCGTCTTTCGCTGCCATGTACAGCATGCTCGCCGGTCGGCACGGGGCCGTGGGGCGCGCAGGGCGCATCTGTGGAACGATCGGCGCGATCGCCCGAAAACGCCGATCTGGGGAGGCGGCGATGCCGGATCAGCTGTCCAGCGAGAGCTCCTCCGGCAGGTGCAGGTCACGGCGCTGCAGCTCTTCGACGTTGACGTCCTTGAAGGTGAGCACCCGCACCGACTTCACGAACCGGTCGGCCCGGTAGATGTCCCACACCCACACGTCGTTCATCGAGACTTCGAAGTAGAAGTCGTGCTCGGTGTCACGGCGCACCACGTTGACCTCGTTGGCGAGGTAGAAGCGTCGCTCGGTCTCGATCACGTATTGGAACTGGGAGACGACGTCGCGGTACTCCTTGTACAACGCCAGTTCGAGCTCGCGATCGTAGTCGTCGAAATCGTCGTCCATGATGCACCCATCCTAGGGCCGGGCGGCACCGGCGCACGGCCGCGCGGTCGGGGCGGCTCAGAACAGCGTCGGGGCGTCGGCGATCGCCCAGGACGCACGATGGTACGGGCTCAGCCCGTTGTGTCGGATCGCCTCGCGGTGCGCAGGGCTGGCATACCCCTTGTTCTGCCGCCATTCGTAGACGGGATGCTCGTCGTGCAACGCCGTCATGTGCGCGTCGCGCGCGACCTTAGCGATGACGGATGCCGCGGCGGCGCTCGCGCAGTCGCGGTCGGCCTTGATGCGGGGTCGTACGCGCAGCCCGACGCCGCCGGCAGGCGTGATGTAGTCGTGGTTTCCGTCCAGCAGCACGATCGCCTGCTCCGGGGCCACGCCGTCGGCCCGCAATTGCGCGAGGGCGCGCAGGGCCGCTTCGCCGAGTGCCCGGATGATGCCGATCCGGTCGATCTCGTCGGCACTGGCCCAGCCCACCGCCCCGGCCTGCACCCACGCGGTCGCGCGCGCCGCGACATCCGCCCGCTTGTGCTCGGGCACGAGCTTCGAATCGCGCAGCCCCGCGGGCACCCGGCGCCGGGCCGCCTGCGCGTCGATCACGACCGCGCCCACCGCCACCGGTCCGGCCAGTGCGCCCCGGCCCACCTCGTCACACGCGATCAGCAGGGTGTGCTCGCGCAGCAGCTGCCGCTCGAGCGTGAGACGCGGTTCGACCACGGTCATGGGGACGACCCGCTCGACGACGGCGCCGGGATCTGCGCGAACACCGGATGGTGGAAGTCGATCAGCCCGAACCGGGGGAACGGCCAGGTGATCACGAACGCCCGACCGACCACGTTCTGCATCGGCACGAAACCCTTGCCCGGCTGGTTCTGGTTGTAGCGGGAGTCACGGGAGCGGTCGCGGTTGTCGCCGAGCACCCACAGCGAGTCGGCGGGCACGACCACATCGAACGGCACCGGTTGCGGTGCGCTCTCGCCCGGCTGCAGCTTGACGTACGAGCTCTCGTCGATCGGCACGCCGTTGACGGTGATCTGGCCGATCGCGTTGCAACAGGCGACATGGTCGCCGGGCAATCCGATGACACGCTTGATGAGATGGTCGTCGCTGTCGGGGGCTGACAGGCCCACCAGCGACAGCACCCAGTCCACCGCCTCGACGATCCACGGCCGGGTGTCGGCGGCGGCCGGCGGCAGCCATCCGCCCGGGTCGCGGAAGACCACCACATCCCCGCGCTGGTAGCCGGTGAACCGGGGCGTGATCTCGTCGACGAGGATGCGGTCGTTGATCTGCAGCGTGTTCTCCATCGACCCGGACGGGATGTAGAACGAGCGGACCAGGAACGTCTTGACCAGGAACGAGACCAGCAGCGCGATCAGGACGATGACGACCACGTCGCGCGCGAAGACGAGGGCGCTGCGCTTGCGCGAAGGACGCTCCGATACGGCGGCGGCGGCGGTTGGTTCTTCTGTCATGGGGCCCTTCGACTCTCGCACACTACAGCGTGACACACCGACGCCGGATGAGACGACGACGCCCCGGGCAGCTGCCTCGGGGCGTCGTGTGAGCGGGGGCTCAGCCCTCGCGCTTCTCCTTGATCTTGGCCTTCTTGCCGCGGAGGTTGCGCAGGTAGTAGAGCTTGGCGCGGCGCACGTCACCGCGAGTCACGACCTCGATGTGGTCGATGACCGGGCTGTGCACCGGGAAGGTGCGCTCCACACCGACCTGGAAGCTGATCTTGCGGACGGTGAAGGTCTCGCGCACACCGTCGCCGGAGCGGCCGATGACCACGCCCTGGAAGACCTGGATACGGCTGCGGCTGCCTTCGGTGATGTTCACGTGCACCTTGACGGTGTCGCCGGGGTGGAACTCGGGGATGTCGGAGCGGAGCGAGGCCGCATCGACGGCGTCGAGGATCTGCATGATCATGTCTTCCTGCGGCCGCCACAGGTCGACCGCGAGATGGATGGTATACGAGATTCGGTGCCCGCTGCGCCGTCAGGGACAGGCGCGGGCTCCCCTGAGGCAGAGCCGGTGCGCGAGCACAAGCATCTATTCTGCCATGGATGGCAGAACCCGCCAAAACGCCGGGTCAGTGCACCGAGCGACCGTCGCCGGGGCGCCCCACCTCGTGCACCACGATCACCTCGGCATGCTGACGGGCGCGATCACGGGTCGCCTCGTCGTCGGGCAGATCGGCGGGTCCGGTGCCGGGCGCCATCCGCGCGAACGATCCCCGGGCCTCGTTCCACAGCTGTGCGAGCGCACCCCAGAACAGCGCGAGGAAGGCCAGCAGCGCGCACACCAGGATCGGTACGAACGCCGCCTGGATGAAGCAGCCGAACGCGACCACCAGGCCGTGCCAGACGGTGATGCCCAGCACGTCCCACCATGAGACCGCACGCTGACGGCGCACGGTCGGGCGCGCGCGGATCAGCAGCGCGATGATCAGCTCGGCGACCAGCACGCCCGGGGCTGCGAGCAGGATCACTCCGAGAAAAGCCCAGCCGCCGGCCTGGAAGATCGCCCAGCCGACCACCAGCCAGACCGGCAGGATGATCGCCGCCGGAAGCAGCCAGGCGAAGAAGCCGCGTCGCACCCACATGTCGTCGATGCTACGCCGATTCCCTGGACGCGGTGCCTGGTGTCGGCATCGGGAAGAATGGGAGTGACGAGAGGATCACGATGATCGAGTTGCGCACCCCTGCCGAGATCGAAGCGATGCGGCCCGCCGGCCGGTTCGTGGCCGAGACGCTGGCGACGTTGCGCGCCGACACCAAGGTCGGCACGAACCTGCTCGAGATCGATCGCCGCGCCCACGAGCTGATCCACAAGGCCGGCGCGCAGTCGTGCTACATCGACTACCATCCGTCGTTCGGCGCGAGCCCGTTCGGCAAGGTCATCTGCACGTCGGTGAACGACGCGGTGCTGCACGGTCTGCCACACGACTACACCCTGCGTGACGGCGACCTGGTGTCGCTGGATTTCGCGGTGGCCATCGACGGCTGGGTGGCCGACTCCGCCGTGTCGTTCGTGGTCGGCACCGCCCGCGACGAGGACCTCGCGCTCATCGACACCACGCAGCGGGCGTTGGATGCCGCCATCCGGGCCACGACGACCGACCACCGGATCGGCGACGTCTCGGCCGCCATCGGCCAGGTGGCGCACGAGGCCGGATACCCGGTCAACCTCGACTTCGGCGGCCACGGCGTGGGCCGGATCATGCACGGTGATCCGCACGTGGCCAATGACGGCCGGGCCGGACGCGGCTACCCGCTGCGCGAGGGGCTGGTGATCGCGATCGAGCCGTGGTTCATGGCGACCACCAACGAGGTGTTCACCGACCCGGACGGCTGGACGCTGCGCAGCGTCGACGGATCGCGCGGCGCCCACTCCGAGCACACCGTGGCGGTCACCGCGGACGGTCCCATCGTGCTGACCGACCGGTCGTTCCTCGGCGTCGACTGAGGCGCGCGAGCGGCGGGCGCCGGAGAGAGCCGGCTGCCTGCCTGCGGCACCGAGAATCGCGATTCCGGCCGAGAATCCACGCAATGCGGCGATTCTCGGCCGGGATACCGATTCTCGGCGCGGGCGGCGGGCGCGGGCGGCGGGCGCGGGCGGCCCCACCGGGCGGCCCCGCCGGGGCCCCGCGCACGGCCCCGCCGGGGCCGGGTGAGCGTCAGGACAGCAGGTCGGGCCGGCGTGCACGGGTGCGTTCGAGCTGCTGCTCCCGTCGCCAGGCGGCGATGGCACCATGGTTGCCGCTGAGCAGCACCGGGGGCACGTCACGGCCGCGCCAGGTGGCCGGCTTGGTGTAGCTCGGGTACTCCAGAAGGCCGTCCTCGTGCGACTCTTCGACGAGGCTGTCGGGGTTTCCGACGACGCCGGGCACGAGTCGGCCGATCGCCTCGACCATCGCCATCGCCGCGACCTCTCCCCCGTTCAGCACATAGTCGCCGAGGCTGATCAGCCGCACCTCGCCGAGAGTGGCCGCGTAGTCGAACACGCGCTCGTCGATGCCTTCGTAGCGTCCGCACCCGAACACCAGCCGTTCCCGGCCCGACAGCTCGCGGGCGATGGCCTGTGTGAACGGGGTGCCGGCCGGCGACGGGAACACGATCACCGGCCGCTCGCCGGTGGCCGTCACAGCGCCCGGGACGACGGCATCCAGCGCCCGACCCCAGGGCTCAGGCGTCATCACCATGCCCGCGCCCCCGCCGTACGGGGTGTCGTCGACGGTACGGTGCCGGTCGCCCGTCCAGTCGCGCAGGTCGTGCACGCGCACATCGAGCAGACCCGCATTGCGTGCCTTGCCGAGCAGCGACACCTCGAGCACGTCGAAGAACGCGGGAAAGATGGTGACGATGTCGATGCGCATCAGTCGTCCGCGGACGGCTCCTGACCTGTTGCAGGCGTGACGGGCCCCGCCGGCGCGGCGGCCTCGTCACCGGGCAGTTCACTGGGCAGTTCATCGGGCAGTTCACCGGGCAGTTCTTCGAACAGACCCGCCGGCGGGGTGACGACGACGTGACCGGCGGCCACGTCGACCTTCGGCACGATCGCCTTCACGAACGGCACCAGCACCTCGCGGTCGTCGTGCCGGACGATCAACAGATCCTGTGCGGGCAGATGGTCGACGCGCACGACGCGGCCCACGTCGATGCCGTCGCGCAGCACCTGAAGGCCGACCAGCTGGTGGTCGTACCAGGCGTCCTCTTCGGTGTCGGCGGCCGGATCGGCCTCGACCCAGAGGATCGCCTTGATGAGCCCCTCGGCGGTGGTACGGTCGTCGACGCCCTCGAAGAAGGCGACCGGATGCGAGTTCATCCACTTGAACTCACGGACGGTCAGGCTCTTGCCGTGCCACGGCGACGATTCGGGCACCTGCAGGGTGAAGGTGGCGCCGGAAACGAAGCGCCCATCGGGGTCGTCGGTGTACAACTCGAGCTTGATGGCGCCCTTCAGCCCGTGGGCTTTGAGCAGACGCGCGACCCGCAGCTGGGTGCCGGCGGGCTTGGGCGTGCGCGCACGGGGCGCTCGCCCGGCGTCGGCGGGGTCCTGCGGCGCCATCTCAGTCGTCCGCGACGTCGACGCGCACGCGCCGCCCGTCGGCCAGCGCCGAGATGAGGGTACGCAGGGCCTTGGCGGTACGGCCGCCGCGCCCGATCACGCGCCCCCGGTCGTCGGGGTGCACGTGCACTTCGAGCACGTCACCGCGGGATGACGTGGACTCGTCGATGCGCACGTCGTCGGGGTGATCCACGATCCCCTTGACGACGTGCTCGAGCGCGGCGGCGAGCACGGCGATTACTCGGCGTCGGCCGCGGGGGCCTCGTCGGCGGGGGCGGTGTCGGCCGGGGCCTTGTCGGCCTTCTTCTCGACCTTGGGCTTGATCACCGACTTCTTCGCGGCGTCGGGCGTGAACTCGGCCTTGGTCTCCTTGACCTTGACGGTCGAGACCGCGTCCTTCTCGCCCTTGAAGCGGCCCCAGTCGCCGGTCAGCTTGAGGATGGCGCGCACCTGGTCGGTGGGCTGGGCGCCCACCGACAGCCAGTACTGGGCCCGCTCGGAGTCGACCTCGATGAACGAGGGCTCCTCGGTCGGGTGGTACTTGCCGATCTCTTCGATGACGCGGCCGTCGCGCTTGGTGCGCGAGTCGGCGACGACGATGCGGTAGTACGGGGCACGGATCTTGCCGAGCCGCTTGAGACGGATCTTGACAGCCACGATTCTCCTGAATGTGTGTGAAAACGACGAACCCGTCGCCTGGAGCGTGGGGTGCACACCCGGCGGAAGCTCTGAGAGGGGGATCGCGCGCCGGATAGAGGGTCGGGCGGGCGTTCCGACGTCCAATTCTGCCAGATGACGACGGATGCCGCGAACACATCGCTCAGGCCGGCGCGGCGTCCGTCCGATCCCGGCCCGTGGCACCGAGCGCCCGGTCCGCCGCAGCGGCCGGTCGCCGTGCCAGCGCGACGCCGGTCGGCACCCAGGTCGCCAGCAGCGCCAGCAGTTGCACGACGCCGGCGATCGGCCCGCCGAGAAAGCTCGCCGCCGCCGTGACCACCGCGGCGACGGGCACCCACACCGGCACCAGCCCGGCGATCCGCAGGCCGATCGTGAGCACGATCGGCCCGAGCGCGAAGGCGACCAGGAAGACCACCAGCAGAACACCGGTGAGCAGGTCCCCGTCCGAGCCTGCCGCCACCTGTTGCGCGGTCTCATGCGACGCCCCCGCGGCGGCGAGGCTGCCGAACAGCCCGAAGAACAGGGCGAGGTGGCCGATGCCGGTGCCCAGCGCGAGCGCGGTGAGCACTCCCCCGGCGACGGTGACGACACGACCACGCCGGCGCGGCAGGCGCATCACGGCAGGGATCGCGCCGAGCCAGGCGAGCGGGCCGAACACGGCGAGAAGGCCCAGGACCGTCCAGGCGGCCGGGAACTGTGCGGCCACGTCGGCCGGGGTGGGGTCGGGCGCGGACGGCTGCAGCATCCACTGCATCACCGTCGTCACGACAAGGCTCAGCACACCGACCCCCAGCAGGATCGCCGCGACCCGCGCGGCTCTCACATCGTCCATGTCCGTTCTCCTTGGTGCGGGACCCCGGTGGCCCCGCTCGATCACCAGCGTCGCGCGCGGCGGGCGGGGCCCTCGTCCGCACGAGGGCGGATTCGTCTCGCCCGGCGGGAGGACACCGTCATCCGCAGGGAGGATGCCGGCGGTTCGCCGCCGGTCATAGAGTGTGCGCATGCGGCGGGTGCGCGCGGCGCGCGGTCGGCTCGAGCGGCTGTGGCGCAGGACGGTGGCGGGGCTGCCCGTGCCCGATGTGGCACTGGCCGCGGCGCTGTGCGTCATCGCCGTGCTGAGCGTGCTGACCGGCAACCCGGACGAGGGCCCGATCGCCGTGACCGCTCCGGTCGCGGTGCTGTCGACGGCGGCCCTGGCATGGCGGGTGCGCGCGCCGCTCGTGTGCGTGGGGGTGCTGATCGGCACCGGCATGGTGCAGGCGCTGCTGGCGCAGCCGACGGGGTCGCTGTGGTCGCTGGTGGTGTACGCGATCGGGATGTACTCGCTGGCCGCGCACTGCAGCGAAGGGCGGGCCGCGATCGCGGGGGCGGTGTTCACAGCCGCCCTGCTGGTGCAGGAGCGTCTGGGCAGCGGCGTGGACTACCTGTTCATCGTGCTGCTGTTCGGCGGCATCTGGCTGCTCGGTCGCGCAAGCCGCCACTGGCGGTTGCGGGTGAGCTCGGCCGAGCGGCGTCAGCGCGACGCGGCACGCCTGGCCGCCGCCCAGGAACGGGTGCACATCGCGCGCGAACTACACGATGTCGTCGCACACAGCCTGAGCGTCATCGCGGTGCAGTCGGATGCCGCCCGTGCGTTGCTGGGGCGCCAGCCGGAGCGGGCGCGTGCCCCGCTGGAGGCCATCGGCTCGACGGCACGCCAGGCGTTGAGCGAGATGCGTTCGGTCCTCGACATACTGCGCACCGACGACGAAGCGGCGATGCCGCCGTCCCGGCTGGCCGGCATCGACCGGCTCGCCGAGAACGCGCGGGTGGCGGGCCTTGACGTCGAGATCGCCGTCGACGACGAGGCGGCGTCGTTGCCGGCATCCGTGGATCTGACGGTGTATCGGATCGTGCAGGAGGGACTGACCAACGTGCTGCGCCACGCGCCCGGCGCCCACGTGGACGTGACCGTGGCGACCGAGCCCGGCCGTGTGACCGTCACGGTGTGCAACGGTCCGGGCGGGCGGCCGGATCACGCCACACCTGTCGGCGGCCTTGGTCTTCTCGGCGCCGATGAGCGGGTGCGCCGACTCGGCGGGGTGCTGTCTGCGGACGGCACCGCCGAGGGGGGCTTCCGGCTGCGGGCGGTGCTGCCGCTGCCGCGCCCTGACGCGCGGGGGACGTCATGACGCGGGTGCTCATCGCCGACGATCAGCGCCTGGTGCGCACCGGGTTCCGGCTGATCCTCGAGCTGGAGGACGACATGCAGATCGTCGGCGAGGCCGCCGACGGGGCCGAGTGCCTCCGCCTGGCGGCACGGCAACAGCCGGATGTGGTGCTCATGGACATCCGGATGCCGGTACTCGACGGCATCGCCGCCACACGGGAGCTCACGGCCCCGGGCAGCGCCGTCCGTGTGCTCATCCTCACCACCTTCGACGCGGACGAGTACGTCTACGACGCGCTGCGGGCGGGGGCCACCGGGTTTCTGCTCAAGGACGCCCCGAGCGAGCAGCTCGTCGCGGCCATCCGTCAGGTGGCGGCAGGAGACGCCCTGCTGGCGCCGAGCATCACCCGGCGCCTCATCGAGCGCTACGCAGGCCGCGCGGACACGGTCGCCTCATCCGTCGTGGACGCACTCACCGACCGTGAGCGGGAGGTGTGGCGCCTGCTCGCCCGGGGTCTGTCGAACGCCGAGATCGCGTCACGGTTGTACGTGGGCGAGACGACGGTGAAGACGCATGTGGCCCGGGTGCTCGCCAAGCTCGGCGTGCGGGACCGCGTGCAGGCCGTCGTCGCCGCCTACGAGTCGGGTTTCGTGCGCCCGGGTGCCTGACCCGACCCGGTGCCATGTGACACATCACAGCGTAGGATGGCGGCGTGGCCGATCCGATCTCCCGCCTGCGCATGATCTCTGCCGACGCACTGACCCGGCTGGTGCCCATGGCCGACGCGATCGCGGCGGTGCGCGCCGTGCTCGTGGACGGGTTCGACCCCGCACTCGACCTCGACCGCACGATCGTGGACGTGCCGACCGGGCAGCTGCTGCTCATGCCGTCGGCTTTCGACGACGTCGTCGGTCACAAGCTCGCCACGGTGGCGCCGGATGCGCCGGGGCGCACCGTGCCGCGCATCCAGGCGCTCTACGTGCTCATCGACGCCGCCGCGCTCAGCCCGATCGCGCTCATCGACGGCACCGCGCTGACGACGCTGCGCACCCCGGCCGTCAGCGCCGCCGTGTTGGACGATCTCGCCGCGCCGGATGCGGCATCGCTCGTGGTGTTCGGCACCGGCCCGCAGGGCGTAGCCCACGTCGCCGCGCTGGCCGCCATCCGCCGACTGAACCGGGTGCGCCTGGTCGGCCGCGACGCGGCGCGCGCGGCGGCGGCGTGCGCCGCGGTGCACCGGATCGTGCCGGAGGCCGACGTCGCGATCGGCTCGGCGGCCGATGTGCCCGACGCCGATCTCGTCGTGTGCGCGACGACCTCGACCTCGCCGCTGTTCGCCGCGGCCGATGTGCGCGAGCGGGCGGCGGTGGTCGCGGTCGGCTCCCACTCCCCCGACGCCCGCGAGCTCGACGGCGCCCTGCTCGGCCGGGCCCAGGTCGTCGTCGAAACGCGGCGGGTCGCCCGCGAGGAGGCGGGCGACGTGGTGCTGGCGGTGGCCGACGGTGCGCTCGACGCCTCGGACGTCGTGCCGATGGCCGACGTCGTGACCGGCCGGGTCGCCGTCGCCCCGGACCGGCCGCGCGTGCTGAAGACCTGTGGCATGGGCTGGCAGGACCTCGTGGTCGCACGGCTGGCCGAGAAGCGGATGCGCCGGGAGGAATGATGCGCTGGGTCACCGAGGACTGGCACACCGCCGGCGAGCCGTTCCGTATCGTGGAGGGCGTTCCCGCGCCGGGGGCGGATGTAGCGACCCGACGGGTGAGCGCCATGACCGGCGTCGCGGACGACGTGCGACGGTTCCTGTGCCGGGAGCCGCGCGGGCACGACGACATGTACGGCGGGTTCATCACGCCGCCCGACGATGCGGGCGCCGACTTCGGGGTGCTGTTCTGGCACAAGGACGGGTTCTCGACCGCCTGCGGGCACGGCACGATCGCCCTGGGCGCGTGGGCGGTGCGCACCGGACGGGTGCCCGCGCCCGACGACGGCGAGGTCACCGTCACGGTGGACGTGCCCAGCGGCCGGGTGCAGGCCGTGGTGCACCGCGAGGCGGGCCGCACCACCGGTGTGGTGTTCCGCAACGTGGCCTCGCGCGTGCTCGCCCGCGGCATCGAGCTGCACACGTCGCGCGGTGCGGTGCGGGTCGACCTCGTCTACGGCGGCGCGGTCTACGCGACCCTCGACGCCGCACAGGTGGGGCTGAGCGTCCAGCCGCAGCACACCGCCGAACTGATCCGGATCGGCCGCGAGATCAAGTGGGCGCTGAACGACCACCCGGCGGCACGGCTGGACGACGACCGGCTCTCGGGCGTGTACGGCACGATCCTCGTCGACGACCTCGGCAGAACCCCGACCGGCCCCTGGCACCGCAACGTCACCGTGTTCGCCGACGGCGAGGTCGACCGCAGCCCGTGCGGGTCGGGCACCGCCGCCCGGGTGGCACTGCTGGCCGACACCGGCCTGCTCGGGGACGACGAACAGCTCACCCACGACTCGATCATCGGCACCCGTTTCACCGCGCGGGTGGCCGCACGCACCCCGGACGGGGTGATCCCCGAGGTCGCCGGCGCCGCGTACCGGGTGGGCACCTGCACGTTCGAGCTCGACGACGACGATCCGCTGCCGGCCGGGTTCAGCCTGCGCTGACAGCGACGCGCCGGTCCCGGCCGCACCGCCTCCAGGTCCCGGCCGGCACCGCCCGATCAGATCGCCCCGGTCAGGCTCCCCCACCGCTGCGACGCGCCCGCCGCACGGCGCTGCTGCGGCACGCGCCACGGGTTGTCGTCGCGCAGCGGCGCGGGCAGCAGCGCCTGCGGGGCGTTCTGGTACGCGACACCCCGCAGGAAGCGGGTGATGGCCGCGGTGCCCACGCTGGTGGCATCCGTCGTCGTCGCCGGGAACGGACCACCGTGCTGCATCGCCGAGGTGACCGAGACCCCCGTCGGCCAGCCGCCGAACAGCACCCGGCCGCTGGTGGCGGCGAGGGCCTGCACGAGTTCGCGCACGGTGTCGGTGTCGGCGTCGGTCGCGTGCAGCGTGGACGTGAGGTTCCCGCCGAACAGGTCGCGGTGCACCGCGGGCAGCGCCGCGGCATCCGGGTAGCGGACGATCACCGAGAGCGGACCGAAGCTCTCCTCCAGCAGCTCGTCGCGGTGCGCGAGCAGCGTGTCGAGGTCGACCTCGACCAGGGTGGGCGTGACCCAGCACTGGTCGGCGTCGTCCACGCGCACGACGCCCTCGGCGAGCACGCGCACCCCGGGCGCCGCCAGCACGGTTCCCCGCCGCTGCGCGTACCCGCGCCCGATGCCGGGGTTCAGCAGCCGGTGCTCGCCCGTTTCCGCGACGGCCGCGGCCACGTCGCCGAGGTCTGCGCCGGCCGGTACGAACAGGAATCCGGGCTTGGTGCACAGCTGCCCGGCCGACCCGGCGACCGAGGCGACGAACCCGGCGACCAGGTCGGGTTCGGATGCCACGGCCGCCGCCGTCGCATAGACGGGGTTGACGCTGCCGAGCTCGCCGTAGAACGGGATCGGCCGCGGCCGCGAGGCGGCGATGTCGGCGAGCATCCGGCCCACCCGGGTCGAGCCGGTGAACGCGCCGGCGCGGATGCGGTCGTCGCGCAGCAGGTCGACCCCGGCCTGCTGACCCTCGACGAGCTGGAACACGCCGTCGGGCATACCGGCTGCGGCGAGGGCGGATGCCACGACCTCGCCCGTCCGCCGCGACAGCTCCGGGTGCCCGGAGTGCGCCTTGACGATCAGCGGACACCCGGCGGCCAGGGCCGACGCCGAATCTCCCCCGGCCACCGAGAACGCGAACGGAAAGTTCGACGCCGCGAAGTTGAGCACCGGCCCGACCGGCTCGAGCATGCGCCGCAGGTCGGGGCGCGGCCCGATCGCGTAGTCGGGATCCGGCTCGTCGATGCGCACGTCGAGGTAGCCGCCGTCGACGACGACCTCGGCGAACAGGCGCAGCTGCCCGGTGGTGCGTCGCACCTCGCCGGTCAGGCGCGGCTCGGTCAGGCCCGTCTCGCGTATCGCGACGGCGATGAGTTCTTCGGCGGCGGCGTCGAGTGCGTCGGCCGCGGCCACGAGCGCGGCCGCGCGCTCGCGCGGTACGGTCTCGGCGAACGGGGCGGCCGCGGCGGCGGCCCGACGGGCCACGGTCTCGATATCGGTCATGGTGCTCCTTGGATGTGCCGGACTTTGGATGTGCCGGACTCAGAAGACGAAGCCGGCCGGGAACGGGTCGGCGTCGTCGAGGAGGTACTGGCCGAGCCCGGTCACCCAGGCCCGGCCGGTGATGGTGGGGACGACCGCGTGGATGCCGGCGACCGTGGTCTCGGCCACGAGTCGCCCGGTGAACGCGGTGCCGATGAACGACTCGTTCACGAAGTCGGTGTGCAGTGCCAGTTCACCGCGCGCATGCAGCTCGGCCATCCGGGCGCTCGTGCCGGTGCCGCACGGCGACCGGTCGAACCACCCGGGGTGGATGGCCATCGCGTGCCGCGACCGTACCGCATCCGACCCTGGCGCGATGAACTCGACGTGGTGCACATGGTCGGTGCCGGCCAGTATCGGATGGTGCGGCGGGGCCTGCGTGTTGATCGCGTCCATGATCGCCAGGCCGCAGCGCAGGATGTCGTCCTTGCGGGCGCGGTCGAACGGCAGGTTCACATCGTCCAGGTCGACGAGCGCATAGAAGTTGCCGCCGAACGCGATCGAGTACGGCACCGTGCCGCAGCCGGGGACCTCCACGGTCGCGTCGAGCCGCTCGACGAAACTCGGCACGTTCTCGATGGTGACCTGCTGCGCCCGGCCGTCCTGCACGTGGACGCGCGCGACGACGAGGCCCGCGGGTACGTCGAGTCGGATCTCGGTGACCGGCTCGGTCACCTCGACCATCCCGGTCTCGACGAGCACCGTCGCCACCCCGATGGTGCCGTGCCCGCACATCGGCAGGAAGCCGCTCGCCTCGATGAAGACGACCCCCCAGTCGGCATCCGGGCGTGTCGGCGGCTGCAGCAGGGCGCCCGACATCGACGCGTGACCGCGCGGCTCGTTCATGAGTAGTCCACGCAGATCGTCGAGGTGCTCCATGGCGTACAGCCGCCGCTCGTTCATCGTGGCGCCCGCGATCGGCGCCACGCCTCCGGTGACCACCCGGGTCGGCATGCCCTCGGTGTGCGAGTCGACCGCCGAGAACACGCGCCGGGCGCGCATCAGCGCTCCCGCAGCGCCGCGAGGGCCCGCTCGGTGTCGGCGGTCACCTGCGCGCGCTGCTGGTCGGTCAGCGGCCCCCGCGGCGGCCGGGTGGGCCCGCCGTAGCTGTTGCCGCAGATGTCCATCGACAGTTTGATCGCCTGCACGAACTCGGTACGCGAATCCCAACGGAACACCGCCACCAGCTGCCGGTAGAGCTCGCGCGCCTTGAGCCACTCGCCCTGGGCGCACAGGTCGTACAATTCCACGGCCTCCTTCGGGAACGCGTTGGGGTAACCGGCGAACCATCCCACCGCGCCGTCGACCATGAGCTCGAACAGCACGTCGTCGGCGCCGGCGATCACGTCGATGTCGCACTGTTCGGTGATCTCGTAGACGCGGCGCACGTCGCCTGAGAACTCTTTGATCGCCACGACCTCGGGGATCTGCGCGATCTTCGCCACCAGTGAGGGCACCAGGTCGACCTTGGTGTCGAACGGGTTGTTGTAGGCCATGATCGGCAAGCCGACCTTCGCGACCTCTTCGTAGTGGGCGATCACTTCGGCCTCGTTGGCACGGTAGACGATCGGCGGCAGCAGCAGCACCCCGTCGGCGCCGTCCTCGGCCGCGTACTCCGCCCACCGCCGGGCCTGGTGACTTCCCACACCGTGCGCGCCGGCGATGACGATCCCGCGTCCGTCCACGGCCTCGACGGCGACCTGGATGACCTTGCGCCGCTCCTCGTCGGTCAACGACGAGTACTCCCCGAGCGACCCGTTGGGGCCGACCCCGCGGCATCCGTTCGACATCAGGAAGTCGACGTGCTCGGCGAACCGGTCGTAGTCAACCGCGAGCCCGGCAGGGGCCGCCGGGTCTTCCTTGAACGCCAGGGTGGTGGCGACCACCACACCACCGAGGTCCATCGTCTTGTCCGTCATCTCTGCTCCTGTTCTGTCTGTTCCGTCGGGTGGGTCGGGTGCACGGGTGCGTGCAGGTCTGCGAGTTCGCCGATGCGCAGCGAGGCCAGCACCGGCCGTTGCTGGAATCCGATCGGCCGGCCCAGCAGGTCTTCGACGCTGCGGCCGCAGGTGCGTCCCTGGCAGGCGCCGAGCCCGGCGCGGGTCGCCAGCCGCAGGCCGCGGGTGGAGGCATCCGCGTACTCGTCGAGCACCGCGCGCCGCACACTCTCGCAGCGGCACACGATGGTGTCCGGCTCCACCCAGTCCGTCCACCCGGCGCCGATCGCATGCGCGTCCAGGCGCCGGGCGAAGTCGCGCATCCGGCGGCGCAGGCGCCGCGCGCCGCGCACGCGGTCGGATGCGGCGTCGCCGCCGGCGGCCGCGAACCCGGCGATCACACCTTCGGCCAGGGCCGCGTCGGCACCGGCGATCCCGATGATCTCACCGGCCGCGTAGACGCCGGGAACGCTCGTGGCCTGCGCGTCGTCGACGCCGACGAAGCCGGCCGCGGTGAGGGCGCAGCCCGACTGCACGGCGGCCTCGAGCCGCGGTGTGAACCCGTGGCCGAGGGCGACCGCGTCGCACTCGATGATCTCGTCGGTGCCGGCGATCGGGTGCCAGTCGCGGTCGACCCGCTGCACGGTGACGGCCTCGACGGCGGCGGTGCCGTGGATGCGGGTGACCGCGCGGGAGGTGCGGTAGCCGGTGCGGTGGCGGGCCATGAGCCCGGCGTATTCGGCGAGCTCGGCGGCCTTGCCCGGCAGCGCCGCGAACCGCCACGGCGCCCGGCCCCAGGCGGTCGCGATCGCGGTCGGGGCGGCGGCTTCGATCACCGCGGGCACGGCGCTGCCGCACCGCAACAGGCTCGCCGCGACCGGCAGGAGGAACGGGCCGGTGCCGGCGACCACGGTGCGCCGGCCGAGGGTGACGCCGTCGCGCTTGGCGAGCGCCTGGGCGGCACCGGCCGTGGTCACCCCCGGCAGCGTCCATCCGGGCACCGGAAGGGCGCGGTCGTGGGCTCCGGTGGCCAGCACCAGGGCATCGGCGACGATCGTGCGCCCGGGGCGGCCGGCGGCATCGGCGGGCCCGGTGAGCGTGTGCAGACGGACGCCGTCGGAGACCTCGACATGCCAGACCGAGGTGGAGGTGAGCACGGATGCCGCACCCGCGGCGGCCGCAGTATCCAGCGTGTCGCGCAGCCGGGTGAACCGTGCCCACTGATGCTGTAGCCCGGGCCGGGTGAGTCGGTCGTGGTGACGCCAGAACTGGCCGCCGATGCGCTCGCCCTCGTCGAGCACGACGACGTGCGCGCCGGCCGCGAGTGCGGCGTGCGCGGCGGCGAGCCCGGCGGGCCCCGCGCCGAGGACGGCGACCGTTCTCATCGCACCTCCCGGGTGATCTCGTCGCCGTCGCACGCGGTGCGCTGGCAGGCGCGCACCCCGGGTACGCCGTTGACGGTGACCACGCAGTCCTGGCACACCCCGATACCGCAGAACACGCCGCGCTCGGCGCCGTCGGCGCTGCGCCACGACCGCCGGCCGGCCGCGATGAGCACTCCGGCGATGGTCTGCCCGTCGGCACCGGTGACGCGCTCGCCGTCGATGCGCACGGTCACGCTCATGCCGCCACCGCCGGCTGGGCGCGAGTGGGCAGGAAGGGCGCGGGGTCGGCCGGCGCCGGTGTGCCCAGCACCGCGTGGGCGATGAGCAGTCCGGTCGCCGGCGCGAGCCCGATGCCGGCGCCCTCGTGGCCGGCCGCGTGGAACAGTCCGTCGACGGTGCCGTCGGCGCCGATCATCGGCAGGTGGTCGGGTGCGTACGGGCGGAACCCGGTGTAGGTGCGCAGCACCATCGTGTCGGCCAGGAACGGGAACAGCCGCACGGCCTTCGCCGCGATCTCGGACAGCGCCGGCAGGGTGTGTGCGGTCGAGAACCCGACCCGCTCGCGGCTCGACCCGATGAGCACCGTGCCGGCGGGGGTCGACTCCACGACGGTGGATGTCTGCAGGTCGGCGTCCCCGGATGCCACGGCCCCGACGTAGTCGGCGTCGTAGACCTTGTGGAAGATGCGCTGCGGCATGGGTGCGGTGACGATGATGGTGCCCCGTCGCGGCAGGATCGGCAGCCGGACCCCGAGTCGCTGCGCGACCTCTCCCGCCCACGGCCCGGCGCAGTTGACGACCGCGTCGGTGGCGAGCTCGTCACGGTCGGTGACGACGGCGCGGATGCGGCCGACGTGCACCCGGGCGCCGGTGACCTCGGCGCGCAGCAGCCGGGCGCCGTGCCCGGCGGCGCACGCCATCATCGCCTGGGTGGCAAGGCTCGGCTGCACCTGGGCATCGTCGGGGTACCAGACACCGAACCCGGCGTCGGCGCTCAGCTCGGGCTCGAGCTCGCGCAGTCTCGCGGCGTCGAGCTCTTCGGCCCGCACACCGATCCCCCGCTGCGCCGCGGCGAAGGCCGACAGACCCGCCTCGGCACCGGGGAGTGCGACCACGACCCCGCCCTTGGCGTCGAACTCGGTCGCAGGCTGACCGCGCCGGCGCTCGCCGTCCAGGCGTGCCGCCCACTGGCGCCAGATGCGGTTGCCGGCGATGGCGAGGTCGGCCTCGGGTCCAGGGCCCTTGTCCGAGACGAGGATGTTGCCCTCGCAGCGGCTCGAGGTCTCGCCCGCGACACCGGCGCGGTCGACGACGACGACGTCGGCACCGGCATCGGTGAGCGCGAGGGCGCAGGCCGCGCCGACGGCGCCGGCGCCGATCACCACGATCCGCATTCTCGCTCCTCAGTAGTATGTGACATATTACCCACGTTCGCCGGAACGGGCAACCACCGCCGACACGAGCGCTCAGCCGCCCAGATACGCCTCGATGATGCGCGGGTCGCGGGCGAGGTCGGCCGCCGCACCCGAGACCGTGACCTCGCCGGTGTCGACGACGTAGGCCCGGTCGGCGATCTTCAGCGCCGCGCGGGCGTTCTGCTCCACCAGCAGCACCGTGGTGCCGCGGCTGTTGACCGTCGAGATGATCTCCATCACCTGTTTGACCACCAGAGGGGCCAGCCCCATCGACGGCTCATCGAGCAGCAGCAGTTTCGGGCCGGTGACCAGGGCACGACCGATCGCGAGCATCTGCTGTTCCCCGCCCGAGAGCGTCCCGCCCTGCTGGCGACGGCGCTCGGCCAGGCGTGGCATGAGCTGGTACACGTCGTCGACGCGCGCGGCGATCGCCTTCTGATCGCGTACGGTGTGTCCGCCCAGCAGCAGGTTCTCGTGCACGGTCATGGTCGAGAAGATCCGTCGCCCCTCGGGCACCTGCACCAGACCCGACGACACGATCGACCATGGTTTGGCGACCGCGAGGTCGAGCTCGCCCCACGTCACCGTCCCGACCTTGGGCCGCACCAGGCCCGAGAGCATGTTCATCGTCGTGGACTTGCCGGCCCCGTTGTTGCCGAGCAGACACACGATCTCACCCTCTTCGACGGTGAAGCTCAGTTCGCGCAGCGCGTGCACCCGTCCGTAGTAGACGTCGACGCCGGTCACTTCCAGCCTGCTCATCGCCGGTCCTCGCCCTCTGCCACGCGGTCGGTGCCGCCGGATGCCTCGTCCACGTCGTCCACGCCCAGATAGGCCTCGATCACGACAGGGTCGCTCTTGATCTGCTCGGGCGTGCCGTCGGCGATCTCTTTGCCGTAGTTGAGCACCACGATGCGCTCGGCGAGCTCCATGATCAGCCCCATGTCGTGCTCGATCAGCACGACGGCCACACCCATGGCCTTCACGCGCCGGATCAGCTCCATCAGCGCGACCTTCTCGCCGTAGTTCAGCCCTGCCGCCGGTTCGTCCAGCAGCAGCAGCCGGGGACTGGTGGCAAGGGCCCGGGCGATCTCGACGCGCCGCTGTTCGCCGTACGGCAGCTGGGTGACGTAGAGGTCCTCGTCGTGTCGGTACCCGACGAAATCCAGCCATCCCCGGGCCTCGCGGGTGCACGCGGCCTCGGCCCGGCGATACCGCGGCAGGTGCAGCAGCGTCGACCAGAAACCCTCACGCAGATTCGCGTGCATCGCGGTCTTGACGTTCTCGAGCACGGTCAGCTCGCGGAACAGGCGCAGGTTCTGGAACGTGCGCGCCATCCCCCACTTGGTCACCCGTGAGGGCAGCACCCGGTAGAACCCGAAGCTCTGCAGCAGCGCCGCGAGCTTCAGCGTGCGCAGCCACCGCGGCACCGGTCGCACGATGCGCTTGCCGTCGAAGACGACCGATCCGCCGGTGGGCAGATAGAACCCCGAGATGCAGTTGAACGCGCTGGTCTTGCCGGCACCGTTCGGGCCGATCACCGCCAGGATCTCGCCCTCATGCACCTGAAAGCTCAGCCCGTCCACCGCCTTGACCCCGCCGAACTGCAGCCGCAGGTCCGTCACGTCCAGCAGAGCGCTCATGGCCGGTCCTCCTCGACGGTGAAACGGTCTGCGGCCTCGGCGTCGACCTCGGCCTCCACTTCGGCCGCCACCACCCCGATCGCCTCGGTGGGCGGCGGCGCCTCCGGCCGGCGGCGCTTGAGCCACGGCAGCACGGCCGTGGCCGGCCACAGCCCGGCAGGTCGGAAGAGCATGGTGATCACCAGCAGCACACCGAAGATGAGGAATCGCCACTCCGAGAAATCGCGCAGCACCTCGGGGGCCAGCGACACGAACAGAGCGCCGATGATGACACCGGGAGTCGAACCCATCCCGCCGAGCACGACGGCCATGAGGATCAGCACCGAGTACAGGAACTGGAAGCTGTTCGGACTGATGGCCGACAGCTGCGTGGCCATGAGCTGGCCGGCGATGCCGGCCCACACCGCTCCGATGATGTACGCCGAGATCTTGGCGATGTAGGTGTTGATGCCCATCGCCTCGGCGGCGTCCTCGTCGTCGCGCACCGCCTTCCAGGCGCGCCCGAGCTTGCCTTTGCCCAGCCGCCCTGCGCCGACGACGCCGACCAGGATGACGATCGCGGCCACGAAGTAGTAGAAGACCACGTACGGCGGGAAGAACACACCACCCAGGGTGAAGCCGTCGGCGAAGCTCCAGTCGCCGAAGCTCCACGTCGGGATGCCGTGGATGCCGCTGGGTCCGCCGGTGACCTCGAGGTTGTTGGCCGTGATGCGGATGATCTCACCGAAGCCGAGCGTGACGATGGCGAGGTAGTCGCTGCGCAGCCGCAGCGTGGGGGCTCCGATGATCACACCCGCCACGACGCAGGCGGCCACCGTGGCCGGCAGTGCCGCCCACATCGGCCAGCCGAGCGTGGTGGTGAAGATCCCCGAAATGTAGGCGCCGACCGCGAAGAAGGCGATGTATCCGAGGTCGAGCAGGCCGGCGAACCCGACCACGACGTTCAGCCCCATGGCCAGCATCACGTAGATGAGGGCACTGGTGGCGATCGAGATCAGATACCGGGACGAGTCGATGAACGGCAGCACCGCCACCAGCACGACCGTCACCGTGCCCACAGCCCGCAGAAAGCCGGTCTGCGAACTCAGGATGCCGCGCGGCGCGCGCGGACGCTCGTACTGGGGGGCGGGCGCACGCAGTGTGACGTGCTTGAGCGCGGCGTCGAGCGTCGTCGCCATGGTCACATCCTCTCCACGACGCGGGCGCCGAGCAGGCCGGTGGGTTTGAAGGTGAGGAACAGGATGAGGAACGCGAACGAGAACACGTCGCGCCACTCTCCCCCGAACCATGCCGAGCCGAAGGACTCCAGCATCCCGAGCACAAGCCCGCCGAGCATGGCGCCGTACAGGTTGCCGATGCCGCCGATCACCGCTGCGGTGAACGCCTTGAGGCCGATGATGAAGCCCATCAGAAAGTCGATGGAACCGTAGTACGCGCCAGCCATCACGCCGGCGGCGCCGGCGAGGGCCGAGCCGATGAAGAACACCACCGCGATGGTGCGGTTGACGTTGATGCCCATCAGCTGCGAGCCCTGGGTGTCGAGTGCGATCGCGCGCATGGCGCGTCCGGACCGGGTGCGTTCCACCACGTGCGAGAGCACCAGCATGAGCACGGCGGCGATGACCACCAGCGTGATCTGCGCGCCGGTGATGCGCATGCCGGCGAACTCGAACCCCTTCGACTCGAAGCGCACCGGGAACGCCTCGGGGTTCGGACCGAAGATCGCGCGCACCCCGTACTCGAGCGTGAACGACACGCCGATCGCGGTGATGAGAACGGCCAGCCGGGGACTGCGCCGCAGCGGGCGATACGCCACGCGCTCGATGCCCACGCCGATGAGACCCGTGGTCACCATCGCCAGCAGCAGCATCACCAGCAGCAGTGGGATCGAGCTCGACCCGTTCACGCCGAAGGAGTTCAGCGTGAAGAAGGCCACGAACGCGCCGAGCATGTACACATCGCCGTGCGCGAAGTTCAGCAGCTTGATGATGCCGTACACCATGCTGTAGCCCAGCGCGACGAGGGCGTAGAAGGACCCGACGATCAGGCCGTTCCAGATCAGTTGCATCATGGGGCGGGGTCTCCGTTCCAGTGCATCCCGGTCGGCGGGGCGGCCGCGGCACGTGCCGCAGCCGCCCCACCTGCCGGATCAGCCCTGCAGGTCGTCCTTGAGCACGAAATTGCCGGTGGCCGGGTCGATCTTCACGATCACGAAGCCGCCGCTGGTGCGGGTGCCCTGGTCGGTGAAGGTCAGCGGCCCGGCGAAGGTCTTGAAGTCCTTCAGGCCCTTCAGCGCGGCGACCACCTTGTCGAAGTCGGTGCTGCCGGCATCCTTGATCGCCTGGGCCGCGACCCGCACCGCATCGTACGACTGCGTCGAGTACGGCCCGGGCTCAGCCCCCGCCAGCTTCTTGTAGTCGGCGATCCAGGTGTCGGCGCCGGTGAGCATGTCGGGGGTCTGCGTGAACGTGCCGAGCACCTTGTCGGTGTAGCCCTTGCCGGCGATCTGCGCGAACTTGGCGTCCACCGAACCGTCACCGACCAGGAACAGCCCATCGAAGCCGGCGTCGGTGGCCTGCCGCACGATGAGGCCGCCCTCCTGGTAGTAGCCGGTCCAATAGACCATGTCGGGCTTCTGCTTGGCCAGCTGGGTCGCCACCGCCGAGTAGTCGCTTTCGCCCGGCGTGACCGTCGAGGTGAAGGTCACCGTAAGGCCGGCATCCTTGGCCTGTGACGCGAACGAGGTGGCCAGGTCCACCGAGTAGGCGGTCGAGTCGTCGACGGTGGCGACGGTGTGGATGCCGCTCTTCTTCGCGTACGCGACGGCGGCCTGCGCCTGCTGGGTGCCGGTGCCGTTGAGCAGGAACACGCCCGGCAGGCCGGCCTCGACCAGCTTGTTCGAGTTCGCCGCCGGGATGATCATCGGGATCTTGGCGGAGTCGAAGATCGGCAGGGTCGGCAGGGTCGAGCCGGAGCAGTAGCCGCCGACCGAGACCGCGATGCCGTCGGTGACCAGCTTGTTGGCGGCGGCGACGGCCGTGGTCGCGTCGCACGCGCCGTCTTCGACCTTGAGCTCGAGCTTGCGCCCGTTCACGCCGCCGTCGGCGTTGATCTCGTTGACGGCCAGCTGTGCGCCGTTCTTCATGTAGTCGCCGAAGGCCGACTCGCTGCCCGAGAACGGGGCGATCATGCCGAGCACGATCGGACCGGCGTCACCGCCGCCGCTCTTGTCGCCCCCGCCGGCCAGACCGCCCGAACATCCCGCGGTCGCGAGCACGAGCGCCGCGGCGGCGGCGATCTGCAGAAGACGCGTGCCGCGTCGAGAACCGTGTGTCATCAGTAACACTCCTTGTCAGCGCCGTTGCTTCCGCACGGTAGTACGTGACATATCACGCGTCCGTGCAACGAGTGCAATATTACTCACCGACCGCCCGTGCACAAGTGCCGATGATCACGAACACGACACGATCTGCGGGCGGTGCCGTCCGAGTCGACTCAGTGCTCGCTGCGCCCGCTCCACAGCCCGGTGACGTGGCTGATGTGCCGTCGCATGAGCTGCTCGGCCTGCTCGCCCTTGCCGGCCTTCAGCAGCGTGATCAGCTCACCGTGTTCGAGCGCCGTGGCCACCAGTGCATCCGACTCGGCGAGGCTCACCAGGCCCACCAGACGGGTCTGCTGGCGCAGTTCGCGCACCAGGCGCACCAGGTGCTCGTTGCCGGTCTCGTCGAGCAGGGTGAGGTGGAACGCGGTGTCGGCCTCGAGGTAGTCCTCGAAGCGACCCTTCTCGGCCGCGGCGACGATGCGGTCGGCGAGGGCGCGCAGCCGCGTCACCACCGCGTCCGAGAGGGCACCGGCCAGCCAGCGCATGGGCGGAGCCTCCAGCAGCACCCGCACCTCGCCGAGGGCGGCCAGCTCGTCGGGTGAGACCTCGGTGACCTGGAATCCGCGGTTGCGGATCGGGGTGAGAAAGCCCCGACGGGCCAGGTTGAGCATCGCCTCGCGCACCGGCGTCGCGCTGACGCCGAACTCGCCGGCGAGGGTGGGCACGGTCAGCACACTGCCCGGCGCGAACTCGCCCGAGACGATCCGTGCCGACAGCGTGCGCTCGACCTGCTCGCGCAGGCTGACCACCTCGAAGACCGCCCCAGAGCCCACGACGCCCACCTCCCGCTATGTGATACGTGACATCCTATGGGGCGTGTCGTGCGGCGTGTCAGCCCTTGCGGAGCAGTTTCTGCAGTTCGGACAGGTCGGCGGCGCTGGGCGTGGCGGTCCCGCCGAGGCCGAACCCGGATCCGGTCGGCTCGGGGCTCTGGGCGATACCGGCGTTCTCGGCGGCGCGCTTGGCGGGGTTGCCCGACCGCGAGCCCTTCTTCTTCTGCGGCTTGCCACGCTTGCTCGAGGCGCCGGGCTTTCCCATCGCTCCCATGCCGGGGATGTTCGGCACTCCCCCGCGCGCGACGGTCTTCATCATCTTGGCGGCCTGCTCGAACCGCTGCACCAGCTGGTTGACGTCGGTGACGGTCACGCCCGACCCGCGGGCGATGCGCAGCCGCCGCGATCCGTTCAACAGTTTGGTGTTGCGCCGTTCGGCGGGCGTCATCGACCGGATGATGGCCTCGGTGCGGTCGATCTCGCGCTCGTCGAAGTCGTCGAGCTGCTGCTTCATCTGACCCATGCCCGGCAGCATCCCGAGCATCTTCTTCATCGAGCCCATCTTGCGCATCTGCTGCATCTGGGCCAGGAAGTCTTCGAGCGTGAACTGCTCGGTCGCGAGCTTCTCGGCGACCTTGCGCGCCTCTTCCTCGTCGAAGGCCTGCTGGGCCTGCTCGATGAGGGTCAGGATGTCGCCGAGGTCGAGGATGCGACCGGCCATGCGGTCGGGGTGGAACGGTTCGAGGTCGTCCAGTCCCTCACCCGTGGACGCGTAGATGATCGGACGCCCGGTGACCGATGCCACCGACAGCGCGGCGCCGCCGCGGGCGTCGCCGTCGAGCTTGCTGAGCACCACCCCGGTGAAATCGACGCCCTCTTGGAACGCCTTCGCCGTGTTCACGGCATCCTGACCGATCATCGCGTCGATGACGAACAGCACCTCATCGGGGTTCGTCGCCGCACGGATGTCGGCGGCCTGCCGCATGAGCTCGGCGTCCACGCCCAACCGGCCCGCGGTGTCGATGATCACCGTGTCGTGTTGGGCGCGGCGGGCGTGCTCGACGCCGTCGCGTGCGACCCGCACCGGGTCGCCCACGCCGTTGCCCGGCTCGGGCGCGTAGATCGCGGCGCCCGCGCGCTCGGCGACCACCTGCAGCTGGTTGACCGCGTTGGGGCGCTGCAGGTCGGCGGCCACCAGCAGCGGCGTGTGCCCTTCCTTCTCGAGCAGCTTCGCGAGCTTTCCGGCGAACGTCGTCTTACCCGAGCCCTGGAGGCCCGCGAGCATGATCACCGTCGGCGGGGTCTTCGCGAACTGGAGCCGACGCTGTTGTCCGCCGAGAATCGCGACGAGCTCTTCGTTGACGATCTGCACGACCTGCTGCGCGGGGTTGAGGGCTCGGTTGACCTCGTCGCCGAGGGCGCGCTCGCGCACCTTCGCGGTGAAGTCCTTCACCACGGCCAGCGCGACGTCGGCGTCCAGCAGCGCGCGGCGGATCTCGCGCACCGTGCCGTCGACGTCGGCGGGTGAGAGCTTGCCCTTCGTGCGCAGATTGCGGAAGGTCTCGGTGAGACGGTCGGAGAGCGTGCCGAAAGTAGCCATGATCTCCCGATTCTACCGGGGCGGGATGCCAGTGCCCGGCCCCCCGGCCCACCCGGGCGGGCGTGCCACTGCCCGGCCGGCCGGCCCACCCGGGCAGGCGCGCCGTGCACAACGGCGGGGATCGTGTCCGACACGCCGGGCACCGGCGCCCGCGCGGCCGCGCGTGCCGTGCACAACTGCGGGGATCGTGTCCGACACGCCGGTCACCGAGGCCGCACGACGGCGTGTCGCCGAAAATCCCCGCACTTGTGCACGCGGGCTCGCGCGACTAACGGGCGGATCCGCGGGCCAGGCCGGGGACGGCGTCGAGCGCCTCGCCGAGCACGGGCGCCAGGGTGGCGCGCCCGGCACCTGCGTGCGCCCACGCCCAGACCGCGGCCAGCACGGCGCCTGCCGCGGCGGCACCGTGCACCTCGGCGATCAGCGGCGCCGCCCCGTCGCGGCGGCCGCGTTCGGCGATCGCCCGGGCGAGGCGGGCCAGACGGACGGCCCGCTCCCGCTCCAGTTCGTCCGCGAGCCGCATCGTGTCGGCGTTCGCGATCGCCAGGGCGAGGCTGTCGGGTGCGAACCCGTCGCCGATCGCGGCGAGGATCCGACGCACCGGCTGCGATCCGGCCCCGAGCGCGGCCACGGCCGCGTCGAGTCGTTCGTCGAACGCGCCCCACAACAGATCGGACTTCGAGGCGAAGTAGTTGAAGAAGCTCGAGCGGCTCACCCCCGCCCGGCGGGTGATGTCGGCGACGGATGTCGCGTCGTAGCCCTGCTCGAGGAACAGTTCGCACGCCGCCTCGGCGAGCGTTTCGCGCGACGACACCCGCGGTCGTCCGGCGCGCGCGTCGGGGGCGGAGGACATGACCCCAGCGTACGGGGCGCGCCGACGTCGGGGATGTCGCAGCGGGGCGCGTATTGTTGGACTGCATCCAAGAACATCCCACGAGGAGGCTCCGTGCTCGAGGTCATCACCGCCGGACTCGACCCGGCGTTCGTCCCCTATCGCGAGGGGTGGGCGCTGCAGCGTCGCATCCATGACGAGGTGGTCCGCGGCATCCGCCCCGACACCCTCGTGCTGCTCGAACACGACCCGGTGTACACGGCGGGCAAGCGCACCGAGCCGCACGAGCGTCCGACCGACGGCACCGAGGTCATCGACGTCGACCGCGGCGGCAAGATCACCTGGCACGGGCCGGGGCAGCTGGTGGGGTACCCCATCGTGCGCCTGGTCGAGCCGGTCGACGTGGTCGAGCATGTGCGGCGCATCGAGCGGCTGCTGATCGGCGTGCTCGCCGCGCACGGGGTGAACGGCTACCAGGTGCCCGGCCGCAGCGGGGTCTGGGTGCGCCGCCCTCTGTCCGAAGACAAGGTCGCGGCCATCGGGGTGCGCGTCGAGAAGGGGGTGACGATGCACGGTTTCGCCGTGAACTGCGACAACTCGCTCGCGGCGTTCGGCGCGATCGTGCCGTGCGGCATCGCGGATGCCGGGGTCACCACGATCAGCGAGGTGGTCGGCCGCGACGTGCGTCCGGCCGACATCGTCGCCGACATCGCGGCGGCGTTCTCGGCCGAGTACGCGGCGGTGCCGGCATGACCGCCGCGCCGGAGGGACGCCGGCTGCTGCGCCTGGAGGTGCGCAACGCGCAGACCCCGATCGAGCGCAAGCCGGAGTGGATCCGGACCAAGGCGAAGATGGGCCCACAGTACACCGAACTGCAGCATCTGGTGCGCGACGAAGGACTGCACACCGTGTGCCAGGAGGCGGGCTGCCCGAACATCTACGAGTGCTGGGAAGACCGCGAGGCGACGTTCCTCATCGGCGGCTCACAGTGCACCAGACGGTGTGACTTCTGTCAGATCGACACCGGCAAGCCCGCCGACTACGACGTCGACGAGCCGCGCCGCGTCGCCGAGAGCGTGCAGCGCATGGGGCTGCGCTACGCGACGGTCACCTGCGTCGCGCGCGACGACCTGCCCGATGGCGGCTCGTGGCTGAACGCCGAGACGGTGCGGCAGATCCATGCCGTCAATCCGGGCACGGGTGTCGAACTGCTCGCCACCGACTTCAACGGCCGGCCGGACCTGCTCGCCGAGGTGTTCGACGCCCGGCCGGAGGTCTTCGCGCACAACGTCGAGACGGTGCCGCGCATCTTCAAGCGCATCCGTCCCGCGTTCCGCTACGAACGCTCGCTCGACGTGCTCACCCAGGCCCGTGACGCCGGCCTGATCACGAAGTCGAACCTCATTCTGGGGATGGGCGAAGAGCCCGAGGAGGTCGTGCAGGCCCTGCAGGATCTGCACGACGCCGGCTGCGACATCGTCACGATCACCCAATACCTGCGACCGTCGCCGCGGCATCTGCCGGTGGCACGCTGGGTCAAACCCGACGAGTTCGTCGGGTTCAAGCAGGAGGCCGAGCGCATCGGGTTCCTCGGCGTGCTGGCCGGCCCGCTGGTGCGGTCGTCGTACCGGGCGGGCCGGCTGTGGGCGCAGTCAATGATCTCGAAGGGGCGTGAGATCCCCGCGCACCTCGCGCACATCGCGGCGGACGTGCACGCCGAGCGCGGCTTCGCGCAGGCGGTGTAGCCGGTCCGCGTGCCGGGTGACGCGTTCAGTCGGCGCTGGTGACCGACAGCACGTCGCCGTCGGTGTCGAAGTTGACCAGCAGCACCTCGTCGGTGCCTTCGGGGTCGAGGGCGTATTCGAGCACCGCGAACGGGTCGTCGCCGCCGTGTTCGTCGGCGAGGATCGTCATGCTCACCAGCCGCAACGACCGGATGATGTCGATGTGGGTGTCGCCCGAGATGTCGACGAGCAGATCCTCGAGGTCGTCGCCGAGTGCCTCCTGCTGCTGCAGGATGAACTCGATGACCTCGCTGGTGCGGTCGTCGAGTTCGGCAACCATCGCGGCGCGTGCGGCGCGATCGATGGACTCGAGCGAGGTGATCATCGCGGCCGCGACGTCAAGCGCCGCGGGGGCGACGTCGTCTTCGTCGGGGGCGGTGAGGTCGACGGTGACCGCCTGGTCGCCCAGCTCGACGGTCTCAGACCAGAAGATCGAACCGTCGGGGCCCGATTCGAGGAGGCCGAAGTAGTCGTGTTCGATCGCCATGTGGCTATGAAACCAGGCCGCGGCCGGATGCGGTAGCCCGACGCGTCACTCCACGAGAGATGACGCGAAAACGTGCGGGGTGAAGCCGGTGAGGTCGCCGATCCCCTCCCCCTGCCCGAGCAGTTTCACCGGGATCCCGGTGCGCTCCTGCACCGCGAGCACGAACCCGCCCTTGGCGGAACCGTCGAGCTTGGTCAGCACGAGGCCGGTCACTCCGGCGTGCTCGAGGAACGCCTCGGCCTGCATCACGCCGTTCTGTCCGGTCGTGGCATCCAGCACCAGCAGCACCTCGCTGATCGGCGCCTGCTTTTCGATCACGCGTCGGATCTTGGTCAGCTCGTCCATCAGACCGCCCTTGGTGTGCAGGCGGCCGGCGGTGTCGACGATCACGATCTCGGTGCCGGTGCTCTTGGCGTACTCGATGGTCTGAAAGGCGACGGATGCCGGGTCCTGACCTTCCTGCTGGGGTCGGACGATCGCCGCCCCGGAGCGCTCTGCCCAGGTCGCGAGCTGGTCGACGGCCGCGGCGCGGAAGGTGTCGGCGGCTCCGACCACCACGGAGCGGTTGTATCGCTGCAGGAACTTCGCGAACTTGCCGATCGTCGTCGTCTTGCCGACACCGTTGACACCGACGACGAGCACCACGGCCGGGCGCTCGGTGAGCTTGAGCGTCGTGTCGAACCTCGCGAAGTGCTCTTCGAGCGTCTCTTTGAGCATGCGCTGCAGGTCGCGCGGGTCGGTGGTGTGGAAGCGCTCGACCTTCTCGCGCAGCTCGTCGACGATGCGCTCGGTGATGTCAGGACCGAAGTCCGCGGTCAGCAGCGCGGTCTCGAGGTCTTCCCACGTCGTCTCGTCGATCGTCGGCTTGACGAACATGCCGCGCAGCGCGCGCCCGAGTGACCACTTCTCCGCCATGCCTCCAGCCTATGTGGTCGCCCTCAGACGGCCGCCGGCTCCTGCTCGCGCGCCGTGCGATCGCCGACCCGCTGCCCCACCACGGCTGACACGCCGTCCTGGCGCATCGAGACGCCGTACAGCGCGTCGGCGATCTCCATGGTGCGCTTCTGGTGGGTGATGACGATGAGCTGGCTCGACGCGCGCAGCTGCTCGAACACGCCCAGCAGCCGGCCGAGGTTCGCGTCGTCCAGGGCCGCCTCCACCTCGTCGAGGATGTAGAAGGGGCTCGGCCGCGCCTTGAAGATCGCCGTCAGCAGCGCGACCGCCGCCAGTGACCGCTCGCCGCCCGACAGCAGCGACAACCGCTCGATCTTCTTGCCGACCGGGCGCACCGCGACCTCGATGCCGGTGGTCAGCGGGTCGTCGGGGTCGGTCAGCGAGATGCTGCCGGTGCCACCGGGGAACAGGATCGGGAACACCTCACCGAAGGCGACCTTGGTGTCTTCGAACGCGGCGAGGAAGATCGACTGCATCCTCTCGTCGAGTTCGGCGATGATCGTCAGCAGGTCCTGGCGGGTCTGCGTGAGGTCGGCGAGCTGCTCGGTCAGGAACTTGTGCCGCTGCTCGAGCGCTTCGAACTCCTCGAGGGCGAGCGGGTTGACCCGCCCGAGTTGGGCGAGCTTGCGCTCGGCGTCCTGCAAGCGTCGACGCTGCGCGGCCCGATCGAACGGTTCGGGCTCGTCGCCCTCGTCCTCGGCGGGGATGGGCTGGTCCGGACCATATTCCGAAACGAGAATATCTTCGTCGAGACCGAGCTCGGACTGCACGCGCTCCAGCAGGCTCGTCACGTGCAGACGCTTCTCGTGGATCTGCAACTCCAGTCCGTGCACGCTCTCGGTCAGCCCCGCGAGCCGCTCACGCACGGCGGTCTCTTCGGTCCGCAACTCGGCCAGTTCGGCGGTGAGTGCGGTGCGGGCCGACTCGGCGGTCGCGAGCTCGACGCGCGCCTGACTCACCGAGCGGTCCACCGAGTCGAGCACCGCGGGCAGGCGATCGGCGACACCGGCGGCGACCTCTCGCTGTGCACGCCGGATCACGGCCCGTCGTGCCGCCTCCGCCGCGGCGGCCTTCTCCCGATCCCGCTGACGCTCCAGCCCCACCGCACGGGCCTCTTCGGCCCGCACCCGTTCCTTGAGCGTCTCGACCTCGAGCCGGGCACGCATCTCGGCGTCGCGTGCGGCGTCGAGCTCTGCCAGCATCCCGTCCCGCGCCGAGGCGTCCAGGATCGGCCGCGGCGCTTCGAGTGCGGTGTCGAGCTGCTCCTGGGCCGATCGTGCGGATGCCTCGGCCTGGTCGACTGCGGCCTGCGCCTGGTGCAGCGACGCCGTCAGACGCTCGCACTCGGCGACCGCGGCTTCGTGACGCACGGTGGCGCGGTTCACCTTTTCGGCCTGTGCGGCCAGGGCGGCGTCGTGCTCACGCAGCGCCTGCAGCGCGGCCTTCGCGCGCCGGCGTGCCTCGTCGAGCGCATGCGTCTTGTCGGTGAGGGCTTCGCGCAGCGAGTCGGCCACCACGGTGACCTCGGCCAACCGCTCGGCCGCCGCATCGCGCTCAGCGGTCAGTTCCAGACGCGACCGTCCCTGTCCCGAGCCGGCGCGCACCGTGTACGGCGTCACCACCTCGCCGGCACGGGTGACGACGGTGACGGTGTGTGGGGCTGCCGCGACCGCGTGCAGCGCGGTGTCGAGGTCGTCGGCGACGAACACCGACGCGAGCAGTCGGGTGATGCCCGCCGGGGCCGTGACCACATCGGTGGCCGGCGTCACGCCCGCCGGCGCCGGAGTGTCACGCTCGCCGGCCGCTGCGGGCTGGGCGATGGCGATGTCGACGACGCCGACGTCGCCCTCACGTGCGGCCGCCGCGACCGCGAGCGCGTCGCGGGGGCCGTCCACCAGCATCCCCTCGGCGACCGGGCCGAGTGCGGCGGCGATCGCCGCCTCGAACCCGGAACGCACCTGCACCGCGTCCGATACCAGCCCGCGGATGCCCGATCCGCCCGCCTCGATCAGCTGGGCGGCGCCATTGCGCACATCGAGCGCGCGCGAGAGCGCCCGGGCCTGCGCGGTCAAGGCGTCCTTCTCACGCTCGGCGGCATGCAGCCTCTCGCGCAGCTGCGCGAGCTCGCCCTCGGTCTCGGACGCCTCACGCTGGCAGCGTTCGTATGCCGCGGCGTGGTCGGCCGACGCCGCGTCGGCGATGCCGTCGGGATCGAGTTCGGCCAGCGCCGCCTCGGCCTCGGCGCGGCGCGCCACGGCGGCATCGAGCGCCGACTGCTGCCGGGTCACGGCCGTCTGCACCGCGGCGAGGGCGGATGCCGCCGCCTCGGCCGTGCCGCGCAGCGCCGTGATCTTCATGTCGTGCTCCGAGACGAGCGCACTCTGGGCGGCGATGTCGGCGTCGAGCGCGTCGAGTTCGGCTCGCGCGCGCATGACGTCGCGTGCGGCCGCGGTCGCGGCATCCTGCGCCGCATCCAGCCCCGACGAGATCTCGTCGATGCCCGCCCGCACCTCGTCGATCATGGTCTGGCTCACGGTCTGCTGCGGGACGAGGGCCTCGTCGTCCTCGGCCAGCAGGGTCAGCCGCTGACCGGCCAGGGAGTAGAGGCTGCGCAGCCGTTCCTGCACCTGTTCGAGCGCGAACACCACCGCCCGGGCGCGGTCCACGGCCTCGGAGCGCTGATCGGTTTCGAGCTGTTCGATGCGGGCGCGCAGGTTCTCGGCCCGGTCCTGCAGCACCAGCCGCTCGGAGTGGCGTTCCTGCTCGCTCTGCGCGGCCGCGGCCAGTTCGCCGCGCAGCCCGACCAGCTCGTCGGCGAACAGCCGGGCCTTCGCGTCGCGCACAACGGCGGCGATGGTCGCGGCCTCGCGGGCGATCTCGGCCTGCCGTCCCAGGGGCTTGAGCTGACGGCGCAGTTCGCCGGCCAGGTCGCTGAGCCGGGTGAGGTTCGCTTCCATGGCCTGCAGCTTGCGGACGGTCTTCTCTTTGCGACGCCGATGCTTGAGGATGCCCGCGGCCTCCTCGATGAACCCTCGCCGTTCTTCGGGGCTGGCCTGCAGCACCGTGTCGAGGCGCCCCTGCCCGACGATGACGTGCATCTCGCGGCCGAGCCCCGAGTCACTGAGCAGCTCCTGCACGTCCAGAAGCCGGCACGTCTGCCCGTTGATGGCGTATTCGCTGGCACCGTTGCGGAACAGCGTGCGGCTGATGGTGACCTCGGCGTACTCGATCGGCAAGGCGCCGTCGGAGTTGTCGATCGTCAGCTGCACCTCGGCACGCCCGAGCGGGCCACGGGTGGAGGTGCCGGCGAAGATGACGTCTTCCATCTTGCCGCCGCGCAGGGTCTTGGCGCCCTGCTCCCCCATCACCCACGCCAGCGCGTCGACGACGTTGGACTTGCCCGAGCCGTTCGGTCCGACGATCGCGGTCACGCCCGGTTCCAGCACGAACGTGGTGGGCTGGGCGAACGACTTGAACCCCTTGAGCGTCACGCTCTTCAGGTGCATGTCCCGGCCCTTCCGCCCCGTTCGATCACCGCAACACGTTATCGGATGCGGGCGCGCCCGCCTGCGCGACCGGCCGCGAACAGCGGATGCCGCCGGCGCGACACGCCCGGAATCCGCACGAATCTGGATGAACGCTTGACGCGACCAGGCCGAGGGGGTTAGTGTCGTGGTTCGCGTCTGAATCGAGAAAGGAGGCCGCCGATGATGATCACCGCATTCCTCGCGGGCAGCATGTCCGCCCCAGCCCGTGCCCGTCGTGCGGCCGCCTGCGCAGGCGCCGCGCCGGTCACAGCCTGCTGAGGCGCCGCACCCGCCGCCGTCCGTCCTGTGACGGCCCGCACGCATCGTCGTGCCCGCCGCGTTCCGCGGCCCTGGCCGGCGAACGCCCCTGCTCGTGCAGGCACCGTTCGCGCCGGCAGCTCCCTCACCGGCCTCGAGTGCACTCGCGCTGAGTGCACCGGTCCGGCCTAGCCGGGCCCCGCCACCACACCCGCATCCCGTCGGTCTGCCGCCGCGGCGACGGGTGCACCCATCGGAAGAGAACCATGACCACCTTGCTGCCCTCGACGCTCCCCGACGGACCGGAGCGTCTGCACGAGTTGACCGAACTGTCCCACGACGAGCGGCTGACACCTGTCGACCGGCTCGCCCTGCGCGTCGGACTGTGGCTGCTGCTGCGCGCCGAACGACGCACCCGCACACCGTGGCTGCGCGAACAGGCGGTGCTGCGCGCCGTCGCCCGCGACGAGTACACGCGCACCCGGCGCGAGGCCGACCTGGTGCGCGCCGCCGTCACCCTGCACTACCGCTGACGCACACCTGCGCATCGAAGGAGACCGAGATGAACCCGATTCCCGCCCACGACGACGTTCAGCTGCGTCCGCTGGTCATCCCGCACAGCGTGGATGCCGCGGACGCGGCCGACTTCGTCGACATGGTCCGCGTGCGCAACGCGGTCTACCGCGAACTGAACGGCAACGACGACGAGAGCAACACACCCGCCGAGATCCTGCCCAACTACCGGGATGAGACGTACGAACGCACCCTCATGTGGCTGGCGGTGCGCCACGGCGAACCTGTCGGGCGGGCGATGCTCACCCTGCCGCTGGAGCCGGGTTCGCGGGTCGCCTACGTCAACATCGAGCTGCTGCGTGCGGCATGGGGCCTCGGCATCGGCCGTGAGGCCGCCGCCGTCCTGCGTGAGGCGGCCGCGCAGGCGGGCCGAACCGTGCTGCAGGCATGGGCCACGCACACCGGCACCGACGAGGCCGACCGGCTGACGGCCCCGACCGGATTCGGTTCGATCCCGCGCGACCACACGGCACGGTTCCTGCAGGCGCAGGGATTCACGCTCGAGCAGATCGAACGCAAGAGCGCCCTCGAGCTCACCGATGCGACCGCGGACCGTGTCGACAGGCTGCTGGATGAGGCGATACGTGTCGCCACCGGATACCGCATCGTCAGCTGGAGTGCGCCGACGCCGCCGGAGTACGTCGACGGGTACGCATGGATGAAATCGCGCATGCTCACCGACATCCCGTCCGCCGCGTTGGAGTTCGACGAGGAGGCGTGGGACGCCGCCCGTGTCGCCGATTACGAGAAGTCGTACCTCGAGGCGGGGCGCACACTGCATGTCACGGCCGCCCAGCATGTGGCAACCGGCGAACTGGCGGCGTTCAACGAGCTGGTGATCGGTGCGGACCGCACCGAAGCCACGCATCAGGAGGACACCTTGGTGTTGGCGGAGCATCGCGGGCATCGGCTCGGGATGCTGGTGAAGTGCGCCGCGTTGCGGGACTGGCGCGCGTTCGCGCCGCACTCGCCGCGGGTGATCACCTACAACGCCGAGGAGAATCGTCCGATGCTCGACATCAACGAGGCCATCGGCTTCGAGCCGGTGGCGTACAACGGCGCCTGGAAGCAGACGTTCGGGGGGTGACACCGGCCGCGGGTCGCGCGCTCACCCCCTGGCGCAGACCGGTGAGAAGGGACGACACTGGCAGGCAGGGTCGTCCACGGTCCGAGCGGTGGCTTCGTTCGTCCGCGGCGGACGAACACAGGGGGGGTCCACATGGCAGAGCACACCGTGCACGAGATCGTGAAGAGCTACCACCGCGCCTGGACGAGCGGCGACATCGAGACCGCGATGGGCTACGTCGCGGACGGCATCACCTGCCGCGCGCCGGGCGGCGACCTGCAGGGCAAGGAGGCCTACCGCCGGTTCCTCGCCGGCTTCGCCCCCGCGCTCACCGGCATCGGCGACATCGCCGAGTTCGCCGACGGGGACCGTGTCGCGCTGTTCTACTACCCGCAGACCGCCGCCACCTCCACCACGCCGGCCGCCGAGCTGTTCACCGTCGCCGACGGCAAGATCATCGAGAACGTGCTGATCTTCGATCGGCTCTCGTACGGCCCGCCGCCGCAGCGCTGAGCGGGACCTCTGCGATGAGTCCCGAACAGGTGGCGCTCCTGGGCCGCATCCGTCGACTTCTCACCGACGAGTCGGTCGTGCGCGAGGTCTCGATGTTCGGGGGCCGCTCGATCATGCTCAACGGCAAGATGATCGCGAGCGCCCGGGGCGACGGCGCTCTGCTGGTGCGGGTCGACGCGAACCGGCACGACGACCTGCTGCACAAACCGGGAGCGTCACAGGCGCGGATGGGGCCGGGGCGCGACATGGGTCCGGGATGGATCGAGGTCGCCGCCGACGCGATCGGCGACGACCGGCAACTCGAATGGTGGATCGGGGTCGCGCAGGCATACAACCGCGTCGTGACCGATGATCGGTAGTGAGTCGTCGGCCCGCTCACAGGTGCAGAGTCGGATCCATCCGCTGGTGCAGGATCCGAATCACATCCACACCGTCGGAGCGCCGATCCTGGACCGACGACGTCGGGAAGGGCACCGGGCGTACCCTTTTCGGTCCTCCACCCATCGATGACACGTCGCACGCCGGCGGTGACTGTGGAGAGGTCGTCAAGAAGCTGCACCGCCGAAGGCCGGTAGGAGATCTTGGCTTCCGAGTTGAGGTATGTGTCGCCGCAGTGCTCATCGTAGAGGGCGACGCGCCCGAGAGCAGGATCCGCGATGGACCCAAGCGAGGAAGTGTGTTCGGTTTGCGCGATCAGGAACGTCACCTCGCCCGACTGTTCTCCCGGAGACTCGGCGAAGACGTCAGGGAGGATGTCTGCCCGGTGGCGGGCGCGCACCATGGACTGCAGGATGCGGGCGTAGCCGGATTTCCCGCTGCCGTTGTTTCCGTACACGACAGTCAGGCCGTCAGGCTCGAACGTGAGCTCCTGGTTCGGGGCGAGCCGATTGACGTTTGATACACCTCGGACGGACAGGATCCGCACCGGCTCGTCGTTCGTGCTCTGAGGGGCGGTGACCGATGCGAGCCAGCCCCCTTCCGGAGCAACGGGTGGCTTCTCGAACAGGCTCTTGGCGATCTCCTCGTACTCCGCCTCACCGATCGATTCACCGCTCGCGATGCGCGCCAAGGCGCGTTGCTGCCACCAGGGCCGGGTGGCAATCCATTCGAGTACGTCTTCGTATGCGGTCACTCTGTCTCGTTCTGTGTGAGGGCAATGCCCTGGTCTGGATGCTAGGCAGGTCAGGCGCGCACCACCAGGCCTTGCGCGGAGGAGTCATACACGTAGTCAGTTATCTCGCCGGACAGGATCATCGCGACCGCCTGGTTGATGACATCTATCGGCACTACGAACCACTCGGATGGGTCGTAGTCGCGGCCCTTTGCGCTTCACCAATTCTATCGGCGGGTAAGGCCGATAACCGGGCGTCGGCCCGTGGCACCGCGGACAGTGCTTCCAGGCACGGGTCGTCGATGGCGACGCCGATGTCAGGCGTGCCTATTGGCCGTCAGTCACCGGCGTCGCCCGGAGACAGCACCGCGCCCGCGATTTTTTCGGCGATGACAGGTACCGAGTCGCGAGCGGTCTCGAAGCCAGCGAGGTCGGGGAGGAAGCCACTGTACTCGGCCACATCGGCGAAAGTCACACCGTTGAGCACGGGGATCAACGTAGTCTTACCGAGGAGGACGCCGAGCTCGCGTTCGGTCCAGAATCGACCCGTCAGGTACGCAGGCGTGACAAGCACGACGCCCGAGCGAGCCTTGCGCAGCCCCTTGTCCATCTGCAGCGCCTGGCTCTGACCCGGGATGATCGCGACCTCGTCGAACCAGACGCGGACTCGGAGGTCTTCGAGCTCATCCTTCAGTTCCGTCGCGACCTTCGCCCCGTCGATTCGCGCGTAGCTCAGGAACACATCCCACTCACGGTCATCATGCCCAACCAGCTCGTGCTGCACCCGCTCGGTCAGCGCCTGTTCCGCCGGGGTGTAAACGACACGGCTGGTGCTGGCGGAGGTGCGGAGCTTGCGGTTGATCTCATCAACCGCCCGGCCAGCCTGTGCTGCGACTTGCTGGTTGTACGCGTTAGCCTGACGGATCTCGGCGTTCACGCGAGCATTGTGCTGATTGACGCGGTTCACCTCACGGTTGTACGCCTCGACCCGCCGCTTGTTCTCGCGGTTGACGCGATCAACCTCGCGCTGGATCTTCTGCTGCGCCTGCCTCAGCTTCGCCTGCAGTTGCGCTGTGTTGATGTTCCGTGCCATGTCTGGGATTCCTCTCGTGAACCGTCGTCAACAAGGCTACGAGTTGCCACCGACATTCAGGGACATCGGAATACACCCTCGTGCCACCGCAGTAGACGCGCAGATCGGAGCATTGCCTGGATGCTTCTACACGTTCACGTACAGCGAGTGGAAGCGGGCATCCCGCCCGGGCGAAACCCGCCCGCCCTCAGCCCAGAGAATCGTGGCGGCGGAATCTGCGTTTCCGCTGGCAGACCGGGCAGAAGTGCGACGATCTGTTCGTGAACGCGACCCGCACGATCGGCCGGCCGCATCGCGGGCAGGGCTGCCCCGTGCGGCCATAGGCGTTGAGCGAGTGCGCAAAATAGCCCCACTCCACACGTTTGTGACATTGATCTACGCGAAGTGAAAATGGAAGCGTTTCTCCTTGCCAAAGGCTGGTTTCGGCCGGCTGGCGAGTGCCCGTAGCGGGCTCCACGCCGGTTCCAATCAATGACTTCTGTATCTCAACGTACATCGGCTCCCTTCCAAGGGAGAAGCCGGCAGCCGAGGACCACGCTGCGCCGTCGACACCGCCTGCGGTATCTGAGGTTTCTGGACGAGTCTGTGGCGACTGGATGGCGTGGCAGACCTGAGGATCGGCACTCATGACCTCGTGCGTCGCCATCCCGGACGAGAGCAGTGTCGAGCCGCCGGCTGGCACCCGCATCGTGTCGTGCGCGGCTCGGCGTCAGAGCCCCCTGCCCCCTCGTCGGCGAGCGATCCGCGACCCACACGACTCGACCCAGCACGATCGCACAGAACCCTTGCAACTTATACCCTAGGGGGGTATGGTTCGATGAAATCGTCCCGCCGAAGGAGCTGAGATCCATGGATACGACAGCGGCAACTCCCAAGCTGACCCGAGACCCTCGACGGTGGGCAGCATCGACTACCCGGGAAGATCTGATCGCCGCCGCATTCGGACTGTGGCTGATGGGCGCTCTGTACACCGACGGCTGGGCTCATCTGAACGTGCCTGGCATGGAGACCTTCTTTACGCCCTGGCATGCCGTTCTCTACTCCGGCTTCGCCGCACTTGCCCTGTGGACGGCGCGACTGGGGTGGAAGCAGTGGCGAGCACGTCCCCACGAATCCGCATCCCAGTCATGGCCGCTTCGTGCACGGATGGCTTTCCCACCTGGCTACGGTCTCTCCGCGATCGGTGTCGGAGTGTTTCTGCTGGGTGGCGTGGGAGACATGCTGTGGCACACGTTGCTGGGCATCGAGACCGGCATCGATGCGCTGGTCTCCCCGACGCATCTTCTGCTCCTGGTGGGCGCGGGTCTCCTCGTCTCCGGCCCAGTTCGTGCTGACCGCCTCACGCGGCGCAGCGGTTCGCTCGTGTCCTGGCCGGCGGTGATCTCCTACGCCGTTGTCGCCGGGATCGCCGGCTTCTTCCTCAGCTACACCTCGGTTTTCGTCACACCGTTGGCCCGGATTCCGATGACCACGATCCCCGAAGGCGCTCCGGGTCATGAGGCCGGCGAAATGCCGACGTCACTGGGGCTGGCATCCTATTTGTTGACAACGGCATTGCTCACCGTTCCGCTGTTGATGGCCAGCAACGGCCGGCGACTCCCGACCGGGGCGATCACCATGCTCGTTGCGCTTGCGGCCATCCCGGGGGCCGCGTTGCAGAACTGGCAGAACATCGTGGCGGCGATTGCAGCCGTGCTGGGTGCTGCCGTCGCCGACATCGCCGTGTCCGCCGCACGGACTCGGCGGCCCGAACACCAGGGATGGGTTGCGGCAGTACCGCTGTTCGTATGGCCGGCACAGCTACTGGGACTGCATCTGAGTGTCGGGGTGGCATGGACCGTTGAACTCTGGGCCGGCGTGGTAGCCCTCACCGTTGTGGAGGCGGTGGTGCTCGGCCGGCTGCTGGTCACACCGCCAGATGATGCAGCCCAGCCCGCCACCCTGGGACACGGGCGATCACCGGCAACGCAGTGAAGCCGCCGGCCCCGGCTCCAGCGCAGCGGGGACCGACTCGACCAGCACCACCCCTAACTCGACCAGCGCTTCCGAGTTCACCGGCTTCCAGCAAGGGCGCGAACGGCAGTCGCCTTCGCCAAGTCCCAGCTCGGAAAACCCTACGAATTCGGAGCGACCGACCCCGGTTCATATGACTGCTCCGGCATCACCCAGACAGCCTGGGAAGCCGCCGGCGTCCAGATCAGCCGAACATCGCAGCCCCAATCCCGCGACGGCTCACCCGTCGCCATATCCGACTTTCCAAGCTGGCGACATCGTCTTCTTCTGCAACGCCACCGCACCCAGCGACGTCGGCAACGGAGTCATGATCCACACGCCGCGGCCGGGCAAATCGGTCGAGCACTCCAAGATTAGATGCATGCCGTTCTCCGGCGCACGACGACCCTGCTGATCCAACGCTTTGCCCCTTCTGGTCTGAAAGCGCCTCACGCCGCCGGGATCCTCTCCGTGAATCCCCTGTATGACCAGAGGACGCCGCTTGATCGCTCGATGGCCAAGAACCTCAACCAATTGGGTGTGCGCGGGAACCTGCAGCGGCCAACAACGACCCGTTTGCGCTTTGGCCCGTTTAACGCCGGGCCCCTTGGCCGCCGAGCTCGTCCGACAGGTCAACCCTGCTGGTAGGCGACAGCGGCCATCATCCCGGCCTCGCCGTGGTAGACGTTGTGGCAGTGCGTGAGCCAGCGGCCGGGGTTGTCGGCGTCGAACTCGACGCGGAGGGTCTTGCCGGGCAGGACGATGGAGGTGTCCTTGCGGGGCCCGCCGCCGGCGTGCTGGTAGGTGTGGCCGTGCAGGTGCATGGGATGCCACATCTTGGTGCTGTTCTTGAACTCCAGCGCGACGCGCTCCCCGTCGACGATGCCGAGGGCGTCGCGCATGGGCTGCTCCATGTCCATGCGCTTGCCGTTGATCGCCCAGTCGTACTTCTCCATGGCCCCGGTCAGCTCGAGGACGAGTGTGCGGTCCACGGCGCGCTTGGGCAGGGCGACCGCGCCGGTCGCCTTGAGGTCGGCCGCGGTGGCGGGAGCTTTCGTCTGCGGGAGCTTCGCGCCCTTGGCCGGGGCGCTGCCGGATCCGGTGCGCAGGACGGCGACGGCCTGGTCCTGCTTCCCGAGGGCTTCGGCCATGACGGCGAACGCGCCGTCGCCGACGGTGATGACGGCGTCGTAGCGCTCGCCCATGCCGAGCACGACGCTCTCGGCCTCGTGCGGCTTGACCGGGTAGCCGTCGGTGTGGGTGATGGTGAGCGGGTGCTCGGCGACGCCGAACCGGAAGGCGGTGTCGCCGCCGGCGTTGATGATCCGCAGTCTGATCTTCTGGCCCGGCTTCGCGGTGAAGGTTTCGGGGTCGGCCGCTGGCCTGCCGTTGATCAGGTAGAGCGGGTAGTAGACGTCGCCGGCGTCGCCGCCGAGCAGCGGCGAGGTCGCCCCCATCAGGGTGTTGCCCATCCGCATCGGCCCCATGTCCATGCCGCCGTGGTCCATCATGCCCCTGCCGAGTTCCTTCATCACCTGGTCGGGTGTCGCGGTGACGCCGTCGAGCCAGTCGTCGAGGACGATGATCCATTCCTGGTCGTAGTCGGCCTTCTCGTTGGGGTCGTCGATGATCAGCGGCGCGTACAGGCCGCGGTCGAGCTGGGTGCCCACGTGCGGGTGGAACCAGTAGGTCCCGGCCTGCGGGAGCGCGAACTGGTAGGAGAACGTCCCGCCTGGCTCGACCGGCTTCTGGGTGAGGTTCGGCACCCCGTCCATGTCGTTGCGCAGCGCGAGCCCGTGCCAGTGCACGGTAGTCGGGTCGGGCAGCTTGTTGGTGAGGGCGACCTTGAGGGTGTCGCCGACGTTGCCGCGGATCGGCTTGGTCGCCGACGCTCCGGTGAAGGCCCAGGTCTTCGCCTCTTTCCCGGCCAGGTCCACGGTGGCCGGTTCGGCGGTCAGGGCGCGCTGCACGGTCGCGCCGGTGCGGCGGCGCTTGGATTCGGCCTTCGCGACGGCGGCGCTGTCGGGCCCGACGAACGAGGTGGGCTTGCTGGTGGAGGTGCAGCCGGCGAGGCCTGCGGCGGTGAGGGCCAGTGCGCCGGCGAGGAACTGGCGGCGGTTCAGGTCGGTGTGCATGGTTGAACGATGTCCTTCTGTGTCGATGGTGAGCGGTGCCACGGGCATCGGCCTCGACGCGCTCGACGACCACGGTTGATCGGATGCGCAGGCTCGAGGGCCCTCGGGAGAGGGGTCAGCGCCATCTGGGCGCGATGCCGTCGCAGATGCAGGGCAGGGTCATTGGCCTGCCCCCGATGGGCAGGAGCGCCGATGAGGGCGCTCCCCGCTGCTCACGTTCGATAGATCGACAGTTCCAGGTGCGACAGGGCCAGCCTTCGGGGCGTCTGGAGCAACAGCACCGGCTCGGGCGCGGGGCCGAGCTCGGGCAGGGTCGCGGCGAGCGGGGCCGGAAGGACGGGGATGCTCTTGCCGGTGGGCCCAGGGACGCAGGTGGAGCCTGAGCCGCTGCTCATGGCACCCGCGCAGCCGCCGGAGCCGTGGACCATGCCGTGCGATCCGGACGTCGACGACGAGGGGACGGCCGCCTCGGCGGTCAGAGCTGGCGTCGCCGGGGCGGAATGCTTCATCGAGGCCATGGGGGCGCTCATGGCCGTGGCCCCGGCACCGCTGACCAGCGAGTGCATGCCGAGGAGGCCGGCGATCAGCAGGGCCGCGAGGACGAAGAGCTGCAGCCGGTGCCGGCTGCAGCGGGGTTCGGCGGTCGCGGTCTCCACGCTGCACAGCATACCCCGGTGGCGTATCCCGTCTCCAACGGAGGATCCGTCGACGAGGCGCACGCCCCGCCTTGCGAGAATACCCAGCAGGGGTATACGGTTACTCGTACGCGGTACCCACCGGGGGTATCTCTACTGAGGAGGCAATCGATGGCTGCGAACGAGTACCAGGTGACGGGCATGACCTGCGGGCACTGCGAGATGTCGGTCCGCGAGGAGGTCAGCGGGGTCCCCGGCGTCGAGGACGTCGAGGTCAGCGCGCAGACCGGCAAGCTCGTCGTGTCCGGCTCCGGCGATATCGACGACGCGAAGGTCCTAGCCGCTGTCGAGGAGGCCGGCTACACGGCCGTGCGCGCCTGACGACACCACCACCAGCGCGGCTCACGCTTCCCGTCGACTCCGATGGCGACGGGGGCTGAGCGCGCACCACTGATCGCACGGGGTATGACTGCCCTGCGCACGAGCCGGACGCCGCAGAGCCCGGAGGAGAGAAAGGACGGCAGAGGATGACTGCACCAGCGCCGCTCAGCGCGGACGCCGGCATCGAGCTGGAGATCGGCGGGATGACCTGCGCCTCGTGCGCGAACCGGATCGAGCGCAAGCTCAACAAGCTCGACGGCGTCACCGCGTCGGTCAACTACGCCACTGAGAAGGCCAAGGTCACCGTGCCCGCGGACTACGACCCCGCGCTGCTGGTCGCCGAGGTCGAGAAGACCGGCTACACCGCGGCCCTGCCCAAGCCCCCGAGCTCGACGACCGCCGAGTCGGCTGACGGCGAGAGCGAGGAGGCCGACCCGGAGCTGACCTCGCTCAGGCAGCGGCTGATCGGGTCGATCGTGCTCACCGTCCCGGTGATCGCGATGTCGATGATCCCGGCCCTGCAGTTCACCTACTGGCAGTGGGCCTCGCTGACCCTGGCCGCGCCGGTGATCGTCTGGGCGGGCTGGCCGTTCCACAAGGCGGCGTGGACCAACCTCAAGCACGGCACCGCGACGATGGACACGCTCGTCTCGATGGGCACCTCGGCGGCGTTCCTGTGGTCGCTCTACGCGCTGTTCCTCGGCCACGCCGGCATGCCCGGCATGAAGCACCCGTTCGAGTTCGCCCTGGCCCGCTCCGACGGCGCGGGCAACATCTACCTCGAGGCGGCCGCCGGGGTGACGATGTTCATCCTCGCCGGCCGCTATTTCGAGAAGCGCTCCAAGCGCCAGGCCGGCGCGGCGCTGCGCGCGCTGCTCGACCTCGGAGCGAAGGAGGTCTCGGTGCTGCGCGACGGGGCCGAGGTCAAGATCCCGACCTCCGAGCTGGCCGCGGGCGACGACTTCGTCGTCCGCCCGGGCGAGAAGATCGCCACCGACGGCACCGTCGTCTCCGGCACCTCCGCGGTGGACGCCTCCATGCTCACCGGCGAGTCCGTGCCCGTCGAGGTCGGCGAAGGCGACCCGGTCACAGGGGCCACCGTGAACGCCGGCGGCCGCCTGGTCGTCCGGGCGACCCGCGTCGGCTCGGACACCCAGCTGGCGCAGATGGCCAAGCTCGTCGAGGACGCCCAGTCCGGCAAGGCCGCCGTCCAGCGGCTGGCCGACAGGATCTCGGGCGTGTTCGTCCCGATCGTCATCGCCATCGCGCTCGTCGCCCTCGCGGCATGGCTGATCTCCGGGGCCGGCGTCTCGGCCGCGTTAACCGCCGCGGTCGCGGTCCTGGTCATCGCCTGCCCCTGCGCCCTCGGCCTGGCAACCCCCACCGCCCTGCTGGTCGGCACCGGCCGCGGCGCGCAGCTGGGAATCCTGATCAAGGGCCCCGAGGTGCTGGAGTCCACCCGCAAGGTCGACACCGTGGTGCTGGACAAGACCGGCACCGTCACCACCGGCAAGATGACGCTCGTCGAGGCGATCGCCGAGCCCGGCACCGACCGCGCCGAGCTGCTGCGCCTGGCCGGGGCGCTGGAGGACGCCTCCGAGCACCCAATCGCCCAGGCCATCGCCAAGGGCGCGGTCCAGGAGGTCGGGCAGCTCCCGACGCCGGAGGACTTCGCCAACGTCGCGGGCAAGGGCGTGCAGGGCGTCGTCGACGGCCACGCCGTGCTCGTCGGCCGCGAGTCCCTGCTAGCCGACTGGTCCCAGCACCTCTCCCCCGACGTCGCCGCCGCCAAGGCCGCAGCCGAGGCCGAGGGCAAGACCGTCGTCGCCGCCGGCTGGGACGGGCAGGCCCGCGGGATCCTCGTCGTGGCCGACACGGTCAAGCCGACCAGCGCCGAGGCGATCCAGGGCCTTAAGGGCCTGGGCCTGACCCCGGTGCTGCTCACAGGAGACAACGAGGCCGTGGCCAAGCGGATCGCCGCCGAGGTCGGCATCGACCAGGTCATCGCCGAAGTCCTGCCCAAGGACAAGGTCGACGTCGTCGCCCGCCTCCAGGGCCAAGGGAAGGTGGTGGCGATGGTCGGCGACGGCGTCAACGACGCCCCGGCGCTGGCGCAGGCCGACCTCGGCCTGGCCATGGGCACCGGCACCGACGTCGCCATCGAGGCCTCCGACATCACCCTCGTGCGCGGCGACCTGCGCGCCGCGGTCGACGCGATCCGGCTTTCCCGCAGGACGCTGGGCACGATCAAGGCCAACCTGTTCTGGGCCTTCGCCTACAACGTCGCGGCCATCCCGGTCGCGGCCCTGGGCATGCTCAACCCGATGCTCGCAGGCGCGGCGATGGCCTTCTCCAGCGTCTTCGTCGTCGGCAACAGCCTCCGCCTGCGCGGGTTCCGCAGCATCGTCCCGGTCCGCGCACGATGATCCGGCCGTGATCAGCGGCGGCGAGACCGGCGTGGGCCGCGGTCCATCAAGCCTTGCGCTGAGCGGCGCAAGTCACGGGGCCCAGACGGGCGCGCGAGCACCGGGCCATCGGTTCACCGCGTGTGCGCCCGGACCTGGTCGGTCATACACGGTCCTGCGTGACGGCGTTGGAGATGGCCTTCTAGCTGTGGCCCGGCAAGGTTGTCGTGATCTGCTGGGCGATGGTTCGAGCGTCGTGTTGGACGAATCCCAGCAAGGCCGATCCGATTGTGGTCTGCCACGGTCGGCCGACGGTGTAGAGGCCGGCAGCGCCGGTCACGACACCGCGCTCGTGTCGGAGCCGCGACCAGTCGTCCAGTACGCCATCGATCCCGATCCAGGAGTCGTCGATCACGAAACCGGTTGCCCACAGGACCGCGTCAACTTGCAACGACGAACCGTCGCTGAACCCGACGAGCCGACCTTGACCGCCGACCAGCCGGGGCCGGAAGGAGACGCCGCGCTGTGTCAACTGGCGGCGGGACGAGCCGATGACGGTGCCGTCGTTGGCCTGCATCTTCCTGCCCAGCGGGCTGTTGGCCGCGACCCGGAGCAGCCCGAGGCGATCCTGCCACCAGAAGATGTCCCGGCCCAACGGTCGCTGCGGCACGCAGGCGTTCTGCCGGCCCTCCGACAGCACGACGCGTCGACCGGCAGAGGCCAGTTCGGCAGCGATCTGAAAGCCGGAGTTTCCGCCGCCGACCACGAGCACGACGCCATCAGGAAACCGCGTCGGGTTGCGGTAGTCGGCCGTGTGGACCTGGACCACCGCGGCCAGGCCGGTCGCCACGGGTGGCACGAACGGCTGGGAGAACGGCCCGGTGGCGATGACCACCTGCCGCGCGGTGATGGTGCTACCGGCAGCGGTGCGTGCTCGGAAGTGGTCGCCTGAGGTTTCGAGCCGGGTCAGGCGGGTGTTCAGGCGGAGGGGCGGTTCCAGCCAGGTGGCGTAGCTGCCGAGGTAGTCGGCCACCTGATCCCGCCCCGGGTAGGTGTCGGTCGGTGCAGGGAACGCCCGGCCCGGCAGGTTCGCGTACTGAGCAGGTGTGAAGAGCTTCAGCGAGTCCCACCGCGAGCGCCAGCTGTGGCCGATCGCCGGGCCGGCGTCGACGATGAGAAAGTCCACGTCCCGCTGCAGCAGGTGGTAGCCCACCGCCAGCCCGGCCTGGCCGCCACCGACGACCAGAACCTCATGATCGACAGCTGTCATCAGCCCGGCAGCTCACTTCCGCTCGTGTCGCCCGCCATGCGTCGATCCAAGCACAAGCGGCGCTCTCCTGCCCGGGGCGCGGCCAACAACACGATGACCACGTTGATGGAATACCCCATAGGGGTATATGGTTGCTAAGACCAGGATCGAGACGAGGATACGGAGTCCACATGCGAAAGCGACTGACAGCAGCACTGGCCGCGGGAGTGCTCGGCGGAGCGCTGGCCCTCGCCGGATGCACCAGCGCCGGCCAGGACCATCAGGGCCACGGCAGCAGCTCAGCCAGCACCCCGGCCAGCAGCGACGGCGGGATGGACCACTCGTCGATGGAGCACCCCATGGACGGCGGGCCCGCGCCCGCGGGCATCAAGACCGCCGCCGCCCCGAAGTACCCGGTCGGCACGAAGGTGATCCTCACCGCCGACCACATGATGGGCATGGACGGCGCGAAGGCCACCATCGTCGGGGCCTACAGCACTTACACCTACGCGGTGGACTTCGCCCCCACCACCGGCGGCGAGCCGGTCAAGGACCACAAGTGGGTCGTCCAGCAGGAGATCAAGGACGCCGGTAGCAAGCGGCTGGCCGACGGCACCGAGGTCACGCTGGAGGCCGAGCACATGAAGGGGATGAAGGGCGCGAAGGCCACCATCGCCTCCTCCACTGACGAGACCGTCTACATGGTCGACTACGAGGCGGGCGGCATGAAGATGACCAACCACAAGTGGGTCGTCGAGAGCGAGATCAAGCCGGCCGCCTGAGCCGGCCACCACCGCAGAGCAGTGCCCGGACAAGGGAAGCAGCAATGACAGATCCGAACGCGCACCAGCACCACCACGGCGACGCCGCAGACGCAGCCGCCGACAGGGGACACGCTGTCGCGACCACCGTGCCCGGCCATGGGGATGACCCGCACGCCGGGCACGAGGGCCACGCCACGCATCAGGGGCAGCACGGCGACCACGCCGCGCACGACGAGAAGGGAGACCGCGCCGGCCATGGCGGTCATGGAGGCCACGGCGACCACGTGGGCCAGTTCCGGCGGCTGTTCTGGATCAACCTCGTCATCGCCGCTCCGGTGGTGGCGCTCTCGCCGATGTTCGCGATGCTGCTGGGCTACTCGGTGCCCGGCTGGTCGGGCTGGGTCGCAGCGGTGCTGGGCACCGTCATGTACGCCTGGGGCGGCAAGCCGTTTCTCACCGGTGCCTGGAGCGAGCTGAGGAGCCGCAAGCCGGGGATGATGCTGCTGATCGCGCTGGCGATCACCGTGGCGTTCTTCGCGTCCTGGGCCGCCACCCTCGGGCTGGTCGACCACGAGCTGGAGTTCTGGTGGGAGCTGGCGCTGCTGATCGTGATCATGCTGCTGGGGCACTGGATCGAGATGCGCTCCCTGGCCCAGACCACCTCCGCGCTGGACTCCCTGGCCGCGCTCCTGCCCGACGAGGCCGAGCGCGTCGAGGGCGACGACGTCGTGAAGGTCGCGCCGGCCGAGCTGCGCGTCGGGGACGTCGTCATCGTCCGCCCCGGCGGCAGCATCCCCGCCGACGGCACCGTCGTCGACGGCCGCGCCGACATGGACGAGTCGATGATCACCGGCGAGTCCCGGCCGGTCGCCCGCGGCGAGGGCGACCCGGTCATCGCCGGCACGGTGGCCACCGACTCCGGCCTGCGGGTGGAGATCACGGCCACCGGGGACGACACGGCCCTGGCCGGCATCAACCGGCTCGTCGCCGAGGCGCAGAGCTCGTCTTCCCGTGCCCAGCGCATCGCCGACCGCGCCGCCGCGTGGCTGTTCTGGTTCGCCCTCGGAGCGGCTCTGATCACCGCGACCGTCTGGACGCTGGCCGGGTCCCCCGACGACGCGGTCGTGCGCACCATCACCGTCCTCGTGATCGCCTGCCCCCACGCCCTCGGCCTGGCGATCCCGCTGGTCGTCTCCATCGCCACCGAGCGCGCCGCCCGCGGCGGCGTCCTGGTCAAGGACCGGCTGGCGCTGGAGTCCATGCGTCAGGTCGACGCCGTGCTGTTCGACAAGACCGGCACCCTGACCAGGGGCGAGCCCACCGTCACCGGCGTCGAGCCGACCGGAGACCTGGACGCCGACCAGGTGCTCGCCCTGGCAGCCTCGGCCGAGGCCGACAGCGAGCACCCGCTCGCCCGGGCCATCGTCGCCGCCGCCAAGGACCGCAGCCTCGCGTTCGAGCCCGGCAGCGGCTTCACTTCCTCGCCCGCCGTAGGCGTCACCGCGACCGTGGCCGGCCACGAGGTCCGCGTCGGCGGGCCCCGGCTGCTCGAGGAGACCGGACAGTCCGAGATCGACGCGGCCGACGCCTGGCGCGGCGAGGGCGCGATCATCCTGCACGTCCTGCGCGACGGGCAGGTGGTCGGCGGGCTGAAGTTGGCCGACGAGGTCCGTCCGGAGTCCCGCGACGCCGTCGACGCCCTGCACCGGCTCGGCGTCGAGGTCGTCATGATCACCGGCGACGCCGAGGCCGTGGCGAACGAGGTCGGACGGGAACTCGGCATCGACCGCGTCTTCTCCGGCGTCCGTCCCGAGGACAAGTCGGCGAAGGTCGCCCAGCTGCAGCACGAGGGCAAGAAGGTGGCCATGGTCGGCGACGGCGTCAACGACGCCCCGGCGCTGGCCCAGGCCGACGTCGGCATCGCTATCGGCGCGGGCACCGACGTCGCCATCGCCTCGGCCGGGGTCATCCTGGCCAGCTCCGACCCGCGCTCGGTGCTCTCGGTCATCCAGCTGTCGAAGGCCGCCTACCGGAAGATGAAGCAGAACCTGTGGTGGGCCGCCGGCTACAACCTCGTCTCCGTGCCGCTGGCAGCCGGCGTCCTCGCACCTGTCGGATTCGTGCTGCCGATGTCGGTCGGGGCGATCCTGATGTCGCTGTCCACCGTCGTCGTCGCCCTCAACGCCCAGCTGCTGCGGCGCATCGACCTCACCCCCGAAGCCAGCACCCGCTCCGTCCTGGAGCGCCAGAAGTGAAGGACACGCCCATGACACTCGACACCACCACAGACGGCATCGGCACCGTCAGCCCCGCCACCGGGGCCGACGCCGGTGCACACCAGCACGGCTACATCAGCGACAAGGACCGCTACCTGGCGCGCATGAAGCGCATCGAGGGCCAGGCCCGCGGCATCGCCAAGATGATCGACGAGGAGAAGTACTGCATCGACATCCTCACCCAGGTCTCGGCGCTCACCCGAGCTCTGCAGGGCGTCGCGACCGGATTGCTCGACGACCACCTCAAGCACTGCGTCCTCGACGCCGCCAAGCTCGGCGACGACGGCGCGGCCATCGCCAAGATCCAGGAAGCCACCGACGCGATCAACCGGCTCGTCCGGTCCTGAGGCTCGACGAGCAGCGCACCCGCGCACACCAAGGAGAGGGACCCATGCCCCGTTTCGACCCGCTGACCGCCGAGACCGCCGTCGGCTCGTCCCGGGACCTGCTCGGCGAGCTCGTCGAGCGCCACGGCACCGTGGGCGACATGGTCTCCACGATGGCCCACTCCCCGGCCGTCCTCGGCGGCTACCTGCAGCTGAGCCGGGCCATGCGCCGCGCCAAGCTCGACCGGAGGATCAGCGAGCTGATCTCCATCGCCGTGCAGGCGCAGCAGGGCTGCGGCCTGTGCCTCGACGCCCACGTCGCGGCCGCCCGCTCCCTGGGCGTCGCCGAGGAGGAGATCAGCCTCGCCCACCAGGGCACGTCGAGCGATCCCGCCATCTCGGCGATCATCCGGCTCGGGCTGCAGGTCTATCGGGAACCGACCTCCGTCACCGACGAGCAGATCGCCGAGCTCCGCGCGTTCGGCTACAGCGACCGCGCGATCGCCGACGTCGTCGGCGTCGTCGCGCTCAACATCCTCACCGGCGCGTTCAACCTCGTCGCCGGGCTGGGACCCGAGGACCAGCACTGACGCCCGAGGGCATTCTCTTCGGCGACCCGACTGTGCACGGGGCCTTTCGACCGGCGGGTGCGGGCCGCGTCGTCGGCCTCGCACCGGCTGGCCTGGCAGCGGGAGCCGTGCTCGCAGCAGTCGCACTGGCCTCGGCCAGAGCGGGGTCTGGCGGTCAGCTCCCGGGTCGGATTGGCATGTCGCCGGTGTTTGCCGAATACTTGTCCGGGGCCGCGGCGTGCTCCGCGGCACTCTGGGGCCACCGAATCGAGCGGAAGGCGGGAAGGCAGTGCAGCGTTTCCTGAGCATCGCGCGCCGCTTCTCGCCGGTGCTCGCGGTCCTCACCGTCGCAGCTCTGCTGATGCTGCAGCCGCCGGCTCGCGCCGCTGACCATTTCTCGATGTCTGCGTCACTGGGCACCGTCGCCGCCGGTGCGGGCGCTGCCGAGATGGCGACCGGTCATTCCCCGGCGAACAGCGCTCCCATTGTGGTCCACGGCCAGTTCTCGACCAAGAACGTCGGTGACCAGCAGGCGGCCGCGGCCGCCGACCCCCTGTCCATGGGGACCGTGTCCTCCGGGATGGGCATGGCGTCGGGCTGCGGCGCGGACTGCGGCTCGCCGGCGAGCCCGTCCCCGGGGCCGATGGACTGCGTCGCAGCGGGCTGCCTGATCCTGCTGGTGCTGCTGGTCGGGATCGGAAGCCTGCGGCCGGCAGCCCGCGGAGGCGGCTGGTCGCTTCCGCGCCCAGCACGGCGCACTCTCATTGAATCGTTGGTCCTCCGCTGCTGGGCTCGCCCTCCGCTGAGCCTCGCCGAGCTGTCGATCAGTCGCACCTGAGCCGGTCGCAGGTCCATCCGCGCCCGTTTCGGGGCAGCAGACATGCAGCCGTGGCCGTTCCCAGCCGGAGAACCGGCAAGTAACCACGGACCCGGCAAGTAACCACGGAACCTGTGGGCGGGTGTGCCGACCCGCGACGCTCGCGACGCCCCGGAGTCCATTCTCTGACGACTCCTTTGACAACTCGCGACGACCCCACCGGCTGGAGTTGAGCGGTCCATGCATCCTCGGCGACGTCGGGCACGTCTTCCCCGGTGGCCGTCGACCATCCCAGCTGAGAGACCCATGACCAAGAACCAGAAATCATCCACTAAGTCTTCGAAATCGTTGCCATCGCAGCGCTCGACCGGCGGGCGTACGGCCAGCAGCCGGTCCGCGCGGGACCGGCTGCGGCAGATGCAGCTCCAGGAGGCCAAGGCCCGCCGGACTCGACGGCTGATCACGGGTGCCGCGATCGCCGTCGTGGTGCTGGCCGTCGCCGCCGGAGCGGTGGTCATCGCCAGCCTCCAAGGCGGAGGATCCGGCGACCCCTCCGGCGGGTCGGCCGCCGCCGCGGGGCGTCGGGACCTGCCGCCATGGTCGCTGCCCGCCAACACCTCTGACGCGGCGAAGGCCGCCGGCCTCCGAGTCGGCCCGATGGAGGGAACGGCGGCCCACTTCCACTCCCACCTCGACATCAGCGTCAACGGGCAGCCCATCGCCGTGCCGGCCAACATCGGCGTCGACCCCGCTAGCGGCCAGATGTCGGAGCTCCACACCCACGACGAACGCGGCGTGCTGCACGTCGAGGCCCCCACCGCCGACGGCCGCTACACCCTCGGCCAGGTCTTCACCGAGTGGCAGGTCCGCCTCGACGCCGAAGGCATCGGCGGACTGGACAACAGCAACACCGACAGCCTGCGCGCCTACGTCGACGGGAAGCGATTCCAGGGAGACCCCGCCACGATCCAGCTCACCGCCCACCGGCAGATCTCACTGGTCTACGGGCCGCGAGACGCCACCGACGACCCGGCGGCCAGCTACGCCTTCGAGCAGGGCGAGTAGACGATGCCAGCGAGAGGACCACAGACCGCGGCCCGGACCGTTGCGCTGGCCGCCGTCGTGCTGAGCGTGACGCTGGCCGCGGGCTGCACGAAGTCCATCGACTCCGCCTCGCCGTCGAAGGACGGCGGCTCCGCCGGGCCGGCCTCCGGTGTGCAGCTCTATCAACCCGGCCAGCGCAAGCCCGCCTCGACCGCCGGAGGGCCGGACGTCATGACCGGCGAGAACGTGACCACCGACCATCCCGGCAAGGTGGTCGTGGTCAACGTGTGGGCGTCCTGGTGCGGGCCCTGCCGCAAGGAGGCTCCCGACCTCGCCGCCGCGAGCCGTGACACGGCCAAGACGGCCCGGTTCGTCGGCCTCAACATCCGCGACGACCGCGAAGCCGCGCAGGCCTTCACCCGCGCCTTCAAGACCCCCTACCCGAGCATCTTCGACCCCGAGGGCAAGCAGCTCGTCAGGTTCTCCGGCCAGCTGTCGACCACAGCGATCCCGACCACCCTGGTGATCGACCGCGACCGGCGCAGCGCAGCCCGGATCACCGGCCCGGTCGACCGCGACACCCTCGTCGCGCTCATCACCGACACCGCCAACGGCAAATAGCCGACGCCCCGATGAGTGCCGGACGGGCAAGGGAGGTGCTGGAATCGAACGGAGGCTGGAGCCCCGGCGGTGAGCGGGGACATGCCCGTGGCGCTGCCGGTGGCCTTCTTCTCCCGGGCACGTCCCGATGGACACCCTGCCGCTGCTCCTACACTCAGCTTGCGTTTAGCTCGGCCTCGCCGCAGCGCGACTGATTAGTCTCCATCTGAGGTACGGTGTGCCTGTGCGCGTGCGCCCGAGCCTGACATCCAGCCGATTCCTGGGCTGGATCGTCGTCCTCGTCGCTGCCGTCGCAATCGTGTTCGGGGCGGCAGTCACCGTTCAATCCGGCCAGAAGTCGGCGACGCCGCATGTCGAAGCTGTCAGCCCGGCGGTGCATCGGCAAGTCCTGACCGAGGAAGGCCAAGCGGTTGATCACGGCTGGCAGACCGTGGGGGTGGCGTCCGTGTCGCCGCCTGTTCCCGCAGCCCAGGTGAGCGGCGGTTTCTCGATGACGCCGTCCTCCGGCTCCGACCACGGACCCGGCGACGGCAGCTGCCCACTTCTCGCCGCGGCATGCATGATCGCCCTGATGGTAGTCCTGGTGAGCTGGAGGCTCCGTCGACCCGGCACATCGGTGATCCGCATCCTGCCGCGGATGGCGACCCAGGTCCCGCAGGTCTCCTCCGTGCGCTACATGCCAGCGGCTCGATCTCCACTCATGTTCGGGATCAGTCTGACCTGATCGATGAAGGGGAGGCACAGCCTCTCCCGCTGCGGTTGACTTCCATAGCGCGACCCTCTACCGCCCATGTCGCGGCGAGACGCCCGCGCTGTTCCCTGCGTGCATCGCCACGTTCAGCTGGCGCACCGTCGGCTGCCCCTTGTTCGCGCGAACCCGCTCGCGTTCGGTGTTCGGCATCGGTGTGCCCGTATTCGGAGATCCCAAATGCTTCATCTCGTCAAGCCCGGCCCGGTAAAGGCCCGGCGTGTCGTTGTCGCGGCCGCCTCGGCCGCTCTTCTTCTCGTTACTTCGGCCTGCAGCACTGGTGCCGGTGCATCCCCGACTGGTGGCACCAGTCGCGGAGCAGTCCCCGATCCGGGACTGGTTCTGTTCAAGCCGTCCGACCGGCAACGAACCGCCGTTGCTGAAGGGCCCAAGGTCATGGGATCGGGGACCGCGACCACGAGGCATCCGGGCAGGGTCGTGGTGATCAATGTCTGGGCCTCTTGGTGCGGCCCCTGCCGCAAGGAGGCACCCGACCTGGCCGCTGCCAGCCGCAGCACGGACGAGGTCGCCCGCTTCGTCGGTCTCAACATCAGGGACCAGCGCGATGCCGCGCGGGCGTTCAGCCGTGCCGTCAAGATGCCGTATCCGAGCATTTTCGACCCCGAGGGGCAGCAGCTGGTCAAGTTCTCCGGGCAACTGTCGACCACCGCCATCCCGACAACGTTGGTGATCGACGAGCAACAGCGCAGCGCGGCCCGAATCACGGGCCCTGTCGATCGCGACACCCTGATCCAATTGGTCAACGACACCGCCGACGGCAGGTGAGCGGCAATGCTTGATCAACTGGCCGCATGGGCGACACAGTCGGTGAGCGGGTCGATGCCGGTGGCCCTCCCGGTCGCCTTCCTCGCCGGTTTGGTGTCGTTCTTCTCCCCCTGCGTCATCCCGCTGTTGCCTGGCTACATCTCCTACGCCACTGGCATGTCTGCCGCCGACCTCGTCGCCGGCGGCTCACGGATGCGTCTGGGACGGACCTTGATGGGCAGCAGCCTGTTCGTCGCCGGGTTCGGCGTGGTCTTCGTTGCGAGCGCGTCACTGGCCGGGCTGCTGGGCAGCAGGTTCATCACCTGGCAGGACCCGCTCACCCGCGTCATGGGCGTGATCATGATCGGGCTCGGACTGGCCTTCACTGGCCTCCTCCGCTTCGCCCAGCGCGACCTGCGACTCAGTTGGCTGCCTCGCTTCGGGCTTCTCGCGGCCCCGCTGATCGGCTTCGTGTTCGGGCTGGGCTGGACGCCGTGCATCGGGCCGACCCTCGGGGTCGTGTTGACCATGGCGATGAGTCAGGCGACCGCAGCCAAAGGGGCGTGGCTGGCCATCGCCTACACGCTCGGACTCGGCATCCCGTTCATCGCCGCGGCGATCGCGTTCAACAAGATCAGCACGGCCGCCCGCGCCCTGCGGAACCGGCAGCAGTTGATCATGCGCATCGGCGGTATCTCCATGATCATAGTCGGCCTGCTGATGGCCACCGGCCTGTGGACCAACGTGATCGGTGCGCTCCGACAATCCATCAGCGGATTCGTGACGGTGATCTGATGAAGCAACCAGGCAGCAACAGCACTCCCGAAGAACGTCGTCGAAAGCAACGCCAACGCGAGATGAACCGCCAACTGCGCGTGTGGACTCCGCGCCGCGTCGTCGGGTGGATCCTCGTCGTGCTAGCGGTGGTGATGGGCATCACGCACTGGCTCGCGCACCTGGGATGGCGACCGATCCCACTGGCCATGGGCTGGCAGGATCTGCTGCTCGGCTACCCAGCCGCAGGCCTTCTCGCCATTGCCGGCGGGGTCGTCATCGGCGCGCGCACCCACCGGCCTGGATCCGGGAACCGTGGCCATCACTGATCCCGCTCACAGATTGCCGCACCACATGTCCCGAAACCGGCACTGACAGCAAGGCAGAAGTATGCACCCCCACACGCCAACGGCAATGCCCTTGACATCGGTACGCATCCACGGGCACCGGGACACCGGGTCCGTCCGTCTTCGGACGATGCACGACAGCGGTCCAAGCCGGCACCACGTCCTGCTCGCATGCGTGCAGGGCTGCAGCGACATCGGGGAGGCATCGGCTCAATGATCGGTCACACGCTCCCGTTGTTCTTCATTCCGAGCCCTCCGTGGAGGGAATGGTTGCTGTTCGGGCGACTCCCGATCCGGGCATACGCGCTGTGCATCATCGCGGGCGTGATCATCGGCACGATCGTCGCCACCCGACGGTGGATCGCCCGAGGCGGCAGCCGCGACGCGGTCGAGACCGTCGCCCTGGTTTCGGTTCCGTTCGGCATCGTCGGAGCCCGCCTCTACCACGTGATCACCGACTACCAGCTCTACTTCGGACCGGGCCGCACCTGGTATCGAGCGTTCTTCATCTGGGACGGCGGCCTGGGCATCTGGGGCGGTGTCGCGCTCGGAGCGTTCGGCGGCTACCTGGTCGCGCGCCGACGCCGGATCAGATTCTGGGCGCTCGCCGACGCTCTCGCCCCGGGGGTGGCCATCGCGCAGGCCGTCGGCCGACTGGGCAACTGGTTCAACCAGGAACTCTTCGGTCGGCCGAGCACCCTGCCATGGGCGCTGAAGATCGACCCGCAGTACCGGCCCGTCGGCTACGAGCAGTACGCCACCTTCCACCCGACGTTCCTGTACGAGCTGATCTGGGACGTCGCGGTGGCGATCGCGGTGATTGCGCTCGACCGTCGGTTCCGGCTGGGCCACGGCAAGGCGTTCATGCTCTACGTGATGTTCTACACCGCCGGCAGAGCATGGGTGGAGAGCCTGCGCATCGACCCCGCGCATCACCTCGGCCCGTTCCGGCTCAACGACTACGTCTCGGGCATCGTCTTCCTGGCCGCCCTGCTCTGCTTGCTCTGGCTGCTCCGCAACAAGCCCGGCCGGGAGCTGGTCGTCGAGGGTGACCGGTCGGTCGTCGGCGAGCGGCCGGGCAGCAGAGCTGGTGAAACGCCGCCCGTCCCCGCTTCCGATTCCTTCGCTGCGTTGGACCAATCAGAGCCATCCGCGCTCGATCACCCCACCACGCCGGAGCACGACTCCGGCACAGCCGAGCGTGCCGGCGGGGGTCCGCGGTGATCTACCGACGCGATGACGCGACTTCCACCCGCGGTGCCGCCTGTCACGTTGACGATGCTGCTACCGACATTTCTGTGACCTGCGTGGATTCCTCATCCACCCGGGGCCGCGGCGGTCAGATAATTCAGTCGCTGGGTCGGCTGGTCTTGGCCGCGTTGTCCGGGTTGGCAGTCGGGTTCGCGTTTCAGCCGTACGCACTGTGGCCGCTGGGCTTCCTCGGCGTCGCGGGACTGTCGGTGGCTGTTCACGCGGTTCCGCCTCGGCGCGGGTTCGCGGTCGGATACGTGTTCGGGGTGGCGCTGCTCCTGGTGGCGATCGGCTGGGTCCGGGTGATCGTCGGCGGCGGCGCGGCCGCCTACCTGGGTGTGGTGGGCCTGATCGGATTCGAGGCCGTCTTCTTCGGGCTGCTCGGCCTCGCGCTGGCGATCATCGGGCGGCTCCGGTCCTGGCCGGTGATCGCCGCTGCTGCCTGGGTCGGCGTCGAGTACGTCTACGCGCGCTATCCGTTCGGCGGCTTCGGCTGGACCCGTCTGGCCTACACCGCAGTGGATGCCCCGCTGGCCGGACTGCTGCCCTTCATCGGCACCGTAGGTGTGTCGTTCGCGGTGGCTCTGCTGGCCCAGTGCGTCGGCTGGCTGGCGATCGAGATCATCCGGGCACGGCGGTCGCACGGACCGCTGACACGCAGCATGGTGGCCCGGACAGCGCTACCGGCATTGGCGACCTGGTCGATCGTGATGGGCACGGGTTTGGCCCTGTCCGGGTGGAATCCCGGCCCGCCGGCCCCTGCACAGAAGGCTCGTGTGGGCATAGTCCAGGGCAACGTTCCGGGGAAAGGGATCGAAGCGCTGGGCCGGATGCGCACCGTGACCGCGAACCATGTCCGGGAGACCCGCCGACTGATCAACGCCGCAGACCAGGGACGGATCGCCCGGCCCGACTTCGTTCTGTGGCCGGAGAACTCCACCGACATCGACCCGACCGTTGACCCGATCACGCGCGACCAGCTGCAGTCCGCGACCGAGCTTGCCGGGGTTCCCATCTTCGCCGGGGCGGTGATGGCCGGCCCCGGCGTCGACCAGCGGCAGACCAGCGGCCTGTGGTGGGACCCCCGCCGGGGCATCGTGGCCCGCTACGACAAGCGCAACCTGGTCCCGTTCGGCGAGTGGATCCCCTTCCGTGACCGACTGCTGCCGTTGTTCCCGATCTTGAAGCTGGTCGGAGCACAGTCGGTGCCAGGCACCCGGCCCGGCGCACTCCCGGTCCCCCTCCGCCTGGCCGGCGGCCCGGAGCAGCCGGTCATCGTGGGGGATGCGATCTGTTTCGAGCTGGCCTACGACGACACGATCTACGACGTGATCACCGGCGGTGCGCAGCTCTTCCTGGTCCAGAGCAACAATGCGACCTACGTCGGGACCGGCCAGGTCGACCAGCAGTTCGCCATCACCCGGGCACGAGCGATGGAGACCCGCCGCGAGATCGCCGTCGCCACCACCAACGGAGTCTCCGGCTTCATCGGCCGGGACGGCCGTGCGCAGTGGAAGTCCCGTGAGCGCACCGCCGCCTCGACCGTGGTGACGATGCCGCTGCGCACCAACATCACCCCGGCGGTGCGGATCGCCCCCTGGCTGGAGCGTGGCCTCGCACTCCTCGCGCTGAGCGGCTGCCTCACGGCGACGGTCGGGCGTGGCCGCGCCCGCCGGTCGAGAGCGGCAGGAGCGTGATGATGATCGTGAGTAGCCTGATCTGCACCGCGGTTCTGATGGTGGCGACCGGCCTGGGCTGCGTACGGACGCGCCCTTCTGCACGAGTGTTTCCCGGGTTGCTCCAGGTGGCCGGAGCCTGGAGCGCCTGCCTGCTACTTGTGGACCTTTGGCGTCGCGGTGCCGTCACTGTGGCGTCGATCGCGACGCTGTTGACCGTCTGCGCCGTGTCGATGATCTGGTTGCGGAGGGCGGATGGCAGCACCGAAGACACCTCTGACGACTTCCAGCTCTGGGAAAGCGAGCTCGCCAGCCCGGAGGTGTCGGAGGAATGAGCGTCTCCCGCGCGACCGGCCTCGCCCTGCTGGTCAGCCTCGCGCTGATGCACCCGATGGTGTTGACGTCAGCCGAACCCGTGCCGCCGAGCAATTCGTCGGTGCACCGCGTGCCACCCGACGCGCAGCCGATTCATGCTCCAGTCACGGCAAGCAACCCACCCGGTCGACATCCAGCAACTCGACAACCGTTGAGCGGCTGTCCCAGCTGCGCGCCCCCTTCGTTGGCGGCTTCATCGCATGACCGACCGACCGGTCCGATGGGCTGCATCGCCGCCGCTGGCTGCGTCATGACCATCGTCTTGCTGGCGGTGGCCGTGATCGTTCGTGGGCGAACCCCCGGTCGATGGTGGCATTGCCGAGCCCGCAGCATCGGATCGGCCATCGGAGCCGTCGCACATTGGCGTCGCCGACCGGCTCCCAGTCTCATAGAGCTGTCGATTCTTCGGATCTGACCCCACCCGCCCGGGCCATGAGCAGGCTGCGGTGAGCCCCAGCAATTCGTCCCGCTCCTCGGCCCATCAATTGCACACCCGGCTTGATCACTGCGCGCCCGGTTGAGCAGTCAGACAAGCTCCTCAGACTCTCCAGCACGACAGGAAACAGGAACGTGAATCAGAAGCGATCGAAGAACAAGCATCGACACGGTGCATCGACCAATCGCGAACCCGGATCCGCGCGCGCCCGCGCCCGGTTGGCAGAGATGAAACGGCAGGAGGCCCGCGCCCGAACGCGGCGGCGTTTCCTGGTCGGGGTCACCGCGGTCATCGTCGCCGGTGCCCTCGGCATCGGCATTTGGCTGGTGGCCCGGCAAGTATCAGCACCCAACGCCGCTGGGCCGGTGGCCGGCACCAAGGGGCGAAGCGATCTGCCGCCGTGGGGGCTCCCGGCCGATCCGGGCCGCCTGGCCGAGGCCGCCGGTCTGCAGGCATCGAACATGGAAGGCACCGCCGCGCACTTCCACTCCCATCTGGACATCACCGTCAACGGCCAGCCGCTCGCGTTACCGGGAGCAATCGGCGTCGACGCGAAGACCGGCTCGATGTCGGAGCTGCACACCCACGACGAACGCGGCGTCCTGCACGTCGAGTCACACAAGACCGACGGCAAATACACCCTCGGACAGCTGTTCGCCGAGTGGGACGTGCGACTCGACGGCCAAGGCATCGGCGGCCTGACCAACAACAAGACCGACAGCCTGCGCGCCTACGTGGACGGCAAACCGTTCACCGGCGACCCCGCCACGATCGAACTCGGCGAGCGACGCCAGATCTCACTGATCTACGGCCCCCGGAACGCGACCGACAATCCGCCCTCGAGCTTCGCCTTCGACGCCAATGAATGATCTCCGCCCCACCAGCAGATCCGATGCCGCACCTGGCCCGCGAGCCGATCCCGACGCGGCGGGCATCGCAACCACCGAACCCGCCACTCGCAGGACTTCCTCCAATGCGCCGGTGATCGGATTCCTCGGCGGGCTGCGGTTCCTGTGGACGCAGTTGATCACCATGCGGACGGCGCTGGCGTTGCTGTTCCTGCTGGCACTGGCCGCGGTGCCCGGATCGTTGGTGCCGCAGCAGAACATATCGCCGGTGCGAGTCAAGTCCTTCCTCGACCAGCACAAGACGCTGGGACCGATCTATGACAAGGTCGGACTCTTCAACGTCTACACCTCGCCCTGGTTCTCCGCGATCTACATCCTGCTGTTCATCAGCCTGATCGGCTGCATCATCCCCCGGGCCGGGGTCTATCTCCGGGCCGTGCGAGCACAGCCGCCCCGCACACCGCGATACCTGCATCGTCTGCCCGCCTACGCCTCCGCCGACCTGACCGCAGCCGAAGCCGGCGACAGCGCGGCCCCGACCGATGCTGCCATCCTGCGCCGGCTGCGCGACAACCTGCGAAGCAGGCGGTACCGGGTCACCCAGCACCCCGACGGGTCACTGGCGGCCGAGCGGGGCTACCTGCGAGAGGCGGGCAACCTCGCCTTCCACATCAGCCTGGTCTTCTTGCTGCTCGGCGTGGCCGTGGTCTGGCTGACCAGCTTCCGCGGCGACCGGGCGCTGGTCGTGGGAGGCGAAAGCTTCACCAATGACCTGGTGCAATACGACGACTTCAAGGCCGGCCCGCTGTTCCGGCAATCGTCTCTGACCCCCTTCAGCATCAAGGTCGACAGCTTCGACGTGAAGTTCGAGACCGGCAACGTCCAGCGAGGGGCCGCGCGGGAGTTCAACGCCGCAGTCACTGTCACCGACCGTCCAGGAGACAAGCCCCGCCAGGAAACCTTGCGGGTCAACCATCCGCTCAACCTGGCCGGCGGCGAAAAGGTCCACCTGATCGCCTGGGGATACGCACCGATCGTGACGGTGAAGGACGGCGACGGCAACGTCGTCTCCTCCGGTCCTGTCATCTTCCTGCCGCAGGACGGCAACTTCACCTCCGCTGGGGCGATCAGTGCGCCCGACGCCAGGCCTCGCAAACTCGGCTTTGAAGGGTTCTTCCTGCCCAGCGCCTACGTGGACGGCTCCGGGCCCCGCTCGGTGTTCCCCGACGCGTTGAATCCCCAACTGTTCCTGAACGCCTGGTCGGGCAAGCCCACCGCCGAGACCGGCCAACCCCAGAGCGTCTACTCGCTCGACACCCGCGGCATGACCCAGATCATGAACCCGAAGGACCCCAAACAGCCGCTGCGGTTCATCCTCCGACCCGGATACATCCAAAAGCTGCCCAACGGGCAAGGATCCATCCAGCTGGACGGGGTGCAGCGCTGGATCAAGATCCAGGTCGGCGACTCCCCCGGCGCACCCATCACGATCGTCGCTATCGGAACCGCCGTGCTGGGGCTCAGCTTCTCGCTGTTCATCCGGCCCCGGCGGATCTGGGCACGGATCCGACGGGTCGACGGCCACAACCTCCTCGAGATCGCCGGACTCGACCGGGCCGACGCCCGAACGGGACTCACCGAAGACGTCGAAGCCCTCGTCAACAGCCTCGACCTGCAAACGAGCTCACGCAACCAGACCCCACCCGGGCACGGGAACGAACCGGCAGAGCCTGATCCGACCACCGACAACCAATCACCGAAGGAGACGGCATGACGATCGACTACTTCTCCAACCTCGCTCTGGTCACCGCGACCGTGATCTACGCCCTGGCCCTCACCATGCACAGCATCGAATGGGCAGCCGCACGAAAAATTACCGCCGCCCGAAGCACCACCGGCAAGCGGAAGGGCGAGGCAGCGGACGACATCGAGACCAGAACCCGCCCCGACGCACGCGCAACGACCAGCCGCGCATCAGAGGCCTCAGCGTCCACCCTGACGATCACCCGGACCGCCGCCCAAGCCACGCCTGACTCACCGACCCTCGAGCCCGAAGGCGACGTCGACGTCGACGATGAACCCTTTGACGGAGACCCGATTCCGCAGCAGAAGACCGAGATGTTCGGTCGGATGGGCATCTCCTTCACCCTGATCGGGCTGGCCTGCGCGATCGCAGGCATTACCGCCCGGGGCATCGCCGCTCACCGCTGGCCGCTGGGCAACATGTTCGAGTTCACCACCATGGCGATGGTGATCATCGTCGCCGGCTACCTGGTCCTGGCCAAGATGGGGATGCGCTGGCTCGGCCTGCCCATCACCATGGTCGCCACCGTCGGCAACGGCCTGGCAGTGACCGTGTTCTACGTCGCAGTCGCCGGGTTGGTGCCGTCGCTGAACTCCTACTGGTTCATCATCCACATCACTGCCGCGACGATCAGCGGAGCAGCGTTCAACATCGGCGGAGCCATCTCGATCCTGTACCTGATCAAGAAGCGGGCCGAGGACAAGGGAACCGAGAAGGGCTACCTCCTCCGACTCCCCGATTCGCGCCGCATAGACGTGATCGCCTACCGGCTCTTCGCCTTCGCCTTCCCGCTGTGGACGTTCACCATCGCCGCCGGAGCAGTTTGGGCCGAGTACGCCTGGGGCCGCTACTGGGGATGGGACCCCAAGGAGGTCTGGGCGCTGGTCACCTGGGTGATCTTCGCCTGTTACCTCCACGCCCGATCGACCGCCGGCTGGAAGGGTGGACGGGCCGCCGTCATCGCCCTGCTCGGGCTTGCCGTCTTCTGGTTCAACTTCATCGGAGTGAACCTGCTCCTCTCCGGGCTCCACTCCTACGCAGGCATCTAACCAAGAAGCGAACGGTTGACATCGATACCCCTGGGGTACGACAGCGACTCAGCCGTTACCGCGGCACCACCAGCGAGCTCGACCCGTCTCAAAACGACACCCGGCCGCTTCAGGGCCCCTACGGCTTCAAGCCTTTCGCAGTGAACCAAGGCAGTGGATTCACCGTCCGGTAGACATCGCCGGGAGTGACGCCAGCGGGGTACAGCTCCAGGTGTGTGTGCGGGCCGAACGTCCGGCCGGTCATGCCCACCCGGCCGATGACCTGACCGGCGGCAACCCGCTGCCCGGTGCGGACCGCGGCCGACGCCATGTGCGCCATCAGCATCTGCTTCCCGTCGGGGAACTTGATGCTGACGTAGATGCCCGCCCAACCGCTGGCCGGACCGGTACCGCCGTTGGTGACGACCCCATCGGCTGTCGCTCTGATCGGTGTCCCGATCGGGGCAGCGAAGTCCACGCCAGTGTGATAGCGCGACCAGGATCCGACCTGCCCGAACGTGGCGACGATGTTGTAACTTCCCTTGGCGATCGGCAATGCCCCGCCCCCGCTGCTCGTGCCGCCTGCAGTGTCTGAACTGCCGAGATCGGCAGTACCGCTGTCGGAGCCGTTGTCGCTCGATGCCGAGTCGGTCCGGCCGACCGCCGTGCTACCGGAGGATGCATTGCCCTTGCCCGCGTCAGCTTCTTGGGCCGCTCGCATCTGCTGTTGACGCTGCTCCTTGCTGAGCGTTCCCGATAGTTTGCGGCTCTTCTCGGCGTCGGATTTCAACGCCTCTGATCGTTGCCGGGCAGCCTCCTCCGCCCGCGTGTCCTCCTGGCCGGTGTCGACAACCTTGCTGTTCTTCTGGGCTGCCCGGCGCGCCGCCATGTCGACGGTGCCGTCGAGAGGCTGGCCCGTGCTCTGCTCCTCGCTACTGCCGCTGCCTTGGGTATCGCTGCGCTGACCACTGCGTGTTGCCTCCCGAAGGCCCGCGCGCGACCGGCCAGAGGTGTCGGCCCGGTGCCCGGTGGAGCCCGCGTCATCGGGCGCGCCAGCCGTACTGGAGATTCCGGTGACCGCAGGGTTCGCCTCATGGGCAACGCCGGTCATGGCGACCGCGCCAGCGCCGGCAAGGCCGAGTCCTGCGATGGCGGCCGCGGCAATGCCGTGGCGGATCCAGCTGCGTCTGTCCCGTCCGATGTGATCCAGGGCTCGGCCAGCTCTTGCTGCGGTGCCCGCGCGCAACTCGCCGACGCGGGTTCGCAGCTGACCGAGGCTTCGCCGCTGGCGACCGTCGGGACTCATTCGGCTAGAACTCCTCGTGGGATGGGAATGACCGGACCGCTAGAGAATAACGGTTCGATAACATCGATGAATGCTGGCTTGGCCAGACTTGAGGAAATGCTCACGCCTTCGGTGGCGGTCAACGACCGCTCCAGGCCATGATAGGTCAGCCACTGCTGTATAGTTCAGTGGATGCTGACCATTGCTTCGCGCCTTGACGTCATGAACCGGCTCGGCCGGGCGATGGCGGACCCGACGCGCTCCCGGATCCTGATGTCCTTGCTCGGCGGCCCGAGCCACCCGGCCGTGCTGTCGCGCGAGCTCGACCTGACGCGCTCGAACGTGTCGAACCACCTGACCTGCCTGCGCGACTGCGGGATCGTGGTCGCCGAGCCGCACGGCCGGCAGACCCGCTACGAGATCGCCGACCCGCACCTGGCCGCGGCGCTGACGACGCTGGTGGACGTGACGCTGGCGGTGGACGAGAGCGCGCCGTGCATCGACCCGCACTGCTCGGTGCCGGGCTGCTGCGCCGTGACCGGCTCGGGGGACGCCTCGTGAGCGCCGCCTGCGGCTGCGACGAGCCGACCACCAGCCCATCCGAGGAGGCCGAGGAGACCGAGCGCTCGTGGTGGCGCGACCCGGGACTGGTGGTGCCGATCCTCTCCGGCGTCGCGTTCGGCACCGGCCTGGTGCTGGAGTGGTCGGGGATGCACATCGCGGCACTGGCCGCGTTCTGGGCGGGTCTGCTGCTGGGCGCGTACACGTTCGTGCCCGGCGCTCTGCAGAACCTGTTCGTCAGGCGGAAGCTGGGGATCGCGCTGCTGATGACGATCAGCGCCGTCGGCGCGGTGATCCTCGGCTACGTGGAGGAGGCCGCCGCGCTGGCGTTCCTCTACTCGATCGCCGAGGCCCTGGAGGACAAGGCGATGGACCGCGCCCGCGGCGGCCTGCGCGCGCTGCTGAACCTCGTGCCGGAGACCGCGACCGTGCTGCGCGACAGCGCCTCGGTCGAGATCCCGGCGAAGGAGATCGCCGTCGGCGACGTGCTGCTGGTCCGCCCCGGCGAGCGGGTCGCGACCGACGGGCTGGTCCGCGCGGGCCGCTCCAGCCTGGACACCTCGGCGATCACTGGCGAGTCGATCCCGGTCGAGGTCGCCCCCGATGACGCGGTCTCCGCCGGCGCGATCAACACCGCCGGTGTGCTGGAGGTCGAGGCGACCGCGGCGGGCACCGACAACTCGCTGACCACCATCGTGGAGCTGGTCGAGCAGGCCCAGGCCGAGAAGGGCGAGCGTGCGCGGATCGCCGACCGGATCGCCCGCCCGCTGGTGCCCGGGGTGATGGTCCTCGCCGTCCTGGTTGGCGTGCTCGGATCGCTGCTCGGCGACCCCGAGACCTGGATCACCCGCGCCCTGGTCGTCCTCGTCGCCGCCAGCCCGTGCGCGCTGGCGATCGCGGTGCCCGTCACCGTGGTCTCCGCGATCGGGGCGGCGACGAAGTTCGGCGTCGTCATCAAGAGCGGGGCAGCCTTCGAGCGCCTCGGTGGCATCCGCCACCTCGCCGTGGACAAGACCGGCACCCTGACCCGCAACCGGCCCGAGGTCACCGCCGTCGTCGCCGCCGACGGCTTCGACGACGCCCAGGTGCTGGCCTGGGCCGCGGCCGTGGAGCAGCACTCGACGCACCCTCTCGCCGCCGCCATCGCCACCGCGGGCCAGGGAGCCCCCGCCGCGCAGGACGTCGCCGAGGAGGCCGGGCACGGCATCGGCGGCCTGGTGGACGGCCGCCGGGTGACGGTGGGCAGCCCCCGCTGGATCGACGCGGGGCCGCTCAAGGCCCGGGTCGAGGAGCTGGAGGCCGAGGCCCAGACCTGCGTGCTCGTGGCCGTCGACGGCCGGCTGGCCGGGGCGATCGGCGTCCGCGACGAGCTGCGCCCCGAGGTCCCCGACGTCGTGCACACGCTGCGGGCCCAGGGCGTCGAGGTGAGCATGCTCACCGGCGACAACGCCCGCACCGCGCACGCGCTAGCGCAGCTCGCCGGGATCGGCGACGTGCACGCCGAGCTCCGGCCCGAGGACAAGGCCCGCATCGTCGCCCAGCTCTCCGAGGCCTCGCCCACGGCGATGATCGGCGACGGCATCAACGACGCCCCCGCCCTGGCCGGGGCGACCGTCGGCATCGCGATGGGCGCGACCGGCTCCGACGCCGCGATCGAGTCTGCCGACGTCGCCTTCACCGGCCACGACCTCGGCCTCATCCCGCAGGCGCTGCGCCACGCCCGCCGCGGCCGGGCGATCATGAACCAGAACATCGTGCTGTCCCTGGCGATCATCACCGTGCTGCTGCCGCTGGCCATCACCGGCGTGCTGGGCCTGGCCGCGGTCGTCCTCGTCCACGAGGTCGCCGAGGTCGTCGTCATCGCTAACGGGCTGCGCGCCGCGCGTGCCCGCAAGCCTCAGGCAGCGGGCTGATGCGGGCGAAGGACGCGGTCCGCGGGTCCACTGCCCGGATCGCTCATGGTCCGAGGCGGACGCTCCTGGTAGCGGGGACCTTCCTGCTCGGCGGTTTGGTCGTCCTGGTCGACCAAGGGACCAAGGCATGGGCTGAGGCCACCCTCTCGACGCAGGAGCGCATCCCGCTCGTCGGCGAGCTGCTGGGACTCCAGCTGGCGTACAACCCCGGTGCGGCGTTCTCCTTCGGCGAGGGCTCGACCTGGGTGTTCGCGCTGGTCGCTGTCGCGGCCGCGGTCGCCGCGGTCGTCTTCGCGTTCCGTGTCCGGCGTCTTCGGTGGGCGGTCGTGATCGGTGCCGTCGGCGGTGCGGCGGCCTCGCACGCCGGGGACCGGCTCTTCCGCGCCCCCGGCTTCGCCCGCGGCCACGTCGTGGACTTCCTGGCCTACGGCGACTGGTTCATCGGGAACGTCGCCGACATCGTCATCGTCGTGGGCGCGGTCACCGGGGCGTTCCTGATGCTCCACGACGGCTCATCGCCAGAAGACTCCCCGAGTTCTTCGGCACGGCTCAGTTCCGAAGAGGCTGGCGAGCGGAGCTGACGACGGCTGCCGAGCCGCAGACAGGATTGAGAGGAGAAGATGTTGGAGATCACGCTGCAGTACTTCGACGGGTGCCCGAATTGGGAGGTGATCGACCGGCGGCTCGCCGAGGCCCTCGACGGCCGATCGGACGTCCGCGTCGCGCATCAGCGAGTCGAGACCGCCGACGACGCCGCCCGCCTCGAGTTCCACGGGTCCCCGACCGTCCTCGTCGACGGCGTCGACCCCTTCGCCGACGAGCACACACCGGTCGGGCTCGCCTGCCGGGTGTTCCGCACTCCTGCCGGGCTGGCCGGGTCGCCGACCGTCGATCAGCTGCGCGCAGCCATCGGTCGCGCGCCGACGTCGGCGGTGACGGGGCTCGAGTCGCCGGTCGGACCGCTGGGCGGGCTGCCGATCGCCTGCGCGCTCGCGCCGACCGCGGGCAAGCAGCAGCTCGAGAGGTGGCGAGCCTTCGACGACGACTACCTCCTCGAGGTCGAGCGCGGAGAGGCCAGACTGGTCGTGCACTACGCCCGGACCGACGACTCAGCGCGGCGGCTGCGCGACCTGGTCGCGACCGAGAGCGCCTGCTGCTCGTTCGTCGACTGGCAGATCGACGACGACCACGCCGACCTGCGCCTTGTCGTCACCGGCACCCCTGAGCAGCTCGCTGGTCTCAGTATCGGCTAGGTAGGTGTTCGGGGCCAGCCGCTGGCCGCGGCGACGCCGATGCGCCACCAGCATCGTCGTCCCGGTTTCTCAGGCAGCTCGGCGCAATCCGCGCGTGGACGGGCCGCGTCCGGGTACGGGACCGGATGGCCGAACAGTCGCTGACCGTGTTGCCGGGAGGAAGGAATCCGGATGGACGTCCTGAGCGCAGTCGTCGACGCGCTGGCGATGGCCGGCTCGATGGGCTGGCAGATCCTCTGGCCCCTCGTGCTCGGTTTCATGCTGTCCGGCGTCATCCAGGCGGTGGTGCGCAAGGAGCGCGTCACGCAGCTGATGGCCGACGACTCGCCGAGATCGATCGCGGTCTCCGCGCTGTTCGGCGCGGCGTCCTCGTCCTGCTCCTACGCCGCGGTCGCGCTGGCCCGGGCGCTGTTTCGCAAGGGCGCGGACTTCGCGGCGGCGATGGCCTTCGAGATCGCCTCGACCAACCTGGTGCTCGAGCTCGGGCTGGTCCTGTGGTTCGTGATGGGCTGGCAGTTCACCGCCGCGGAGTTCGTCGGCGGCCCGATCATGATCGTGCTGGTCGCGCTCGGATTCAGGCTCTGGATGCGCGGCCGGATCGTCGAGGCGGCGCGGCGGCAGGCCGAGCAGGGGCTCGCCGGGTCGATGGAGGGCCACGCCGCCATGGACATGTCCGTCCAGGGCGACGCCGGATTCTGGGCCCGGCTGCTCTCCCGGGACGGCGTGACCGCGGTCTCGCGCTACTTCGTGATGGACTGGGCGGCCGTGCTCCGCGACATCGTGCTGGGCCTGCTGATCGCCGGCGCGTTCGCCGCATGGGTGCCCAAGGCCTGGCTGCAGGCAGTGTTCTTCACCGAAGACCCGGTCGCCTCGTTCGTGCTGGGCCCGCTGATCGGGCCACTGCTGGCCGTGGTCAGCTTCGTCTGCTCGGTCGGGAACGTGCCGCTGGCGGCGGTGCTGTGGAACGGCGGGATCAGCTTCGGCGGCGTGGTCAGCTTCCTGTTCGCCGACCTGATCATCATCCCGATCATCCTCATCTACAAGAAGTACTACGGCTGGAAGGCCACGTCCCGGATCTGCCTGGTCTTCTACGCCGCGATGGTCGTCGCCGGATACCTCGTCGAATTGATCTTCGGCCCGCTCGGCATGGTCCCGCACGACCGGAACCTGGCAGTCGCCGAGACCGGCATCAGCTGGAACTACACCACCTGGCTGAACATCGCCTTCCTGGCACTCGCCGCCGCCCTGCTGACCGTGTTCCTCCGCACCGGCAGTACCGGCATGCTCCGCATGATGGGCGGCTCCCCGGAGCCGGCAGAGCGCGGACACCACTGACCGGCTCTCCGCCGCGGACGGCTCAGCCCGCGACGCACGAGGACGATGAAGCCTCGGCTGGCGGCGAGTCGGATGGTTCACCGAGATCGTCCATCTCCAGTGCCTGCCGGCCCGATCGGCACGGTGGTCCGGCCGGCGACGACGGCGAGATCGGCGCAGCACTCACAGATACCGGCAGACCTGGTCCGGGCTGCACGAGTCGAGGTCGGGCTTCGCGGCGTCGTTCCTGAGCCCGGCGATGGTGTCTCGGAGCGCCGCGAGCTGGGCGATCTGCTGCTCGATCTCGGCCAGGCGTGCATCGAGGAGGTCGCGCACGTGCTCGCAGGGCGCGTGGCCGCCGTCCCGGATGTCGAGGATCTGGCGGATCTGGGCGAGGGTGAGGCCCGCGGCCTGGCCGCGGTGGACGAAGTCGATCCGGGCGACCGTCTCGGGCGCGTAGTCGCGGTATCCGGACGGCGTCCGCTCGGCCGGGGGAAGCAGTCCCTGCTCCTCGTAGAAGCGCAGCGTCTTCGCCGTCGTGCCCGCCCGCTCTGCGAGTTCCCCGATGCGCATCTCGCATCCCCTCTTCGATCGGCGGAAAGTCCTCTTGACCTTCCCCTGCACTGGAAGGTCCAGCATGGCTGAGCAGGGACCAGAAGTCCAAGCATCGACAGGGAGCCGGGATGACCACCATGTACGACCTCGCCATCATCGGATCGGGCGGCGGGGCGTTCGCCGCCGCGATCCGCGCGACCACGCTCGGCAAGTCGGTGGTGATGATCGAGCGCGGGACCTTCGGCGGCACCTGCGTGAACACCGGCTGCGTGCCGTCGAAGGCCCTCATCGCCGCGGCCGACGCACGGCACTCCGCGGCCGACGCCGCCGACCGGTTCCCGGGGATCGAAACGACGGCGGGGCCGGTGGACATGCCCGCCCTGATCGCCGGGAAGCAGGCGCTGGTCGAGTCGCTGCGGGGCGAGAAGTACGCCGACGTCGCCGACTCCTACGGGTGGGCCGTCCGCCGCGGCGACGCCGCGTTCGCCGGCACCCCCGACGCACCGGTCCTCCAGGTCGCCGGGGACGACGGGAGCACCGAGACGATCGAGGCCGGGCACTACCTGGTCGCGACCGGCGCTCGGCCGTGGGCCCCGCCGATCGACGGTCTGGACGAGACCGGGTACCTGACCTCGACCACGGCGATGGAGCTGACGGAGGTCCCTGAGTCGCTGCTGGTGATCGGCGGCGGCTACGTCGCCCTGGAGCAGGCGCAGCTGTTTGCCCGGCTCGGCTCCGAGGTCACCGTGCTGGTGCGGTCCCGGCTGGCGTCGAAGGAGGAGCCGGAGGTGTCCAGGACGCTGCAGGAGGTGTTCGCCGACGAGGGCATCCGGGTGGTCCGCCGTGCGCTGCCGACGCGGGTGTCGCGGGACGCCGCGACCGGGCAGGCCTTCGTCACCGCCGACGTCGCCGGCGGCCGGGAGGAGTTCCGCGCCGACCAAGTGCTCCTCGCCCTCGGGCGACGACCAGCCACCGACGGGCTCGGCCTCGACGCGGTCGGGGTCGAGACCGGGGACCTCGGCGAGGTGGTCGTCTCCGACCGGATGCAGTCCTCCCACCCGCGGATCTGGGCCGCGGGCGACGTGACCGGCCACCCCGAGTTCGTCTACGTCGCCGCCCAGCACGGCACCCTCGTCGCCGAGAACGCGTTCGCCGACGCCGACCGGGCCGTGGACTACGCCCGGCTGCCGAGGGTCACGTTCACCGGCCCTGCGATCGGCGCGGTCGGGATGACCGAGAAGGACGTCGTCGCCGCAGGGATCCGCTGCGACTGCCGCGTCCTGCCCCTGCATCATGTTCCCCGCGCACTGGTCAACCGCGACAGCCGCGGCTTCGTCAAGATCGTTGTGGACGCCGACACCGGGAAGATCCTCGGCATCACCGCCGTCGCCAAGGACGCCGGCGAGCTCGCCGCCGCAGGGGTCCACGTGCTCGGCAAGACCGTCGCCGAGGTCGCCGACGCCTGGGCCCCCTACCTGACCATGGCCGAGGGCATCCGGATCGCCGCCAGGGCCTTCACCACCGATCCGTCGCTCCTGTCGTGCTGCGCGTGAGCGCGCACGGGGCCCAGCCCACCGATCACAGATCCGAGGAGATCGCGATGACCGACCGCACCACCGACCTGGCAGGAGGCCTGGCCGACCGGCTCGTCCGCACCGAGGAGTCCGGGCTCGACGCCGGCCTGCTCGTGCCGCTGCTGAGGCTGCTCGTCGAAGGGCATCCACTCGCGGTGGAGGACCTCGCCGACGCGGCCGGCCGCAGCGAGGACGACGTGCGCGCAGGCCTGGCGCTCGTCCCCGACACCGAGTACGACGAACAGGACCGGATCGTCGGCCAGGGCCTCACCCTGCGCCCCACCGTCCACCGGTTCGCCGTCGACGGGAACGACCTGTACACCTGGTGCGCCCTGGACACCCTGGCCTTCCCAGCCCTGCTCGCACGCCCGGCGCGAGTCGACCTCGCCGACCAGCGGCCAGACCGTCCGGGTGACTGTCGACCCCGCCGCAGGCGTCACCCGCGTCGAGCCCGCCACCGCCGTGGTGTCCCTCATCGACCCCGAGCGCTTCGCCTCGATCCGCTCCTCCTTCTGCAACCAGGTGCACTACTTCGCCTCGCCCGAGGACGCCGAGGAATGGCTCGCCGAGCACCCCGACGGCCAGGTCGTCACCGTCGCAGAAGCCCACTGGCTCGGCTCCGCACTCGCCTCCGCTTTCCTGGACGGCCCCGAAAGGGCCACCGGCGGACGCAACGTCCACCCATGCTGTTGATCACGACCCAGCCACGAGAATGCAAGACAAATGCGCCGACCGGATGATCGACCGGGCGGCGGGCTGCTGATGGCGGACGGCGCGGTTCTCTTCGTGGTGCTCTGCTGCGGACTGCCGCTCGTCCTCGCCGGAGGGGCGCTCGCCGGGATCGGCGGCCACCTGCGCAGCCCCTGGACCGTCGCCGCGGGGATCGCAGTCGTCCTGGCCGTCGCCGCGGCCGCAATAGCCGGGGCGCACCGCCGAACCCAGGACGCCGACTGCCGTCCGTCCCGGACCACGCGGGCCGCACAGGACCCAGCGGCACACCGACGCCGAGCAGCCGGCGCGGATCGATGACCGCCCGCGTCTCGCCGAGACGCCGCTCGGGAACGGCGCTGGCGGACACGACGAGCCGGCGCGGACACGGCAGCCGGCCACACGCCCACGAGGATGCCGTCACCAGATGCCCTGCCGCTCCACGCGCAAGGCAGATTGCCGACCAGAACGCGCAGCGATTTGCCATTTGATTCGACGCGCTTCAATATAGAGGCATGTCTAATCAAGCAGTGACCGCTGCGTCCCCGGCGACCCGACGGCTCTCGACCTTGGATCGGTGGCTGCCCGCCTGGATTGGCCTGGCGATGGTCGCCGGCCTGCTGCTGGGCCGTCTTGTCCCGGGGCTGTCCGGGCTGCTGTCCCGGATGGAGGTCGGCGGGATCTCGGTGCCGATCGCGCTGGGGCTGCTGGTGATGATGTACCCGGTGCTCGCGAAGGTCCGCTACGACCGGGTCGCCGCCGTCACCGGCGACAGGAAGCTGCTGGTCTCCTCGCTGGTGCTGAACTGGCTCGTCGGCCCGGCGGTCATGTTCGCCCTCGCCTGGGTCTTGCTGCCGGATCTGCCCGAGTACAGGACCGGGCTGATCATCGTCGGCCTGGCCCGGTGCATCGCGATGGTCGTGATCTGGAACGACTTGGCCTGCGGGGATCGCGAGGCCACCGCGGTGCTGGTGGCGATCAACTCGGTTTTCCAGGTCGTGATGTTCTCCGTCCTGGGCTGGTTCTACCTCACTGTCCTGCCCGGCTGGCTGGGCCTGGACACGCAGGGGCTGGACGTGTCGGTGGGGCAGATCGCGCTCAACGTGCTGGTGTTCCTCGGCGTCCCGCTCGTCGCCGGGTTCGCGTCGCGGTGGATCGGCGAGAAGCGCCGCGGACGGGACTGGTACGAGGAGAAGTTCCTGCCGGTGATCGGGCCGTGGGCGCTCTACGGCCTGCTGTTCACGATCGTGCTGCTGTTCGCCCTGCAAGGGAAGGCGATCACCTCCAACCCGCTGGACGTCGCCCGGATCGCGCTGCCGTTGCTGGCCTACTTCGCGATCATGTGGCTGGCCGGGATGCTGCTCGGCCGCGGCCTCGGCCTGGGCTACGCCCGGTCGACCACGCTCGCGTTCACCGCGGCGGGCAACAACTTCGAGCTCGCCATCGCCGTCGCCATCGGCACGTTCGGTGCCACGTCCGGGCAGGCGCTGGCCGGCGTCGTTGGGCCCCTGATCGAGGTGCCGGTGCTCGTCGGCCTCGTCTACGTGTCCCTCTGGGGCGCAAAGGCCTGGTTCCGCACCGACCCCTACGCCGAATCGAGTGCATCATGACCACCGCCGAAGCCGTCACCGGTTCCGAGGCTTGCGCGCCGTCCACGACGCACGCGATCGGCCAGGAAGCCGCGACGACCGTGGCCGGCGCGCTGAAGGCGCTGGCGGAGCCGCTGCGGCTGCGGATGCTGTCCGCTATCGCGACCGATCCCCGCGGCGAGTCCTGTGTGTGCGATCTCGCCGAGCTCGCCGACGTGTCCCAGCCGACGGTCTCCCATCACCTGAAGGTGCTCAAGGAGACCGGGCTGCTGCTGTCGGAGCGCCGTGGCACCTGGGTCTGGTACCGGATCGCCCCGGCGAGGCGGCGCGCCGTCTCCGCGCTGCTCGACGCGTTCGCCCCCGCCGCGGTCGCCGACGCCCCCGAGAATGCGGAGGCCCGCGCTCAGACGCTGCCGGACATGGACGGCCGGGTCACCCGCCTGGGCGAGGAGCTGGCCGACGAGACGGCCGGCCTGGACCGCGACCTCGTGATCGCGATCGTGCGCGAGTCCTACGCGGGCCTCGCCCGCTCGGCCAAGCTCACCCAGCACATGATCCCGCTCACCGAGCGCTTCGCCCGCCAGCGCCTGGCCGACCTGACGCGAGACCGGGAGGCAGGCCGGCCGCAGGTGCTGTTCGTGTGCGTCGCCAACGCCGGCCGCTCCCAACTGGCCGCGGCGATCGTCAACCGGCTCGCCGGAGGCAGGGTGATCGCGCGCTCGGCGGGGTCGACGCCGGCGGCGGACGTGCACCCGCACGTCCGGTCGCTGCTCGCCGAGATCGAGGGCGGGCAGGAAGCCGACCGAGCCTTCCCGAAGCCCCTCACCGACGACGCCGTCCGCGCCGCCGACGTGGTCGTCACCATGGGCTGCGGCGACGTCTGCCCGATCATCCCCGGCGTCCGCTACGAGGACTGGGCCGTCGGCGACCCCGCCCTGGCCTCGCCCGAAGGAGTCGAAGCGATCCGCGACGACATCGAGCGCCGCGTCCGCACGCTCATCGCCGCCCTCACCGACTGAAAGAACAGGACCGAACATGACCGATCCGAAGCCCTCCGTCCTCTTCGTCTGCGTCCACAACGCCGGCCGCTCCCAGATGGCCGCCGGCTGGCTCCGCCGCCTCGCCGGCGACCGCATCGAGGTCCGATCGGCGGGCTCGATGCCCGCCGATCAGATCAACCCGGTCGCCGTCGAAGCGATGGCCGAGGTGGGCATCGACATCGCCGCGGAGCAGCCCAAGATCCTCACCACCGAAGCGGTGCAGGACTCCGACGTCGTGATCACCATGGGCTGCGGCGACACCTGCCCCTTCTACCCCGGCAAGCGCTACGAGGACTGGACCCTCGACGACCCCGCCGGCCAGGGCATCGACGCCGTCCGCCCGATCCGAGACGAGATCCGCGCCCGCATCGAGAAGCTGGTCGACGAACTGCTCGCGCCCGCCGAGCAGGAGGAACGCGGGCAGGTGCCGGCGGTGCTGTTCGTCTGCAAGAAGAACGGCGGGAAGTCGCAGATGGCCGCCGCCCTCATGCGCCAGATCGCCGGCGACGCCGTCGAGGTCTACTCCGCGGGCACGGCCCCAGGGGCGTCGCTCAATGCGCTGTCCGCTGCTTCGGTCGCGGAGGTCGGGGCGAGCATGGCCGGCGAGCACCCCAAGCCGATCGACCCGGCCCTGCTGCGCACCGTGGACCGCGTCGTCGTCATCGGCGACGAGGCCGTCGTCGAGCCCGCGCCGGGGATGGCCGGGACCATCGAGACCTGGAGCATCCACGAGCCGTCAGACCGCGGGATCGAGGGCGAGGAGCGGATGCGTCTGATCCGCGACGAACTCGCCGAGAAGGCCCGCGGCCTCCTCTCAGATCTGGTCGTCTCGTCGAAGGCCTGAACCCGGGTCACGCCGTCTGCTCGGCCGTGGCCTCCGCCCGGCGGGGAGCCTGGGTGCGTGAGCTGGCGATCATGAGCACCGTCCCGACCGCTGCCAGGGCGGCGAGGACGAGGAACGCGTGCGCGTAGCCGCCGGTCGCCTCGGCCAGCACCGCGCCGGCGAACGGGGCGAGGGCTGTGGCCAGCAGCACCGGCAGGCCCAGGACGCCGGAGAGGTGGCCGTAGGCGCGCGGGCCCCAGCGGTCGGTGATCGCGGTCGCCTGCAGCAGCGTCGCGATCCCGCGCCCGATCCCGGCGGCCATCGCCGCCGCGACCAGCAGGCCGACCGGGCCCGGTACGACGGCGAGGGCGAGCGTGCTCGCCGACACCAGGACGAACACCGTCGCGGTGCGCGCGGTCAGCGGGACGCGGCGCGCCAGACCGGTGTAGACGAGGCGGCCGGCGACCTGGCCAATGCCGCCGAGGCCGAACACCCATGCCGCGGACTGCGCGGTCAGGCCGCGCTCGAGCATGAGCGGGACCAGGGCGAGCAGTCCGGAGTACATCGCCAGCGACACCAGGGTGAGTCCCGCTGCGAGCAGCCGGAACCGTGCGCTGCGCAGGACCTCCGTTGCGTGGGCGCGGTCGACGGCGGGTTCCTCGGGGTGCTGCTTCGCGGGCCAGGGCCGACGCAGGAGGAACCAGTGAGCCGGGACCGTGAGCACGGCGAGGACGACCGACGCCCACAGGTAGGTCGCCCGCCAGCCCACGTGCGCGCCGACGGTCGCGGTCAGCGGAGCGAACACCGTGCTGGCCAGGCCAGCGACCAGGGTGAGCGTCGCCAGCGCACCCAGGCGTCGACCCGAGAACCAGCCGGTGATCGCGGCGAAAGCCGGCGGGTAGAGCACCCCGGCCATCGCGGCCCCGGCCAGCACCCAGCCGCCGATGAAGACCGGCAGTTCCGGCGAGACGGCGATCACCACGAGGGCGAGGACGCCGAGGATCGAGCCGGCGGACATGATGCGGCGCGGCCCGTGCTGGTCGATGACCCGGCCGACCGGCACCCCGGCCAGCGCCGAGACGACCAGCGCGGCCGAGAATGCCGAGGCGACGACGACCGGCGACCAGCCAGTGTCGGCGCTGATCCGCGGGGCGAGGACGGGGAAGGCGTAGTAGAGCAGGCCCCAGGAGGCGATCTCGGTCACGCACAGCGCCGCCAGCACCGTCCCCAGCGCTGGGCGCGTCGCCAGCTCAGGCAACGGCGGCACCCCGCGGCTGCCCGGCCAGAGCCGTGACCACGTAGTCGGCGTCGCGGTGGACCCCGCGCAGCGTGTTCGAGGAGAACGAGCGCTGGAACTCCAGACCGAGGAAACCCACACCCGGCAGGCCGGTCGCGACCCCACGGTCATGTCTCGGCATGCCGGCTTCGTCGAGGACGCCGAGGGAACGCAGGTACGGCAGATGCGGCCGGTAACCGGTCGCGAACACCACCGCGTCGACCTGCTCCCGCGAGCCGTCCGGCCACACGACACCGTCGGAGGCGAACTCGGCGAACATGGGCCGCTGGTCGGGGCGTCCCGCCTCCAGCGCCTTCCGGTACTTGTCGGTGCCGATCACTGGGGTGCCGGTGACGATCCGGGCGAGGACCGACGGCGGCAGCAGGTCGGCGCGGGTCACCTTCAACCACCAGTGCAGATCCTTTCCGGCGATGACCTGCGGCGCGAACCGGACCCGGTCCCGCACCGCCAGCGACGTCCTGGCGTGGTCGGCGAGCTCGTGGGCGACCTGGACGGCGGAGTTGCCCGCGCCGACGACCACGACCCGCTGGTCCGAGAACTCCTCCGGGGACCGGTAGTCGGCCACGTGCAGGACCCGGCCGCCGAAGGCTCTCTGACCGGGGATCGTCGGCACGTGCGGGTTGCCGAACGAGCCCGAGGCGGCGATCAGCGCGGACCCCTCGAACCTGCTCCCGTCGGCCAGCTCGACCATGAACGAGAGGCCGTCCGCGGCCACGCCGACGACCCGAGCCCCGGTTCGGATCTCGACATCAAGACTGCGGGCATAGCCGCGGAGGTAGTCGACGACCTCGTCGCGGCCCGGGTAGCCGTCCGGGTCGCCGGGAAATGGGTGGCCGGGGAAGGCGCTGTAGCCGCGCGGGGAGAACAGGCGCAGACTGTCGTAGTAGCGCGGCCAGGACCCGACCGGCTCCGGCCCGGCCTCCATGAGGACCGGCTCCCAGCCGTTCACGAGCCCGGCACGGGCGGCGGCCAGCCCGGACTGGCCGCCGCCGACGACGATCAGGCGGCCGCGGCTCATCCCGCCGTCCTCGTGCCGAGCTGGATCAGCTGCGGCGCGGGCGCGCAGCAGCCGCCGGACGACGCCTCTTCGGGCGCGTCGAACAGGCCCGACCCGCCGCACACCCCGGTGTCGGGCAGCTCCAGCTCCACCCGCGACGCGGCGTCGTGGTCACCGGCGAGCTCGGCGGCCACGCTGCGGACCTGCTCGTACCCGGTCATCGCCAGGAACGTCGGAGCGCGGCCGTAGGACTTCGCTCCGACGATGTAGAAGCCGGGCTCCGGGTGGGCGAGGTCGGCCGCGCCCGTGGCGCGCACCGAGCCGCAGGAGTGGACGTTCGGGTCGACCTCGGCGGCGAGCTTCGCCGGGGCCTGCAGCCGCACGTCCAGGTCCAGGCGCACCTCGGACAGGAACGACAGGTCCGGGCGGAACCCGGTCGCGACGACCACCCGGTCCGCGGGAGCGAGCCGGCGGCCGTCCTCGGCGACCAGGACCGCCCGGCCGTCCTCGATCCGCACTTCCTCGGTGCGGAACCCGGTGACCAGGTCGACGAGGCCGTCCTCGACGGCCTTCCTCGCCCGCTGGCCCAGGGCACCGCGCTCGGGCAGCTCGTCGGCGGGCCCGCCGCCGAACGCGTTGCCGACGGAGCCGCGGCGCAGCGCCCACGTCACCCGGGTGCCCGGCTCGCGGCGCACCACCGCCGCGAGGTCACCGATGGCGGTCGCTGCCGAGTGCCCGCTGCCGACGACCACGACGTGCTTCCCGGCGAGGGCTGCAGCCTCATCCCGGCTCGGCGTGCGATGGCCGAGCAGACCGGCCTCGACCGCGTCGACCTCGCCCAGGGCAGGCAGCCCGTCCGCGCCCGCCGGGCTCGGGGCCCGCCAGGTGCCCGAGGCATCGATCACCGCACGCGCCTCGAACCGCTCCTGGCTCCCGTCGGCGCGGCGGACGTGGACGACGAACGGCTGCTCGGCCCGACCGGCGTCGACCGAGAGGTCGCGGCCCTTCCGGCCCACCCCGACCACGCGCGAGCCGTACCGGACGCGGTCGCCCAGCGCCTCGGCGAGCGGAGCGAGGTAGCCCTCGACCCACTGCGCGCCCGTCGGGTAGTCCTTGTCAGGCGTGCTCCAGCCGGAGGGCTCGAGCAGGCGGCGGGCCGCGGGATCGGTGAGCTCCGACCACGGCGAGAACAGGCGCACATGGCCCCACTCCGTGACAGCCGACGCCGGGGTGTCGCCCGATTCCAGGACCAGCGGCTCCAGCCCGCGCTCGAGCAGGTGGGCGGCGGCGGCCAGACCCTGCGGGCCGGCTCCGATGACGATGACGGGATTCACTGCAACCTCCACGTATTGACGTTCTTCGATGTGTCGAGCCTGCCTCACGTATCGACAGATGTCAATACGTGAGGCAGAATGGAGGCATGAGCACTCCTCCCGCCACCGAGGCCACGGCCGACGTCGCGCCCTGCTGCGTCCTCGGCGAGACGATCGACGACGGCCTCGCCCACGACCTCGCGAAGGTGTTCAAGGCCCTCGGCGACCCCACCCGGGTCAAGCTCATGTCCCTCATCGCCGGCAGCAGCGACGGCGAGATGTGCGTCTGCGACCTCACCGAGCCCGTCGGGCTCTCCCAGCCCACCGTCTCCCACCACATGAAGCTGCTCGTCGAGGCCGGGCTCGTCGCCCGCGAGCAGCGCGGCCGCTGGGCCTACTACCGCCCCACCATCGACACCCTCGCCGCCGCAGCCAAGGCGCTCAACGCCTGATGGAGCCGCTGGCGACCAGGCCCATGACGCCGGCCGACTGGCCCGCCGTCGAGGCCATCTACCGCGCAGGCATCGCCACCGGCCACGCCACCTTCGAAGCCGAGCCCCCGCCGGACTGGCACGCGTTCGCGTCCGGCAAGCGTCCCGACCTCATGCTCGTCGCCGTCGACGGTGATGACCGCGTGCTCGGCTGGGCCGCCGCCGGACCCGTCTCGGCCCGCCCCGTCTACCGGGGCGTCGTCGAGCACTCGGTCTACGTCGCCCCTCACGCGGCCGGGCGCGGCGTCGGATCGCAGCTGCTCGGAGACCTCCTCGCCGTCGCCGACCGATCAGGCGTCTGGACGGTCCAGTCTTCGATCTTCCCCGAGAACGCCGCCAGCCTGAAACTCCACCAGAGCGCCGGATTCAGGGTCGTCGGACGCCGCGAGCGGATCGGGCTGATGCCGTGCGGGCCGCTCGCCGGCCAGTGGCGGGACACCGTGCTCATCGAGCGGCGCGCACCCGCGACGACTTCTTGAACCTCACGACTCCGGCTACGCACCGGGCCGCAAGGTGGTGGTGCTCGTCGGCCGACAGACGCGCACGGTCGACGCCTCGACCCGTCCGTGGTAGCCTGAGGGCACTACATCCCCCACGCCTCTCCACGATGCGCACTTGGGGGATTTTCTCTGCCCGCATAGAGGAGGGAGCGTCGATGCCGCAGCCGCGCCGCGCGCCCCGCCCGCGCGGAACGCTGAGCTACGACAAGCCGCCAATGGAGCTGGAAGATCTCGTCGACCGCCTCGCCGACCGCGGACTGGTCATCGTCAACCGGGACCGGGCGCTGCGGCACCTGCGCCACATCGGATACTACCGCCTCTCCCCCTACACGATCCCGTTTCAGACGGCCGGACCGGAGCATCGCCTGCGAGATGGGACGTCGTTCGACGACGTGCTCGACCTCTACGTTTTCGACCGGGCGCTGCGCTCGGTGGTCATCGACGCCCTCGAGCGCGTCGAGGTCGCCGTGCGCGCGGCGCTGACCGATCACATGTCGACGGTCTACGACGACCCGCACTGGTACATGGACGCCTCACACTTCCGCGACCGCGGCAAGCATGCGGGACTTCTGAAGATCGTCAGGGACACCTGCGACGAGCGGCTCCGCGGCACCCCGGACGCCGGGGAGGACTCGCTGGTCCACCGCTCGGCGCTCGAGCACTACCTCACCACCTACGGCTCACCCGAGCTGCCGCCGTCCTGGCTCATGGTCGAGACCCTCACCGTCGGACAGCTCACTAGCGGGTACCGGAATCTGAAGCGCCGCTCTGATCGGACCGCCGTCGCCCGGAGCATCGGCCTGACAGCGCCCGTGCTCGAGTCTTGGATGCAGACCTACGTCCGCGTTCGCAACGTCTGCGCCCACCACGGCCGACTGTGGAACGTCGGCCTCGGCGTCTACCCGGCGATCCCGAACTCGCCCATCGTGTCCTGGCTCGAAGGAACCGAAGCGCTGCCCGAGAGATCGAGGAAGCGGCTCTACCCCGTCCTCGTCTCCCTGCAGACGGTCCTGGAAACGATCTCCCCGCGCAGCGGCTGGGCGCGGCGACTTCACGAACTGGTCGACTCCCGCCCCGCGATGAACCTGCGTGGCATGGGCATCCCCGACGACTGGGCAGACGACCCGTTCTGGCGTCGACAGCTCGACTGAGCCGCCTGACGATCCGTCATGACAGAGGTCGGATTATCACTCGTGGTTGGGTTGAACGCGAGCGTTCGGCTAGCGTTTCCGCTGGCAGACTGGGCAAAAGTGGCTGGAGCGGTTCATGAATCGCTCGCGCACGATCGGGGTGCCGCAGCGCTTGCACGGGCGACCTTCCCGCCCGTATACATCCAATGTCATTCGTCCGGCCTGGCCGTTGACGTTGACGTATTGGGCATCGAAGCTCGTACCACCCTCGGCCAGCGCTTTGAGAAGCACCGCGCGCACCTCGGCGAGCAGTCGGTGCACGGCCCGCGTCGACAGCGCCCGGGCGGGCGTCTCTGGGTGGATGCGGGCGGCCCAGAGTGCCTCGTCGGCGTAGATGTTGCCGATGCCGCTGACCACGGTCTGGTCCAGCAGCACGCGCTTGATCGCCGAGTCCTTGCGGGCCAGGCGATGCCGGAAGAGCGCGTCGTCGAAGGCGGGATCCAGCACATCGCGCGCGATGTGCGCGACCTGCGCGGGCACGAGCGGTGCCGCATCCCCTCGCCCACCCGCAGCTTTGTCCGACGTCGGCACCAGCGGATCGATCGCGAGCGAGCCGAACGTGCGTTGGTCGGCGAACACCACCGCCAGCTCGCCATGATCGGGATGCTGGATGTCTAGGCGGATGCGCTCGAACCGTTGAACGGGTGCTCCGGATTCGCGCAGCAACAGTTGACCGCTCATACCCAGGTGTCCGATCACGGCCTCGCCCGTGCCCACGATCGGCAGCCACAGGAACTTGCCCCGACGCACTGCGGCACGCAGCGTCATGCCGGTCAGCCGACGCTCGAAGTCGGCGGCGCCGCCGACATGGCGGGTCAGTGCGCGCTCGTCGTGCACCGTCACCGCGGTCACGTGCGCAGCGCTGACGGCAGGCGCCAGGCCGAGGCGCACCACCTCGACCTCGGGGAGTTCGGGCATCGGCTCAGTCCTGCGCCGACAGCTCCCGCCACAGCTGCAGCGCGGCGGCCATCTCGGAGTGCTTCTTGCTGGTGCCGGTGCCGGTGCCGCTGACCTCGCCCACAACGACGGTGGCAGTGAACACACGGTCGTGGTCGGGGCCGGTCGCCTCGACGCTGTACACCGGTGGCGAAAAGCCCCGCCGCGCGGCCAGTTCCTGCAGGCTCGTCTTGGGGTCGACAGCCGCGCCGTACCGGTCGGGATCGGCCAGCAGCGGCTCCACCAACCGGTGCACCAGCTCGGTGGCCGCGTCGGGGCCGGCCGACAGGTAGGTGGCGCCGATCACCGCTTCCATGGTGTCGGCCAGGATGGAGTCCTTGTCGCGTCCGCCGGTCTGGTCCTCGCCGCGGCCGAGCCGCAGGTGCGCACCCAGGTCGATGCCGCGGGCCACCTCGGCGAGGGCGACCGTGGACACGACGCTGGCGCGCCGCTTGGCGAGCGCGCCCTCGTCGAGTTCCGGATGCCGGGTGTACAGCAGCACGGTGACCGCCTGACCGAGCACGGAGTCACCCAGGAACTCCAGACGCTCGTTGTGCGGCAGGTGGCCGTGCTCGTACGCGTAGGACCGGTGGGTGAGAGCCAACGACAGAAGCTCGGGGTCGATCTCGACCCCGAGCTTGTCGGTCAACGGAGCGTGCTCGCCCCCCGGCTGCGCCACGGAACGCCGATCAGACGTCGGCGACCTTGCGGCCCTTGTACTCGAGGAACAGCTCGGTGCCCTGCGAGTCGGTGACGACCTTCGCCTGGTGCGGGCGGCTGTAGACGACCTTGCCGTTCTCGACGGTCTTCACCAGGGCGGGCGCGGTGGCCTTCCACTGTGCGCGACGCGAACGGGTGTTGGAGCGGGAGACCTTCCGCTTGGGGGGGTTACCTGCCATGGCTGTTCATCCTTCGTTGTCTGGGTCTGCGTGCGGGGCGCTGTCGTTCTCGCCCTCGACCGGTTCCGATGCCCATCCCGCAAGCGCCGACCAGCGCGGATCGACGCTCGGGCGGGGTGTGGCATCCGGCTCGTCGGCCAGACGCGCGCCCGTGATCGGGTCCAATCCCGGGCAGTCCGGCCGGCACACCGGCTGAAACGGAAGCGCCAGGACGATGGCGTCCCGAACAAGAGTTTCAAGATCCACGTGGTCGTCTTGAACCTCGAAGTCGTTCGCTTCCCGTCCAGGATACGCGAAAAGCTCCTGGAACTCGACTTCGACAGGCGCGTCGATGGCGATCAGGCACCGTCCGCACTCCCCCGTATAGCGGGTGCGCGCCGTTCCGGAGGCGAGGATGCCCTCGTGCACGGACTCGAGCCGCACGTCGACGGCGACGTCTTCTCCGGCCGGCACCGAGACCAGTCCTTCACCCCATCGGGTGTCGGCGGGAACGTCGAAGGATGCCTCGCGCATCTCGCCAGGGTGATGCACGAGGTCGCGCACGAGCACGCTGAAGGCGCCGGGACGGGGGTTTCTCACCCCGGAAGTCTAGCCGGGTCAGATCCCGCGGGCGCCGGTGTCGAGGAACCGCGCCACCGGACCGGGCACGTACGGCGTGACATCGCCGCCCAGACCCGCGACCTGACGCACCAGGGAACTGGACACGAGGGTGTGCGCGGGGTCGGGAAGCAGGAACACGGTCTCGATACCGGCGAGGTTGCGGTTCACGATCGCCATCGGCGTCTCGTAGGCCACGTCGGCCTGCGAACGGATGCCCTTCACGAGCACCCCCGCGTTCACGTCCGCGGCATAGTCGACGAGCAGGCCCATGCTCCATGACGCCACCACGATGTCGCCGGAGATCTGCTGCTCTGAGATCGACTGCTCCAGCAGCGACAGCCGCTGCGCGATGGGCAGCATCGCCTGCTTGTCGGGGTTGTGCACCACGACCACGTGCACGGTGTCGTACAGGGCGGCGGCGCGGCGGATCACATCGAGGTGACCGAGGGTGGGCGGGTCGAACGACCCCGGGACGACGGCGATCCGGTTGCTCACCCCACCAGCCTACCGGGCGCGCCGCCGCCGCCCGGCCCGTGCACGGTCAGTTCTTGGCGAGCGCCGCCCGCTCGGTGGCATCCAGTCGTCGCTCGATGGCACGGGCCAGCCCGGGGTGTCGCAGCAGGGCCGGGTCGTCGTCGAGGATCGCCTCGGCCTCTTGCCGCGCAAGCGCGATGAGGTCGGCGTCCTTGACCACGCGCAGCATGCGCAGCGACGACCGCGCCCCGGACTGCGCGTCGCCGAGCACGTCTCCTTCGCCACGCAGCTCGAGGTCTTTCTCGGCCAGCTCGAACCCGTCTGCGGTGGCAGCGACCGCCTCGACACGCTCGCGCCCCGGCGTGTCGGGGCCCGCCTCGGTGACCAGCAGACACAGCCCGGGCACGCTCCCCCGCCCGACCCGGCCGCGCAACTGGTGCAGCTGCGACACGCCGAAACGGTCGGCCTCGAGGATCACCATCGTGGACGCATTCGGCACGTCGACGCCGACCTCGATGACAGTGGTCGCCACCAGCACATCGATGTCGCCGTCCGCGAACGCGCGCATCACGGCGTCCTTCTCGTCGCCGGGCATGCGTCCGTGCAGAATCTGCACCCGCACCCGGGCGAACGCGGGATGCCGTTCCAACAGCTGCGCCGCCTGCACCACCCCCCAGCGCGCCGGGCGGGCGGACTGGTCGACCGGCAGCGGGTCGCCGTCGTCGGTGCGGGTGGATGCCGCGCCCTCCGCATCGATCGCAGGGCACACCACGAACGCCTGACGACCCTGGGCGACCTCTTCGGCGATCCGATCCCAGACGCGGCCGAACCACAACGGTTTCTCGCCGACCGGCGCCACGAAGGTCTGGACGCCGGCACGGCCGGGTGGCATGGCACGGATCGTGGACACGTCCAGATCGCCGAACACGGTCATCGCCACGGTGCGCGGGATGGGCGTCGCGGTGAGCACCAGGGCGTGCGGACTGCTGCCTTTCGCCCGCAGCGTCTCACGCTGTTCGACCCCGAACCTGTGCTGCTCGTCGACCACCACCAGACCCAGGTCGGCGAACGTCGTGCTCTCGCTGAGCAGGGCGTGCGTGCCGACCACGATCAGCGCCTGCCCGCTGGCCACCCGCAGCGCCGCCTTGCGTCGCTCGGCCGCGCTCAGCTGCCCGGTCAGCAGGGTCGGCATCACCTGGGGGGCCAGCCGGGGCCCCAGCATCCGGGTGATCGAGCGCAGGTGCTGGCCGGCGAGCACCTCGGTGGGCGCGATCAGCGCCGACTGCCCGCCGCTTTCGGCCACCTGCAGCATGGCCCGCAGCGCGACCAGGGTCTTGCCCGAGCCGACCTCGCCCTGCACCAGCCGGTTCATCGGCCATCCGGCCACCAGATCGGCGGTGATCCGCTCGCCGACGGCGACCTGGTCGTCGGTGCGCGAGAACGGCAGCGCCGCGTCGAAGGCGGCCAGCAGATCACCGGCCGGTCGGGGTGTGGCCGACATGGCGCGTACGAACTGGCGCTGCTGCAGCAGTGCGGTCTGCAGGACGAGTGCCTCATGCATGCGCAGGGTGCGCTTGGCGTCGGGGATCTGGTCTTCGAAATCGGGGCGATGGATGCGCTCGAGCGCGGTGCGGGCATCCAGCAGTCGATGCCGCTGTCGCAACGCGGCCGGCAACGGATCGTCGACCTCACCGAGCCCGTCGAGCACCAGCGCGACGATGCGGCGCAGCTGCCAGGTGGCGACGGTGGAGGTGGCCGGGTAGATCGGGATCGGCTCATGCGCCCGCGCCTCGGCGTGCATGCGTGCGGTGTCGGCATCGTCGAGCAGCTCGTACTCGGGGTGCGTGAACTGCTTGTCCCTGCCGTAGACGCCGACCTTGCCCGAGAACATCCCCTGCCGCCCGGGAACGAGCTCGCCCATGCGCCAGCGTTGGTTGAAGAACGTCAACTGCAGCCGCCCGCGGCCGTCGGTGAGCACGACCTCCAGCAGCGACCCCCGGCGATTGCGCATGGGCCGTTCGTTCACGCTGAGGATCTCGGCGACGATCGTCGCCTGCTCGCCCGGCACCAGTGAGTCGATGGGGGTGAGCTCGCCGTGGCGGGCGTACCGCCGCGGATAGTGGCCGAGAAGGTCGGCCACCGTGCGCATGCCGAAGGCGCGGTTCAGCGCGTTCGCGGTCTTGCCGCCCAGCGCGCCGTCCAGCCGCGTCTCGAGCGTGAAGGCCGACATGTCTTCGAGTCTAGGCACCGCCGGCGACAGTGGTTTGTAGGGTGGAACCGTGACGCGCATCATCGCCGGCGCCGCCCGCGGCATCCGTCTCGACGTGCCCGCGGCGGGCACCCGCCCGACCAGCGACCGGGTGCGCGAGTCGCTGTTCGCCGCACTCGAGTCCGCCGATGCGATCGCCGGGGCGCGGGTGCTCGACCTGTACGCGGGCACCGGCGCGCTGGGTCTGGAGGCGCTCAGCCGCGGGGCGAGTTCGGCCGACCTGGTCGAGCACGCGGCGGGCGCCGCCCAGGTGGCCCGGGCCAACGCGGCACGGGTCGCGAAGGCTGCGGCATCCACCCCCGCCCGCGTGCACCGCGCGAGCGTGACCTCGTTCGTGCGCGGCGGTGCCGGACCGTACGATCTGGTCTTCGCCGACCCGCCGTACGATCTCGCCGACGAGGCGATCGGGGTCGTGCTGGCCGGCTGCGTGACGCTGATGGCCGAGGACGGGCTGTTCGTGCTGGAACGCGCCGCGCGCGACGGGCTGCCGCCGCTGCCGGGAAGGCTCGTGCTCGACCGCGAGAAGCGGTACGGCGATACCGGAGTGTGGTGGTTGCGCCGCCGGTGACCGCTCACCCGCGGGCGCTGTCCCAGTCCTGATACGGATCCCATCCGCCGCGTTCGGTGTACGGCGTACCGGCGACGGTGAGCGGGTACGGGCCGCCGGGCAGCACCCGGCCGATCGGACGGAACCCGTCCGGCAGCGCCGCGGAGGGCCCGAACGCGGCCAGCAGGGCGTGGTCCTCTCCCCCGGCCAGCGCGGTCGGCACGTCGGGCCCGAGCGTGGTCGGGTCGAGGTCGAGGGTGACGCCGGATGCCGCGGCCAACCGGGACGCGTCCAGGCCGAGTCCGTCCGACACGTCCATCATCGCGACCGCGCCCGCGCGCGCTGCAGCGACGCCGGCGGCGATCGGCGGGTGCGGGCGCAGTTGGGCGTCGACGGCGGCGGCCTCGTCAGCGTCGAGCAGGCCGCGGTCGACCGGCACGGGCGTGCCGGTGTGGTCGCGGAAGCGGGTGAACAGCAGGCGCAGACCGGTGGCCGCACGCCCGAGGTCGCCGGCGAGGGCGAGGACGTCGCCGGGCCGGGCGCCGGCGCGGGTGACGAAGCGACCGGCATCCAGCACGCCCAGGGCGGTCACCGCGATGGTGAGCGTGTCTGAGACGGTGAGGTCGCCACCCTCGACCGCGCAGCCGGGCGCGAGCGCCTCGCAGGCGCTGCGCAGCCCGTCGGCGATGCCGGTCAGCATCGAGAGCCGGGTCGCGTCGGGTACGGTCAGCGCCACCAGCAGAGCGGTGGGCCGGGCGCCCATGGCGGCGATGTCGGCGAGGTTCACGGCCGCGGCCTTCCAACCGAGGTCGCGGCCGTCGGTCCAGGCCAGCCGGAAGTCGGGCCCGTGCACGAGCGTGTCGACCGAGGCGACGATGCGCCCGCCGGGGGCGGCGATCACGGCCGCGTCGTCGCCGGGCCCGAGTTCGGCGCTCGACGGGCCGAACCGGGCGAGCACCGCCTGGAGCACCTGAGCCTCACCGAGTTCGCCGATCGACGGATCGTCGTGTGGATCGCTGGAGGTCACCGCAGCCCCTTCCCTGGCCTTCCATTCTGGCCGACCGGCGGCCGCGCCGCGGGTAGCCTGGAGGGGTGCCCCGCCTTCCCCGTGTGTTCGTCGCGCTCGCCGCCCTCGGGGTCGCACTGACCGGATGTTCGGCCACGGTGAGCCTCGAGCCGGGGCCGCATGCGAACGACCCTGCCTGTGCGGCGATCATGGTGAGACTTCCCGACACGCTGGCCGATCAGCAGCGGGTATGGACCGATGCCCAGTCGACCGCCGCATGGGGCACCCCCACCCGCGTCATCTTCGCGTGCGGGGTGACCCCGCCGGGGCCGAGCACGCTGAAGTGCGTCTCGCTGGGCGGGGTCGACTGGCTGGTCGATGAGTCGAAGCAACCGAACTTCCGCATCACCAGCTACGGCCGCACCCCGGCCGTGCAGCTGTACCTCGACGGCAGCGACGCACGCGTCGACCCGAACGCCGTGCTCACCCAGATGGGACGTCTGGTGTCGGCGGACACGCATCAGACCGCGCAGTGCACCGCGCCGGCCACTCCCGATGACACCCCCGCGCCGACACCGGTGCCCACCCCCGCGACGACCCCGGCGGGCACACCGGCGGGATGACACTCAGCCCCGCGTGAGCGCGGTGTCGATCACGTCGGTGATCAGTTCGGTGTAGGTCATGCCACTGGCGATCCAGCAGGTCGGGAACATCGAGATCGGGGTGAACCCGGGCATGGTGTTCACCTCGTTGACGTAGAACTCGGTGCCGGTGAAGAAGAAGTCCACCCGCGCCAGGCCCTGCCCGCCCACCGCCTCGAAGGCACGTGCGGCGATCCGCTGCATCTCGCGCAACTCGCCCGCCTGCAGGTCGGCCGGGCAGACCAGGTCGATGCCGGGGGCGTCCAGGTACTTGGCGGCGAAGTCGTAGAAGTCTCGCCCCGAGATCACCACTTCGCCGGCGACGCTCACGCGGGGTTCGCCGCCGTCCCGTCCCTCGAGCACACCGCACTCGAGTTCCCGCCCGGCCACGGCCTGCTCGACCAGCACGGTGTCGTCCTCGGCGAACGCGACCTCGAACGCGGCGTCCAGTCCGTCCCACGCGTCGACCTTCGACACCCCGACGCTCGATCCGGCACGCGCCGGCTTCACGAACACCGGCAGACCGAGCGCGCGGATCCGCTGCTCCCACAGCCGGCGGTCGCGAGCGAGCCCGGTGCGCGTGACCGAGACCCACGGCACCACCGGCACCCCCGCCGCCCGCAGCACGTTCTTGGTGGTGTGCTTGTCCATGCCGATCGCCGACATCAGCAGCCCGGCACCCGCATAGGGCATGTCGAGCAGTTCCAGAAAGCCCTGGATCGTCCCGTCTTCACCGAACCGGCCGTGCAGGATGGGCAGCACCACGTCGACCTCGCCGAGCGAGCGCGTGCCCGTGGCATCCGTCACCCGCAGTTCGCGGCTGCGGGTCGAATCGGGCCAGATCACCCGGGTGCCGTTGTCGACCACCTCGGGCAGGTGATGCGGGTCGAGCGTGAACTTGTCGGGGTCGTCGTCCTCGAGCACGAACGCGCCCTCGCGGGTGATGCCGATCGGGATCACCTCGAAGCGGTCACGGTCGATCGCGCGCAGCACTCCCCCCGCCGTCGCGGAGCTGATCGAATGCTCGCTGGATCGACCGCCAAAGAGCACCGCCACCGCGCGCTTGTCCATTCTGCGTCCTCTCACCGGTCGGTGTGTCGTCGTCCGTGGTCAGGTGCGGGGCGATGTCCCGCGGGTCCATCGTGCCGTCCAGCACCCGTTTGACCTGCTCGACGATCGGCATCTCCACGTGCGCGGCCCGTGCCAGCTGCAGCACGGGCGCCACCGACGCCAGCCCCTCGGCGGTCTGCTGCATCTGCTTGACCACGTCCTGCAGCTTGTAGCCCTGACCGAGCAGGCGACCGGCGGTGTTGTTGCGGCTCAGCGGTGACTGGCAGGTGGCGATCAGGTCGCCGAGCCCGGCCAGTCCCTGCAGCGTCTCGGGCTGCGCGCCCTGCGCGACCGCGAAGTCGGTCATCTCGACGAGCCCCCGGGTGATGATCGACGCCTTGGTGTTCTCGCCGTAGCCGACGCCGTCGACGATGCCGATGGCCACGGCGATGAGGTTCTTGAGCACCCCGCCGAACTCGGTGCCGATCACGTCGGTGTTCACATACGTGCGGAAGTACCGGTTGCGCGCTCGTCGCGCGACCGCCTCGGCCGTGGTCTGACTGGTGGATGCCACGACGGCGGCGGTCGGCTGCTCCCGGGCGATCTCCAGTGCCAGGTTGGGTCCGGATGCCACGGCGATACGGTCGGGGTCGCAGTCGAGCACCTGGTGCAGCACCTGACTCATCCGCAGGCCGGTGCGCTTCTCGATGCCCTTCATCAGCGACACGATCGGCACGTCGGTGTGCGCGACCAACGCCCGCACCGGTGTGAGGTTCTCACGCGCGGACTGGCTGGGGACGCACACGTACACCTGCTGTGCCCCGTCGAGGGCGGCGGCGAGGTCGGTGGTGGCCGTCATGCTGCGCGGCAGGTTGATGCCGGGCAGGTACTGGCTGTTGCGCTTGGCCTCGCTGATCTCATGGGCCAGCTCCGGTCGCCGCGCCCACATGGTCACGTGGGCGCCGCCGTCGGCGAGGATCTTGCCGAACGTGGTGCCCCAGTTGCCCGCACCCAGCACGGCGACGTGGCCTGCCTCGCGGCCGCGTTCATGTTTAGGAGTCAAGACGACCGGTCTCCTTCTGGCCGTGCTCGGCCGGGTTCCACCGGCGGGCGGGGGCGGGGATGCCGCGGAGCTCGGCGAGCATCTCGGCCAGCCGGTCCATGACGGCCGTGGTCGCGGCGGTCAGCGTCGCGTTCTGTGTGCCGTGGTAGGCGCTGAGGTCGATGGGGTCCCCGACGACGACCACGACCCGCTTGCGCAGCGGCCACAGCCGCAGCTTGCCGTAGCGGGGCAGGATCTCCTGCTCGCCCCAGTGCACGAGCGGGATGACCGGGATGTCCCCGCTCATCGCCAAGCGCACGGCACCGGTCTTTCCGCGCATGGGCCACAGGTCGGGGTCGCGGGTGAGGGTTCCCTCGGGGTAGACGATGACGCCGCGCCCGTGCTCGACGAGCGCACGTGAGGTCTCGAGCGTGTGCCGCGCCGCGGCGGACGACGACGCGCGCGCGACCGGCACCATTCCGGTGGCGCGCAGGGCCCAGCCGAGCACCGGTACGCGGAACAGGCTCTCTTTCGCCATGAACCGGGGGGCGCGCCCCAGCCGCCACACCGACGCGGCGACGGTGAGCGGGTCGATCTCGCTGTGATGATTGGTCACCAGCACGTAGGCGCCGGCGCGCGGCAGCTTTTCGCCGCCCCGGATCTCGATGCGCACGAAGATCCCCAGCACCGGCACGATGATCGCACCGAGCAGCCAGAACACGCTCGGCCGGGTCTTCTCCGCGGACGCGCGCGGGCGTGTGCGGGCGCCCATGTCAGTCCAGGACGTCGAAGTCGGCGCCGAGGGCGGCGAGCTTGTCGAAGAACTTCTCGTAGCCGCGGCTGATGATGCCGACGTTGCGCACCGTCGACTCCCCTGCCGCCGTCAATGCGGCGATGACGTGGCTGTAGCCGCCGCGCAGGTCGGGCACGGTGATGTCGGCGCCGGTCAGCGGCGTCGGACCGTTGATGACGGCGGCCTGTTCGAGGTTGCGGCGCGGCACACGGCGCGGGCCGTCCTGCAGCCCGTGCGGGTGCACGACGATGTCGGCGCCCATCTTCACGAGTGCGTCGGTGAAGCCGAAGCGGTTCTCATAGACCGTCTCGTGCACGATCGATTCGCCGTGCGCCTGCGTGAGGGCCACGATGAGCGGCTGCTGCCAGTCGGTCATGAACCCGGGGTGCACGTCGGTCTCGACGGTGACCGGGCGCATGTCGCCGCCGCGCCGGAACAGGATGCCGTCTTCGCGGATCTGGAAATCGCCGCCGACCTTGCGCAGCACGTTCAGGAACGTGAGCATCTCGGGCTGACGGGCCCCGCCGACGAAGATCTCGCCGTCGGTGGCCAATGCCGCGCTCGCCCAGCTGGCGGCCTCGTTGCGGTCGAAGATCGCCCGGTGCTCGTAGCCGTCGAGCCGGTCGACGCCCTCGATGAGGATGACCCGGTTCGGCTCGTACGAGATGATGGCGCCCATCTTCTGCAGCACGGCGATCAGGTCCATGATCTCGGGCTCGATCGCGGCGTTGCGCAGCTCGGTGACACCGGCCGCGCGCACCGCGGTCAACAGCACCTGCTCGGTCGCGCCGACACTCGGGTAGGGCAGATGGATGCTCGCCCCGTGCAGTCCGTTCGGCGCCGAGAGGCGGATGCCGGTCGGCAGCTTTTCGACGGCGGCGCCGAACTTGCGCAGCGCGTCGAGGTGGAAATCGATCGGCCGGTCGCCGATACGGCAGCCGCCGAGGTCGGGGATGAACGCCTGGCCGAGCTGGTGCAGCAGCGGCCCGCAGAACAGGATCGGGATGCGGCTGGCCCCGGCGTGCGCGTCGATCTCCTCCATGTGCGCCGAGGCCACATCCGCGGGATCGAGCACGAAGCTGCCTTCATGCTCGCCGTCGGTGACCCGCACACCGTGCACCTCGAGCAGCGACCGCACCACGGCCACGTCGCTGATGTCGGGCACGTCGTGCAGGATGCTCGGGCTCTCGCCCAGGAGCGCGGCGACCATGGCCTTGGTGACCAGGTTCTTGGCGCCCTTGACATCCACACGTCCGCGCAGCGGACGGCCGCCGCGGATGGCGAGGACTTCGCCTGACCCTCCTGTGCGACCGCCGGGGTGCGTGGTGCCGTTCAGGAGTGTCATGCGATGTGCCTCACAATGTCGGTCTCAGTCGGCGGTCGGCTGCGGCACCGGGATGGTGCGGGGCCTCCACCTTGCGCGTCGCGCCTCGTAGGCGGCGATCTGCTCGTCGTTGCGGAGGGTGAGCCCGATGTCGTCGAGGCCCTCCAGGAGCCGCCACCTAGTGTAATCGTCGATCGCGAAGGGCACCTGGATGTCGCCGAGCGTGGCGGTGCACGCCTGCAGGTCGACGGTCACCGACATGCCGGGCTGTGCGTCGATCGCCGCCCACAGCCGCTCCACGTCGGCTTCGGAGACCACGCCGGTGACCAGCCCCTGCTTGCCGGCGTTGCCACGGAAGATGTCGGCGAACTTCGGGCTGAGCACGGCCCGGAAGCCGTAGTCGCGCAGCGCCCAGACCGCGTGTTCGCGACTGGACCCGGTGCCGAAGTCGGGGCCGGCGACGAGCACGGATGCGCGGCGGTAGGGCTCCTGGTTCAGCACGAAGTCGGGGTCTTGCCGCCAGTTCGCGAACAAGGCATCCTCAAAGCCGGTCTTGGTCACCCGCTTGAGGTAGACGGCGGGGATGATCTGGTCGGTGTCGACGGCCGAGCGGCGCAGCGGGGCGGCGACACCCGTGTGCGTGGTGAACTTCTCCATGGCTCAGACCCCCTTCGCCTCGTGTGCCACAGCGGCCGAGGCCACCGGTTCCAGGTCTGCCGGGCTCGACAGCGTGCCGCGCACGGCGGTGGCGGCCGCCACCAGCGGCGAGACCAGGTGCGTACGCCCACCCTTGCCCTGGCGGCCCTCGAAATTGCGGTTGCTGGTCGAGGCGCATCGCTCCCCCGGCGCGAGCTGGTCGGGGTTCATGCCCAGACACATCGAGCATCCGGCGAACCGCCATTCCGCGCCGAACTGTTCGAAGACCTTGTCCAGCCCTTCGGCCTCGGCCTGAAGCCGCACCCGTGCCGACCCGGGCACGACCATGACGCGCACCCCGTCGGCCTTGGTGCGCCCGCGCACGATCGAGGCGAACTGACGCAGGTCTTCGATGCGGCTGTTGGTGCACGAGCCCATGAACACGGCGTCGACCGGGATCTGCTTCATCGGCGTGCCCGGCTGCAGGTCCATGTACTCCAGCGCACGCTGCGCCGCAGCGCGATCGTTGGGGTCGTCGAACTGCTCGGGCGCGGGCACGACGTCGCTCAGCGAGACGCCCTGGCCCGGGTTGGTGCCCCAGGTCACGAACGGCTCCAGCTCGTTCGCATCGATGAACACCTCGGCGTCGTAGACCGCGCCTTCGTCCGAGGGCAGGGTGCGCCAGTAGGCGACGGCGTCGTCCCAGTCCTGCCCGGTCGGCGCGTGCGGTCGCCCCTTCAGGTACGCGAACGTGGTCTCGTCGGGGGCGACCATGCCCGCGCGGGCGCCGGCTTCGATCGACATGTTGCAGATCGTCATGCGGCCCTCCATCGACAGGGACCGGATGGCGCTGCCGCGGTATTCGAGCACGTAGCCCTGACCGCCGTTGGTGCCGATCTTGGCGATCACGGAGAGGATGATGTCTTTCGCGGTGACACCGGGACGCAACTCGCCCTCGACGGTGATGGCCATGGTCTTGAAGGGCTTGAGCGGCAGCGTCTGCGTGGCCAGCACATGCTCGACCTCGCTGGTGCCGATGCCGAACGCCATGGCGCCGAAGGCACCGTGCGTCGAGGTGTGACTGTCGCCGCAGACCACCGTGATGCCGGGCATGGTCAGACCCAGCTGCGGACCGACCACGTGCACGATGCCCTGTTCTTTGTCACCGAGCGAGTGCAGGCGCACGCCGAACTCGGCGCAGTTGCGGCGCAGCGTCTCGATCTGGGTGCGGCTGGTCAGATCGGCGATCGGCTTGTCGATGTCGATCGTGGGCGTGTTGTGGTCTTCGGTGGCGATGGTCAGATCGGTCCGCCGCACCGGCCGGCCTTCGGCGCGCAGTCCGTCGAACGCCTGGGGGCTGGTGACCTCGTGCACCAGGTGCAGGTCGATGTAGATGAGGTCGGGCCCTCCGCCCTCACCTTTGACGACGACATGGTCGTCCCAGACCTTCTCGGCCAGGGTGCGGGGATGATCGGGGATCGCCGATGCGGGTGTGCTCATGGGTGTTCGTTCTCCTGAAGAAGCGGGTGAAGCCCACGACGAACTCCGCGACGAGCCTGGGCTGAGATCAGAGCCCGCCGCGGCTGCTAAGGAGGAGCCGGACGATCCGCACCCGCACAGGCTACCACCGCCTTCTGGGCGTGCCGCCCCATGTGACGTGGCCGGTCAGGCCGCGGCATCCTTCTTCTTCTCTCGTCGCGACGCGAGAAGACTGGCGACGGTGGCGACGCCCATGGCGACGACGATGACGACCAGGGATGCCACGGTGGAGATCTCGGGGGCCCATTCGACCGGTTCGCCGCCGTTCAGGAACGGCAGTTCGTTCACGTGCAGGGCGTGCGCGAACAGCTTGACTCCGATGAACGCGAGGATGAACGCGATGCCGTAGTGCAGGTATCGCAGCCGGTCGAGCAGCCCGCCGAGCAGGAAGTAGAGCTGGCGCAGCCCCATCAGCGCGAACAGGTTCGCGGTGAACACGATGAACGGGCTGTGGGTGATGCCGAAGATCGCCGGGATCGAGTCGATCGCGAAGATCAGGTCGGTGATGCCGATGGCGATGAACACCAACAGCATCGGCGTGAACACCTTCTTGCCCTCGACGACGGTGCGCAGCTTGGAGCCGTCGTAGTGGTCGCTGATGTCGACGAACCGACGCAGGAACCGCACCACGCCGGTCTCGGTCTGCGCATCGTCTTCCTGTTTTCCGGGGAACGCCTGCCGCCAGGCGGTGTACACCAGGAACAGACCGAACAGGTAGAAGATCCAGCTGAAGTTCTCGATGAGCGCGGCGCCGAGCAGGATGAAGATTCCGCGCAGCACGAGGGCGATGATGATGCCGACCATCAGCACTTCCTGCTGGTAGCGGCGGGGTACCGCGAACTGCGCCATCAGCAGCACGAACACGAACAGGTTGTCGACCGACAGGCTGTATTCGGTGAGCCATCCGGCGACGAATTCGCCCGCGGCATCCCCGCTGCCGGTCGCCCACAACAGCAGCAGCGCGAACACGAGCGCGAGGCCGACGTAGAACGCCACCCACAGGCTCGCCTCTTTCATCGAGGGGATGTGCGGACGCTTGAGGATCAACAGCAGGTCGGCGGCGAGGATCAGCACCAGCACGATGAGTGCGGTGATCTCGAACCATGCGGGGATCACGAATCCCATGGGGGCCTTTCGAGGGTCGACGGATGCCGAAAGTCTCTCCCCCGCGTGTCGCGGAGCGCGCCCGGGGATCCGTCGACGGATCCCGTGATGACGAACGCGCAGTGGGTGGGATACTCCCTCTCGCCCGGACAGTCTAGCGGTCGGGTCGTGGCCGCAACGGGGAACGGCGCAACGCCGCGTCGAGCGGGATCGCCACCGCCGGCACGACGAGCAGGGACGCCACGACGTCGGTGGGATGGTGCACCCCCAGGTGCACGCGCGACCAGGCGACCAACAGCACGAAGGCGACACCGACGACCAGGGCGCTCACGCGGCCGCGGTGCCCGGCGAGGACGAGCACCACGGCGCAGCACAGTGCGGCCGCGAAGGCGGTGTGTCCGCTCGGAAAGCTGAACGACGCCGGCAGCGGGACGAGCTGCGACGGCAGATCGGCCGCGTCGGGCCGGGGACGGCGCACGAGCACCTTCATCACCTCGACGACGCCCCACGGGATCGCGAGCAGCAGGCCGGCGCGCACGGCACCGCGCCACGAGCCGGTGACCAGCATCCCCCAGACCGCGACCAGCAGCCCGATCAACGGCGCCACGGCGGGACCGAGGCCGACGTCGATGATGCGGGCGAGCGCATCGAGCACCGGCCCTCCGCCGCCGGCGGCGGCGATCATGCGCAGTTCGGTCGCGTTCCACGCCGGGTCGGCGGCGATCGCCCGGCCGGCGATCAGCACCACGATCACGACCAGCACGCCGATCGTCGCGGGTGCGAGAACCCGGGGCCGCGCGGTCGTCATGACCCGAGCCTGTCACATGGACGGGTGCGGGCGGTGCGGCGTGGCCGACGCGCAGCGGGCGAGGCCGCGCGGATCCGTGTCACGGATTCAGGAGATGTCGCGGATTCAGGAGAATTCCGGCGATATCCTCCTGATCCGGTGACATCGCCTGATCCGGTGACATCGCCTGATCCGGTGACGTTGCCCGAAGGGATGCCGCTGCGCCCGACACGAGAACTGTTGCCGATCAGTTGCCAAAGGCGGCGTAGAGCGTGCACGGCACCGCGCGGCAGGAATGCGAAAACCCCCGGATGACCGGGGGTTTTCTTGTTGGTGACCCCAGCGGGATTCGAACCCGCGTTACCGCCGTGAGAGGGCGGCGTACTAGGCCGCTATACGATGGGGCCGTCGCACAACCGTTCAATTATGGCATGCGATCCGGTGCGTGCAAAATCAGCGGAGCCGGCCGCGGGGCCCCCTCGCGGGTTGCTGCACACCGGCGCGACGCGGTTGACTGGCGCCATGCGAGTGACCAAGCACGAACACGCCGCCCTCGTCGTCGAGACCGCCGGAAAGGCCCTCGTGATCGACCCCGGCGTGTATACGAGTCCGATCACCGACATCGGCCATGCCGTCGCCATCGTGATCACTCACCAGCATCCCGATCATTGGACACCCGAGCACCTCACCCGCATCCGCCGTGCCGCCGGCGACATTCCGATCTTCGGCCCGGCCGGGGTTGCGGCATCCGCCCCCGGCTTCGAGATCACCGTGGTCGCACCCGGTGACACCGTGCGGCTCGCCCCGTTCACCCTGGAGTTCTTCGGCGGGCGTCACGCCGTCATCCACGAGTCGATCCCGGTCATCGACAACGTCGGTGTGCTCGTCGACGGCGCGTTCTACTATCCCGGCGACTCGTATGCCGTGCCGCACGGACGGGACGTCGCGCTGCTGGCCGCGCCGGTCGGAGCCCCGTGGCTGAAGATCGGTGAGGCGATGGACTTCGTGCTCGCCGTCAGACCGCGCCAGGCATTCGGCACCCACGACATGACCCTGTCGACGATCGGACGCGAAATGGGCCGCGAGCGCCTGAAGTGGGCGGTCGAGCAGCACGGCGGCGAGTTCGTCGTGCTCGAGCCGGGCGAGTCCGCCGACATCTGACGGCGTTCATCCCCTCCGCCGACATCTGACGGCGTTCATAGCCGGCGCAGGGCGTGCGCTGATGCCGCGCCCCTACCGTCGCATGTCATGAACGACGTCGTCTCGACGCGCACCGCGCGCCCGCCGGGCCAGGCAGCCTGGATCGTCGCGCTGGTGCTGCTGGCGGTTCTCGCCGGCGCGTTGACGCTGTGGGATGCCGCGAACGGCTCACGATCGGACTATTACGCCGCGGTCGCCCTGTCGATGAGCCGGTCGCTGTCGGGGTTCTTCTTCGGAGTGCTCGACCCGGCGGGGACGGTGACGCTGGACAAGATCCCCGGATCGTTCTGGATCCCCGCTCTGGCAGTGCGGATCTTCGGCTTCTCGACAGCCGCCGTGGTGGTGCCGAACGCACTCGCCGCGGTGGCGGCGACGCTGGTGACCGCCGTGACCGCCCGCCGCCTGGGCGGGGTCACCGGTGGTGTCGTGGCGGGTGCGGTCGTGGCATCCACCCCGATTCTGGTGGCCGTGTCGCGCTCGAACCAGCCCGAGTCGTTCTTCGTACTCGCGCTGTCGCTCGCGGCGTGGGCTGCCGTGCACGCCGTGCGGCGCGCGCAGCTGCGCTGGCTGATGCTCGCCGGGGTGTTCGTGGCAGTGGCGTTCCAGATGTACATGCTCGAGGCGTGGGCGGTGTGGCCGGCGCTGGCGGCGGCGTACCTGTGCACCCGGCTGCCCGTGTGGCGCCGGGTCTGGCACGTCGCGGTCGCGGGCCTGACCAGCGCGGCACTGTCGGTGGTGTGGGTCGCGATCGTGGCGGCGATCCCGGCATCCGCCCGCCCCTACATCGGATCGACACTGCACGACGACCCGTGGGAGATGGTGTTCGGGTACAACGGGCTCGGCCGGTTCGGGCAGGCGACCGCGGATGCCTCGGCCTACGCCTCGTTCACTCCCCCGTTCTCGGGTGAGCCGGGTGTGCTGCGTCTGTTCAACACGCAGCTGGCCGGTCAGGTCGGGTGGCTGCTGCCGGCGGCGCTGGTCGCGGTCGTGCTGATGGTGGTGCTGCGGTTCCGGGCCGCGGTGTGGGTGCTCGTGGGCGGCTGGCTGGTCACGTTCGTGGTGATGTTCAGCGTGGTCGCGGGGATGCATCAGTTCTACACCGCGGCGCTGGCGATCCCGATGGCGCTCGCGATCGGTGCGGTGTTCGGGCGGGCGCGGCGCACCGGCAGGCGATGGCCGCAGGCGGTGCTGGTCACGGTGGCGGCGGCGACGGCGATCGGGATCGCGCTGATGTACGGCGGCTACTCGGTGCCGGTCGCTCTCGCCCAGGCGTTCGTGGCGGTGGTCGCGCTGGCACTGCTGGTGCCACGGGCGTGGTCGCGCACGCCGCTGCGGCAGCCCGCCGTCGCGTGTGCGGTGATCGGGATGCTGTTGACCCCGGCGGTGTGGTCGGCGACCGCGATCGCACATCCGAGCGCGACGAATCCGGTCGCGGGCGGCGTGAGCGATGTCGGCGGCGGGTTCGGCGGTTTCGGCGGTGTCAGATTCGGTGGCGGTGCCGCACCGGGAGGCGGGTTCGATGGCGCGGTGCCGGGCGACGGAGCGCCGGGTGGCGGCGCAGTGGCCGGCGGGATGCCCGGCGACGGAGCGCCGGACGTAAGCGGCGGCACCACGAGTGACGACGGGACGACCGGGGCACCATCGGGTGGTGCCGCACCGGGTGACGGTGCCGGCGGCGCACGACCCGGCAGCGGCGCACCGGACGGCGGCGCGGACGGCACAGCGCAGACCGCACCCGGGTCGGGCGGACGCTTCGGCGGGGCGCTCACCGAGTCAGGCGATGATGCCGAGCTGATCTCGTATCTGCGCGCGAACGCCCGTGATGCCCGGTATCTGGTCGCGGTGTTCGGTGCACAGGCAGCTGCACCGCTGATCATCGGCTCGGACGGCGGGTCGGTGATGCCCATCGGCGGGTTCAGCGGCAACGATCCGGTGCCCACGCTGGAGGCGTTCGTGGCCATGGTGGATGCCGGTGATGTGCCCTACGTGCTGACCTCGGGGCGCGGCGCCGGCCTCGGCGGCGGGGCGGGTGTCTCCGACCAGATCCTCAGCTGGGTGCGTGCGAACTGCGTCGACGACACCGATGCGCCGGTGTCAGGGCTGTACGCGTGCGGCGGTTGAGGCGCCCGGCCGGTCCGCGGCGCCCGGGCCGTGGCATCCACCCACCGTGGGAGAGGCGCTGGTGGTCAGTCCTCGCGGACGCTGAGCAGCTGCCAGCCGGCGGGCACCTGTGCGTACAGGGACTGCATGTCGTCCGCCTCGATGTCGCGCACGCCGTCGCGTCGGGCCATCTTCACGTTGAGGGTGATGCGGGTCGAGGCCTTCGCCATCGTGGCCGCCGCGTCGGTGAGCACCCACCCCGCGGGCAGCTCCGCCTCGGCCTGTGCACGGGCGTCGTCGATGCTCTCGGCATCGATCGACAGTTCGCGGGTCTCGATGGGACGGATGCGGCCGCTCAGCATGCTCATAGGCTATCGCCGACGCGGCCGCACCCTGATCTCACGCGGTGAGCTCGGCGGCGAGCTCTTCGAACACGGCGATGTAGGCGTCGATGGCCTCGTCGGTGTGGGTGACCGACAGCGTCCACTCCTCTTCGCGACCCGGCGTCATGAAGATGCCGCGGTTGAGGTTGAACAGCCACGCCAGGTCGGCGAGTTCGGCGTCCTGGTTCTCTTTGAACGTCTCGTAGTCGACGACCTTCGTGGTCGAGAACGTGACGCACCCCTTCGAGCCGATGCCGACGGCGTAGCCGGGCAGGTCGTACCTGTCGACGACGGCCTGGCAGCCGGTGACGATGCGGTCATTGAGGTGGTCGAGGTGGGCGTAGGCCTCGGGGGTGAGCACCTGCTCGAGCGACGCGCGCGCGGCGGCCATCGTCAGCGGGTTGCCGTTGTAGGTGCCGACCTGGTAGACCGAACCGTCTTCGACGACCGACATGACCTCTTCGGTGCCGCCGATGGCGCCCGAGGGCAGGCCGCCGCCGAGCGCCTTGGCCATGGTGACCATGTCGGGGGTGACGCCGAACTTCTCGGTGGCGCCGCCGGGGGCGATGCACAGGCCGGTCTTGACCTCGTCGAAGATCAGCACGATGCCGTGGCGGCGGGTGATCTCGCGCACGGCCTGAAGGTAGCCGGGCTCGGGCAGCACGACCCCGAGGTTCATCATGGCGGCTTCCATGATGACGCAGGCGGGCTTGCGGCCTTCGGCTTCGAGGCGCTCGATGCGACGTTCCATGGCTCCGGCGTCGTTGAAGGGCACGGCGACGGTCATGTCGACGACGGACTGCGGGATGCCGGCTCCGTAGGGCAACGAGGCGAGGTTCTCGCGGTCGCCGATCTTGTCGTATTCCACGCCGATCGAGACCATGACGGTGTCGTGGTGGCCGTGGTACGAGCCGAAGATCTTCATCACGGTGTCACGCCCGGTGTAGGCGCGGGCGATGCGGATGGCATCCATCGTCGCTTCGGACCCGGAGTTCGTGTACCGCCATTTGGGCAGCCCGAAGCGGGTCGCCAGTTCGTCGGCGACGACGATGTCGTCTTCGGTCGGGCAGCCGAAGTGGGTGCCCTGCGGGTAGCGCTCGGCGATCGCGGCACCGATGGCCGGGTGTGCGTGTCCCTGGATCATCGAGCCGAAGCCGTTGTGGAAGTCCCACATCTCGTTGCCGTCGACATCCCACACCTTGGGGCCGGAGCCCTTGGCGATGTAGATGGGCCACGGGTCGCGCAGTTGGTACGACGAGGCCACGCCGCCGGACAGGTGTGCGCGGGCGCGGTCGTACATGGCACGGGATGCCAGTGTGCGCGCGTCGAGCCGGGCGGCCTCGCGGGCGGTCAGTTCGGCGATGCGGGCGCGGTCGATGACGATACTCATTGCTTCCTCCTGGGAAACCGAACCGACCGGCCTGGCGTCGGCAACCATCAGGAAGGAAAGCACTCACCGGTCGGCCTGGCGCCGGGAGCGGTCCGTGGACATCTGCACGATACCAAAGCGCGCCCGGATGCCGCCAGCGGACCGCCGTGGCAATTCGCCCCGTCGGACGGCACCGCGGTGGAACTGTATGGCGACCTTGCTCTTGACCCGGCAGCCGACAAGATCGCAGCGTCGAAGTCGGAGTGAGCGACGTGTCGCCGCACGGTCCGGGTGCGCTCCTGCCGAACCTGTACGGAATCCTGACTGGTTGCTTCTCGGCCAAGCTCTGGCAGGGATCCTCAACGAGGCGCCGACGGCGGGCTCGGCGACCGCCTGACCGTCATCCTCTCCGGCGGCCAGCGCCACGAGGTTGATCGGACCAGCCCGGTTCAGCAGAAACCATAACAGGTATGCTGTATCTGTAACAGATTCTGTCGACCGGAGGTGGTGATGGATATCGCGACGCTGCCCGATCTCTTGAGCTACGACGATCTGGGCTCAAGGGGTCTCACTCGGCATGGCCTCGACCGGTTGATCGAGAACGGCGAGTTCGAGCGCATCGCCCCTGGCCTCTTCCTCAGATCCGGACTCACGGACGACACAACGGCAGCGTGGATCGCGGTCGCCACCAAGAGACCCGAGGCCACGCTGTGTCTGCTGACAGCGCTCTCGCTGCACGAGCTGACCGATGAGATTCCGGCCCGAAGCGACATCGCCATCCCCCGCGGCACACAGCCGGTCACCGTGCATTATGCGCCGATCGCCTGGCACCGCTTCAACGCCGACACGTTCAGCATCGGCCGCACCGAGCATGCGCTGCCGGACGGATCATCCATCGGTCTCTACTCCCCCGAGCGGACCCTCATCGATCTATTTCGACTGCGTCACGCGTGGGGTGGCGACCTCGCACTCGGTGCGCTCAAGCAGTGGTTGCGCCAGCGCGGCAACAGCCCCACGTCGCTGCTCACGGTGGCCGAGGATTTTCCGAAGGCGCGCGCTGTGATCCAGCAAACCTTGGAGGTTCTCCTGTAGGCCCGGAGCAGCAGGATGATACTCCGATGGACGAGCCGACCCTTGCCCTTCGAAAGCTCGCCAGACACGGACAGATCTGTGTCTTCAATCGAGAACAGGCGAGGAAGAAATGACCTTGATGACCTGCGTCAGCCACTCACGCGCCGTAGCGATGTCGGGCAATACCGGCGTCGTGCCGCCGACCTCAGTCTCTGCCCGCGCGTCGGCGTACGCGAGTTTCCAGCCGCCCATCGGACGCAATGGGAGCGGCGGCCAGGCTTGCTGATGTCGCCAGTCGAACGTCCGCTCGCACAGTCTCTGCAGGACAGTCAGATCGGGATCAGCGCCCCATAGCAGTTGCAGGTCGACCAGGTCGTGTGCTCGTTCGTAGGCGGGATCGGTGACAGCGTGGAGCTTCTGCGCGATCTGATACTCCAGATCGACCAGTTCAACGGGCTGCAGATCACCAAAGCCGAAGTAGGCTCCGAACTGCACGAGCTCCCCATCGATTTCCTTCCGTGTGTGCGCGTTCGGATCGATCTCAGGATCGGAGACCTCGACATCGAGCGCACCCCAGGCGTTGCCGAGGAACGCGATCGATACCCGGTACGGGTGCATCACATACTCCGGTCGAGTGAGCCCCGGGTCATGGAGCTTCACGGCCCGAACGCTCGCGGTGAACGCGACGCGATGCGGCGCATCCGGGTCGCGACGCAGCGCGCCTTTCGATGCCGGGACTGTTCCCCATCCCTCGGCCAGACGCGTACGGAACGCCTGCTCGAACTCCTCACCGCGGACGCGGGTGGAGACATCGAGGTCGGAGGTGGCGCGCGTGCCACGCTCCCCGAAGCGCAGCTTCACACCCATGCCGCCCTTGACGGCGACAGCATCGGGAAGCATCTGCGACACGATCAGCGTGCAGAGCATCACCCGCGCACGCGCAACCGGGATACCCAGTTCGGCGGCGACCTGGGCGAGCCGAGCATTGAGCTGCGTCACGTTGAGCGGCGGGGTCACTTCGCTCACGCCGACACCGCCTTCCACACAGCCGTGTCCTGCTCCCCGATCAAGCCTCGCCTGAGCGCCTCATCGGCCACGGCCTCCCATCGGTCTGGCGGCATCCGATCACGCATGTCCTCTAGCGCCCGCCGAACCGTCGTGGCTAGAACGCCCTCGTAGTTCGTGAGATCCTCATCGGGGACGTCGGGCCGGTTCTCCAACTCCATCCACTCCGGCAGCCTGCGCCGCACGCGGCGACGCGTGCCCACGCGCACCTTTGGCGGATTGAATTGCCCGAGCCCGAGCAGATCGAGCACGGACTCGCGGTTCAGGAACGCGCCTTCCCCAGCAAGAGCCACGGCAACCGTCGGCTCGGTGAACGGGGTCGTCGGGACGTCGCGATGCGTGTAGACACCCTGCCCGTATCCGCGGAGAGCACCGCGAGCAGCGAGCTTTCGCACCTCGACGGCGGGTACGCCCGCGTCCTCCGCCTCGGCGACGGTCACTACACCGTTGCGCGATGCGGCAATCTCCCACAGATCCTGGCGATAACCCACGGGGTCACCTCCTGACAATACCGTACTATAAATGGTACGCAATTGGCTTGCATGCACAGCCATGCTAGCGCGAAGCCCGTACACGGGGGTGAGTGCGTACCTCATCAGCAGAGACGAGGGCGAGACGCACCTCATGAACGTTTCTGGCCAGGAGACGCCAGATCGAGCCAATTGACGGGGGTAAGGAGGGAGCCGGACTTCCTAGAGAACTCTAGCGACTTGTTGCTGGGGTACCTGGACTCGAACCAAGAACAACTGAACCAGAATCAGCCGTGTTGCCAATTACACCATACCCCACCGGTTCCGACCGAAGTCGTACCGAGGATCCAGTCTAGACGACGCCGGCGCGCCCGGCAAAACGCGTGCAACCCGCGCGTGTCAACCGCCCGCGGCGCGCCCGCACGCCCGCGCCTCAGCCCGCCAACCGCTCCACGAGCGCGCCCAGACGCCGGATCGACTCCGCCTTGCCCAGCAGTTCCATCGACTCGAACAGCGGCGGCGACACCCGGCGACCGGTCACGGCCACGCGCAACGGGCCGTATGCGACCCGCGGCTTCAGGCCCAACCCCTCCACGAGCGCGGTCGACAGCGCCTCCTGCACCGCGGCCGCGGTGAACTCCGCCTCGGGCACGTCTTCGAGCGCCGCCACCGACGCCACCAGCACCTCGGCGGCGTTGCCCGGCAGGCCCTTCATCGCGTCGTCGGCGTACTCGACGGCATCCGTGAACAAGAACCCGACCAGCCCCGGCACCTCCCCCAGCAGCTGCACCCGCTCCTGCACCAGCGGCGCCACCGCCCGGATCAGCGACTGCTGCTCATCCGAGACATCCGGCCCCACCACCCCCGCCTGCTGCAGGTACGGCACGATCCGCTCGGCGAAGTCCGCGCCGTCGAGCAACCGGATGTGATCGCCGTTGATCGCCTCGGCCTTCTTCTGATCGAACCGTGCCGGGTTCGGGTTCACATCGGCGATGTCGAACGCCGCGATGAACTCCTCGAGTGAGAACACATCACGGTCGGGACCGATCGACCAGCCCAGCAGCGCCAGGTAGTTCAGCAGCCCCTCATGGATGAACCCCTTCTCGCGCTGCAAGAACAGGTCGGCCTTCGGGTCACGCTTCGACAGCTTCTTGGTACCCGTCTCGCCCAGCACCAGCGGCATGTGCCCGAACCGCGGCATGAACGTCGTCACGCCCGCGGTGATCAGCGCGTCGTACAGCACCAGCTGCCGCGCCGTGGACGGCATCAGGTCCTCACCGCGGATCACGTGCGTGATGCCCATCAGCGCGTCATCCACCGGATTCGTGAACGGATACAGCGCCTTGCCACCCGCGCGCACCAGCACGAAGTCGGGGAATGACCCCGCCGGGAACGTCACCTCGCCGCGGATCAGGTCGACGTAGGTCAGGTCCTCGTCCGGCACCCGCAGCCGCCACGCCGGCTCACGCCCCTCGGTGCGGAACGCCGCCTTCTGCTCGTCGGTCAGGTCACGGTCGAAGTTGTCGTAGCCGAGCTGCTTCGCCCGCCCGTTCGCCTCGTTGCGGGCGTCGATCTCTTCGGCGGTCGAATAGCTCTCGTACACGAGCCCCGCGTCGATCAGCTTCGCCAGCACCTCGGCATAGATCTCGGTGCGCTGCGACTGCCGGTACGGCTCGTGCGGTCCGCCCTTCTCGACCCCCTCGTCCCAGTCGATCCGCAGCCAGGTCAGCGCGTCGACCAGCTGCCGGTAGCTCTCTTCGCTGTCACGTGCGGCATCGGTGTCCTCCACGCGGAAGATCAGCCTGCCGCCGGTGTGCCGCGCATACGCCCAGTTGTACAGGGCGGTGCGCACCATGCCGACGTGCGGCAGACCCGTCGGCGAGGGGCAGAAGCGAACGCGCACATCGGCGCCCGAAGCGGTCGTGGTGAGGGGATGAACGGTAGCCATATCCGTTCAAGTCTAGGCGGCGGGCTCCGTGCTCCCCCGCCGCGTCACACCCAGCGGCGACAGCGCCGCCACCACCGCCACGATCGCCAGCGCGCACAGCGCCAGTCCCCCGTACCCGGTCCACGACAGCACCAGCCCCGCCACGATCGCGCCCACCGCACCGACCAGGCTCATCACCAGGTCGTTGCGTCCCTGCCGGCGGGTGCGCACGTGTTCGGCGGATGCCTCGGTCAGAAGTGCCGCCCCGGCCACGGTCGTCGCACTCCAACCCAGGCCCAACAGCACCAGCGCCACGGTGACCGCCCCGGTGGAGTGCTGCCCGACCGCCGCGGTCACCAGCGAACCGACCAACAGCACCTGACCGAGAAGGATCAGCGCCACCCGGCCCAGCCGGTCGGCGAGGATGCCGAACACCGGCGACAGCGCGTACATGCCCGCGATGTGCAGGCTGATGGTGAGCCCGATGATCTCGAGGGTCGCGCCCGCGTGGACCAGGTGCACCGGAGTCATCGCCATCACCGACACCATCACGCCGTGTGCGCCGGCGATCGCGAGCATCGCATACCGCGCCACCACGGGCCGATCCGCGTGCGCCACCGCCCGTGCGGCAGCCGCGTGGTGCGCGGTGATCCGCTGCGCCAGCCGCAACGGGTCGGGGCGCAGCGCCACCAGGTACAGCACGACTCCCAGCCCCTGCGCGGCGACCGTGAACAGGTACGGTCCGGTGAGCGCGGGCATGTGCAGCGCATCGCCGAGCGCCTCGCCCGGCCCGATCAGGTTGGGTCCGAGCACCGCACCGATCGTCGTGGCCCACACCACCACCGACAGGTCACGCGCCCGCGAGGCGTCGGTGGCCAGGTCGGCGGCGGCGAACCGCGATTGCAGGTTCGCCGCCTGGCCGGCCCCGATCAGCACGAACCCGGTGATCAGCAGCCAGAACACGTCCAGTCCCACAGCCGCGACGACGATGCCGACGCCGGCCAGGGCCACCAGCATCCCCGTCGCCAGCGCGGGCCGGCGCCCGCCACGACGGGCGAGGGATGCCAGAGGCACCGCCGTCAACGCGGTGCCCAGGGTGACCGCGGCCGTCGCCCAGCCGCTGAGCGCCTCGTCACCCGACAGCTTCGCGGCCAGCACGGCGCCCAGCGACACGGTCGCACCGAACGCGAGCCCGCCGAGCACCTGCCCCAGCGACAGCACCCAGATGGTGCGGCGGCGGATCGTCTGCAGCCGTTCGGGGTCGGGCAGCGTGTCCAGCGCGGCGGTGCTCATGCGGCGTTCACGCGGAGCGCGCCGGGTTGCGCAGCACGCCCAGTCCGGTGATCTCGACCTCGACGGTCTGCCCCGCGGTGAACGGTCCGACGCCGGCCGGGGTGCCGGTCAGGATCACGTCGCCGGGCAGCAGCGTGAACGCGGCAGACGCGTACGCGATGATGTCGGCCACCGAGTGGATCATGTCGGAGATCGGCCCCTGCTGGCGCACCTCGCCGTCGACGCGGGTGGTGATCACGGCGTCGCCGGTCGGGTCGAACTCGGTCTCGATCGCGGGCCCGAGCGGGCAGAACGTGTCGAAGCCCTTCGCCCGCGACCACTGGCCGTCGGCGCGCTGCAGGTCGCGCGCGGTGACGTCGTCGGCGATGGTGTAGCCGAAGACGTAGTCGAGGGCGCGCTCGGCGGGCACGTTCTTGGCGATGGTGCCGATGACCGCGGCCAGTTCGCCCTCGAAGTCGACCCGCTGCGACTGCGCCGGCAGCACGATCGAGTCGCCGGGGCCGATCACCGAGGTGTTGGGCTTGAGGAACAGCATCGGCTCGGGCGGCACCTCGTTGCCCAGTTCGCTGGCGTGATCGCGGTAGTTGCGTGCGATCGCCACCACCTTCGACCGTGGGATCACCGGTGCCAGCAGCGCGACGTCCGCCAGTGGGATGCGCTCCCCCGTGGTGTCGAACCCGGCGAACATCGGGTCGCCGTCCAGCACCACGAGCTCGGTCTCGTCGACGATGCCGTATCGGATGCCGTCCTGATGGCTGAATCGAGCGATTCTCACCGCACAAGCCTATCGACCCGGTGCGACAGCGGATGTCGTCGCCGGAAGCCGTTCCGACGCGCTGCGCGCGCGGCGCAACCGAGGTGCGGCGCGGGGCGTCCTAGGCTGCGCTCGCGGGGCGTGCCACGCCGCGGCGCGACGCGACGCGACGCGACGCGACGCGACCGAGGCTGCGCGCGCGGGACGAGCGGTGCGCGACGCGGTCAGGCGTCGAGGCGCAGCAGCCAGTCGTGCCGGTCTTCGCGACGGCCGTACTGGATGTCGGTGAGTTCCTCACGCAGCGAGAGCGCCAGTGTGCCGGCCGGCTGCTCGAGCGTGAAGTCGCGGCCCTTGAGCACTCCGATCGGCGCGACCACGGCGGCGGTGCCGCATGCGAACGCCTCGACGATGTCGCCGGATGCCACACCCTCGCGCCATTCGTCGATCGAGACCGGGCGCTGCTCGACGGCATGCCCGCGATCGCGTGCCAGCTGCAGCAGCGAGGCACGGGTGATGCCCTCGAGGATCGAGTCGGATGCCGGTGTCACCAGCGTGCCGTCCTTGCGGACGAACACGATGTTCATGCCGCCGAGCTCTTCGACGTTGCGGTCCTGGTCGAGGAACACCACCTGGTCGCAGCCCTGCTCGTACGCCTCGGCCTGCGGCAGCAGGCTGGCGGCGTAGTTGCCACCGGTCTTGGCCGCCCCAGTGCCCCCCTTGCCGGCCCGCGCGTAGTCCTCGCTGAGCCAGATCGACACGGGCTTGGCCCCGCCCTTGAAGTAGGCGCCGACCGGACTGGCGATCACGTAGTACGAGACCTCGTGCGCCGGGCGCACGCCCAGGAACGGCTCGGACGCGAACATGAACGGCCGCAGGTACAGGCTCTGGTCGGCGCCGGACGGCACCCAGTCGCCGTCGACGGCGATCAGCTCGCGCAGCGACTGCACGAACACGTCCACCGGCAGCTCGGGCAGGGCCAGGCGCCGAGCGCTGCGCTGGATGCGGGCACCGTTCTGGTCGGGACGGAACGTGTGCACCGAGCCGTCAGCGTGCCGGTAGGCCTTGATGCCCTCGAAGATCTCCTGCGCGTAGTGCAGCACCGCCGCGGCCGGGTCGAGCGCGAGCGGTCCGTAGGGCTGCACCCGGGCGTCGTGCCAGCCGTCCTGCTCGGTCCAGGTGATGCCGACCATGTGGTCGGTGAACACGGTGCCGAACGCCGGTTCACGCAGCAACTCGGCCCGCCGTGCGGGCTCGACGGCGGCCGGGTTGCGGGTCACGGTGAACGCGAGTGAGGCAGTGGAGGTGTCAGCGGTCATGTCTTTCCCGTCGTCGATGAGCGCGAGGCTCGAATTCCTTCAGATTACGCCTGCACCGACGCGGCGATCGCGTCGCCGATCTGCGCGGTGGTGCGGGCCGAGCCGTCCCGGCCGGCGATGTCGGCCTCGACCGCACGGGTGATGCGGGCGGCTTCGTCGGTGCGCCCGAGATGCTCGAGCAGCAGGGCGACCGACAGGATCGCGGCGGTGGGGTCGGCCTTCTGGCTTCCCGCGATGTCGGGCGCCGATCCGTGCACGGGCTCGAACATCGACGGGTACGCGCCGTCGGGGTTGATGTTCCCGGATGCGGCGAGGCCGATGCCACCGGTGACGGCGCCGGCAAGGTCGGTGATGATGTCTCCGAAGAGGTTGTCGGTGACGATCACGTCGAACCGCGAGGGGTTCGTGACCAAGAAGATGGTCGCGGCGTCGACGTGCAGATAGTCTACGGCGACATCGGGATGCTCGGCGGCCACCTCGTCGACGATGCGCTTCCACAGCGACCCGGCGTTGACCAGCACGTTCGTCTTGTGCACGAGGGTGAGACGCTTGCGGCGGCGCTCGGCGATCTCGAACGCGTAGCGCACCACCCGCTCCACACCGAAGGCGGTGTTGACGGATGTCTCGTTGGCGACCTCGTGCGCGGTGCCGCGCCGGATCGAGCCGCCGTTGCCGACGTACGGTCCCTCGGTGCCCTCGCGCACCACGACGAAGTCGACCTCGCCGGGGTTCGCGAGCGGCCCGGGTGCGCCCGGGTACAGCTTCGCGGGGCGCAGGTTCACGTAATGGTCGAGCTCGAACCGGAGCCGCAGCAGCAGCCCGCGCTCGATGTTGGCGTCCTTCAGCCGCTCGTCCCCGGGCATCCCCCCGACCGCGCCGAGCAGGATCGCATCGTGCGCCTTGATCGCGTTCAGGTCGTCGTCGGTCAGGGTGTCGCCGGTCTGCAGGTAGCGGGCGGCACCGAGCGAGAAGCGGGTCTTGTCGAAGCGGATGTCGGAGCCTGCGGTGACGGCATCCAGCACCTTCTCGGCCTCGGCGACGACCTCCGGTCCGATGCCGTCTCCGGCGATGACGGCAAGCTTCACGACACGCGACATGTGCACTCCTGACGACTCATTCGGCGCGGCGGCGACCACCTCCCAGCGTAGTGGCCGCGATCACCCCGGCCACGACGACCAACCCCGCCCCGATCAGGCCCGCGGCGACCACTCCGGTGTCGAACGCCGACGCCGCCGCCGCGTGCAGCGCGGCACCCAGCTCACCCCCGATGGTGTCGGCGGCGTGCACGGCGCCGGCCAGTGTCTGCCGGGATGCCTCGGCCAGGTCGGCGGGCACACCCTGCGGGATCGCGAGGGTGCCCCGGTACACCGCCGTGAGCAGCCCGCCGATGATCGACGTGCCGAGCACGGCACCGACCTCGTAGGCGGTCTCTGAGACGGCACTGGCCGCGCCCGCCTTGTCGGCGGGAGCCGACGAGACGATCAGTTCGTTCGAGACCGTCTCGGCCATGCCCACACCGATGCCCAGGCTCACTGAGGCCAGGATCGTGGGCCAGAGCGTGTTCGGTCCGGTGGTCAGCGCGATGCCCACGTAGCCGATGACCGAGAACACCAGGGCTCCGGGCACGATCAGCCGCGCGGGCAGTCGTGACGAGATCGGCACGACGACAAGCCCCGCGACGATCATCGCCGCCAGCGACGGCACCAGCGCGAACCCGGCTTCCATCGGGGTGAGCCCGATGATCAGCTGCAGGTGCTGGGCGACGAAGAACAGAAAGCCGACCAGTGCGACGATGCTGAGCAGGTTCACGAGCAGGGCCCCGCTGAACGCGCGGTTGCGGAACAGCGCCATGTCGAGCATCGGCGCGTGCGAGCGCAGCTGACGGCGCACGAACATGATCCCGAACACCGCGCCGATCACCAGCAGCGGCAGCACGAGTCCGCCCAGTCCGACGACCGCCATCTCTTTGATGGCGTAGACGATCGGCACCATGGTGCCCATCGACAGCAGGATGCTCATCGGGTCGATGCGGCCCGGGCGCGGGTCACGGCTTTCGGGCACCAGCAGCGGGGCGCACACCAGCAGCGGAATGAGCACCGGCACCGCCATCAGGAACACCGAGCCCCAGGCGAAGTGTTCGAGAAGGAAACCCCCGACGATCGGACCGAGCGCCGACCCGGCCGAGAACATCGCCGCCCACACCGCGATCGCCAGGCGGCGCTGCTGCCGGTCGGCGAAGATCGTGCGGATCAGCGAGAGGGTCGCCGGCATCAGCATGGCCCCGAAGACCGCCGCGCCGGCGCGGCCGGCGATGAGCCAGCCGGCACTCGGGGCGAATGCGGTGGCCGCCGAGACCACGGCGAACCCGGTGGCCCCGATCAGCAGCATCCGTCGCCGCCCGAACCGATCACCCAGGGTGCCCATGGTGACCAGAAGCGCGGCGAGCACGAGCGGGTAGGCGTCGATGATCCAGAGTTGCTCGACGCTCGTCGGTTCGAGTTCGAGCGAGATCATCGGCAGCGCGAAGCTGAGCACGGTGTTGTCGACCGAGACCAGCAGCACCGGCAGCATCAACACCGCCAACGCCGTCCAGCCGCGCCATCCCGCACGCGGTGCCAGGTCGGCGGTCTGCGCCGTCACTGTGGTCGTCATCTCTCGTACCCTCCGACGGCATACTGTACCGTCCAGCCGGTATAGTATCAGATATGCCCGTCCGGATAGCATCGAGACCATGAGCCGCCCTCCCCGCGCCCGCGAGAGCGTGCTCGACGCGTTCGAGCAGATCCTCATCGCCGACGGCGAGCGGGGCGCGACGATGGATGCCACCGCCCGCGCCGCCGGCGTCTCGAAGGGCGGCCTGCTCTATCACTTCGCGTCGAAGGACGCCCTCGAAGCAGGATTGATCGAGCGCCTGAACACGCTGGTGGACGAGGACGTCGCCGAGATCACGTCGGCGCCGGAGGGACCGGTGGAGTACTACATCCGCTCGTCGCTCTCGGTCGGCGACCCGCTCGACCGCGCCGTGCTGGCGGTGTCACGGCTGGCGCAGGCCGGCAACCCCGCCGCCGGCCACGCCCTGCAGCGGATGCGGGAGCGGTGGGCGGACGCGGTGCGGCCGCATGTGCGTGACGACGCGGCGCTGAATCTCGTGTTGCTCGTCTCGGACGGCCTCTACTTCAACAACCTGCTCGACGCGACGGCATCCGGCTCGGTGGTGCCCACCGGCGCCGATCTCGATGCGCTCGCCGCCCTGGTGCGCGACGTCACCCGACCGTGACGGCGCGCGCGTGCGCGCTCAGGACTCGGTGATCTCGATCTGGCGCAGCAGGTCGGCGCCGATCGCCTCACGCATGCCCTCGGCGATCTCGTCGGGTACCGGCGAGTCCACGGTCAGCACCGACAGCGCGCGGCCGCTGGAATCGGGGTGCGCGACCTGCAACCCGGCGATGTTGATGCCGGCGTCGCCGAGCAACCGGCCGTAGATCGCGACGATGCCGGGACGGTCGGCATAGCGCATGACGAGGTGATGACGCTCGATCGGCACCTCGATCTCGTAGCCGTTCACGCCGACGACCTTGGGCACCATGCGCGTGCCGGCCAGCGTCCCCGCGACGGTGAGCACCGACCCGTCGGCGAGCGAGCCGCGCAGGATCGTGATGTTGCGGTAGAGCGGACTGTCGGCCTCGACGATCAGGCGGGTCTCGATGCCGCGCTGCTCGGCGAACAGCGGAGCGTTCACGTACGAGACGTTCTCGCTGACGATGTTCGTGAAGATGCCCTTGAGGGCGGCCAGCCGGTAGACGCTGACGTCGTAGGCGGCCAGTTCGCCGCGCACCTCGATGTCGAGGCTGGTCAGTGCGCTCTCGCTGAGCCCGGTGAAGAACTGGCCCAGCATCTCGACCAGGGCGATGCCCGGCCGCACGAACGGGTCGATCACACCGCCGGCGACGTTCACGGCGTCGGGCACGAGGTCGCCCTCGAGCGCGAGCTTGACCGAACGGGCGACCGAGATGCCCGCCTTCTCCTGCGCCTCGTAGGTGGACGCACCCAGGTGGGGGGTGACGACCGCGTTCGGCAGGCTGAGCAACCGCTGTGCCGAGCCGCCTTCTGCGGGCGGCTCGGAGGTGAACACGTCGAGGGCGGCACCGGCGATCACGCCGCCGGTCAGGGCGTCGTAGAGGGCGTCCTCATCGATCAGCCCGCCGCGGGCGACGTTGACGATCGCCGCGGTCGGCTTCATCATGGCCAGCTGCTCGGCGCCGATCATGCCGGTGGTCTCGGGGGTCTTCGGCATGTGCACGGTGACGAAGTCGCTCTGTCGCAGCACCTCGTCCAGCGGCAGCAACTCGACCTGCAGGTGCTGGGCGCGTGCGGGGGTGACGTACGGGTCGTACCCGATGACGCGCACGCCGAACGCGCGCAGTCGCTCGGTGATGAGGCTGCCGATGCGGCCGAGGCCGATGATGCCGACGGTCTTCTCGAACAGCTCGGTGCCGGTGTAGGCGCTGCGCTTCCACTCTCCGCGCGTCAGCGACGCATCGGCGGCGGGGATGTGGCGGGCCAGGCTCAGGATGTGGGCGACGGTCAGCTCGGCGGCCGAGATGATGTTGGAGGTCGGTGCGTTCACGACCATGACCCCGGCGGCGGTCGCGGCCTTGATGTCGACGTTGTCCAGGCCGACGCCCGCGCGGGCGATGACCTTGAGTTTCGGCGCGGCGGCGATGGCCTCCGCATCCATCTTCGTCGCCGAACGGATCAGCACCGCGTCGGCGTCGGCGAGGGCGGACAGAAGCGCGGCACGGTCGGTGCCATCGACCTGTCGGATCTCGAAATCCGGCCCGAGTGCGTCCACCGTCGCGGGAGAGAGCTGTTCGGCGATCAGGACGACGGGCTTGGTCACAGACGGGTCCTTCGGCAAAAGGCGTCGCACGCGCGACGACGACGGTGTGGGAGGATGCCGCGCCGCACGCGGGCGGGACGGTGCCAGCCTATCGCGGCGTACCGGTCGCCCCCGACCGTGTGACGTTCAGCCGCCGACCAGCGACGCGCCGCCCGACCACGAGTACGCGAGCACGTTCAGCCAGAACACCGCGACCAGGCCGAGACCGACGAGCATGAGCAGCGCCAGGGCCCCGGCACCACGGCGTAGACCGAGGGCGAACGCCGCGGCGAACACGACAATCGGGAACACCACCGCGAACAGCAGCAGCGCCCAGCCCAGTCCGTTCAGGCCGAGCGGGCCGGTGGCCTGTGCGACCAGGAACGCGACGGCGTTCCAGACCGCGTACGCGTAGAACAGGCCGAAGCCGCCCGAGATCACGGCGGCGAGCCATGTGGGGATCGTCGGTCGTTGCCGCACCTGCTCGCTCATTGCCCCACCGCCCCGACCATCACGAACGGCCACGGCACCAGCAGCAGCACGCCGGCGGCGAGCCACACGAACCGCGCCCAGGCCGCGCGGCGGCGGGTGAGCACCAGGGTCACCACGAACCACAACGCCGGGGCCAGGACGGCGAGCACGAAAGCCGGGATGTATGCGGCGGGCGAGACCAGCAGTCCCCGCACGGCGACCGGCTGCAGCCGCAGGCCGCCGACGACCCAGCCGATCGTGAACAGCAGATACACGCCGCCGAGCATGCCGAGGGCGATGAGTGCGGCGTTGCCCGCAGGCGCCGGCTCACCCGATGCCGTCGCTTCCGTCTGACCGGTCGCGGCGGTGTCGGCCGCGGCGGTGTCGGATGTGGTGGCGTCGAACGCGGTGGTGTCGGCCGCGGTGGATGTCAGCTCCCCCGCAGCCGGCTCCCCCTCGGTTTCGACGAGGTCGGCGCCGCGGCCCTTGGCGTGCCAGCCGGCAGGCAGCGTCGGTCGCGCCTCGTCGTCACCGTCCCAGCGCAGGGCCTCGTCGTCGTCGGGCGGGGTGGGATCGGACATGCAGGTCAGTCTAGGCGCGAGCGTGTGCGTCGCGCACGGCGGCGACGGCGCTGTGCACCGCGGTGACGGCGCTGTGCACGAGCGCCGGATCGGTGACGTCGTGGGCGTCGGCTCCTCCGCCGGGTCCGCTGGGTGCCGCATCGGCGGCGGCCGCCCGGGCCGACAGGTGCACCGCGTCGACGCCCGTGCGGACGATGTCGGGCATGTCGGCGGTGCGGATGCCTCCGCCCGCCATGATCTCGATCCGGCCCGCGGCCCGGTGCACGAGGGCGCGCAGCACGGCGACGCCGTCGATGCTGCGGGCGGCTCCTCCGGAGGTGAGCACGCGCACGACGCCCGCCTCGATCAGTGGGTCGATGAGCGCGGTCGGGTCGGGCGCGACGTCGACGGCGCGATGGAAGACGAGCGGCGTGCCGGCCGCGGCATCCCGCCACCGGGCGAGCGCGTCGAGGTCGACGGTTCCGGTGCGGGTGAGGCATCCCACCACCAGGGCGGCCACGCCCATCTCAGACAGCCGGCGGATGTCGGCGGCAACCACGGCGACCTCGTCGGCGTCGTACACGAACCCTCCGCCGCGCGGGCGCACCAGGGGTGCGATGCGGTCGGCGCCGACCGCGGCGATCGTCTGCTCGACGGTGCCGATCGACGGGGTGAGCCCGCCCGTCCCGAGTGCCTGGCACAGCTCGACGCGGTCGGCGCCGGCCCCGCACGCGGCACGGGCGCCGGCCGGGTCCTGCACGGCGATCTCGACGGCGATCTCGACGGCGGGGCGGGCTGCGGGCTCGGTGGCGGGGGTCATACGTTCAATCCTCCCCCTCGCCGCGCCGGGTGACCACGGCTGCCAGATCGGGATGCGGATCCGACGTGTCGAACGGCACCACGCCCGGCGCGAGCCGGTGGTGTCCGAGCCGCAGCAGGTCCTGGTCGACGCCGCCGGGGGTCAGTGCCAGCGTCCAGTCGGCGGCCAGCTGGTACAGCTCGGGCTCGAGGTAGCCGATCTTCACGATCAGCACGTCTGCCGTCTCGGGGTCGAGGCCGAGCATGCGGAAGTCGTCGAGGTGGTGGAAAGGCTTGCGACGCTCGGTGAGGATCGCGTGCACCGAACCGGCCCGGATCACCACCTGCACGCCGGCGACGGGATCGCCGTCGGTGAGCGAGAACACCCGACCGCGCAGCCGTACCGGTCCACGCGGCCCCGGATCGACCCGGCCGCCTGCCCACACGTCCACCCACGCGCCGACGCCGGCCGCGGCAGCGACCGCCACGGCCGCGGGATCGAAGATCGACGCGTGGATGACGCACCGCCGGTCGTCGGCGAGATCGGGGCGGGCGAGCAGTTCGCCGAGCGTGGAGGACACGTCGCCGGCGCCGCCCGCGGTGGGGTTGTCACCCGAGTCGGAGATCACGTACGGCCGCGCGGCACCGGGCGCCAACGCCCGGTCGAGCGCGTCGGCGAGGGATGCCGTCGGCCCCACGAACGCGAAGTCGTCGCGTGCGTCCCAGTACCGGCGCGCCAACCGCTCGGCTTCGCGGGCGATGACCGCGCGGTCGTCTCCGGTGACCACCACAGCCGCGTGGCAGCGGGGCTCGTCGGCCCAGGCGTAGCCCACCCAGACGGCGGCGTCGACCACCCCGGGCAGCTCGGCGACCTCGGCGACGTCGTCGTAGATGCCGCGGGCCGGCTGCAGCCGGGTGCTGGTCTTCTCGCCGGGCAGCAGCACCGGAACCGGCACCCACGCCTTGTACGGACGGCGCCGCACAGGGTCGATCCCCCCGGCGGCACGCAGTCGGGCGACGAGGTTGTACGCAGCCCGCTCCTTGGTGTTCGGTTCGTCCTCGTGCGGCGCCATCCGGTAGCAGGTGATGAGGTCGACGGCGTCGAGCAGCGCGCGCGACACATTGCCGTGCAGGTCCATGGCGGCGCTGACCAGCGTGTCCTCACCGACGGCCTGCCGCACCGCACCGGCGAGGTCGGCATCGGCGTCGTCGAGCCCGACGACGCTCATCGCCCCATGGATGTCGAGGAGGAACCCGTCGAACGGACCGTGTCGGCGGATACCGTCGACGAGCTGCTGCCTCATCCGCCGGTACGTGTCGGCGGCGACCGCGCCGCCGGGCAGCGCACGCGCGTGCATGAGCGGCACCCAGTCCGCGGCATCCCGCAACCCGGGCTCGTGGTCGAAGAAGCCGTAACCGGCGAGCAGTCGCCGGCCCGTCCGCACGGTGAACGCCTCGTCACCGGAGATGTGCGGCGTGAACGTGCTCGACTCGATCGAGATCCCGCCGATGCCGATACGCGGACGGGCAAGCCCGTCCGCCGCCGCGTCGGGTGGCGGCCCCAGCCACACCTGACATGCCGGCGGTCGATCGGTCATCGGGTTCCTCCCTCTGCAGGGGTGTCGTCGACACCCCGACCGCGCGCGAGACGGACAGCCCCCCACGCGACGGCGTCCTCGCCCAGCCTGCCGCGCACGATCCGCAGGCCCGCGCCCGAGACCGGCGAGTCGGTGACGAGCGTGCGTTCGATGGCCGGCTCGAGCAGGTCCCAGGCCTGTGCCACTCCCCCGCCGACGACCGCGACAGGCAGGTCCAGGATGCCGGCGGCGCTCGCGCACGCGAGAGCGAGGGCTCGGCCCGCGTCGTCGAACACCGCGCGGGCATCGGCGTCGCCCGATCGCGCCCGGCGCGCGACCTCCCGTGCACCGAGCGCAGCCCCGCGGGTACGTTCTGCGTAACGCCGCGACAGTGACGTACCGGATGCCACGGTTTCGAGGTGACCGCGCTGCCCGCAGGTGCACCGGGTGTCGCCGTACCCGGGGGTATGGCCGATCTCTCCGGCTGCGCCGTGAGGGCCGTGCCGCAACCGTCCGTCCAACAGCACCGCTCCGCCCACGCCCGTACCGAGCATCACGCCCAGCACATCGTCGCCGTATTCGGCACCGGCGGCCACCTCTCCGAGAAGGAACGCATTGACGTCGTTCTCCACACAGATCGGCAGATCCAGCCGGGCGGACAACTCCTGCGCCAACGGGTAGCCGGCCCATCCGGGGAAGGTGCCGGATGCCGCCCGGATCGCGCCGGAGTGGTGATCGACGACGCCGGCCGTTCCCACGCCGACGACGGTGACATCGGCTTCGGCATCGCGGACCAGTCGACGCACCAGCGAGGCTGCGGCATCCGCCATCGCATCAGCACCCTGTGAGGCCGGCGCCGCCACGGCGCCACGTGAGCGCACCGTGCCGTCGTCACCCGCCAACAACGCAGAGATCTTCGTGCCCCCGATGTCGATCCCGGCGATCAGCGTGCCCTCAGCCATCGGCGGAGGTCTTCGGATCGGCGGCGGCGCCGCGCCGTCCTCTCGCCCGTTGCAACCGGGCCGCGACCGCGGTCAGGCTGCCGTTGACGACGAGGTAGATGACGGTGACGGCCACATAGGTCGGAATGAGCAGGTGCAGGTACGAGGCGAGCACCTGGCCGCGGTACAACAGCTCGGTGAACGCGACGATGAAACCGAGTGAGGTGTCCTTGAGCAGACTGACGAACTGGGTGATCAATGACGGGGCCACGTTGCGGAAGGCCTGCGGAAGCACGACGTATCGCATGGCTTGGGACCGACGCATGCCCAGACTCAGCGCCGCCTCCTGCTGCCCACGCGGAAGACTGGCGATGCCGGCCCGGACGATCTCGGCGAACACGGCGGCGTTGGCGACCGTGAGCGGAATCACCAGCTGCCACAGCCGCGGCAGGGTGAGTCCGAGCTGGGGCAGCCCGAACAGCATGAGATAGATCATGAGCAGCACCGGCACCGTGCGTGCGATCTCGATGTAGGCCGTGCAGAGCCAGCGCACCGGGCGGATGCGTCCGGTGCGCCCGAGGGCGAGCAGCACGCCGAGGACACCACCGAGCACGGCGACGACGGCCGCGGCCTCGAGGGTGCCGAGCAGTCCATCGAGCAGGTAGCGCCAGATCGGCCACGTGGTGAACGGAGCCCAGCGGTCCGGCGCCAACTGCCCGTGCGCGGCGAACTGCCACAGACCGGCGGCGAGGATGCCACCGAGCACCAGGCAGCTGACGATCGAACCGAGCATGATGTTGCGCCGGCCCCTGGGCCCGGGCACGTCATACATGAACGACGCGTCGTAGTGCGCGCCGGCGCGGCGGACGACGCGTGCCGCCTTGAGTGTGTCGACGCTCATCGGGCGATCGCCACCCTTCGTTCGACCCAGCCCGCCGCCAGGCCGATCACCAGCGCAATGGCCATGTAGAGCAGGCCGGCGCCCGAGAAGATCAGGATCGGCTGGGCGGCGACCAGGTTGATCTTGTTGACCTCGGCGGTCAGCTCCACCACGCCCACCGCCGCAGCCAACGCGGTGTTCATCGCGAGCGCGATCATCACGTTGCCGATCGGCTGGACGACCGATCGCAGCGCCTGCGGCACGATCACCCGTCTCAGGCTCAGCCCGAACGTCATCCCGAGCGCGCGTGCCGCCTCGATCTGACCGGGCGGCACGGTGTTGACACCCGAACGCACCGCCTCGGCGACGTACGCCGATTCATAGGCGGTCAACACGATGATGGCGGTCGGCGTCAGCGGAAGCAGCAGTCCCGCGTCGGGCAGGGCGAACACGGCAAGCAGCAACAGCGCCAACAGGGGCACGTTGATGAAGAACTGCGTGTAGCAGAACGCCGCGAAGCGCAGGATCGGTATCGGACTGACGCGCGCGACCGTCACCAGCACGCCCAGCACGATCGAGCCGATCCCGGCGATCACCGCCATCATCAGGGTGGTGCCGAGGGCCTGCGCGATCGCACCGGCATTCTCGATGAGGGGATTCATGGACTGTCTCCCGGGATGGGGAGGGGTGGAAGATCTCGCCTTCCACCCCTCGACGTGATCAGGAGCCCGGAACCGAGCCGATCTTCGGCGGCGTCGGGATGTCGGAGTCGGTCACGGTGCCGAGCGTGGTCTTCCACGCCTGACCCCACTGACCGCCATCCTGGATCTTCAGGAGCCAATCGTTGATGAAGGACTTGAAGTCGTCGTCGCCGTGCTTCAGACCGATCCCATAGGGCTCGGTGGTGAACGGCGCGCCCACCACCTTGATCTGCTTCTCGCTGGCCGCGTCGCTGGCCAGCAGCGTGTAGTCCTGCACATACGCGTCGCCGCGCCCCTGGATCAGTGCCTGGACCGCGGCGGGATCGGTGGCGAACGAGACCACGGTCGCCGACGGTGCCACCTTCGGCACCTCGGTGACCGCCGGTGTGTTCGCACCGACGATCACGGTCTTGCCGTCCAGGTCCTTCTCGCTCGTGATGTCGTTGTTGTCGCTCTTGACGGCCACGGCGAGCCCCGACTCGAAGTAGGGCCCCGCGAACGAGACCTGCTCGGCGCGCTCCGGGGTGATCGTGTACGTGTTGAAGACCACATCGACGGTGCCGTTCTGCAGCATCGCCTCACGGGTCTCGGAGGCCGGCGGCACGATCTCGACGCTCGGCTTGCCGAGGATGTAGATCGCCAGCAGCTTCGCCAGGTCGGCATCGAAGCCCTCGACCTGGTCGGGATTGGTCGGATCCTGCTGCGACAGCAGCGGTGCGTCGAGCGCCTCGGCGACGATGAGCTTGCCCCGCTTCTTGATCCGCTCCATCGTCGACCCCGGCACGATCAGGTCTGCCCCCGCCACGGGCGCATCGGCGAACACCGGGTTCTGGTCGGCCGCGTTCGTGCTCCCGTCCTCGGGCGGCAGACTCGCGTTCGACGCGCACGCCGCCACGCCCATCGTCACGACTGCCAGAGCTGCGACGGCCAGCGCCGGCTTCGTCCATCTCTTTCCATGCCACATCAGGGCATTCCTCTCTGTTGGGTTGTGATCGTGCGCGAGAGATCGCCACCGCCGTGCCCGGGCCCGCTCGGCGCCACCTCGAGGTCGACGCACCGTGGCACGCACAGATCACCGGAGTACGTGTCCACGACCGGCAGCGCCACCATCGGCGTGTTCGATGCGCTCATTGCATTCCCAGCTGTCTCGCAGGTGAGTTTCGGTGAGCGTATTCGGACGGATCGGATAGATGCAAGATTGGGCCTAATATTCTCCAGTTTCGGAGAATTGCGTAGACTGACCTCGGTCACGAGGAGGTCGCCATGGTCGCCACCGGGCAGGTCGGCTCGCCCAAGCGAGCGGATGCCGCGAAGCTGTTGTCGCTGATTCGGGGCGATGCGGCGCATTCACGCGCCCAGCTGGCACGTCTGACCGGACTCAGCCCGTCCACCGTTGCACAGCGCGTCGACGAGCTGGTGGCCGCGGGGCTCGTACGCGAGACCGACGGCGAAGCCGGTGGCGTGGGACGGCGCCCCCGCCACTTGGAGATCAACGGCGACGGAGCCGTGGTCTGTGCGGTGGACCTCGGCTCCCACCATGCGAACTTCGGCCTGTTCGACCTGGCCGGGCACCGACTCGCCGACCGCACCGAGCCGATCGACATCACCGCGGGGCCGGAGCATGTGCTCGGATGGGTGGCCGCAACCGCGCGCACACTCTCGGCGCATCACCGTCCTGACTGGCAGCTGCGGGGCATCGGCATCGGCCTTCCGGGTCCGGTCGACGCGCGCACGCGCGCCATGGTCTCACCGTCGCGGATGCCGGGCTGGAACGGACTGCGGCCGGGTGAACGACTCGCTGAGATGACCGGGCTCACCGTGCAGGCCGACAACGATGCCAACCTGATGGCCCTCGGCGAATCGACGGTACGTGACCACGACGAGGATCACTTCGTGTTCGTGAAGGCCGGGTCGAGCATCGGGTGCGGCGTCATCGCCTCGGGCCGGATCTACCGTGGCCACCGCGGCATGGCCGGCGATATCAGCCACGTCACCGTGGCCGATGCGCCCGCCGTGCTGTGTTCGTGCGGGCGGACGGCGTGCCTCGATGCCGTGGCGGGAGGGTCCGCCCTGGTCCGTGCCCTGCAGGCCGAGGGTGTGTCGGTCTCCGATGCCGGCGACGTGGTCGCCCTGGCCGGCGATGCCCATCCGCAGGCGACGCAGGCATTGCGCGAGGCGGGCCTCAGGCTCGGCGTCATCCTGTCCACGATCATGAACTTCTACAACCCGCGCAGTCTGATCCTCGGCGGCATCCTGAGCCAGGCAGAGGCGTTCGTCGCCGGTGTTCGCTCGTCCATCTACTCCCAATGCCTGCCGATGGTGACCGACGAGCTGGAGGTCACGACCAGTCGCGCCCGAGAAAGCGCGGGCGTTCTGGGTGCCGCGCGGTTGATCCTCGACGAGTTGTTCACGCCGCAGCGTCTGGACGGCCTGCGGCCGACGGCATCCTGACGTCTGTCGCCGCAGCCGCCCACGCGAACGGGCCGGAGGAGCGCTCCCCCGGCCCGTTCGCGACGGTGGCTCAGCGCGCGGCCGAGCCCTCGGTGTAGTCCTCGTCCTGCTGCTTCCAGGCGAACAGGGCGCGCAGCTCCTTGCCGACCGCCTCGATCGGGTGCTGCGCCTCCTTCTCGCGCAGCGCGAGGAACTCGGGAGCCCCGGCGTCCTGGTCGTCGATGAAGCGCTGCGCGAAGGCACCGGACTGGATGTCGGCGAGCACAGCCTTCATGTTCTCCTTGACGTGCGGGTCGATCACGCGCGGGCCCGACACGTAGTCGCCGTACTCAGCGGTGTCCGAGATCGACCAGCGCTGCTTGGCGATGCCGCCCTCCCACATCAGGTCGACGATGAGCTTGAGCTCGTGCAGCACCTCGAAGTACGCGATCTGGGGCTGGTAGCCGGCCTCGACCAGCGTCTCGAAGCCGTACTGCACCAGGTGCGACATGCCGCCGCACAGCACCGCCTGCTCGCCGAACAGGTCGGTCTCGGTCTCTTCGGTGAACGTGGTCTTGATGCCGCCGGCGCGCAGGCCGCCGATCGCCTTGGCGTACGACCAGGCGGTGTCCCACGCCGAACCCGAGGCATCCACCTCGACGGCGACGATCACCGGCACGCCGCGGCCGGCCTCGTACTCGCGGCGCACGGTGTGACCCGGGCCCTTGGGGGCGACCATGACGACGTCCACGCCCTCGGGCGCCTGGATGTAGCCGAACCGGATGTTGAAACCGTGCGCGAACAGCAGCGTCTTGCCGGGCGCCAGGTGCTCCTTGATCGAGTCGGCGTAGATGCCGCGCTGGTGCTGGTCGGGCGCGAGGATGACGATGACGTCCGCCCAGTCGGCGGCATCCGCCACCGTCTTGACCTCGAAGCCGGCCTCCTGCGCCTTCTGGATCGAGCGCGACCCCTCTTTGAGGGCGATGACGACCTCAACGCCCGAGTCGCGCAGGTTCAGCGCGTGGGCGTGGCCCTGCGAGCCGTAGCCGACGATCGCGACCTTCTTGTTCTGGATGATCGACAGGTCGGCGTCGGAGTCGTGGAAGATCTCGGTGGTCATGTGGGTTTCTCCTTGGGTTGTGTCGTTTCGTGTCGCTGCGCCGGTCCGCCGGTGACGGGTGGCGCGGATGCCTCAGCCGCGCAGCACGCGTTCGGTGATGCTCTTGCCGCCTCGGCCGATGGCCAGCAGCCCCGACTGCGCGAGCTCTTTGATGCCGAACGGTTCGAGCGCCCGCAGCAGCGCCTCGACCTTGCCCTGGTCGCCGGTGACCTCGACCACGAGCGCGTCGGGCGCGTAGTCGACGACGGACGCGCGGAACAGGTTCACCACCTCGAGCACGTTCGAGCGGTTCGCGTTGTCGGCACGCACCTTCACGAGCATGTGCTCGCGTTGCACGGATGCCGCCGGCTCCAGCTCGACGATCTTGATGACGTTCACCAGCTTGTTCAGCTGCTTGGTCACCTGCTCGAGCGGCTGTTCGTCGACGTCGACGACGACCGTGATGCGGCTCAGGCCCGGCACCTCGGTGACGCCCACCGCCAGGGACGAGATGTTGAAGCTGCGCCGGGCGAACAGGCCGGCGACCCGGGTCAGCAGACCGGGCTTGTCCTCCACGAGAAGGCTCAGCACGTGGTTGGGCATGTCGTCCTCCTCAGTCTTCCTGCTCGAATGCGGGTGCGTGGTCGCGGGCGTACTGGACGTAGCTGTTGCTCACGCCCTGTGGCACCATCGGCCACACCATCGCGTCGGCGCTGACCACGAAGTCGATCACGACCGGACGGTCGTTGGTCGCCAGCGCCGTCTCGATGGCGGCATCCACGTCTTCTTCGCGCTCGACGCGCAGCGCGAGGCATCCGTACGCCTCGGCGAGCTTGACGAAGTCGGGCACCCGGACGGTGCCGTGCCCCGTGTTCAGGTCGGTGTGCGAGTGCCGCCCGTCGTAGAACAGGGTCTGCCACTGACGCACCATGCCCAGCGACGAGTTGTTGATGATCGCCACCTTGATCGGGATGTCGTTGATCACGCAGGTGGCCAACTCCTGGTTGGTCATCTGGAAGCAGCCGTCGCCGTCGATCGCCCACACCACGCGGTCGGGCTCGGCGACCTTCGCCCCCATCGCGGCCGGAACGGCATAGCCCATGGTTCCCGCACCACCGGAGTTCAGCCACGCGTTCGGCCGCTCGTACCGGATGAACTGGGCCGCCCACATCTGATGCTGGCCGACACCGGCGGCGTACACCGCCTCGGGACCGGTCAGCTCGCCGATGCGCTGGATCACGTGCTGGGGCGACAGCAGGCCGTCACTGGTGGGCGCGAACCCGAGCGGGAACTCGTCGCGCAGCCCGTCCAGGTACGACCACCAGTCGGCGATGCCGGGGCGCGATGCCGACGCGACGCCGCGGAAGGCCACGTCGAGGTCGACGAGGACGTCTTTCAGGTCGCCCACGATCGGCACGTCGGCGACCCGGATCTTCGAGATCTCGGCCGGATCGATGTCGACGTGCACGACCTTGGCGTGCGGGGCGAACAGCGCCGCCTTGCCGGTGACGCGGTCATCGAACCTCGCGCCCAGCGCCACGATCAGGTCGGCCTCCTGCAGCGCCAACACCGCGGGGACGGTGCCGTGCATGCCGGGCATGCCCAGGTGCTGCCGGTGCGAGTCGGGGAAGGCGCCCCGTGCCATCAGGGTGGTCACCACCGGCGCGCCGGTGGACTCGGCCAGGGTGCGCAGTTCGTCGGCCGCCCGGGCCCGCACCACACCGCCGCCGACGTACAGCACCGGCTTGGAGGCGTGCGCGAGCAGGCGGGCCGCGGCCTGGATCTGCTTGCCGTGCGCCTTGGTCACCGGACGGTACCCGGGCAGGTCGACCTTGGGCGGCCAGATGAACGGCGCCTCGTTCTGCTGCGCATCCTTGGTGATGTCCACGAGCACCGGGCCGGGCCGGCCGGTCGTGGCGATCTCATACGCCGCGGCCAGCGCCCCGGGGATGTCTTCGGCGCGCCGGACGAGGAACGAGTGCTTGGTGATCGGCATCGTGATCCCCACGATGTCGGCCTCTTGGAACGCGTCGGTGCCCATCAGCGTGCTGAACACCTGCCCGGTGATCGCCAGCAGCGGCACCGAGTCCATGTAGGCGTCGGCGATCGCCGTGACCAGGTTGGTGGCGCCCGGTCCCGAGGTGGCGATGGCCACGCCCACCTTGCCCGACGCCGACGCGTAGCCTTCGGCCGCGTGCCCGGCGCCCTGCTCGTGCCGCACCAGGATGTGTCGGATCTCGGAGGCGTCCATCAGCGGGTCGTAGACCGGGAGGATGGCGCCGCCGGGCAGGCCGAACACGTCGGTGATCCCGAGCAGCTCGAGCGATCGGACGACCGCCTGTGCACCCGTGAGCACGGGCGCGGACGCGGTGCGGGGGGCGTGTGGCCGTGGTACGGCCGCAGCGGTGTCTGCAGGCATGGTGATGTTTCCTCGATTGATCGGGCTGACAGGGGATCGTGTGGCCGCTACCCCGTGACGGCGCCCTGCGCGGCAGAGCGCACGAGCTTGGAGTACTTGGCCAAGACGCCTCGGGTGTAGCGCGGTTCCAGCGGCTCCCATCCCACTGCGCGGGAGCCCAGCTCGGACGTGTCGACGAGTAGGTCGAGAGTGCGAGCCGCGATATCGACCCGTATCAGATCACCATCGCGCACGAAGGCGATGGGACCGGAGTCCACCGCTTCGGGTGCTATGTGGCCGATGCACAGGCCGGTTGTGCCGCCGGAGAATCGACCGTCCGTCAAGAGTAATACATCTTTTCCGAGGCCCGCGCCCTTGATGGCCGCGGTGATCGCAAGCATCTCGCGCATGCCCGGCCCGCCCTTGGGCCCCTCGTAGCGGATCACGACCACGTCGCCGGCGGTGATCTCGCCGGCCTCGAGTGCGTCCATGGCGGCGCGCTCGCGCTCGAACACGCGGGCAGGGCCCTCGAACACCGCGGCGTCGAACCCGGCGGTCTTGACCACGGCGCCGTCGGGGGCGAGCGAGCCGTGCAGGATGGTGAGTCCCCCGGTGGCGTGGATCGGGTCGTCGAAGGTGTGGATGACGGTGCCGTCGACCGGTCCCGGGCTCAACTCGGCGAGGTTCTCGGCGAGCGTCTTGCCGGTGACGGTGAGGGCGTCGCCGTGCAGCAGCCCTTCGTCGAGCATCGCCTTCATGACGACCGGGATGCCACCGTGCCGGTCGACGTCGTTCATGACGAACTGGCCGTAGGGTTTCATGTCGGCCACGTGCGGCACCTTGGCGCCGATGCGGTTGAAGTCGTGCAGGCTCAGTTCCACGCCCGCCTCGCTCGCGATCGCCAGCAGATGCAGCACCACGTTGGTCGAGCCGCCGAGCGCCATCGCCAACGCGATGGCGTTCTCGAACGCCTCGATCGTGAGGATGTCTCGGGTGGTGATGCCCTGCCGCAGCAGGTTCACCACCGCCTCCCCGGAACGCCTGGCGAACATGTCGCGGCGGCGGTCCGCCGACGGCGGCGCCGCCGACCCGGGCAGGCTCAGGCCGAGCGCCTCGGCGACCGACGCCATCGTGTTCGCCGTGTACATGCCGCCGCAGGCCCCCTCGCCCGGGGCGAACGAGCACTCGATGTGGTGCAGGTCTTCTTCGGTCATCCGGCCCGCAAGGCACGCCCCGACCCCCTCGAAGGAGTCGATGATGGTGATCTCCTTCTCGGTGCCGTCCGACAGCTTCACCCAGCCGGGGGCGATCGACCCGGCGTACAGGAACACGCTCGACAGGTTCAGCCGGGCGCTGGCCATCAGCATCCCGGGAATCGACTTGTCGCAGCCGGCCAGCAGGACGGTGCCGTCCAGGCGTTCGGCCATCACCACCGTCTCGACCGAGTCGGCGATCACCTCACGGCTGACCAGCGAGAAGTGCATGCCCTCGTGGCCCATCGAGATGCCGTCCGACACCGAGATGGTGCCGAACTGCAACGGATAGCCGCCGCCGGCGTGCACCCCCTGCTTCGCACCCTGGGCGAGCCGGTCGAGGCTGAGGTTGCAGGGGGTGATCTCGTTCCAGCTCGACGCGATGCCGATCTGCGGCTTGTCCCAGTCGTCGTCGCCCATGCCGACTCCGCGCAGCATGCCTCGCGAAGTGGTCGCCTCGATGCCGTCAGTGACGACGCGGCTGCGGGGCTTGATGTCGATCGCCTTCTCGGACTCAGCCATGCTCGAAGTCTATTGCGCCGACCCGTCCGCTCCCTCGGTCATGACACCGCACGATGTCCGTCGGCGTTCGTTCGCGCACGGCGGCGCGCGCTCACGCCGGGCTCTCGTCGCACGCGCGGTCGCGTCGGCGTGCGGCGAGGGATGCCAGAAACCGTGCGAACTCGTCGATGCCGGGCATCAGCACCGTCGCCGCAGTGGTGCCCACCGGGCCGACATGCACGCCCACATCCGTCTCGCCGAGGCTGCGCAGGGCGTCCTCGTCGGTGACGTCGTCGCCGGCGAAGAGCACCGCATCGGCGTGCACCAGCTGCCGTAGGTGGGCGACGGCGCTGTCTTTGCCCTCGTCACGGAACGCATACTCGACGATGTCGCGCCCGGTGCGGCGCCGCCAGTGTCCGGCTGCGGTGGCCACGATCGCGTCGGCGGCATCGTTCGCGGCCTGCGCGTCGGACCTCGAGGCACGCCGGGTGTGCACGCCGAACCCGAACGTCTTCGGTTCGATCCACACCCCGGGCAGATGCCGGGTGGCCTGCTCGGTCGCGGCGCGAAGCCGATCGCGCAGCACGATGTCGGCGGGGTCGTCGTCTGGGGCGATGACCCCTGCGGCCGGTGTCCAGAACTCGGCGCCGTGCGAGCCTGCCAGCAGCACCGCCGAGTCGTCGCGGTGCTCGGCGATGAGGCGCAGGTCTTTCAGGCTGCGACCCGACACCAGCGCGACCCAGGTGCAGGGGCGCCCCGCCAACGCCTCGACGGCAGTGCGCGCCGCCGGCAGCATGCGCGAGCGCATCGGGTCGTTCTGCAACGGTGACAGGGTGCCGTCGAAATCGAGCGCGACCAGCAGCCGCCGCGCCGCGGCGAGCCGGTCGAGCGCCCGGGTCTCGACGGGCGTCACGACGCGTTCGCCCGGTGGGCGTCGTGAAGCGCCGCGAGGAAGGCCTGCGACCATGCCTCGACGTCGTGCTCCTGCACTCGGCGGCGCAGCTTGCGCATGCGGCGGCCCTGCTCGGCGGGCGGCATGTCGACGGCCTGCATGATGGCGTCCTTCAGGCCCTCGATGTCATGCGGGTTGATGCGGATCGCGCTGCCGAGCTCGTCGGCGGCGCCGGTGAACTCGCTGAGCACGAGCACACCGCGGTTGTCGAGACGGCTGGCGATGTACTCCTTGGCGACCAGGTTCATGCCGTCGCGCAGTGCGGTCACCAGCATGACGTCGGCCGCCAGGTACAGGGCGACCATCTCTTCGCGCGGGAACGCCTGGTGCAGGTAGCGGATGGCGGTGTGCTCCATGGTGTCGTACGTGCCGTTGATGCGACCGACCGTGAGCTCGATCTCGTCGCGCAGCTGCATGTACGCGGCCACCCGTTCCCGGCTGGGGCTGGCCACCTGCACGAGCGTGGCCCGTTCGACCGACAGCCGGTCGTCGCGCAGCAGCTCGCCGAACGCCTTCATGCGGTGGCGGATGCCTTTGGTGTAGTCGAGCCGGTCGACCCCGAGCAGGATCTTCTCGGGGTTGCCGAGCTCGTCGCGGATCTGCCGGGCGCGGGCCTGGATGTCGGGACGCTGCGCCATCCGGACGTACGCGGACGCATCGATGGAGATGGGGAACGCCTTGGCGAGGGCGATGCGCACCGACCCGTCGTCCTGCGGGATGCGGATGCCGCTGGCCCGGGTCTCGTACCGCAGTTGCCGATGCACGGCCCGCGCGAAGTTGCCGGCGTCACCGGTGCGCTGGAACCCGATCACGTCGGCGCCGAGCAGGCCCTCGAGCACCTGCCGCCGCCACGGCAATTGCGAGAACAGGCCGTATGCCGGAAACGGAATGTGATGGAAGTACCCGATCGTCACGTCGGGCCGCAGCTCGCGGACCATCTTCGGCACCAGCTGCAGTTGATAGTCCTGCACCCAGACGGTCGCCCCCGGCGCGGCCGCGGCGGCGGCGGCATCCGCGAATCTGCTGTTGACCGCGACGTACGCGTTCCACCATTCCCGGCGGTATCGCGGCGCGGCGATGACGTCGTGGTAGAGCGGCCAGATGGTGTCGTTCGAGAAGCCCTCGTAGTACAGCTCGACGTCTTCGGCGCTGAGGGTGACCGGCACCAGGTGCGTGCCCTCGAAGTCGAACTCTTCGAGGTGCAGTTCAGCCTGGCCCGGCCAGCCCACCCATGCGCCCTGGGTGCGTCGCATCACCGGCTCGAGCGCGGTGACCAGTCCGCCCGGCGAGGTGCGCCATCCGCCGGCGTCGTCGCGGTCGACGGGCAGTCGGTTCGCGACGACGACGAGTTCTGCTTGCGTCATGTCCAGCGCCTGCTTTCGTATCGCGAGATGCCTCTCTCAGGCTAACAGCGCGGCGCGCGGTGCCGGGTTCTGCGACACCGGTGCCGCGCGCTAGCGTGGGGGGATGCGCAAGTACGTCTTCGGCACGGGCATCATCGGCGCGGTCACCAGCGGCATGACGCTGCTGCGGGCGCTGCGCGACAAAGAGCCGTTCACCTGGCGCACCGGGTTGGCCTGGCTGAGCTGGGCGATCACGCTGGCGCTGGCGATCGGCACGATCGTCGACGTGCGCCGCGCCGGTCAGGGACACCTCGTACCCGAGGACTCCCCCGTGTCGGGCCACGAGACGAAGTACCTCACGCAGAACCTGGAGCGCTGACCGGCGCGGGCACCGCCTCAGCGGGTGAGGATCAAAGCGTCGCCCTGGCCGCCGCCGCCGCACAGCGCGACCGCGGCCGTGCCGGAGCCGCGACGCACCAGCTCGTGCACCATGTGCACGACCAGCCGGTTGCCGCTGGCGCCGATAGGGTGACCGATGGCGATGCCGCCGCCGTGGATGTTGACGATGTCGTCGTCGAGACCCAGTTCGCGCTGCGAGCGGGCCACGACGGCGCCGAACGCCTCGTTGATCTCGACGACGTCCAGGTCCGACACGGCGATGCCCTGCTTGTCGACCGCCTGGCGGATCGCGCCGGCGGGCTGGGCGTGCAGCGAGTTGTCGGGCCCGGCGACCTGACCGGACGCCCCGACCACGGCGAGCACGTCCCAGCCGTTCGCATCGGCGTGCGAGCGGGTGGTGAGCACGACGGCGGATGCCCCGTCGGAGATCTGCGACGAGTTGCCGGCCGTGATCGAGCCGCCCTCGGCGAACGCCGGGCGCAGGGCGGCCAGCGAATCGACGGTGGTGTCGGGGCGGATGCCCTCGTCACGGGTCACCGTCACCGGCTCGCCGCGGCGCTGCGGGATCTGCACCGGCACGATCTCGGCCTCGAACACACCCGCATCCCACGCCGCCGCCGCCCGCTGATGCGAGCGCGCAGCCACGGCGTCCTGCTGCTGGCGGGTCACCTCGAACCGCTCGTTGAGGCGCTCGGTGGACGCGCCCATGCTCTCGCGGTCGTACGCGTCGGTGAGACCGTCGTAGGCCATGTGGTCGAGCACCTCCACGGTGCCGTACGACCATCCGTCGCGTGAGCCCATGAGCAGGTGGGGGGCACGGGTCATGGACTCCATGCCGGCGGCGACCACCACGGCCGCGTCCCCCAGCCGCAGCATCCGCGCCGCGTCGATGACGGCGGTCAGTCCCGACAGGCACACCTTGTTGACCGATCCGGCGTGCACCGTCCACGGGATGCCCGCGCCGACCGCGGCCTGCCGGGCCGGGTTCTGACCGGCGCCGGCGGGCAGCACCTGCCCGACCAGCACGGCGTCGACCGCGTCGGCGGGGATGCCGCCCTTCTGCAGCGCGCCGGCGATCGCGGCGCTGCCCAGCTGCACGGCGGTCAGCGGTGCCAACTGCCCCTTCAGGCGGCCCTGCGGCGTGCGCGCGGCCGCCACGATGACGACGTCGTCCCTGTTCATGCCTTCACCTCAAGCTCGTTCGAAATGGTCAACTCCGGTTCGGTGGCCGCGATCACGTCGTCGACCGACACGCCCGGCGCGGTCTCGACCAGCACCAGGCCGTTCTCGGTGACGTCGATCACGGCGAGGTCGGTGATGATGCGGTCCACGACCCGGCGGCCGGTGAGCGGCAGCGAGCACTCGTCCACGATCTTGGCCGAGCCGTCCTTGGCGACGTGCTCCATCAGCACGATGAGTCTCCCGGCGCCGTGCACCAGGTCCATCGCGCCCCCGGGACCCTTGACCATCTTGCCGGGGATCATCCAGTTGGCCAGGTCGCCGTCCTTCGACACCTGCATGGCGCCGAGGATCGCGGCGTCGATCTTGCCGCCGCGGATCATGCCGAAGCTCGTCGCGGAGTCGAAGAAGGCGGCGCCGGGAAGGACCGTCACGGTCTCTTTGCCCGCGTTGATCAGATCAGGGTCGACGGCGTCCTCGGCCGGGTACGGTCCGACCCCGAGGATGCCGTTCTCGGACTGCAACACCACCGTGACGCCGGCGGGCACGTAGTTCGGCACCAGGGTCGGCAGTCCGATGCCGAGGTTGACGTAGGCGCCGTCGGGCAGCTCCTCGGCTGCGCGCGCGGCCATCTGCTGGCGGGTCAGTGCCATCTCATGCTCCTTCCGCGGGCGCCTGCACGGTGCGACGCTCGATGCGCTTCTCGATGCCGGGGCCGACCTCGACGACGCGGTGCACATAGATGCCGGGCAGGTGCACGGCATCCGGGTCGATCCGGCCGGGTTCGACCAGCTCTTCCACCTGCGCGATGCAGACCCGTCCGGCCATGGCGGCGAGCGGGTTGAAGTTGCGGGCGGCCTTGTTGAACACGAGGTTGCCGTGTCGGTCGCCGCGCAGCGCGTGCACCAGCGCATAGTCGGCGACGATGCCCTCTTCGAGCACGTAGTCGCGCTCGACGCCGCCCACGGTGAAGCTGCGGGTCTCTTTCGGCGGGGATGCCACGGCCACGCCCCCGGATCCGTCGTAGCGACGCGGCAGCCCGCCCTCGGCGACCTGGGTGCCCACGCCGGTCGGAGTGAAGAACGCGGCGATCCCGGCGCCGCCCGCCCGCAGCTTCTCGGCCAGGGTGCCCTGCGGGGTCAGTTCGAGCTCGAGGTCGCCTTCGAGGAACTGCCGCTCGAACTCCTTGTTCTCGCCGACGTACGACGAGGTCATCTTGCGGATGCGGCGGGCGCCCAGCAGCAGCCCCAGCCCCCAGTCGTCGACGCCGCAGTTGTTCGAGATGATCGACAGGTCGCTCGTGCCCTGTGCCAGCAACGCCTCGATGAGCGCCATCGGGTTGCCGCTCAGGCCGAACCCGCCCACGGCGATCGTCGCGCCGTCCGGGATGTCTGCCACCGCCTGCGCGGCGGATGCCACCTGCTTGTCGATCACGCGGACCTCCTTCGTCCCGCGCCCTCGTCGGCGCGTCCCTTTCAGCATGCGCCTGCGCACGCCGGTACGCACGATCCCGTTTGCGATGTGGATGAACCCGGTCGTAGTGTTCATATCGTGGACAGCAGGGCATCGGTGCCGGGAGCGCAGGCGATCGCGCGCGCGGCCGCCCTGCTGCGCCTGGTGACCGCATCCGGATCGGACGGGGTCACCGTGAGCGAGCTCGCCCGAACCGCCGAACTCACCCGCCCCACGACGCATCGGCTGCTGAGCGCGCTGCGGCACGAGGGGCTGGTCGACCAGGACGAGCGGACCGGATTGTGGATGCCCGGTCCCGAGCTCTTCTTGATGGGCAACGTCGCGGCGGCCCGATACGACATCACCGAGATCGCCCGCGACATCGTGCGATCGCTGGCGGTGCGCACCGAAGAGAGCGCGTTCTTGTCGGTGCGCCGGGGCGATGAGACCGTGTGCCTGGTCCACGAGGAGGGGAGCTTCCCGATCCGGTCGTTCGTGCTGCACGAGGGGTCCCGGTTTCCGCTGGGCGTCGCGTCGGCAGGACTGGCGATCCTAGCCTTTCTGTCGCCCCACGATGTGGACGCCTATTTCGAGCGGCATCCGGAGCTGCCCGATCGCTACGGCGAGGCGCACAGCGAGCGGCGGTTGCGCCGGCGCCTGGGCGAGACGACCGAGCGCGGCTATTCGCTCAACCCGGGTCTGATCGTCGAGGGCAGCTACGGCATCGGCGCGGCGGTGTTCACCCGCGAGGGCCACCCGCAGTGGGCGCTGAGCCTGAACGGCGTGGAGTTCCGGTTCGGCCCCGACCGCCTGCCCGAGCTGGGGCGCACGCTGCTCGCGCACGCGCACCAGCTCACCTCGCGGATCGCGTCCGCGCGGCGCTGACGCGGCCTGTGGTCGATGCTCATGGCACCCGATCCGGCCGGGCACCGACGCTCCCCGGTGCCGGGCCGGTCCGGGCCGCGCCGTCAGCTCTCGCGCGGGTTCTCGGCCTCGTCCACCGCGGCGGTGATCATCGGTGCGATCGCGTCGGCACCGGCCGGTGACATCACGATCGTGTAGTGGTTGAAGCCGTCGAGGTGGGTGTGGCGGATGCCGGGATGCTGCGCCAGCACGCGCTCACGGTGTGCGGGCGGGTACAGGCCGGGCGTCTCGTCCTGCAGACCGCGCGGCACCGTGACCAGCCGGGTGGGATGCCGCAGCCGGCTCAGGGCGTCGGGCAACGCGGTGCCGGTGTTCATGTCGACGGTGTCGTCGACGACCGTGGCGTACGCGGTCGCAGGCCGGTACATCCCGTCACCGTCGTCGACGAGATCGTAGGCGAGGTAGTCCTCGAGCTCGTCCGTCCACGCGCCGCGGAAGGCGGGGTGCGCGCGCCAGAAGTCGAGGTAGGCGGCGACCGACGCGAACCGCATCGTCAACCGCTCGGCCGTCGGCCCGAGCACCAGGTGCACCACCTGCTCGGGGTCGAGGCCCGGTGGCACCGGCAGTGGCAACCCACCGTCGATCAGCACGAGGCGCGAGACCCGGTCGGGATGCCGGTCGGCCAGCACGACCGACACGAAGCCGCCCATCGAGTGCCCCACCACCACGGTGCGGTCGACGCCGAACGCGTCGAGCACGGCGGCCATATCGCCGGCGTGCGCGGCCATGCCGGCAGGACCGGCCACGGTGTTGCTGCGCCCACGGCCGCGCAGATCGGGGGCGATCAGGCGCACGCCGGGCAGCCGGTCGGCCAGAAACGGCCAGGCGCGGTGCGACGAGGTGACCCCGTGCACCAGCAGGGCGGTGGGGGCATCCGGCGCCGCGCCGTCCCAGACGCCCACGTGCAGCGCGCCGCCGGCGACCGGGACGTCGACCTCGCGGTGCGGGCGGCTCACCGGGCGGTCCATCCGCCGTCGATGGTGTACGAGGCGCCGGTGGTCATGCCCGAGTGCGGGCCGACCAGCCAGCCGACCAGCGAGGCCACCTCCTCGGGCTCGACGAGCCGCTTGACGGCGGTCTCGGTGAGCATGATCTTCTCGACCACCTCGGACTCGGGGATGCCGTGCACCGCCGCCTGGTCGGCGATCTGCTTTTCGACCAGTGGGGTACGCACATAGGCCGGGTTGACGCAGTTGCTGGTGACGCCGTGCTCGGCGCCTTCGAGCGCGGTGACCTTCGACAGCCCCTCGAGCGCGTGCTTGGCCGTCACGTACGCGGATTTGAAGGCGCTGGCCCGCAGCCCGTGCGCGCTGGAGATGTTGACGATGCGCCCCCAGCCCCGCGCGTACATTCCGGGTAGCACGGCGCGGATCAGCAGAAACGGCGCTTCGACCATGATCCGCTGGATGAGCCGGAACGCCTCGGGGTCGAACTCGACGATGGGGGCGACCCGCTGGATGCCGGCGTTGTTGACCAGGATGTCGGCATCCAGCCGCAGCTCGTCCAGCGCGCGGGTGTCGGAGAGATCGACCACCCACGCCTCACCTCCGAGATCGGATGCCGCGTCCTGCGCCGCCTGCTCGTTCAGATCGGCGATGACCACGTGCGCGCCGCGTGAGGCGAGTTCGCGCGCGCAGGCCAGCCCGATGCCGCTGGCTCCCCCGGTGATCACGGCGCGCTTGCCGTGCAGGTCCGATTCGGTCATGATCGTCCGCCTTCCTGTGTGGCCTCGCGCGGGGCGAGGGCGTTCCGGATGAATCGCATCATGTCGTCGAAGACGTCGTCGGGCAGTCGCTGCGGGCCCAGACCGTCCTCGTCGCGCTCCCACAGCAGAAACCGCATGCCGATCAGCTCACCCATTCCCATGAGCGCCCAGGCGGTGACGGCCGGGTCGAGCGCGGCGTCGATCTCGCCGGCCTGTTGGGCGCGGCGCAGCCCCGCTTCGTACCCCTCGACGATGCGGGTGTAGTGCAGCCGCAGCATCTCGGGCGAGACGAACTCGGCCTCGCGCACGATCCGGTACAGGGCGGGGTGTTCGGCCGTGAACCGGAAGAAGCCCGCGAACCCGGCCCGTTCGGCGTCGATGCGGGTGGCGGCGCCGGCCATGGCTTCGGCCATCGAGTGCCGCACGCGCTGGTTGAGGTCGACCACGAGCGACTCGAACACGGCCTGCTTGCTGTCGAAGTACAGGTAGAAGGTTCCCAAGCCTATGCCGGCGCGCTCGGTGATCTTCACGATGGATGCCTCGTGGTAACCCTGGTCGGCGAACACGTGCTCGGCGGCCTCGAGCAGGCGCCGTCGGGTGGCCTCGCCGCGCTTGGTGAGCGGGCGGCCGGTGACCTGCGACACGTTCAGCGACGTCTGCTCATCCTGCATCGACATTGGTCTCCTCTTCGATGAGCGTCCGGGCGCGGGCGCGCAGCCGGGAGCGGGCGAGCTTGTCGATCGCCGACCGTGGCAGCTCGTCGACCACGGCGATACGCACCGGCACCTTGTAGCCGGCCAGCCGGGAGCGGGCGTGCGCGACCAACTCGTCTTCTGAGCATGCCGCACCCGGGTGCAGCTCGACGAAGGCGACACCGCGTTCACCCCAGACCCGGTCGGGCACGCCGACGGCGACCGCCGCGCGCACCCGCGGGTGGGCGCACAGTGCCCGCTCGACCTCGGCGGGTGCGATGTTCTCGCCGCCCGAGATGTAGATGTCCTTGATGCGGTCGACGATCCGGTAGCGCCCGGTCCGGTCCAGGTGGGCGAGGTCGCCGGTGCGCAGCCAGGGTCCGGTGAACGCCCGGGCGGCCGCCTCGGGGTCGCCGAGGTACCCGGCGAACACGCTCGGCCCGCGCACCCAGAGCTCGCCGGTGCACTCGCCGTCCAGCGGCAGGCCGGTCGTCGGGTCGGCCAGGCAGACGTCGACGTGCGGGTAGGGGGCGCCGACGGTGCCGGCGGCGGCGGTGTCGCCGGGCACGACGGTGAGCACGTTCGGCCCGGCCTCGGTGAGCCCGTACCCGGCGAGCAGCCCGATGCCGCGCGCGGCCCAGCGTGCGCGCACGTCGTCGTCCAGTTCGGCGCCGCCGACCTGGGCGATGCGCAGTGACGACAGGTCGGTGGTGGCGAAGCGGGGGTCGTCGGCCAGCAGCCGGTACTGCGTCGGCACGCCCATCATGGCGGTCACACCGCGCTCGGCGATCAACTGCAGCACCCGATCGGGCTGGAACGAGCGTTCGAGCACCACGGTCGCGCCGGTCCACCACGCCAGCAGCGGCTGCACGTTCCAGGCGGCGACGTGGAACTGCGGCAGCGTGCACAGCACGACATCGGCGGCGGTCAGCTGCACGGCACCGGCAAGGGCGAGGTTGTTCCAGAAACAGTTCGCATGGGTGAGCATGACGCCCTTGGGCACGCCCTCGCTGCCGGAGGTGAAGATCACCAGGGCGACGTCGTCGTCGCGCACGGCCCGCGCCGCCGGCGCGGGTCCGAACCGCTCGGCACGCTCGGGCACGTGCGCCTCGACCCCGGCCACGCCCAACGGCACGGCGGGTGCGGGTCGTGGCATCCGTCGCAACGTGTCGGCGTGAAGGCCCGCGTAGTCGTCCTCGACCAGCAGCAGCACCGGGTCGGTGCGGGCGACGATGTCGGCGAGTTCGGCGGCTGCAAGCCGCCACGACAGCGGCACGAACGCGATGCCGGTGCGCGCACAGGCGAAGAACGCGACGACGTGGTCGATGGCGTTGCCCGAGAGCGTGGCGATGCGGTCGCCCGGGCCGTATCCGGCGTGGCGCAGCCGCTCGGCGAGCGTGCTCGCGCGCGCCTGGAGGCCCGCATAGTCGATGGTGACGCCGCGGTCGTCGATGGCGGTGCGCCCGGGGGCGCACGCGGCCCGGCCGAGAAGCCACCGACCGATCGTGTGCGGGCCGTCGCCGTGCCCGTCGACGACGTCGTTCATGCCCTCACCTCGGCCTCGGACTGGTCGGCCGCCTCGGCGTCGGCGAACGCCTGCGGCGCGCGCGTGCGGCGCCGCCCGATCCGCCCGTGCACCAGGGCGTCGACGGTGCCGGCGATCCCGCCGGGAACGAACATCACCACGATGATGAACAGTACGCCCAGCAGGAACAGCGGCTCGGACAGCGGGATGCGCAGCACGTCGGGCAGCCCTGCGATCGCGTCCGAGCGGGCGAGCACGGTCAGACGCTGGTCGAGCAGCGTGTAGACGACGCCGCCGACCACCGCGCCCCAGCGGAACCCGACCCCGCCCAGCACCACCATCACGAGGATGGTGATGGTCAGATCGGCCGAGATGGCGTGCGGCTGGGTGCCGCTTTGCAGCAGCAGGTAGGCGATGCCGGCGAGGGATGCCGCGACCGCCGCCGCGGTGAACACCACGAGCTTGGCCCGGTACGGGCTGAGCCCGAGTACGCGCACCCGCAACTCGTTCTCGCGCGCGGCGCGGGCCAGGTGCCCGAGCCGGGAGCGGTCGACCCACACCGCGATCAGGTAGGCGATCACGACCACGGCCAGGGCGAACCAGTAGAGGTTGCGGGTGTTGACCACCCCGACCAGCCAGTCGGGCACGTGCGCGGTGGCAAGGCTCAGGCCCTCCTCTCCCCCGGTCAGCTGTGCATTCCGGCGCACCAGCACCGAGGCGGCCTGCGCGAACGCCAGGGTGACCATGGCGAACGGGATGCCGTTCACGCGCAGGCTGACCGCGCCGGTGACTACGGCGATGACGAGCCCGCCGAGCACGGCCACGGCGATACCGGTCCACAGCGGCACCTGCATCGCCTGCAGCACGATGCCCAGGCCGTACGCCCCCGCGCCGAACGAGAGCGCGTGCCCGAACGAGAGCATCCCGGCGGTGCCCAGCAGCATGTTGTACGAGAGGGCGAGCGCGGCATAGACCATGCACAGCGACAGCAGCGCCAGGGTGCCGGGCGTGTACGTGGGACCGGGCAGGATGCCGGGGATCGAGATGTTCAGCAGCGGAAGCACGGCGAGCACGACCACGACGGCGACACCGACCAGGACGGGGGTCGCCGCGCGCAGGCGGCGGGTGCCGGCGGCGGCGTGGGGCCGGACGGGCACGGTCATGCGGTCCTCCCGAGAAGTCCCGACGGACGGATCAGTAGCACCACGGCCAGCAGCACGACGACGATGAAGTCACCGGTGCCGGCGAAGAAGAAGTTTGCGAACTGCTGCAGCACGGCCACCAGCACCGAGGCCAGTGCGGCGCCGGGCAGCGATCCCAGTCCGCCGATGATGGTGACGATGAACGCGAAGATCAACAGCGTCTGACCGAGACCGCTCGAGACGTAGCCGGCCCACTGCGCGGCGAGCACACCGCCGATGCCGGCGGCGGCTCCCCCGATGGCGAACACGAGGGTGAACGACCGGCGCACGTCGATGCCGAGGGCGGTCACCATGGCCCGGTTCTCTACACCGGCGCGGATGATGATGCCGTACCGGGTGCGCCGGAGGAACAGCACCAGCAGTGCCAGCACGACCACGGCGGCGACCATGAGCAGCCAGTACACGTTCGGCACCTTCGCCCCCAGCACGGTGGTCGTCGCGCGCAGCCAGGCCGGCCCCGACACGTAGACCGGGTCGGTGCCCCAGATGCCGTCGAACAGGGCGACCGCCGCGAACGAGAGTCCGACCGTGACGAGCACCTGCTCGATGTGCCGTTCGTACAGCGGCCGGATGAGCGCGAGTTCGGTGAGCGCGGCGAACACCGCCCCGACCAGGGCTCCGACCAGCACCGAGGAGGCGAATCCGCCCCAGGTGGTGGCATCCATGCGACGCGCCACTTCCCACCCGACGAAGGCGCTCAGCGACAGGAACACACCGTGCGCGAAGTTCAGCACGTGCATGAGCCCGTAGATGAGGCTGAGCCCGCTGGAGATCAGAAAGTACAGCGCGCCCAGGCCGATGCCGGTCAGCAACGCGAGGACGAGGGTGCTCATGGCTGCGCCTTTCCGGCCGCGTCCGCGACGACGGCGGGCGCGGGTCCGTCGGTGTGCACGCCCAACAGGCGCCGGGTCAGCTCGGGGTCGTCGAGGATCTCGGCGGCGCCGGCGGTGTGGACGACCCGGCCGGCGGCGATCACCACGGCGCGGTCGGCCAGCCGCCGCACCACCTGCAGGTTCTGTTCGACGAGCACGATGGGCACGGTGTGTGCGGCGCGTTCCAGGGCCGCGGCCACCTCGTCGACGACTTTGGGTGCCAGCCCCTTGGTGGGCTCGTCGACCAACAGCACCCGGTTGTCGTTGATCAGCGCCCGGGCGATCGAGACCATCTGCTGCTGGCCGCCCGACAGCGTCCCGGCGCGCTGCTGCGCGCGTCGGGTCAGGTCGGGGAACAGCTCGGCGACCAGTTCGCGCCGGGGCGCGCGGGTGCGTTCGGCGAGCGCGAGGTTCTCGGCCACGGTCAGCCCGGCGAACACCTCACGGTCTTCGGGCACGTAGCCGACACCACGCTGCACGATGCGGTGGGTGAGCAGCCGGTCGATGCGTTCGCCCCCAAGACGCACCTCGCCGCGGCGGCCGATCAGCCCCATGATCGCGCGCAGGGTGGAGGTCTTGCCGACGCCGTTGCGGCCGAGCACGGCGGTGATGCCGCGCGCGGGCACGTCGAACGACACGTCTTCGACGACCTGCTGTCCGGCGATCCAGGCACGCAGGCCCCGCACCTGCAGGATCGGTGCCTCATCGCTCATGCGGCGCTCCCCAGGTACGCGCTCTGCACGAGCGGATCGGCCATGATCTTCGCGGGAGTGTCGAACGCGATGATCGAGCCGGCCGACATCACGGCGACCTTGTGCACCAGCCCCATCAGCACGTCGATGTGGTGCTCGACCATGAGCACGGTGCAGCCGGTGGCCGCATGCAGGCGACGGATGCTGTCGACCAGGCCCGCCACGTCACCCGAGCCCACGCCGGCCATCGGCTCGTCGAGCAGGATGAGGCGTGCGCGACCGGCCAGCAGCACCGCGATTTCGAGCTTGCGCTTGTCGCCGTGCGAGATGTCGCCGGCACGTGCGTCGGCGCGGTGCGAGAGCCCGACCGCCTGCAGCTTCTCGTGCGCGATGACGGTCGCCTCGTCGCCGGCCCGCGGAAATCGCAGCAGCGAGTAGCTGCCGCCGAGCGCCGCCTGGGCCGCGAGTCGGACGTTCTCGATCACGCTCAGTGCCGGGAACAGACTCGAGGTCTGAAAGGTGCGCCCCAGCCCCGCCCGCGCGCGCCGGGCGATCGTGGCCCGTGTGATGTCGGCACCGTCCATCTCGATGCTGCCGGCGGTGGGCCGGACCACACCCGAGACGGCGTTGAACAGCGTCGTCTTGCCGGCGCCGTTCGGGCCGATCACGCCGATCAGAGCACCGGGCTCGACGTCGAGGTCGACGTCGTGCAGGATGCCGATGCCGCCGATCTGCAGGCCGAGGCCGCGGATGCGCAGGGCGGGCGGGACGGGTGCGGTCATGCTATTTGCCCGCCTCGGCCGGAGCGACCTCGTCGGCCGGCACCGCGACGACCAGCTCGGGCACGAACGAGCCGTCCTTGGCGACCAGCTTGGCCTGGTACATCTCCTGGATCAGCGCGTGGTCCGAGGCCCGCACCGTGGTCGTGCCCTTGGGCCCGTCGAAGCTGAAGCCCTCGAGCGCTTTCACCATGGCATCCACGTCGCCCTTGCCCTCTTTGACGGCGTGGACGAGCATGATGGCCGCGTTGAAGCCGTCGGGGCTGAACAGGTCGGGCGTGCCGCCGGCGGCCTCGATCTTCTGGATCATCGCCGTGTTGACCTTGTCGTCGTTGGCGGTCGGGAAGTAGTGGCTGAGGAACTTGATCTTCTCGCTGGCCTCGCCGTAGGCGCCGAAGGTCGGCGAGTCGCCCAGGCCGGTGACCACCGGGATCGCCTCGAGCACGCCCTGCTGCGACAGCGCCTGCCACATCGCGCCGCTGGTGGCGCCGGCCCAGGCCACGAACACGAGGTCGGGCTTGGCCTGCAGGATCTGCTGGGCGAACGGGGTGAACTCGGTGGCATCCTCGGGCACCAGCACACTCTGGACCGTGGCACCCTTGCCGCCGAGGATCGCCTTGACGGCGGCGTCGTTGCCCTGGCCGAACGCGGTGTTCTGGGCGAAGACGGTGATCTTCTTGCCGTCCAGGTCATCGAGGAACGTTCCCGCGGTGGCGACGTCCTGCGCGCTCTGCCGGCCCGACCGGAACGTGTACTTGTTGACGCCGGTGAGGGTGTCGACGGCGGCGGGGCCCGAGATGAACAGCACCTCGTTCTGTGCCGCCTGCTCGGCCACGGCGAGGGCGCCGCCCGACGACGCGCTGCCGAGCAGGATCTTGGTCCCCTTGCCGATCAGGTCTTTCGCGGCGGTGACAGCGGTGTCGGGGTCCCCGGCGTCGTCGCGGTAGTCGATCTTCAGGGTCTGCCCGTCGACGGCCCCGGTGCCGTCGGTCGCGTAGTCAAGACCTGCTTTGAAAGCGTCGAGGTATTGCGTGCCGTACCCGGCGAGCGGGCCGGTCTCACTGGTGATCACGCCGACACTGATCTCACCGCCCGCCGAGGGGGCGGAGTCTGCGCCGGTGGGCGCACAGGCCGCGAGCGCAACGGCGGCCGTGGCCGTCAGCGCTGTGAGCAGCAGCTTCTTCTTCGTAACCCGCATGGTGGTGCCTTTCGCCGTCGGAAGGATTACCTGAGACCCGATTCAGGTATAGGGAATGCTACGGGTGCGGCATCCCGATGTCAACGTGCGCCGACGGGGCGTATCGCGACCGGCGTCGATAGATCACGGAGGTATATATCTTGGGTATATACTTTCCGGGTGCCCCGCTCCGAAGACCTCGCTGAGATCGTCACCGCCGCACACACTCTCACCCGACTGGCGGCGCTCGAGACGCACAACGACGCCCCCGCAGCCCAGTGGCGCGCGCTGAGCGTTCTCGTCTCGGACGGCCCGCTGCGTGTCGGCGAGTTGGCGGCGGCGAGCCGCACCACGCAACCGGGGATGACCCGGCTGGTGGGTCAGCTCGTCGCGGCGGGGCTGGTGAGCCGCCAGAGCGATCCGGGCGATTCGCGCGCCACCGTCGTGAGCGTCACCGAAGCAGGGCGGGTCGCCCTCGCCGGGTGGCGTCAGGAATTGCGCGACGCGCTCATGCCGCTGTTCGCCGATCTCGACGACGACGACTGGGCGGCACTGTCGCGTGTGGCGCACATCCTGACCTCGCGCACCTCCTCTTCCCCGTCCACCCCCCGTTCGCAAGGAGTCACTCGATGACATCAGCTTCCGCATCCGGATCGATCTGGCGTCAGCCGCCGCAGGTCTGGGCCGTCGCCTTCGCCTGTGTGGTCGCCTTCATGGGGATCGGTCTGGTCGACCCGATCCTGCCGACGATCGCCGAGTCGCTGGAGGCCGATGCGGTGCAGACCGAGCTGCTGTTCACCAGCTATCTGCTGGTGACCGGCGTGGCGATGCTCATCACCAGCTGGATCTCCAGCCGCATCGGGGCGAAGGCGACGCTGCTGGCCGGTCTCGGGCTGATCGTGGCGTTCTCGCTGTTGTGCGCGCTCAGCGGCAGCGTCGACGCGATCATCGGCTTCCGCGCCGGGTGGGGCCTGGGCAACGCGCTGTTCATCTCGACCGCGCTGGCCACGATCGTCGGTGCCGCCGCGGGCGGCAGCGAGGCGGCGATCGTGCTGTACGAGGCGGCGCTGGGCATCGGCATCGCGATCGGCCCGCTGCTGGGCGGGCTGCTCGGCGAGATGAGCTGGCGCGGTCCGTTCTTCGGCGTCGTGGCGCTCATGGCGATCGCGTTCATCGCGGTACTGGTGCTGCTCCGAGGCCCGGGCGAGAAGCGTCAGCCGGTGCCGCTGTCGGCGCCGTTCCGCGCGCTGCGCATCCCGGCGCTGGCGGTCCTCGCGGTGGCGGCCCTGTTCTACAACATCGGGTTCTTCGTGCTGCTCGCGTTCTCACCGTTCCCGCTGGGGTTCACGGCGATGGGCATCGGTCTCACCTTCTTCGGATGGGGCGTGGCGCTGGCGATCACGAGCGTGTGGGTGGCACCGCTGCTGCTGCGACGGATGGCACGGACCACCGTCATCCTGATCGTGCTGCCGCTGCTGGCGATCGATCTGATCGTGGCGGGCCTGCTGGTGGCCTCGGCGACGGCGCTCGTGGTCTGCATCATCGTCGGCGGGCTGCTGCTGGGCGTCATGAACACCGTGCTCACCGAGGCCGTGATGGAGGCGACCGACCTGCCCCGGTCGGTGGCGTCGTCGGCGTACTCGGCGGTGCGGTTCATCGGCGGTGCGGTGGCGCCGCCGATCGCCGCCGCACTCTGGCACGCGTTCGACGCCACCGTGCCGTACCTGTTCGCGGCACTGTCGGTGCTGATCGCGACGCTCGCGGTGGCGCTCGGGCGCCGGGTGCTGGCACGCATCGACGTTCACCGGGCGGATGCCGCCGAAGAAGGTGCCGCGGTGCTCATCGGCGACGCCGCCTGACGGGGCCCGACCGAGCCGGCGGCTCACGTGGACAACGGGGTCCACGTGGCCGTCTTCTCTTCGGGCGTATCGTGTCGCCACGCGGAGTCCGCCCCGATGCACAGCGCCGCGTTCAGCCCTGAGCGCAGGAACGATGATGCCCGGCCACATCCCTTCGAACCACCCATCACGATTGATGTCGCACGTCACGAGTAGAACGAGAAGGACCATGATGAACCGGTATCTGTACGGGCGGGCCTGGAACCACAAGCGGCTTGTGCTGGGCGGGCTGATATCAGAAGACGAGGCTCGTCAGCGTTACGCGGACGGCAGCGAAGACGACTGGTTCACTGTCGGCGCATATGCAGATGGCGTGCCAGATGATGGTGTCCCGGAGTTCACGCTTGAGGTAGCGCCGAAGGGTGTCTTTGCCCGCACATCCTTCTACGACCAGATCTACCGCGCGAGGCATAGCTTCACTTTTCGGCAGCAGGAGAACGCTGATGCGCTGTTCCTGGTGGAGATCACGGACTGGACATACGCGGATGACGATGTCTACGTTCCCCGCAACAAATGCCTCGTGATGACGAACTATCGGTATCGGCCGGACGGGACGATGCACTGGTATCGCTCCCACAAGGTAGCCAACCGGATTGAAGAAGCCGACTACCGCGATATCGACGTCAGCACCCATTGGGAGCCCGTGCCGGAGTTCGGCCAGTGGGAATCGATCGCGCGGTTCAATCGCGAGAAATAGACCCCTCACCCGTCGAGCTCATCGATGGCGCCGCACCCGCCCATCAGCGGCGGCGCCGACCGGCCGTCGTGTGCGGCGCGGTGGCGGCCGCTTGACAGGAACGACACGAACGGCTTCCGCCAGCGGACACCGGGAACGACCATGCCCGGCCGCATCGTGACCGGGCATGTGTCCTACTGTGGTGCGCCCCCTGGGATTCGAACCCAGAACCCATTGATTAAGAGTCAATTGCTCTGCCGTTGAGCTAGAGGCGCTCGGCTCGCCCGAGGGGCGAACCGAGGATCAACATTAGCACTCCGGATGACGCATCGCGAAATCGTCCGGGCGTTGGCCGGTATCCTGGCCAGGTGACGTTCCCCGCGCCCGAGACACCCGCCGCAGCCGCACACACCGGCGGCGCGGCGCCGGGGCTGGAGGCCGACCTGGCACTGGCGCTGCGGCTCGCGGATGCGGCGGACGAGGCATCCATGCGCCGCTTCGACGCCCCCGACCTGCAGGTGCGTCTGAAGGCCGATGCCACGCACGTCACCGAAGCCGATCTGGCCACCGAGCGGGCGATCCGCGACATCCTGAACACCGAACGTCCGGACGACGGCGTGTTCGGCGAGGAGTTCGGTCAGGTCGGGTCGGGCGCGCGTCAGTGGATCATCGATCCCATCGACGGCACGGCGAACTACCTCAAAGGCATCCCGATGTGGACGACCCTGATCGCCCTGGCCGTCGACGGCGTGCCCCAGGTCGGCGTGGTCAGTCAGCCGGCGATCGGCAGACGTTGGTGGGCGGCGACCGGGCTCGGCGCCTGGACGAACGGGACCGACGGCGCCCGGCGGCTGCAGGTGTCGGCCGTCGACGAGATCGACCGGGCGAGCGTGAGCTTTCAGAGCATCGCGCAGTGGGACGAGGTCGGCCGCGCCGACGACCTGCTGCGCCTGAGCCGTGCGGTGTGGCGCGATCGCGGATACGGCGACGCCTGGCCGTACATGCTGCTGGCCGAGGGGCGCCTCGAGATGGTGGCCGAGTTCGACGTCAAGGAGTACGACATTGCCGCACACGTGCCGATCGTGCGCGAGGCCGGCGGCCGGTTCACCGACATCGACGGCGCCGACACGATCGCGACCCGCTCGTCGCTGGCCAGCAACGGCGTGTTGCACGAAGCGTTCCTGCGGCTCGTGCAGGGAGCACCGTGACCTGTATCCGCCCGATCCTGGCCACGGTGACGCTCGGCGCGGTGCTGCTTGTCGCCGGCTGCACCGGCGAGCCCGCCCCGACCGCCTCCCCCACGCTGCCGCTGGTGACACCGCAAAACCACGACGCCTCGCCGCGGCCGGATGCCTCCCCCACACCGGTCGGAGACCCGACCTGCGAGCGGATCATCCCGCAGACCACCGTCGACGCGTTCACCCAGGCCGGTTGGACCTCGCGTCAGGACCCGTTCTATGTCGGCAACATCGAGTTGGCCGGCGGCATCCAATGCACCTGGGGCGACGCCACCGTGGCCAGCGACCAGGTGCAGGTGTTCGGCTGGGCGCCGATCGACGCCGAGACCGCCGGCCAGGTCGAGAAGGAACTGCTGGACTCGGGCTGGAAGGAGTTCAGCGAGGACGGCGCCGTCTATCTCACCGCGACCGGCACCATGATCATGAATCCCGACGACGACGGCTACGGCATGACCTACCGCATCACCGACGGTCAGATCATCTTCGCCGACACCAAACAGGGGCTGCTGCTCATCCAGTGGCCTCCGCACTGAGCGGCACCGGACATCGTCTCTCTTCCATGGAACCCGACGCACGCCTGTTGCGTTAGTTCGTCGTGGTGGCGCCGGAACTGAACTTCACCCGCGCGGCAGAGAAGCTGCACATCACCCAGGGTGTTTTGTTCCCCACGTCTTGTTGAGGGCACCGCTTTGGACCGGAGGACGTTCGACGAATCGAGCAGTTCGATGGTGAGCTTCGCTTTCGTCCACTGGTTCACGTAGCCACCTGGGCTCGCTATTGCGAGGATGTCGGTGCCGCGCACCTGGACGTTGCCGCCGATGGTCCGGTAAGTGGACCAGATGACTTTCGAGCCGGCTATCGCCTGAGTGGCGCACGGGCTGACCCGTGTCCATGTCATGTTGGTTCTCCTTGATTCGGGGTTGAATGGAACGTGAAACGCCCACCTCATTGAGGGGGCGGGCGTTCAGGTCTTGGGTCGGGGGGTTACTCGTGCCGTTCCGGGCACTCCTGGACCGGGTATGCGGCGGGGTCGAGGGAGAGCACGTCGCCGGGATGGAGTACATGGTTGTTCGGCGGGCAGTAGAGGAAGTCCGCGTTGAGGGTCGCCACATTCGGGATGCAGAAGCGGGCCGAGATCGGCTGCTGTCCGTCGCCCGCGGCAACGGTGTAGGCGATGGGATCGCTGTTGCTGTCACGCGTCACCTCGCCGCGTGCGCCCTCCCGGGGTCCGCGGTCATAGACGCCGTTCTTCGTCGGGCGGCACTCGTCCGGTGCGTACGACGGCTCTGGCGTGGGCGACTCTACCGCCACGGCGGCGGCGTGCGCGGCGTGGGGCGGGGCGGCGGCGGTAGGCGTGTCCGCGGGCGATGAGGTGCATCCGGCGAGCGCCGCGGCCGCGAGCCAGGCGCCGGCGAGCAGTGTTGCGATCTTTGCTGTGCGGTTGACCATATTCGTAGATTACGGAGAGGGTCCGACAAGGGACAGTCCCCTGGTTACCAGTCCTCGGTCACCATGCCCATCTCAGGGCGGGGTGCGCGGCTGCCACGTGACCGGTTGCAGCGGCAGTGCGAGGGGCGGCAGTTCGAGCTGTCAAGCGCGAGGTGCGGGTGTGTCTCGATGGGCTTCGCGTGGTCGAGGTCGAGTGCGGCGGGGTCGTGCGCGGGCGCGTCGTAGTCGATGGGCTGCCCGCAGAGCCAGCAGGGGGCGTTGGTACGCGCCCACCAGTCGCGCAGCTGTTCGCGAAGGTCCGTGTATGCCCTGGTGTGTCTGGTGCCCACGTGCCCTCACCGGATCAGATCGTCTTCGTCGTTGAGTGGTGAGCATCGCCCGCAACCCCGCCCGGGCTGAAGGGCCAGCCACGGAACCACTCCGAGAAGGATCGTCGCGACCTGACCAATGAGGAGGTCGCGCAGCTCGCCGCCGCGGTGCGCGACCTCACCCGCGCCACGCTCGTCTACACGCTCGCCTACACCGGCGTCCGGTGGGGCGAATGCGTCGCTCTGCGCGTGCGCGACAGGAACCAGCTGAAGCGCCGCCTGCACGTACGCCGCAACGCCGTCGAGGTCGAGGGAAAGATCGAGCTCGGCGCGCCGAAATCGTGGGAGAAGCGCACCGTCCCCTACCCGGCGTTCCTCGACACGCTGCTCGACGCGCTCTGCAACGGCAAGGGACCAGACGACCTGATCTTTCCCAGTGACCTCGACGGGTACCAGCGTCGGCCGACGACGGCGGAGGACTCGACGTCCTGGTATCGGCTCGCGAGCACGCGCGCCGGCCTCGAACGGCTCACGCTGCACGACCTGCGGCACACGGCCGCATCGCTCGCGGTCGCGTCGGGCGCGCACGTGAAGGTCGTGCAGAAGATGCTCGGCCACGAGTCCGCGGCCATGACCCTCGACACGTACGCGGACCTGTTCGACGGGAATCTCGACGACATCGCCGAACGCATGGACACCCGCGGCGCCCAGTACGCGGCCACGGTCCTTGCGGCTGTCGGCGTCGCCGCGTGATCCCGAATGTGGGCAAAGTGTGGGCAGACGGCCCGCGCGCGCACTTCTCCCAGGAATGACGAAAGCCCCCCGATCCCAGTGTTTCCAAGGGGTCGAGGGGCTTCCTCCGAGCGACAGCGGCTGGTGGAGATGGGGGGAATCGAACCCCCGTCCATCGCTGAATCTCCACGCCTTCTCCGGGCGCAGTCTGTGCAGACGTTCTGCTCGGCCCCGACCTTTGTCACAGACACCCAAGTCGACAGGCCCAGTCTGGGAAGAGTCCCGCGCGACGTCCAGACGCCGTCACGCAGCAAGATTCCTAGATGACGCCAGGATCCGTGCCGGAATCACACACGGTCTGACGGACTATCGGGCTCGCTTAGGCAGCGAGGGCGAAGTCAGTGCGCTTTGCATTGGCACTTATTGTTGTGCAGGGAGCGTTCACGAGATAACCCTGCATCCTCGGCCCGCTTCTCGTGAATAGACAGGCGATGTCGAAACCGATCATCCCCGTGTCTGCTCCCGGTGGGTGTTCCGGGAAGCGGCCGCTGTCACACTGTGGAGTTGCCAGTCGGATGCCGCAGCATCCGAGCATCACAGCATACAACGCTTCGCCGACACCGGCCATTCCCGGCTCGCACTCGTCGGTGTCGGCGGGTCCGCGTAGGCTCCTCGTATGCCCGAGGTCACCATCACCGTGCGTGGCGAGCACGAGGTGCGCCGTGCTCCCGAAGAGGCCGTCGCGCACATCACCGTGGGCTGCGAAGGACCCGACCGCGGTGCCGTCGTCGAGCGCATCGCCGCCCTGGCCGCCCCCGTCCGCGACGATCTCGCGGCACGCCAGGACGCCGGCGGTCTCACCGACTGGTCGAGCCAGCGGGTCTCGGTGTGGACGGACCGCCCGTGGAATGCCGAGGGCAAGCTGCTCGCCCCCGTGCACCACGCGTCGGTCGAGTTCACCGCCACTTTCACGGATGTCGCCGCGCTGAGCTGGTGGCTCGGCGAGGTCGCGGCCCGCGACGGCGTGCAGGTCGGCGAAATCGACTGGCGTCTCACGCGCGAGACGCGCTCGACACTCGAGCGCGAGGCCGCCACGCACGCCGTGCACGTCGCGGTGGAACGCGCCACCGCGTACGCACAGGCCCTTGGAATGTCGCACATCACCCCGGTCGAGCTCTCGGACGCCAGCCTGCATGCACCGGCCATACCGCTCATGCGAATGGCCGCGGCACCCGCCGACGACCCCGGGCTCGCCCTGCAGCCCGATGACATCGTGGTCGCCGCCACGGTCGAAGCGAGGTTCACCGCACGATGACCGGCACCACCGACGACATCACGGCCCGCCCCGGCATCGCCGACAGGCTGAGCCGCATGATCGCCCTGCCGACGGTCTCGGCCGAGCTCGATCAACGCGGCATGGCGCCGTTCGACGCGTTCATTACCCTCATCCGCGAGCTGTACCCGCTGGTGCACGAGCACCTCGAACTGACCCGGTACACCGACCTCGGACTGATGTTCCGCTGGAAGGGGCGGCGCGCCGCCGCGGACGGCCCGCTCGTGCTGATGGCGCACTTCGACGTCGTGCCGGTCGACGAGTCCGACCCGTGGACCCACCCGCCGTTCGAGGGCCGCATCGAAGGCGGCTGGGTGTACGGCCGCGGCACCCTCGACGACAAGGGCCCGCTCATCGTGATCCTCGAAGCCGTCGAGAACCTGCTCGCCGCCGGGTTCCGGCCCGCCCGCGACGTGTGCCTGTCGTTCGGCGGAAACGAAGAGACCTACGGTGCCGCGGCGCGCGAGATCGCCGCATCCTTCCGCGACCGGGGCGAGATCCCGTGGCTCGTGCTCGACGAGGGCGGGGCCGTCGTCGATGCACCCCTGCCGTTCGTGAGCGGCGAGGCGGCGATGATCGGCGTGGCCGAAAAGGGCGTGTTGACGCTGCGGCTGTCCACCCGCGGGGAAGGCGGGCACGCATCCGCCCCGCCGACGATGACCGCGGTGCGGCGCATCGCCCGGGCCGTGGACCGACTCGATGCGCGCACGTTCCGGCCGCGCACGCCGCAGGCGATAAGCCGGATGCTGGGCGCCTTCGCGTCGCGCGCGACCGGGCCGGCACGACCGCTGTACCGCGCCCTCGCGGCCGCGCCCTGGCTGGCGGGGCGGGTGTTCGCCCTGCTCGGCGGCGAGACCGCCGCGTTCGTACGCACCACCGTGGCCGCCACCATGGCCTCGGGGGGCACCGCGGCGAACGTGCTGCCCTCACAGGCGTCGGCGACCGTGAACCTGCGCATCGCGATCGGCGAGACCGTCGAGGCGACCGTGGCGCGGGTGCGCCGGCGCATCGCCGACCGCAGGGTCGAGATCACGGTGATCGAAGGCGATGACCCCTCACCGGAGTCCCCGGTCGACGGGCCCGCGTTCGCGGCGCTCGCGCGGGCGGTGCACACCGCGTATCCGGATGCCGATCCGGTGCCGTACATCATGATGCAGGCCAGCGATTCACGTCACTTCCACCGCTTCTCGCCGGCCGTGTACCGGTTCGCGCCGCTGCGGATGTCGGCCGCGCAGCGTGCAGGCATCCACGGTGTCGACGAGCGGGTCGAGATCACCTCTCTTCAGCAGGGCGAACGGTTCCACCGCGCCCTGATCCAGGGGCTAGAGTGATCGCACCCGAACCTCTGCAGTGATCGCCCCCGGACCCCGCCTGCGAAGGAGCACGCATGACGCGCGCCGACACGCCCACCCGCGTCTCGATCGGCACCCTCGCCGGTGTGGTCGGCTTCCTCGCGTTCGTGGAGTTCACCAGCGGTGTGCTGCAGGGCTACTACACACCCATGCTCACGAACATCGCCCGGCACCTGTCGATCCACGACGCCGACGTCAACTGGCTCGAAGGCACCCAGCTGATGCTGTCGGCGCTGGTGGTGCCGGCGTTCGCGAAGCTCGGCGACATGATCGGGCACAAGCGGATGCTGCTCATCTCGACGGCGGTGACGGCTGCGGCATCCTTCGTGCTGCCGTTCACCGCCTCGTTCGCGGTGTTCCTGGTCGGTTGGGCGTTGATGGGCTTCTACGTGGTGTGGCTGCCGCTGGAGATCGCGCTGATCTGGTCGCGCGCCCGCCGGCTGGAAGGCCGGTCCACCATCACCGCGCGCGCGTCGGGGTTCCTCGTCGCGGCGCTGGAATCGGGCGCGATCATCGGCGCGCTGGCCGGTGGCGCACTGGTGGACGTGCTGCCGCTGTGGATCGTGCTGCTGGTGCCGGCGGTGATGATCGTGATCTGCTTCTTCGTCGTGCTGTTCGGGGTGGCAGAGTCCCCCGAACCGACCGGCGGCCGGTTCGACACCGTCGGCGTCGTGCTCATCTCGCTCGCGCTGATCGCGTTCACCGGCGGGCTGAGCCTGCTGCGGCTGAACGGCCCGGGCGACGTCGTCTCGTGGCTGGTGGTCGCGCTCGGGGTCGTACTGGTGGTGCCGTTCGCGCTGTGGGAGCTGCGGCAGGATGATCCGCTCATCGACGTGCGGATGTTCCGCTCCCCCGCCCTGGGCCCGGTGTTCCTGACGGCGGGGCTGTTCGGCGTCAGCGTGCTGGGCGCCCAGGCGCCGCTGTCGACGTTCGCCCGCACCGACCCGGCCGTCTACGGGTACGGCCTGGGAACGAGCGGGTTCGCGACATCGCTGATCATCGGTGTCTACCTGATCGCGATGATCACCGGCGCCCTGCTCTACCCACTGGCATCCCGGCTCACGGCGCCACGGATCGCTTTGATCGTGGCGGCGCTGCTGGTCGGTGTCGGCTTTCTGATGTTCCTGCCGCTGCATGAGACCTACCTGCAGGTGATCGTGAACATGGTCGTCGTGGGCATCGGATCGGGTGCGCTGGTGGCCGCGCTGCCGGCGGCCGCGGCATCCGCCGCTGCGCACACGCAGACCGGGGTGGCGACCGGGCTGACCAACTCGGTCAAGACCGTGGGCGGTGCGATCGCATCGTGCGTGTTCGGCATCGCCCTGCTGCACGGCACGGCCGGCGCCGCGGCCGAGGGCACCGCCGGCTCGTTCGCGGGGTACGTCACGGTATGGGTGGTGTGCGGCGTGACGGCGCTGGCCGCGGCGGCACTGTTGCTGGTCGTGCCGAAGACGGCGTTCAGCGACCGGGCCATGCACCCGGTGACAGAGGTCGAACCGATCGCCTGAACCCGGCGCCGGCGCTATTCGCCCAGCCGGTTGCGGGTGCGCATGGCGCGCTCGGCCTCGCGGCGGTCCTGGCGCTCCCGCAGCGTCTGCCGCTTGTCGAACTCGCGCTTGCCCTTGGCGACCGCGATCTCGACCTTGGCGCGCCCGTCCGAGAAGTACAGCCGCAGCGGCACGAGCGTGTAGCCGCCGGCCGAGACGGCGTGCGAGAGCCGCACGATCTCTTCCTTGTGCAGCAGCAGCTTGCGCACGCGCTTGGCGGCGTGGTTGGTCCAGTTGCCCTGCAGGTACTGCGGGATGTTCACCGCGTCGAGGAACGCCTCGCCGTCCTTGATGTAGGCGTACCCGTCGGTCAGGTTCGCGCGGCCCTCGCGCAGCGACTTCACCTCGGTGCCGGTGAGCACCAGGCCCGCCTCATACGTCTTCTCGATGAGGTAGTCGTGGCGCGCGCGACGGTTGGTCGCGACGACCTTCTCGCCGCGTTCCCTGGGCATGATCGTTCCCCTGACGTGTCGTGTGATGCGATGACGGATGCTGCCGCCCGGCCCGCGGACGGCAGCCCATCAGCATACCGCAGCCGCGGCATACGGCCCTGCGGTATCACGCAGCTCTGCGTGCCCGACTGCTATTGCGATGCGATCCACCATGTCGTCCCGGAGGGGTCTCGCACCCCGCCGCGCAGGTCGTCGTCGTCGCTTTTCCTCTCCGGTTCCTGCACGATCGTCGCCCCGGCAGCAAGCGCCCGGTCGATGACGGCCACCGGGTCGGGCACATAGAGATGGATGTGCGGCGTGACCGACTGGGCAGAGGTGGCGCCGCCGCCGATCATCAGGATGCTGTCGTCGATCAGGACCTCTGCGTGCTTCAGTGATCCGTCGGGACGATCGAATCGCCGTTGCACAACCCCGCCGAAGGCTTCTTCCACGAAGGCGATCAACGCCGTCCCGTCGCCACAGATCAGATACGGGCTCATCGACGGGTAGTTCTCCGGTTTGAAATCCATCGTCCCCCTCCTACGAGCACGATATGGCTGCGCGCGTGGAAAGGAAAGACCTCTCGCCTCCCTTGTGATCGCCGCAGACGATGGCAGCCTCGACAGGGGGACGCGTCTGGAGTCGACGGGCCCCCGGTCTACGCGCGCAACCAGCGGCGGATGGCGAACCCGGCCGAGATCGCGGCGAGCACGACACCGATGCCGATCAGGATCGGGATCACATAGGCGACGTCGCGCATACCCACCCAGGTCGTGATGAAGTCGATCCGTTCGCGCAGGTACCCGTGCACGCCGAACTGCACGCCGGCCCAGACGGCGACGCCCGCGAGGATCGAGCCAATGAGCGCGGCGAACACGCCCTCGAGGATGAACGGGGTCTGGATGAACCGGTTCGAGGCGCCGACCAGCCGCATGATCCGCAGTTCTTTCCGGCGCGCGTACGCCGACAATCGGATGGTGGTCGAGATCAGCAGCACGGCCGCCACGAGCATGAGGGCCGCGATGCCGACGGCGATGTAGGTGGCGACCGTCAGCGCCGAGAACAGCGGCTGCAGCAGCTCCATCTGGTCTTGCACGGTCTGCACCCCGGGCTCGCCGGCGAACGCCTCGGTGATCACCGCCGAGTTGGTGGGGTCGACGAGGTTGATGTAGAAGCTGCCACCGAACTGCGCGGGCGTGAGGATGTCTTTGTAGTCGTCGCCGAGCAGGTCGAGCGCGTTCTCGTATGCCTGCTTCGGGTCTTCGTACCGGATCTTGCTGATGAGCGGTTTCAGACCCGAGCCTTCGAGCCGGTCACGCACCGCCTCGATCTGCTTCTCGGTGGCCGCACCGTCCTGACAGGTCGCCTCACGGGCACCGTCCACGCACATCGACACCTGCACCTGGGCACGCCCCGTCCAGAAGTCGCGCATGGTGCCGATCTGCGCCTGCATGAGGATCGCGGCACCGACGAAGGTCAGCGACACGAACGTGACCAGCACGATCGAGATGACCATCGATGCGTTGCGACGAAGGCCGGTGAGTGCCTCGCCGATGATCAGTCCGGCCCTCATCGCGTGGGTCCCACCTCGTCGTCGCGCTCATCCAGTCCCAGCCGATCGGCCAGTCCCAGCTCGTCCAGCTGCACCTGGGGCACGCCCGGGCTCCCGGCGGCGGATGCCTCGGCCTCGGCCGCAGGTGCCGCCTGGCTCGGCGGCACGGCGGGCGCGGATGCCACAACGTCGGTGTCGGTCGCACCGGTGTCGACCTCCGAGGCGCCGGTGCCCGAGTCCTGCGTCTGTGCGCGGGCTGTGGCATCCGTCGCCCGCGATGCGTCACCCGTCGTCTGCGGTGCGGCATCGACGGTCTGCCGGTGCACTTCGAGCACGGCGGTCAGTGCCGCTACCGATGCCGCGCCGCGTTCGGGTCCGGGCGCGAGGCTCGGCAGGCTGGACGTGTCGCCGTACCCGCCATGGTGCTCGTCGCGCAGCATGCGTCCCTCGTGCAGTTCGATCACGCGGCGCTTCATCTGGTCGACGAACCCGGCCTCGTGCGTGGCCATGACGACGGTGGTGCCGGTGGCGTTGATGCGCGCCAGCAGTTGCATGATGTCGACCGAGGTGCCCGGGTCGAGGTTGCCGGTGGGTTCGTCGGCCAGCAGCACCTGCGGCCGGTTGACGATGGCGCGGGCGATGGCGACGCGCTGTTGCTCGCCGCCCGACAACTCGTGGGGCAGGCGCTTGCCTTTGCCGTCCAGGCCGACCAGCGCCAGCGCCTCGGGCACCGCCTGCCGGATGAACGCGCGTGAGGACCCGATCACCTGCAGCGCGAACGCCACGTTCTGGAAGACCGTCTTGGTCGGCAGCAGCCGGAAGTCCTGGAACACCGCCCCGATGTGCCGGCGGAAGTACGGCACCTTGCGCGAGGGCAGCGCCCGCAGGTCGCGCCCCAGCACGACGACACGCCCCTCGCTGGGTGTCTCTTCGCGCAGGATCATGCGCAGGCAGGTGGACTTTCCCGACCCCGACGGGCCGACGAGGAACACGAACTCCCCGCGCTGCACCTCGAAGTCCACGTTCTGCAGCGCGGGATTCGCGGTGCCGCGATACCGCTTGGTGACGTTCTCGAACCGGATCATGGCTCAACGAGCCTAAGCGGCGCGGTCACGATTGCCGGGAGCGACACCGCCGCGCCCGGGATCGTGTCAGTCGTCGTCGTCCTTGCGCTTGCGCCACCGGATGCCGGCCGCGATGAAGCCGTCGAGGTCGCCGTCGAACACGGTGGCGGGGTTGCCCACCTCGTACCCGGTGCGCAGGTCTTTCACGAGTTGCTGGCCGTAGAGGAAGTACGAGCGCATCTGGTCGCCCCAGCTGGCGGTGATGGTGCCCGCGAGCTCCTTCTTCTTGGCGGCCTCTTCTTCGCGCTTGAGCAGCAGCAGCCGCGTCTGCAGCACGCGCATCGCGGCGGCGCGGTTCTGGATCTGGCTCTTCTCGTTCTGCATCGACACGACGATGCCGGTCGGGATGTGGGTGATCCGCACCGCCGAGTCGGTGGTGTTGACCGACTGGCCGCCGGGCCCCGACGAGCGGAACACGTCGACGCGGATGTCGGTCTCGGGGACTTCGACCTCGACGGCCTCCTCCATCACCGGGATGACCTCGACGGCGGCGAAGCTGGTCTGCCGCTTGTCGGCGGCGCCGAACGGGCTGATGCGGGCGAGCCGGTGCGTGCCGGCCTCCACCGACAGCGTGCCGTACGCGTAGGGCGCGTCGATCTCGAAGGTCGCGGACTTGATGCCCGCCCCTTCGGCGTAGGAGGTGTCCATGACCTTCACCGGGTACTTGTGGCGCTCGGCCCAGCGCAGGTACATGCGCATGAGCATCTCGGCGAAGTCGGTGGCGTCGTCGCCGCCGGCGCCCGAGCGGATGGTGACCACGGCGGCGCGGTCGTCGTATTCGCCGTCGAGCAGGGTCTGCACCTCGAGCTGGCCGATGGCGTCCTGCAGGTCGCTCAGCTCGCGCCGGGCCTCGTCGGCCGAGTCCTGGTCGTCCATCTCGTTGGCGAGCTCGACCAGGACCTCGAGGTCGTCCAGGCGTCGTTCGATGTCGGTGACCCGTTTGAGCTCGGCCTGCCGGTGGCTCAGGCTGCTGGTGACCTTCTGCGCCTGCTCGGGGTCGTCCCACAGGTCGGGGGCACCGGCCTGTTCGCTGAGTCGGGCGATCTCGTCCTGCAGCCGCGGCACGTCCACCACCGCCTTGATGTCGGCGAAGGTGGTGCGCAGGGCCTGGATGTCGGTGGACAGATCGAGTTCGAGCATGACACTCCAGACTAACGTGGATGCGGTGACCGGCGATTCCTCCTCCCTGCGCGTCGGGAGTGTGCTGTGGCGCTTCGGGCCGATGATCTACGGACCGACCGTGCTGTTCTCGCTCGGCGAGGGCGCCGTCATCCCGCTGATCCCGGTGATCGCCTCGAAGCTCGGCGCCGGAGTCGCCGTGGCCGCTCTGGTCTCGTCGGCGCTGGTGGTCGGCCAGTTGTGCGGTAACCTGCCGGCCGGATGGGCGGTGGCGCGCATCGGCGAGCGGATCACCATGGCGATCGGCGGCACCGCCGCGATCCTCGCCGGTGTCGGGCTGATCGCCGCCCCCAATCTGGTGACGCTGACGATCGCCGTGTTCGTGCTCGGGTTCTGCGCGGCGGTGTTCGGGTTGGCACGCCACTCGTTCATGACCACCCGCATCCCGCTGGCTTTCCGGGCACGGGCGCTGTCGCTGCTGGGCGGGTCGTTCCGGCTCGGCGTGTTCGTCGGCCCGTTCATCGCCGCGGGGCTGCTCGGTGTGTTCGGCGACGAGCACTCGGCGATCTGGTTCGCCCTGGTGTGCCTGGTCGGCGTGGTGCTGCTGGTGCTGCTGGGCCCGGACCCCGAGAAGGATGCCGCGGCAGCGCTCGCACGCACGGCGTCCGAGACGGTGCCCGACGAAGACACCGGCGAGGTCATCACCGGCCCGGTGCGCACGGCGTCGCCGCCGACCGGGGTGTTCCGCACCATGTGGCGCAATCGTTCGGTGCTGGCCCGGCTCGGGGCAGCCGCTGCGGTGCTGTCGTCGGTGCGCTCGGCACGGCAGGTGGCGTTGCCGCTGTGGGGCGTGTCGATCGGGCTCGACGCGCAGACGATCGCGCTGGTCGTCGGCATCTCGGGCGCCCTCGACTTCGCGCTGTTCTACGCGTCGGGCCAGGTGATGGACCGGTTCGGCCGGCTGTGGGCGGCGCTCCCGGCGATGCTGCTGATGGGGGCCGGGTTCCTGGCCCTGTCGTTCACACACGGTTCATCACAGGCGGCCATGTGGTTCGCACTGTTCGCCGCGGTACTGGGCGTCGGCAACGGCCTGTCCAGTGGCATCCTGATGACCCTCGGTGCGGATCTGGCGCCGCAACGCGACCCGGCCGCGTTCCTGGGGTCGTGGCGCACGCTGACCGACGGCGGCGCGGCGGCCGCCCCGCTGCTGATCTCGGCGCTCACCGCCGTGTTCTCGCTGTCGGTCGCGACCGGGGCGATCGGGGTCATCGGCCTGCTCGGGGCGCTCGGGTTCCTGCGCTGGATCCCCCGCTACGTGCCGCACAGCTGAACGCCCGATCGCGCCGGGAGGCCAGGGACGGCCTCGCCGGCTTACCGGAGCGTGAGCGGCGATGGGGTGGTCCTGCTCACCGGTTGCCGGAGCACGGTGCGCAGCTTCTCCGGTGCGGTCTTGCGGACGTCGCTGAGGTAGATCTCGTGGTGCTTCCCATTCGGTCGCAGACCGTTCGCTGGGATGAAGTCGTGGTGCATCCGCTCGAGCACCGGACCCTCGTCGTCGAAGGGGCCGACGTGCAGGGTCTGCACGCTCAGCCCCTCGGCGACGGCTTCGAGCCGGAGGTCGTCGAGCCGGGGAGGCGGGGCCTTGGCGCGAAGGCGCTCGATGGTCTGCGCGAGAAGGTCGCGGTCGATCCACTCGGGCACCATGATCATCATCGTCCAGTCCCAGCGCGACTTGTCGCGGGAGCCGGTGAACGCTTCCATGTCGTCGGCCCACCACAGTCCTTCCAGCGGCGGCACGACGTAGTCGCGGCCGAGTTCCCTCTTGCTTGCGAACTTCAGCCGGTACGCGAGCGGGTATACCGTCTCGAGCGCTTCGCGGTAGGCCGGATCGCCGTTCGGATCCCCGTGCCCGTCCACCATGAGGTACCGCATCTCGGGGACCTCGACGAGTCGGAACGCCCCTCGTCGCGCCTGGTAGGCGTCGAGGGTCTTGGTGAAGTCGATCTTGTCCGTCATCGCAAGCCCTGTGTCCGATCCGGTGCGCGAAGCCCGTGCAGTACGCATCGGTGCTCTCACGGTCCTGCTCAGTCACAGAAGTGCTGCTCCGGATCCAGCCCGGCGAGGATCGGCTCGAGGGCGTCCGCGAGCGCGACGAGCTGCTCTGGGCTGAGCCGGTCGAGCACCCCGCGTCGTACCGTCTCGATATGCCCCGGGGTGGCGAGGATCATCGCGCGCCGGCCGGCTTGCGTGAGCACGGCATTCGTCGCCCGCCCGTCCTCGGAATCGGGGACCCGCTCGACGTAGCCGCGCTGCTCGAGGCGTTGCACGGCCTTCGACAGGCGCGGGGGTGCCGCGTTCATCGCGCTCGCGAGCTCCTTCATCCGCATGGTGCGCTCGGGGGCGAGGTTGAGCGAGCCGAGGATCATGTAATCGAAGTGGGAGATGCCCGAATCGGCCTGCAGCTGGGCGTCCAGCGCCGTAGGCAGGAGCTGACTCGTCGCGACGAGGGCGAGCCACGCCCGCGATTCGACGGGATTCATCCTCGGCGCGGTGAAGGGCACGCCCCAGGATACCAAACAAGTTGCCGAGGCAACTGAATAGGGTTATGTTGTTGCCCATGCAACGACTTGTTGGGGCGGATGGGAGCGAACGTATGAGCAGCGTCACCGTGATCGGTGCGGGGAACGTGGGAAGCGCGGTCGCGGCGCTCGCCGCGAAGGCCGGTGCGCAGGTGCAGGTCCTCGCCCGGGACCTCGCGAAGGCGCAGGCGCTGGCCGAGCGGGTCGGCGGCACGGCGGGGGTGGTGGGCGACGACCCCGCGGGGGACTTCGTCGTGCTGGCGGTCCCGTACCCGGCGCTCGCGGAGCTCGCCGCGACCTACGGTGCGCGCTTCGATGGCCGGATCCTCGTGGACGTGACGAATCCGGTCGACTTCGCGACGTTCGACGGGCTCACCGTGCCGGCGGACTCCTCGGCGGCGGCCGAGCTGCAGGCGGCGGTGCCGGGCGCGACGGTCCTCAAGGCGTTCAACACGAACTTCGCCGGCACGGTCGCCACCGGGGTCACCGGCGATGTGCCGGCGACGGTGCTGGTGGCCGGCGACGCGGATGCCGCCGCCCGCCTGGTCGAGCTGATCCAGGCCGGCGGTCTCGCCGCGGCCGTCGTCGGGCCGCTCAAGCGGGCGCGTGAACTCGAGGCGTTCGGTTTCCTGCAGATGGTGCTCGCCGCGCAGAACGTCATCGGCTGGAGCGGCGGCTTCGCGCTGCGGAAGTGACCCGATGGCTTTCGTCCTGAACCCGACGCGGCCGGCCGGCGCGTTCGACGACTTTTTCGTCGCCGGCGCCGCCGCCTCGGCCGCCCAGCGCCGGTGGACGTCGGCGGACGGGCCGATGCCGGCGCTGTTCCTCTCCCACGGCGCGCCGCCGGTGTTCGACGATCCGGAGTGGATCCGGATGCTCGCCGACTGGGCGCTCTCGCTGCCGAAGCCGACGGCGGTCCTCATCGTCTCCGCGCACTGGGAGGACGCGCCGCTGGCGATCTCGAGCCCGGATGCGGGCACGCCGCTGGTCTACGACTTCGGGGGCTTCCACCCCCGCTACTACGAGATGCGGTACGACACGCCGGACGCGACCGCGCTCGCGAGGGAGGTGACAGGGCTGTTCTCGGATGTCGGGGCCCACGAGCAGCGCCGGGGCCTGGACCACGGCGCCTGGGTGCCGCTGAAGGTCATGTACCCGCTCGCCGACGTTCCCGTCCTGCAGCTCTCGATGCCCACCGAGCACCCCGACGCGCTGTTCGCGATCGGACGGCGGCTGCGCGCGCTGCGCGAGCAGGGCGTGCTCGTCATCGGTTCCGGCCACATGACGCACGGCATCCCGTTCGTCACCCGCGAGATGCTCCACGGCGACGTCGTCCCGACCTGGTCGATCGACTTCGACGCGTGGGCGACCGAGGCGCTCGACCGCGGCGCGATCGACGAGCTGCTCGACTACCGCCACCGCGCCCCCGGCATGCCCTACGCGCACCCCACCGCCGACCACTTCGTGCCGATGTTCATCACCCTCGGCGCCGGCGACCCTGAGGCGAACCGGCCGGTGACCCGCGTCGACGGCTACATGGCCGGGTTCTCCCGCCGCTCCTTCCAGCTCTCCTGACCGAACGACCCGCACCTGCACTCACCGAATGGATCCTTACCGTCATGCTGATCGCCTACTTCGTCGTCGCCGGCCTGGCCGCCCTCGCCTTCCTCGGCGCCGGCATCATGAAGCTCGCCCGCCCCAAGGACACGCTCCAGCAGTCCGGCATGGCGTATGTGGAGGACTTCGCCGGCTGGCAGATCAAGCTCATCGGCCTCGCCGAGGTCCTCGGCGCCATCGGCCTCATCCTCCCCATGGCGCTGAGCATCGCCGTGATCCTCAGCCCGACCGCCGCGATCTGCCTCGCCGTCATCATGATCGGCGCGATCGTCGTGCACATCGGACGCAAGGAGCCGTTCATCCCGCCGCTCATCCTGCTTCTGCTTTCGGTCGCGGCCGCCGTGCTCGGCTTCCTCCTGATCGGAGCCTGACATGACGATCTACGGCGTCACCGGCGCGACCGGCCGTTCGGCCGGATCGTCATCGACCAGCTGATCGCCCGCGGCGTTCCCGCCGGCGATACCTCCTGCGACCGGCCGCGGCGGCGTCGGCGCGCGCGCTCGCTCAGTGCAGCGCGGTGCGGCTGGTGGCGGTAGACTGCAGGGTGAAGCCGTCGGGCACGAACAACGTGACGACCGGCGGATGCCACTGGATCGTCACGCGCACCCGTGCCGACGTTCCGTCGGGGGTGTCGGCTTCGACGACCTGCGCGCCCTCGCCGACGTCGGCCACCAGCGCCACGGCCTGCTCGCGCACCGCGTCGTCGCTCAGCCCGGTGCTCGCGTTGTCGCCGTTCGCGTCGAGCGACCAGCCGTCCGCACCGGCGAGGGCCGCAGCATCCGCCACCGCGTCGAGCTTCTTCTGCTCGAGGTACAGCGAGGTGGCGTCAGCGCATACCAGCACCAGCACGAGCGCCAGCACCGCATAGCCGATCGTCAGCAGCAGCACGCTGCCGTCGTCGTCGGCACTCGGCTCGTCGAGACCCGGCTCGTCGACGCTCGGCTTGTCGGAGCCGGGGCCGGCGCCACCGGAGCCGGCACCACCGAAGGCACGGCGACGGATCGCATCACGCAGGCGTCGGAGCATCAGGGCGTCCCCCAGTACTGCGACACCCGCTGCGGCGCCGACGCCTCGACGGGGATGCTCGCCATGCGGTCGAGCCCGAGCACCGGCGGCACCAGCGGCAGCGTGACACGGGTGCGGACGGTGACCACCATCGTCGCTCCCGCCCGCGGACAGTCGCCGCCGCCTCCGCACGAGATCGACAGACCCACCGTGCCCGGCGCCATGCCGTACTCGCGTGTGATCGACTGCAGCACCGCCTCGGCGCGAGCGCGTGCCGTGTCGGCGTCCGGTGCGGTCGCGACGGCGCGGGCGATGTGCCGTGCCCCGGACTCCGCGCCGAGGGACTGCTCCTGGATCATCCCGAGCGACACGATCAGGTAGACGATCGGCACGAGCAGCAGCAGGCCGACCAGGATGAACTCCAGAGCGGCCGACCCGCGCTCGGCGTCGGCTGCGGCATCCGTGGGATGCGGCACGGTGGGATGCGGCACTGTGGGATTCGGCACGGTGGGATTCGGCACGGTGCGGTCAGTCGAAGCTCTCGGCCGGGGCATCGGCGCTCACCTCCAGCGTCCGCGGGGCGCCGAGCAGCCCCACCAGCGGCAACGGCGCCTGCACCGTGATCCGCACCGCGGGCGCCCCGCCCATCACGACCTCGTCGCCGGTCACCTCGCGTGCGTAGGCGGGACCGACGGCCCGCGTGATCAGCGCTCGGGTGCGCGCGACGCCGTCGGCGACGGTCTCGTCTGCCAGCGCCGCGCGGTACGCGCCTTCGACGGCGGCGTCGTGCACGACGTTGCGCACGTAGACGACCAGGCCGAACTGCAGCACCCCGAGGGTGAGCACGGTCAGCAGGGCACCCACGAGCACGAACTCGACCGGACTCGAGCCCCGGTCGTCACCGGCAGACACGCCGCGACCGATCATGTCTCAGAGCCCGGAGACCTTCGCGATGGCCTGCTGGAACAGGTCGGCCAGCGCCGGCCCGGCGAGGGCCCAGATCACCACGACCAAGCCGGCTGTCATCAACGTGATGAGCACCCACCCGGGCACGTCGCCGCGATCGTCGGCGACGTCGCTGAGCAGTCGGTGCCGCACACTCCCCCACGCCGTGCGCAACCGTCGGACGGTGTGCCGTGTCATCTCTCGCATGGTGTTCTCCTCACTTTCACATCTCGTGCCACCGGCGGCTGTGGCCGCCGCCGGTCGTCGCCGTGCCGCGCCGTGCTCGCACCGCTCGGTCATCCGATCCCCAGTCGCAGCATGAACACACCGGGGAACACCGCGAACAGCACCGACAGCGGCAGGATCAAGAAGACCAAAGGCAGCAGCATCAGGATCTCTTTGCGCCCGGCCCGTTCGATCAGGCTCCGTTTCGCGTCTTCCCGGGCATCCTGCGCCTGTGCTTGCAGCACCTGTGCCAGCGGCGCGCCCCGATCGAGTGCGGCCGCGATGTGGTCGATCGCGCGCGTCAACGGCGGCAGCTGCAACTGATGGCCGAGGTCGGTGAGCGCTTCGGACAGTGGCGACCCGGTGCCCACCGCCAGCACCAGCACCCGCAGTTCCGCGGTCAATTCGCCTGCGCCCACCTGGCCCACCCGTCGCAGCGAGTCGAGGATCCCTTCACCGGCCGACAGGCACAGCGCGAGGAACTCGAGCACGGTGGGCAGTTCCTCCTCGACCCGCGCCATGCGTGTGCGCGCTGCGTGGCCGAGCAGCAGGTCGCACGCCGCCGCCCCGGCTGCAGCGGCCACCGGCGGCACCAGCACGGCGACCGGGGTGAACCGTCCGGTGAGCACGATCGTCACCAGCAGCAGTCCGCCGGCCGCAAGCCCTGCGAGCAGGAATCCGAGCTGCCGGGCACGGAACGCCGACACCCCCGCCCGATCTGCGCGGCGGCCCGCCTGCCGCAGACGCCGGGCGACGGCGTCCGATCCGCCCAGCATCCGGCCGAGCCGCTCCCCCAGCCCCGCCCACGGTGCGCCGACCGCGACCGGTGTCAGCGGGGTCAGCCCCTGCGGATCGGCGATGTCGCGGATGTACGGGCCGATGCGTCGTTCCAGGCTGGGCGCGCCCCAGCGCGGCAACAGCACCAGCAGCAGACACATGCCACCGCCCAGCGCCCCGCCGAGCACGACCGCCAACGCGGCATCCGTCGCCCAGGTCATCCGAACCACCTCCGCGGCTCGGGCAGGCGACCGAGCCGGATCATGATCCGGTACGCGACGAACGACACCGCCGCGCCGGCGATGATCAGGGCGATGCCCTCGGGGCTGCTGTAGGCCCGCGCGCCCTCGGGACGCATCGCCAGCAGCGCGAGGATCACCCACGGTGCGACCACCCCGAGCACGGCGGCACCGCGGATCCACGATTGACGTGCCTCGACCTCGGACCGAAGTGCGGCGTCGGCCCGCACCGACGCAGCCAGCGCACGCAGCACGGGCACCAGCTCGGTGCCGCCGACCTGACGTGCCATCCGCAGTGTTTCGATGATGCGGTCGGCGATCGGATCGCTCAGCGCGGTCTTCAGCCTCACCGCGCTGGAGTCGAAGTGACCGGATGCCGCGACGTCCCGCGCGAACGCGGCGAACGCCGGCCGCAGCGCCGGCGGCCCCGACGTCTGCAGCGACGCGACGGCGTCCGGCAGGCTCATTCCCGCGCGCACCGAGGCGATGAGCAGGTCGCACACGTCCGGCCAGAGCGCGCGCCGCTGCCGGCGCAGCCGCAGTCGGCGACCACGCAGCCAGAGGAACGGCGCCGCACCGCCCGCCGTCGCCGCCAGCACGGCGATGATCGGCACCGGGATCACCAGCCACGCCACCGCTCCGGCGACCACGGCTGCCAGCGCGGCGGCCGTCACCGGCACCTTGACGGGCACGTGCGCGAAGCCGGCGTCATCCATCAGCCGGTCGAGGGCGCCCGGTTCGCGCGCCGCCCGCGCGGTGCGACGCGGCCACAACCACGGCGACAGGGTGAGCAGGATGCCGGCGGCCAGAAGGGCGCCCCAGAACACGGTCACGCCGGCACCTCCGTCCGCGCCCCGTCCGCCCGGTACACGGTGCGGGTGTCGATGCCGCCGTCGGTGACCCGGCCGGTCGGTGCGACGATCTCGGCCACGTAGCGGCGGCCGGATTCGCCCCGCACGCAGTGCGCCACCAGGTGCACGGAACCGGCGATGGCGGGGAGGATGAACGCGGAGTCGATGTTGCGCCCGGCCAGCAGCGGCAGCGCCGCGAGCTTGGCCAGTGCCTCACGGGCCGAGTTCGCGTGGACGGTGGCCGCGCCCGGCACCCCGGTGTTGAGCGCGAGGACGAGGTCGAGTGCCTCGGCGTCGCGCACCTCACCGACCACCAGCCGGTCCGGGCGCATCCGCAACGCCTCTTTGACCAGGCGTCTGAGCGTGACCTCGCCGGTGCCTTCGAGACTCGGCTGCCGCCCCTGCAGCGCGACCAGGTCGGGCGCGTCGACGGCGAGCTCGAACGTCTCCTCCACGGTGACGATCCGCTGTCGGCGCGCGGCCGCGGCCACCAGCGCACCCAGCAGCGTGGTCTTGCCGGCGTGGGTGGCGCCGGAGATCAGGATGCTGCGGCCGGCGAGCATCGCATCGCGCAGCGTGCGCGCGGCCTCGGGCGCGAGCGAACCGCTCTCGACCAGCCGGTCGAGGTCGCGGTAGGCGGGCAGGAACTTGCGGATGTTGACCGCCCAGTGCCGCCGCGTGATGTCGGGGATGACCACGTGCAGCCGCGACCCGTCCGGCAACGACGCGTCGACGAACGGCTGGCTCAGATCGACGCGGCGTCCGGTGGACTGCAGCATCCGCTCGACCAGGTCGCGGACGGCGGCGTCGGTGAGCGCCAACGGCACCCGCTGGGCGACGCCGTCGCGTGCGATGAAGATCCGGTCCGGCGCGTTCAGCCAGATCTCCTCGATGGTCGGGTCGTCCAGATACGCCTGCAGCGGCCCGAACCCGGCGACCCGGGCCAGCACCTCACGCACACAGCCGGCCTCGTCGTCGATGAGCTGCCAGCCCCGCGCCAGTGCGACGTCATTGTGGCGGCGCACCTCGGCCCAGGCGATGCGGGCGGCCCGTTCCGGGTCGCGGGTGGGGTCAGCCTGCTCTTCACGCAGGCGATCCCGTACCCGCTGGGCGACACGATGCGCCAGCGGTGCGATGCCGTCCGGGGCTGTGGCCAGGCTCATTCCGCCATCCTTGCAAGATTCGCGTCGACGCCGCAGAAGTTATCCACAGGCATGGTCCGGCAGGTCTTGCGAGGCGCGCCTTCCGAACTGGGAATCGCGTCCGCCGGCGCGGGTTTTCCGGCGTCGACGACGGGGGCTTTCCCCACAGCATCCGCACAGCCGGCTCAGTAGACTGAGAGGCCCGCGGGAGTGGTGAAATCGGCAGACACGCAGGATTTAGGTTCCTGTGCCTTCGGGCGTGGGGGTTCGACTCCCCCCTTCCGCACGGGTCGCCGCCTCGCGCGGCCGCGACATCCACCCGCTTTCCACCGACCTGACGGGATCCACGTGCACGCTGCCGGACTCATCCCCTGGCTCAGCCCCGAGAACATCATCGCCGCAGCCGGGCCGTGGGCACTGCTGGTGGTCTGCCTGGTCATCTTCGCCGAGACCGGGTTGCTCATCGGGTTCCTGTTCCCCGGCGACACGCTGCTGGTGATCTCGGGCCTGCTCACCAAGACCACCGACATCTTCGGCCTCAACATCTGGATCGTCGCACTGCTGATCGCCCTGGCCGCGTTCGTGGGCGGCGAGGTCGGTTACTACATCGGGCACAAGGGCGGGCCGCGCGTGTTCGAGCGCAGGGAATCGGGCCTGTTCAGCCGTCACAACGTGGAACGCACCAACGCGTTCTTCGAACGATACGGCGGGATGACGGTGGTGCTGGCCCGGTTCGTGCCGGTGGTGCGCACCTTCGCCCCGGTCGCGGCCGGCGTGGGGCACATGCCGTGGCGCCGCTATTCGCTGTACAACCTGATCGGGGCCCTGCTGTGGGGCTTCGGATTGACCATGCTCGGCTACGGCATCGGCTTCATCCCTGTGATCAGAGACCTGGTGACCAAGTACATCGAGCTGATCCTCATCGGGGTCGTCGTGCTGACCATCGCGGTCACCGCCTGGCATTACGTCCGCGAGCGCGCCAAGGCGCGCCGCGAGGCCGCCGATCCGACGCCGGGCGAGACGACGCCGCGCGACTGAGGCATGCCGCCCCCGACGACGCGCTCACGCACGCGGGCCGCCCCGCCCGGTTCAGGCGCGCTTCTTCTTCTTCGGCCTGCCCTCGCCGCCGTCGCCGGCACCGCGCTGTGTGCGGGTGCGCTCCACGCTGGCCCGCAGCGCTTCCATCAGGTCGATCACCTCGCCGCCGGACTGTTCCTCGGCCTCGCCGAACGTCTCGGCGGTGTCGATGGCCTCGCCCTTGCGCAGCTTGGCGTCGATGAGCGTGCGCAACTCCTCCTGGTACTCGTCGGTGAACGCGTCGGGGTCGAAGTCGGCGGCGAACCCGTCGACCAGCGCCGCCGACAGCTCCAGTTCCTTGTCCGAGATCTTCACCGGCTCGTCGAGCGCCGGGAACGCCGCCTCGCGGATCTCGTCCGCCCAGCGCAGTGTCTGCAGCGTGAGCACATCGCCGCGCACCCGCAACGCGGCCAGCCGCGTCTTCTGCCGCAGCGAGAAGCGCACGATCGCGGTGCGGTCGGTGCGCTGCAGCGTCTCGCGCAGCAGCGCGTACGCCTTCGGCGACGTCGAGTCGGGCTCGAGGAAATACGGGCTCTCCAGCAGCAGCGGGTCGAGCTGGTCGCTCGGCACGAACTCCACCACCTCGATCTCGCGGCTGCGCTCGGCGGGCAACGACGCCAGGTCCTCCTTGGTCAGCACCACGGTGTGCTCGCCGTCGTCGTAGGCGCGGGCGATGTCGGCGTACGGCACGACCTCGCCGTCCAGCTCGCACACCCGCTGGTAACGGATGCGGCCGCCGTCGCTCTCGTGCACCTGATGCAGGGGCACGTCGTGGTCCTCGGTGGCCGCATACACCTTGACCGGCACGTTCACCAGGCCGAAGGTGAGCGCACCCTTCCAGATCGCCCTCATCACCCCAGTACACACCGACCCGACGCGCAGGGCAACGGCATCCCGCCCGCTCCCCGTCGCCCCCGCACAGCGCGCTCACTGCGCCTGGGCGCGGTTCGCGGCAGGATGGTGCCATGCCGGACGAGGCCCAGACGGTGCAGATCGGCGGGCGCAGGCTGCGGCTCACCCGCCTCGACAAGGTGCTGTACCCCGCCACCGGCACCACCAAGGGCGAGGTGATCGACTATCTCACGCGCATCGCGCCGCTGCTGATCCCACACATCGCCGACCGGCCCGTCACCCGCAAGCGCTGGCCCGACGGGGTCGAGGCCGAGCCGTTCTTCGTCAAGGCGCTCGAGCGCGGCGCACCCCCGTGGGTGCGGCGGCTGCCGATCCTGCACTCGACCGGCACCAAGGAGTATCCGCTCGTCGACGACGTCGCCACGCTGGTGTACCTCGCGCAGATGGCGAGCCTCGAGCTGCACGTGCCGCAGTGGCGGTTCACGCCCGCCGGCGACCGCGGCCGGCCCGACCGGATGGTGTTCGACCTCGACCCCGGCCCGGGGACGGGACTTGCCGACTGCGCGCAGGTCGCCCGGTGGGTGCGCGCCGTGCTCACCGACATGGGGCTGGACGCCTTCCCGGTCACCAGCGGAAGCAAGGGCATCCACCTGTATGCCGGCCTCGACGGCACCCACACCAGCGACGAGGCGTCGGCGGTGGCGCGCGAGCTGGCGCGCGCGCTCGAGGCCGACCATCCCGATCTCGTGGTGAGCCGGATGTCGAAGCAGCTGCGCGACGGCCGGGTGTTCATCGACTGGAGCCAGAACAACGCCGCCAAGACGACGATCGCCCCGTACTCGCTGCGCGGCCGGGCCCACCCCACCGTCGCCGCACCGCGCACCTGGGACGAGCTCGACGACCCGCACCTGGCGCAGCTGGACTATCGCACGGTGCTCGAGCGTGCCGAACGCCTCGGCGACCCGATGGGCGTGCTCGGGTTCCGCGCCGGCGGCCGGGTCGCGGCATCCGGCCCCCTGTCGGCGTACATCGCCAAGCGTGACCCGGCGCGCACGCCCGAGCCGGTGCCGGACGACCCATTGGCCGCTCCCACGCCGCCCGGACAGCCGCCCCGGTTCGTGATTCAGGAGCACCATGCCCGACGGCTGCACTGGGACCTGCGGCTCGAGCACGACGGCGTGTTCGTCAGCTGGGCGGTGCCGCGCGGCGTGCCGCCGACGTCCGACCGCAACAACCTGGCCGTGATGACCGAGGACCACCCGCTGGAGTACGGCTCGTTCGAAGGCGCCATCCCCCGCGGCGAATACGGGGCCGGCACCGTCACGATCTGGGACGACGGCCGCTACGACCTCGAGAAGTGGCGCGACGACGAGATCATCGCCACGCTGCACGGCCGGCCGGGCGGGCCGCTGGGCACGGTGCGCATCGCCCTGATCCGCACCACCGGGTCGGGTGAGAAGTCGAGCTGGCTGCTGCACCGCACCAAGACGGATGCCTCGGGCCGCCCGCAGGCGGCGGGCACGCCGGTCACCGCCTCGGCGCAGGCCGACGGTGCCGCGGGGCAGGGCGATCGGGCCCACGCCGACGACACCGTGGCGCAGGGCGACGGTGCCGCAGGTCAGGGCGATCGCGCCCACGCCGGAGCCGAACGTGGTGGCCCCGGATCCGCGCCCGCTCCTGCGGCTGCGCGGGCGCCGATGCTCGCGACCGCCGCCACGCCCGCGATCGCCCGGCGCGCGGCGGAACGCTGGCAGCCGTGGGCGGAGTTGAAGTGGGATGGCATCCGTGCGATCGGCGTGTGGGACGGGCAGCGGCTGCGGCTCTACGCCCGCAGCGGCACCGACATCACCGCGCGCTATCCCGAGCTCAGCGACGGCACCGTGCGGCTGGACGCGGCATCCGCCGTCGTCGACGGCGAGATCGTGGCGCTGGATGCCACTGGACGCCCGAGCTTCACCCGCCTGCAGAACCGGATGCACCTGACCAAGCCCGCCCAGATCGAGGCGCAGCGACAGCTGACGCCGGTGCGTTACCACCTGTTCGATCTGCTGCAGGCCGACGGCGCCGACCTCACCGCCCGGCCGTTGACCGAGCGTCGCCGCCTGCTCGAGCAGATCGCCGGCTCCGCGCCCGCACCGGTCGCGGTGCCGCCGCAGCTGACCGATGTGGACGAGGCCCTTTCATTGAGCCGCCGCCTGGGCCTGGAGGGGATCGTGGTCAAGAACCCGGCCTCCCGGTACCGGCCCGGAGCGCGCACCGATGAGTGGCTCAAGGTCAAGTTCACGACCGCGCAGGAGGTGGTGATCGGCGGCATCCGGCCCGGGCGGGGTGGGCGCACCGGGCGGATCGGGTCGCTGCTGGTGGGCCTGCCGTCGCCGGACGGCCTGCGGTACGCGGGCCGGGTGGGCACCGGGTTCAGCGAGAGCGAGCTGGCCCGGCTCGACGGGATGCTGCAGCCATTGCGCGAGGACCGCAACCCGTTCGTTGGGGTGCCGGCCGCCGCCGCCGCGGACGCGCTGTGGGTGCGGCCGGAGCTGGTGGCCGAGGTGGAGTTCGCCGAGTTCAGCCCCGGCGGCATCCTGCGCCACGCCCGTTGGCGGGGCCTGCGTCCCGACAAGTCCCCCGCCGAGGTGCGCTTCGAGTCCTGACCGGCGACCGTGCAACCTGCCGGGCCCGGCTCACGCGTGGGGGTCGTGCTCGACGTGACCGGCGGGCTCGAGCTGGAATGTGGAGTGGTCGACGTCGAAGTGATGGGCGAGGCATCCCTGCAACCGGGTGAGGATGTCACCGGTGCGCCCCTCGCGCAGCGTCGCCTCGTCCACGACGACGTGCGCGCTGAACACCGGAGCCCCGCGGGTGAGCTGCCACACGTGCACGTCGTGGACACCGCGCACACCGGGGGTGGCCAGGATGTGGTCGCGGATCTCACGCACATGCACGTCGCGCGGCGCCGACTCGCCGAGCACCGAGATCACCTCGCGCAGCAGCGTGATCGCCCGTGGCACGATCATCGCCGCGATCAGCAGCGACGCGATCGCGTCGGCGGGCATGAACCCGGTCAGCAGCACGACGATCGCGGCGGCGATCACCGCGGCCGATCCGATGAGGTCGCCCATCACCTCGAGGTACGCGCCGCGCACGTTCAGGCTCCCCTTCTGCGCGGCAGACAGCAACCACATCGCCACCCCGTTCGCGCACAGCCCGATCACGGCGACCACCAGCATCGGCACGCCTGCGACATCCACGTCGGCGGGGTGGACCAGGCGCAGCACCGCCTCGACCGCCACCCACACCGACAGCACCAGCAGGATCGCGCCGTTCAGCAGGGCGCCCAGCGCCTCGGCGCGCTGATATCCGAAGGTGCGCCGGTCGTTGGCCGGCCGGGCCGCCACGATGCTCGCGATCAGCGCGATCACCAGGGCCGCGGCATCCGTGAACATGTGCGCGGCGTCGGCGAGCAGCGCGAGCGATCCCGACACGGCGGCCCCGACCACCTGCACGACCATGACCGACGAGGTGATCGCCAGCGAGATCGCCAGCAGGCGCCGGTTGTCGGCGCCGCGGATGCCGGTGGGGGCGTGGTCGTGCATGCCTTCAGGCTACGGCGACGGATGCCACGACCCGGCCCGCGCGGTCCAGTCGGGAATGATGCTGATTCTCATCATCCGTGGCCGCCGCGCGCACGCCCGGATACCGGGCCCGGTGCGCGTGCCTACAGCAGGGCCAGCAGCGGCTGGAGTGCGCGGAACGCCCGGGCCCGGTGCGAGTGGGCGGCCTTCTCGTCGTCGGTCCATTCGCCGACGGTTCGCTCTGTCGCGGTGGGCTGGTCGTCGGGGATGAAGATCGGGTCGTAACCGAACCCGCCGTCGCCCCGCGGGGCGGTGGCGATGCGGCCCGGCCAGATGCCCTCGACGACATGCTCGTCGCCGCCGGGCAGCACCAGGGCGATGACCGAGGTGAAGTGTGCGGTGCGGTGCGGGTCGGCGATGTCGCTGATCTGGTCGAGCAGCAGGTGCAGGTTGGCGACCGGGTCTTTGGCGTGCCCGGCCCAGTACGCCGAGAAGATGCCGGGTGCTCCGCCGAGCACGTCCACGCACACCCCGGAGTCGTCGGCGAACGACGGTAGACCGGTGTGGGCGCACGCCGCCCGAGCCTTGATGAGTGCGTTGTCGGCGAAGCTGACGCCGTCCTCGATCGGTTCCGGCCCGTCGTAGCCGATGAGCTCGAAGTCGGGGCGGGATGCCGCGACGATCTGTGCGAACTCGGTGACCTTGTGCGGGTTGTGGGTGGCCAACACCGCCCGGGTCATGAGGCCGCCTCCAGCGCCGCCCGCTGCAGCTCGCGCAGCTGCGCGCACCCGTTCATGCCGAGCTCGAGCAGCGCGTCCAGCTCACGCTTGTCGAACGGCGCGCCCTCGGCGGTGCCCTGCACCTCGACGAACAGGCCACGGCCGGTGACCACGACGTTCATGTCCGTCTCGGCGCGTACGTCCTCGACATATGCCAGATCGAGCATGGGCTCACCGTCGATGATCCCGACCGAGACCGCCGAGACCGAATCGAGCAGCACGTCGCTGCGCTGCGCGATGAACTTCTTCTCGCGCCCCCACGCGATCGCATCGGCCAGCGCCACGTACGCCCCGGTGATCGCGGCGGTGCGGGTGCCACCGTCGGCCTGCAGCACGTCGCAGTCGATCACGATGGTGTTCTCGCCCAGCGCCTTGGTGTCCACGACCGCGCGCAGGGCGCGGCCGATCAGTCGTGAGATCTCGTGGGTGCGCCCGCCGATGCGTCCCTTGACCGACTCACGGTCGTTGCGGGTGTTGGTCGCACGCGGGAGCATCGCGTATTCGGCGGTCACCCACCCCTTGCCCTTGCCGGTCAGCCACCGCGGCACGCCGCCCGTGAACGACGCGGTGCACAGCACCTTGGTGCCGCCGAAGGCGATCAGGGCCGACCCTTCGGCCTGGGCGCTCCAGCCGCGTTCGATCGTCACCCGGCGCAGCTGGTCCGGGGTGCGCCCGTCGGCGCGGATCACGTCGGTCATCTCTCTCCTCGGGTGGATGCCGCGTGCTGCGGCAGGTCGATCACGCCGGTCTGCACGAGCGTGACGGTGCGTACCTCCCGGCCCATCAGGCGGTGCGCCAGGCTCAGGAAGTCCTGAGCGGAGTCGCCGGTCGCCTCGTACTCGTGGTGTGCGTCGGCGGCGGGACCGGCCAGCAGATCGCGCGAGACCAGTTGGCGGTACACGTCTTTGGCCGTCTCGGTGTCACTCGAGACCAGCGACACCTCCGCCCCCATGACGTAGCTGATCGCCCCCTCGAGGAACGGGTAGTGCGTGCAGCCGAGCACGAGGGTGTCGACGCCGGCATGCCGCAGCGGCGCCAAGTAGTCCTCGGCGACGGCGAGCACCTCGGGGGTGTCGGTGACGCCCGCCTCGACGAACTCCACGAACCGCGGGCACGGCCGGGTGAACACGGTGAGCCGTTCGTTCACGCCGAGCATGTCCTGATAGACGCCCGACCCGATCGTGCCGTCGGTACCGATGACACCCACCCGCCCGTTGCGGGTGGTCGACATCGCGGTGCGTACGGCCGGGCCGATCACCTCGACGACCGGCACGTCGTAGCGTTCCCGCGCGTCGCGCAGCAGCGCCGCCGACGCGGTGTTGCAGGCGATCACGAGCATCTTCACGCCCTGGTCGACGAGGGTGTCGAGCACCTCGAGCCCGTACCGGCGCACATCGGCGATCGGCTTGGGGCCGTAGGGCGAATGTGCGGTGTCGCCGATGTAGCGCAGCGACTCACGCGGCAGCAGTGCCGAGATCGCACGGGCGACGGTGAGACCGCCGACCCCGGAGTCGAAGATGCCGATCGGCGCGTCGTTCACAGTCCCCCAGCCTACCCGCGCGTGCCCGGTAGGCTGACCGGCATGAGCACGCGCAGCACCGCCCTGTTCACCGACCGCTACGAGCTCACGATGCTCGAGGCCGCCCTGCGGGACGGCACCGCCACACGTCGGTGCGTGTTCGAGCTGTTCGGGCGCCGACTGTCGGGCGGCCGCCGGTTCGGCGTGGTCGCCGGTACCGGACGGCTGCTGCACCTGCTGCGCGAGTTCCGTTTCGGTGACGACGAGTTGCGGCATCTGCGCGATGACCGGGTGGTGGATGCCACCACCGTGCGCTTTCTCGAGGACTACCGCTTCGGCGGCACGATCACCGGGTACCGCGAGGGCGAGCTGTACTTTCCGGGCTCGCCGATCCTCACCGTGGAGGGCTCGTTCGCCGAGGCCGTGGTGCTGGAGACGATCGCGCTGAGCGTGATGAACCATGATTCGGCTGTGGCCACGGCGGCGGCCCGCATGTCGATCGCCGCCGGCGACCGGCCGCTGGCCGAGATGGGATCGCGGCGCACCGGTGAGCACGCCGCCGTGGCTGCGGCCCGGGCCGCCTACATCGCCGGTTTCGACGCGACCAGCAACCTCGAGGCGGGCCGGGCCTGGGGCATCCCGACCATGGGCACAGCCGCCCACGCGTTCACCCTGTTGCACGACACTGAAGAAGACGCGTTCCGTTCACAGATCGCGGCGTTGGGCACGCAGACCACGCTGCTGGTGGACACCTACGACATCCGCGAGGGGGTCGCCACGGCGGTGCGAGTGGCGGGCACCGACCTCGGCGGGGTGCGCATCGACTCGGGTGACCTGCCGATCGTCGCCGCTGAGGTGCGGGCGCAGCTGGACGAGCTGGGCGCGACGGGAACGAAGATCACGGTGACCAGCGACCTCGACGAGTACGCGATCGCGACGCTCGCCGCCGCCCCGGTGGACTCGTACGGGGTCGGTACCTCGCTGGTCACCGGTTCGGGCACGCCGACGGCGGGCATGGTCTACAAGCTGGTGGCCCGGCAGGCCGCCGACGGGTCGTGGGTGGCGGTGGCCAAGACCTCGACCGACAAGGTGTCGAAGGGCGGACGGAAGGCGGCGTTCCGCACGCTGGACGCGGGGACCGCCACCCAGGAGCTCATCGCCGTCTCGGACGGGTTCGAACAGGTCGAGACGCCTGCGCAGCATCCCGACGCCCGGCCGCTGCAGGTGACGCTGGTGCACGACGGCGAGCCGGATGCCGCGTTCGAGGGCGTCGCCGGTGTCGCAGCGGCCCGCGTCCACCACGCGCGCGTCCGTGAGGAACTGCCGGTGCGCGCGCTCGCGCTCAGCCGGGCCGACCCGGCGATCCCGACCGTCTACGTCGACGCCGGGTGAGGCGGGCGGTCAGGATCAGCCGCGCAACGACTCGTAGATCTCTTTGCAGGCGGGGCACACCGGGAACTTCTCGGGGTCGCGACCCGGGGTCCACTTCTTGCCGCACAGCGCCCGCACCGGCTTGCCGGTGAGCGCCGACTCGAGGATCTTCTCCTTCTTCACGTAGTGCGAGAAGCGCTCGTGGTCGCCCGGCTCGATGTGCTCTTCGCGCAGCAGCTCTTCGAGCTCGCGGTCGAGGGTCGCCACTCCCCCGCTGTCGGGCTGGTCGATCGGGGTGCTCATTTCGCCCAGTGTAATCGCGGGCCGTGTCGGTCAGGCCGATTCGGCGAACTCGAGCAGGCGCGGCCCGCGGCGCTCGAACACGGCCGACCCGGCCGCCACCCCGACGGCGAGCACGAGCAGCCCGACGACCAGCCCGCCCCACAGCGCGAACGGCGCGTATGAGATGTCGGAGGCGAACGCGAGCACGCCCCACCCCAGTGCCGGCGCCGAGAGCGCGAGTGTCCCCAGCAGCACGAGCGCCTGGGCGAGAGCGGGCAGTGCGCCCGAGCGCTCGGGCTGGCGGAACGGACTGTCTCCGGGGCGGGTGACCGGGTAGGGCGCGAGCGCCGACGAGATGCTCGACAGGCCCAGGCCGCACAGGAACAGGCTCGCGCACACTCCGACCAGCGCCGGCAGCAGCGACCACCGCCCGTGCACGGCGATGGCGATCGGCACGGTGACCGCCAACAGCGGCACCCCCACCACGGTCACCGGAACCAGCCGGCCGATCCGGTCCGAGATGCCGCGCACGCCCGAGGCCAGGTGCAACCAGATGGCGGTCGAGTCGTACGCGAGATCGTTGTGCGGCAGCCATCCCAAGAAGAGGGCCATGATCGGCACCGGCAACAGCACGACCGTCGAGACCGGCACCCCGACGATCAGCAGCGGCACCATGGCGAAAAGGCCGGCGAGCGGGATGACCAGGAGGTTGACCAGGTAGCGGCGGTCGCCCAGCCAGTAGAGAAGGCTGCGCGCCGCGATCGCACCGCCGGGGGTGCCCGGAGTGACGGCGAACCAGCCGAGCCGACCGCTTCCGCGGGCGACGACCGGGCGTTCCACGCTGTGCAGCGCGTGGTGCACGAGTGCCGCCCAGCCGGCCGCCAGGGCGACGACCGTGCCGACGGCGATACTGATGCACGCGGCGAGCGCGCCGGGCCCGTCGGCGGCGCGTGCGGGGATCGCCCAGGCGGCGCCGAGCGGGCTGTCGCCGAGGATGCGCGCCGCCTGCACGAGTTGTTGCGGCACGGCACCGCCCCACTGCAGCGAGGCGAGGAACACGCCGACCGGCACGACGACGACGAGGATCGCGAGCACGAACAGCCCGGTGAGCTCGCGGGATCGACGCTCGCGCAGGAACAGGGCGGCAAGCGCCGCGCAGACCCGCGCCAGCAGCGCACAGGTGAGCACTCCCAGCACGGCGCCGAGGGCGGCAAGCGGCCACGGGACGCCGAGTGCCTGCCAGAGCACCACGGCGCACACGGCGAGGGCGGTGATCGCGGCGACCGGCACACTGATCACGCCGGCCAGCGCCAGGGCGCCGGCGAGCGGTGCGGCGGGGATGTCGAAGACGGCGAACCGTCGCGCATCCAGTGGGTCGACGGTCCCCGCCACCAGGGGGGCCGCGGCGAAACCGAGCGTGAGTGCGCTGCCGCCGAGCACGGTGACGACCATGGCCACCTCGGCCGTGCCACCGCGTTCGGACAGCAGGCCCCAGCATCCGATCGCCGTCGCCGCGGCGAGGACGACGAGCTTCAGCGCCGTACGCGCGACCTGGCGGGCGTCGCCGTACAGCCCGGCGACGAGCATGCGCAGCCTCAGCCCGAGAACGTGTGCAACCACTCCAGGCCCTCCACGTCCGACAGTCCGCCGGTCAGCTGCACCAGACGCTGTTCGAGGGTGAGCTCGCCGCGTACCTGGTCGACCGGACCCTCGGCGAGCACCTGCCCGCCCACCAGCACCGCGACCCGCGTGCAGACCCGTTCGATCATCTCCATGCCGTGGCTGGAGAGGATGACGGTGCCACCGTGCCGGACGTAGGCGCCGAGGATGTCGAGGATGACCGCGGCCGAGACCGGGTCGACGGCCTCGAACGGTTCGTCGAGCACGAGCAACCGCGGCGAGTGGATCATCGCGCCGGCCAGCATGACCTTCTTGGTCATGCCGGCGGAGTAGTCCGACACCCGGCGGCCGAGCGCGTCGCCGAGGTCGAACGCGCGGGCGAGGTCGGCGGTGCGGGTGTGCACGAGGGCGGGGTCGAGTCCGCGCAGCACACCGCAGTAGTACAGCAGCTGCCGGCCGGTGAGCCGGTCGAAGGTGCGCAGCCGGTCGGGCAGCACACCGATGAGGCGTTTCGCGTCACGGGGGTGTGCGGCGGCGTCGATGCCGTTGATGCGGATGCTGCCCTGGTCGGGCCGCAGCAGCCCCGCGATCATCGACAGCGTGGTGGTCTTGCCCGCACCGTTGGGACCGACCAGACCATAGAAGGTACCGGCCGGCACGGTCAGATCGATGCCGCCGACCGCCGCCGTACCCGAGAACGACTTGACCAGGCCGCGCACCGCCAGGGCCGGCTGCGCGCTGTCTGCCGCGGCTTCATCACCGATGTCGACGACGGATGCCTCGGCCTGCGCGTCGTCGACGGATGCCTCGGCCTGCTCGTCGGCGACGGGTGCTTCGGGTTGCTCCTCGGCGACGGGTGCTTCGGATTGCTCCTCGGCGACGGGTGCTTCGGGTTGCGTGTCGGCGACGGGAGCTTCGGGTTGCTCGTCGGCAACCGGCGCTGCTGCGGGCTGCGCGTGGGCCGACGCCGCGGACTCGTCGTCGACGGATACCTTGGACTCATCGTCGCCGGATGCTTCGGGCTGCGCCTCAACGGATGCTCCGGCCTGCTCGTCGGCGACGAGCGCTGCCGCGGACTGCTCGTCGACCGATGCCGCGGTCTCGTCGTCGACGGATGCTTCGGGCTCCGCGTCGTCACCTGTGGCGACTTCCGTGCCGCCGGTCGCCGACGGGAGAGGGGACGCATCCGGCTCACTCGCTGTGACGGCCACGACCTGGCCGTCATCCGTGCCGACGGGCGCAGCCTCGGCATCGGCGACATGGTCGCCGGACTCGGACGCGGTGCCGGTGAGCGAGTCGGCCGACTGACTGGTCACCGCCTCGGAGCGCTCAGGTGTCCCGGTCGCCGTGGTCTCACGCGTGGTTCCTGAGATCTGCGTTCCCGCCTTGCTGGAGCCTTCTTCATCGGAGGCATCGGAGGTCACGGTGTCCGGCTCGGCGGCGACGGGTGCGTCCTCGGGCCGAGGCGGCAGCGGCGGGGGCATCGGAACGGGTGCCGGCGGTTTCGGCGGGATCTTGAGTTCGTCCTGCTCGCCGGCGGCATCCGACACGACTGCGGGCGTGGGCTGCGTCGTGGATGTCGCGGGCGTGCGCTTCTTCGGCGTCCGTGCGGCGCCGGCGGTGGTGCGCTTGCCCCCGGCCGCCTTCCCCGCAGCACCGGCCTTCTTCGCGGCCGCACCGGTCGCCTTCCCCGCAGCTCCGGTAGCCCCACCCGTCTTACCGGACGCTCCGGTCGCCTTCGCGGCCGCCCCGGTCGTCTTCGCCGCCGCACCGGTCGTCTTCGCCGCGGCACCGGTCTTCTGCGCGCCCGCCCCGGTCGTCTTCGCGCCACCGCTGGTCGCGCCCGCGCCGCCGACGCTCTTGGTGTTCGGGGCCTTTGTGCCACCGCGCGCTGTCGCACCGCGCGCGGACGACGGTCGGGAACCCTTCGTCGCCCTCGGCGTGCGGGAACCCTTCGAGCTCGTGCGCGGCCCAGCCGCCCCGCCCTCAGTGGCATCCTCGTCCGACGTGACGGCGTCGCCACCCGATGCGGCATGCGCCTGCTGCAGCCTGCGCGCCGCCTCGGCCGCCGACACCGAGGGGCGGGGCGGCACGGGTACCGGACCGCTGGACTCTGCGGCGTTCACGGCATCCTCCTCGCCGTGGCGAGGGTCCTGCGGAAGCGGCAGTGAGGCTGTCACCGATCCACGGTATCAAGCGCATCCCCCACGGGTGTTCCTGTGAGGTTCCCGTGCGCTTGATCACGAAACCGCAACGTCACCGGCCCTTCCCAGGCCGTTCGGCGGTCGTTCGCTACCATGAACAGAGCACGACGAGGTGTCTTTCCGGCCTGCGCCGGATTCCCCAGACAGACCCTCCAGGAGTTGATCGTGGCACTTCAGACCGTCATCCTCGCCGCCGGCATGGGTTCCCGCCTCGGCCGGAGCCTGCCCAAGCCGCTCACGCGACTGAACGACGGCCGCACGATCATGGGCCAGCAGCACGACAACATCCATGCCGCGTTCGGCGACGACGTGCGCATCACCACGGTCGTCGGCTACCGCGCCGAGACGATCGTCGAGGCCTTTCCGGACGCCGACTACGTCTACAACGACCGCTACGACCAGACCAACACGTCCAAGAGTCTGCTGCGAGCGCTCGTGGCGACCGGCCGGTCCGGGGTGCTGTGGATGAACGGTGACGTCGTCTTCGACCCGCGCATCCTCGGCCGGGCGATCTCGCTGATCGAGCAGGACCGCTCGTTCGTGACGGTCAACACCGCGAAGGTCAGCGACGAAGAGGTCAAGTACACGATCGCCGCCGACGGCTGCATCCACGAGCTGTCGAAGACCGTCCAGGGCGGTATCGGCGAGGCCGTCGGCATCAACTACATCTCACGCGCCGACAAGAAGGCCCTGATCCGTCAGCTGCACCGGGTCGGCGACCAGGACTACTTCGAGCGGGGCCTCGAACTGGCGATCGCCGAAGACGGCTTGAAGCTGCTGCCCCTGGACATCTCGGACCTGTTCGCCGTCGAGGTCGACTTCGCCGAAGACCTCGAGCGCGCGAACCTGTACGTCTGATCGCCCCGGCGCGCACCTGCGCGATCTAGGATCGGCGTTGATGTCGAAGAAGGTGCACCGCATCGACTCGCTCCCGGCCGATGCGCCGTGGGCGGGTGGGCTGCCGCCCGAGGGGTCGAGCGAGCACCCCCGGTTGATCCGCGCGCTGGATCGGGTACTGGCCGTCCAGCGCCCGGCGGTGCTGGCGCACCTGCGCAGCATCCGGTTGCGGCATCCGGATGCCACGGCCGCACAGATCGTACGGATCCTGGAACGCCGCTACCTGGCGGCGGTGGCCACCGGGGGCGCCGCGGTCGGTGCGACGGCGGTGATTCCCGGGGTGACCACCGGCGTGACCCTCGCACTGGGGGGCGTGGAGACGGTGGCGTTCATGGAGGCCACCGCACTGTTCGCCCAGTCGATGGCCGAGGTGCACGGCATCCGCGTCGAGAACCCCGACCGCGCCCGTGCACTGGTGCTCACGCTCATGCTGGGAACCGAAGGTGTCCAGCTGGTCACGCAACTGGCGCGTCAGGCCACCGGCACGGGCCCGGCGCGCAGCGCGTACTGGGGCGAACTGATCACCACCTCGCTCCCCCGTGCCGCAGTCGGACCGCTCGTCGACAGGCTGAAGACGGCGTTCATCCGTCGTTTCGCCACCGTGGGCGGCGCGTCGTGGGTCGGCAAGGCGATGCCGTTCGGGGTCGGTGCGGCCATCGGCGGCGTCGGCAACGGCATCCTCGGCCGCCGCGTCGTCGTCGGGTCACGTCGGGCGTTCGGGATGCCACCTGTCGTCCTTCCGGCCGAGATCGAACCGCGTCCGGGTGCGCGCCGCGTCGAGCACTCGGTCGCCCACGGGCTGCGCCGGGCGAGCGGAGCGGTTACCGGGGCGGCCGGAGTGGCCGTGACCGGCGCGGCCGCTGTGGGACGCTCGGTGGCCGGCGCGGCCGGTACCGCGGTGGTGGGGGCGGTGAACGTCGCGCGCTCCGCCGCCGGCACGATCGGCCGCGGCTCGGGCGGCGGCGGCGCACACGAGCGCTGATCCACGGGGCATCCTCGCCGTCCGCCGACGGAGCGAGCCGGTGTGCCCGACCTGCATGTCCGGGGCGCTCGTTCGGCAGGACCCACCGGCGCCGTGGTAGATCGCGCCGATTCCTCCCCACATCCGGCCTCTGGGTCGACATCCACAATGCCCGACCTGCGCAGCCCGGCACGTCCCGTCTGCGTCGGCGCCGGCTCGTACCGTGTGCGCCATGCTCCGAGACAACCACCGCGACCGGGCGGCGGCCCTGCCCTGGCGGGTCGACCGCCTGTACGACACCCATGCGCTCGTCACCCACACCGGGCAGCACCCCGTCGACTTCGTCCAGGCGGTCGTCGACGCGAGGCCGCCCGGTCGGCGTCGGGTGGCCGCGATCGCGCACTGGGGGCAGATGCTGCCGGGCGAGACCGCTGAATTGTGCGTCTGTGCGCACGACGCCCACCCACTCGTGCGGCTGTTGTGGTTCCGGCCCGAAGACGGTGCCGAGCTGACCTGGGCGTTCCGCATGTGATCGGCCGGTCGGCCCCACCGTCCGACGGGTCGAGGCACAATGGCGTCATGGGTCTTTTCGCATCGCGCCCGGAATCCACGATCGAATGGGCGGGGCTGCCGTCCGAACCGTTGCGCCCGCGGAACGAGGCCGAACTGCTCGAGGCGACGCCGGTCGACCCGTTCGCCATCGCCGGCGGCACCTCGATCACGATCGACGTGCCGGTGACGGATGCCACATCCCACGCGGATGCCACATCTCCGACGGACGCCGCATCCCAGACGGACGCCGCATCTCAGACGGACGCCTCATCTCACACGGACGCCTGACTTCAGACAGACGAGCAGGACTGATCCGCCTGCGGGCCCGACCGACTGTGGGGCTGCGGACCGATCGAGCCTGACGTTCCGACGCGTGGGTCATTCCGGCCCGCCGGCGGTGCGGCGCCGCCATGCGCGCCCGGCGCAGGCGGGGTGGCGCCGACTCCTCCACAGCCCGGGGTCGGTGGCGAGTTCTCCACGGATCCGGGTCCCGGCCCCCACGACGCGACCGGGCACCACCACGATGGGGGCATGAGCACAGAACCCACCATCCTGAGATCCCGCACCAGCGCCGATCTGCTGGCGATCCTGCCGGTCCTGGCCGGCCACACCCTGAGCGAGAGCCTGGTCATCGTCCCGTTCCGTGGCAAGCGGACGATGTCGGTGATCCGGCTCGACCTACAGGGCCCCGACGACCAGGCCTGGGCCGAAGGACTGGCCGCGGTGGCCGTCGGCATGCTCAGCCGCCTGACCGAATGCGACGGCGCGGCCATCGCGGTCTACACCGGCGACACGTTCCCCGTCGCCTACGCAGCCTGGGACGAGTCGGTACGCGTGATGGGCGATGCACTGGAGGCTGCGGGGTTCCGGGTGAAAGACGCCCTGTGCGTCGCGGCCGACGGCTACGCCAGCTGGTACGACGACGAGGCACCGTTCGACGGTCATCCGCTGAGCGACATCGACGACAATCCCCTCGCCGCCCAAGCCGCACAAGCCGATGGTGGCCGCGCGCTCGCCCCGCACCGCGCCGTCGCCGTGCTCCCGGACCCTGATCCGGCCCTTGCCGCCCGTCTGGTCGCGGCGGTCGAAGACCTGCTCGTGGACGGTGTGCGCAGCGACGCGTTCGGGCGGATGATGCCGGCCGAGCTGCCCGATGGCGTCGAGCTCGTCGAACGGCTGCTCGCCCACGAGCCCGACGCCGTCCCGTTCCCGCAGCTGACCGGGCTGGCCGCGCTGGCCATGCTGCCCGCGCGGCGCGACGAGATGACCCTGCAGATCGCGTTCGGCCGCGAGATCGGCGTGCGCGCGCGGGCCGATTCCGACCGATGGCACCAGCGCTGCCGCGAGTCGGGGCGCAGCATGGACGACGAAGTCCGATGCGCGATCGACGCCGACCCCGCCGTGCTGCACGACGGGCCCGGCACCCTGCTGCTCGGTCTGGGCGATCAGGTTCCCGACGTCGACCGCATCCGCCGCGGGATCGAGATCCTCCGCCATGTCGTCGCGCACCTGAGCGTCGACCTGCGCCCCGACCTGCTGTGCATGCTGGCGTGGCTGCACTGGGCGATCGGCGAAGGCACGCCCGCCGGTATCCACATCGACACCGCGCTGCGCATCGACCCCGACCACCGCATGGCGCAGAACGTACGCATGCTGATCGGGGGCGGTCGGCTGCCGGAATGGATCTTCCGCATGCACAACGACCGCGTCGCGACCCGCGATGCCCGAAGCAGGTCGGATGCCGCGTCACTGGCCCGCCGCCGTGCGCACAAGGCCGAGCGTGCCCGCCGCCGTGCGGCACGGCGATGAGGCGGGTCATGGCATGATCGACTGGTGCAGGACGACACGGCAGGACACCGGGACGCCCCGGTACCGCCGCCCGGCGCCGGTGTGTCGTTCGTCATGCCGGTGCTCAACGAGCAGGCCTACCTCGAGCAGGCGGTGCGCACCGTGCTCACCCAGGACGTCGACGGTCCCACCGAGCTCGTACTCGCTCTCGGCCCCTCCGTCGACGGCACCACCGAGCTGGCACGGCGGCTTGCGGCCACAGACCCGCGGATCGTGCTGGTCGACAATCCCGACGTCGACATCCCCACCGGCCTGAACCGTGCCATCCGTGCGAGCCGGTACCCCACCGTGGTGCGCGTGGACGCCCACTCCGAACTGTCGGACGGCTATACGCGCACCGCCCTGACGATCCTCGCCCGCACCCGCGCAGCCAACGTCGGCGGTGTCATGCGCGCCGACGGACGCACCCCGTTCCAGCGCGCGGTCGCCCGCGCCTACAACTCGCCGGTCGGTCTCGGCGGTGCCGCCTACCACGGCGGCGCACACGCCGGAGCGGCCGAGTCGGCGTACCTGGGCGTCATGCGACGCTCCGTCCTCGACGAGGTGGGCATGTTCGACGAGTCGATCCGCCGGGGCGAGGACTGGGAACTGAACCTGCGGATCCGTCGCGCCGGGTACCGCGTCTGGTTCGACCCGGCCCTGTCGGTGACGTACTGGCCGCGCGAGAGCTGGATGCGCCTTGCCCGCCAGTTCCGCGCCACCGGGGCGTGGCGGGGTGAACTGGTGCGCCGCTACGGTCGGCGCAATGCGCTGCGGTTCTTCGCACCGCCCGCGCTGGTCGCCGTCATCGTGCTGGCCATGCTGATCGGCATCCTGCAGGCAGGTCACGTGCTCACGGGCGTCGGCGCGCTGATCGCGTCGGCGGTGTACCTGCCGATCGTCGCGTACGCGCTGCTCGTGCTCGGTCTGGCTTCAGCGCCGCGAGGCGGAGGCTGGCGTGACCGGCTGTGGACGCTCGCGGTGCTTCCCACCATGCACCTGTGCTGGGGCGCCGGCTTCTACGCCGGGCTGCTGGCGGGGGCGTCGGGCACCGTCGACACCTCCCGGGTCGACGACCGGAACACACCGCTGCCTTAGCCGCGTGGACCTCGCTACCGTGTCACGAAGCCCTGGTCGAGGATGCGGTTCACCACGCGCTCGGCGGCATGCCCGTCCTCACGCGCGGTGAACCGCGCGCGCCACGCCGCGTACCTGTGCGCATAGGGCGTCTGGTCCGCGGCGTCGATCGCGGCGATCAACTCGGCGTCGGTGCGCACCAACGGGCCGGGGGCGTGTGCCGCCAGGTCGAAGTAGAACCCGCGCAGCTCACCACGGAAGCGTTCCAGGTCGGGCACATGGAAATACATCGGCTTGCCGGTGACGGCGAAATCGAACATCACCGACGAATAGTCGGTGATCAGTGCGTCGGCGGCCAGCATCAGCGGTGCGGCATCCGGGTACCCGGTCACGTCGATCACGCGCGGGCCCGCGGCGTCCGCCCCCGGCAGCAGGGTGCGGGAGTGGCCGCGCACCAGCACGACGGCGCCGGTGCGCTCGGCCAGCATCGTCAGGTCGAGGAAGTCGACCATCCGCTCGCGGTCGTCGCGCCACGTCGGCGCGTACAGCAGCACCCGCTCGTGCGGCCCGATCCCCAGCGCCGCACGCACCGGTGCCGCATCGCCGGTCACGAGAAGGTCGTTGCGCGGGTACCCCTCCACCCAGATCGGCCGTCGCCCGAACGCGTAGGCGCGGCGCAGGATGTGCTCGGCGTACGGGTTCTGCGCGAGCAGCACGTCCCAGCGCCGCGCCTCGCGCACCACCGCCACGGCCCGTCGCGGCGCGAAGCCGCGGTGGAGCGCAAGACGCTTCAGCGGTGTGCCGTGCCAGGTCTGCACCACCCGCTGTCCCGGTCGGCGTTCGAAGCGCCGACGCAACCAGTCGTTGACCACCAGGAGCCGGGCCGCGCCTCGCGCGCGCCACCACTGCGGGCTGCCCTCGACCACCGGGATGGCGCCGTCGGGCACCGCGACCGACAGGTCGACCACGCTCCAGTACCGCTGCACGTCGGGCGCGCGGCGCGCCAGCTCACGGTCGATCGCCCGCGGGTTGTCGCCGGCGTTGCGCCCGTAGAAGCTCTCGAAGAACACCGCGTTCTCAAGCCGGTCGGTGCGGCGGTTGACGTAGCGGCGCTCGAGCGCGGCCTGTCCCTCCCCCGACGCATAGGCGGGGTCCAGCGGCGGCCCCACCTGCACGGTGTCACCGTCGAGCCGCGCGCGTAGGCCACCCAGCATCGTCTCGGGCAGTTGCGCGTCGAGCGGCTCGGCGCCGTGCTCGCCGTCGATGTGCACACGATAGGCACCGGTCGGCACCGGCAGCAACGGCCCGCCCCACCGCGACGCCTGCAGCGGCACCACCGCCGTCCAGGTGCGACCGCGACCGCGCAGCCGGGCGACCGTGTGTGCACGCGGGCCCTCCAACCGCACCGCGGCAGGTCTCGCCCCCGTTCCGGTCAGCACGAGCGCGGGGGCCGGCTGCGTCTGGAACCGTGCCTGGATCATCCCCGTCCTCCCCGGCGCGCACGGCCCGCGGCATCCCGTCGCGCACGGCCCGCGGCATCCCGACGCGCACGGCCCGCGGCATCCCGTCGCGCACGGCCGGCGGCATCCCGCCGCGCACGGGCCGTGGCACCCCGCCGCGTGCGCCCCGTGGCATCCCGCCGCGTGCGGTCACCGGTCAGCCGCGCCTGCACCGCCTGGTACACCCGCTGAGTGTTACACCCGTCGGCGTACGCATGCACGTGCGCGCCGAGCGCGGCGGCCTGCCGCACCCGCATGGCGCGTTCGGCGTCGTCGCCGAGCACCGCGTCCAGCTGCCGGAGCGTGCCCGCCCAGTCGGTCGCCCAGTCCGATCCGGCGACCTCGGCGTAGGTGCCGTACATGCCGCGGCGGGCGAGGTACGACTCAAGATCGGGCGCGAACCACACCACCGGCACCGGCACGAGCGCGGCATCGAACGCCATCGACGAATAGTCGGTCACCAGCACGTCGATCCCCGACAGCAACGGTGTGGCGTCGACCACGCGGTCGCTGCCCAGCGCCCGCACCCGCGTCGTGGCCACCGGCGGCGTGTACCCGCCCGCGCCGAGAGGGTGCGAACGCACCAGCAGCACCGCGTCGTGCCGCTCCAGCACGGCGACGATCCGCCGCCATTCGTCCGGGTCCGGCACGGCCGGATCGGCCTCGCCGTCGCGCCACGTCGGCGCGTACAGCACGAGCCGCCGATCGCCGACCTCGCCGACGACCTGCTCGATCCGGTGCCGCGCGCGGTGCCGGCGCGTGGCGGCGTCGCCGCGCGAGAGCACGTCCACCCGCGGCTCGCCGGTGACCGGCACGCACCGGTCCGGCAACGAGAAGGCCGATTCCAGCCGCCCGCGCACCAGGTGGGATGCCGCGGGGATGAGGTCGATCTGGCGCGTCGTGCGCCGGTAGGCGACGGCCAGCAGCCGGCGCAACAGCGCGGCCGGCGGCATCCGTCGCATCGGTCCGGGCAGCTGCACCGTTTCGGGTGAGTCGATGCCGATGCGCTTGAGCGGGATGCCGTGCCACAGCTGCACGATGAACGCCCCCGCGATCGCGTAGCGGTTCACGTCACCGAACCCGTGCGTGACGACCGCGACGCGCGCGCGGGCGGTGCGCCAGAAGCCGCGCAGCGATCCGGTGCGCACAGTCGGGATGCCGCGGGCTGCCGCGTCGCGCGCGGCCCGCTCGTCCGACACCAGCCAGACGGCCCGGTGGCCGTGTGCGGCCACCTCGTCCCACATCGCCAGAGCACCGTCGCCGATGCCGACGCCGCAACCGAAGACCCACTCGTCGGCGGTGCGCGGGATCACGAGTGTGGCCAGCCGCCCGGCGGCGTACAACGGGATGCGGAGGAGCTTTGCCGCGTTGCCCGCACCGAACGAGAAAGACGCCACCCCGCGAGCCTATCGCGGGGTGGCGTCCGGTTTTGCAGCGCCTACTTGAGGGTGCCGAGGGTGACGTCGACGGTGTGGGTGGCGCCGTCTCGCACGTAGGTGACCGTGGCCTTGCTGCCGGCCGCCGCCGCCCGCACCTGGGCGGTGAGGTCGACCGCACCCGAGATCGGCGTGCCGTTGAACGCGGTGACGATGTCGCCCTGGCGCAGCCCCGCCTTGGCGGCCGCGCCGTCGGCGGTGACGTCGGCGATCTCGGCGCCGGTGATGGTCGCGCCCTGCACGGCGGCCGCATCGCGGACCGTGGCCCCCAGCAGTCCGTGCGTGGCCTTGCCGTCCTTGATGATCTCTTCGGCGACCCGGTGTGCCACGTCGGACGGGATCGCGAACCCGACGCCGATCGAGCCGCTCTGGCCCGACGACGACGAGCCGGTCGAGGCGATGGCGACGTTGATGCCCACCAGCCGCCCCTGGGCGTCGACCAAGGCTCCTCCCGAGTTGCCCGGGTTGATCGGCGCGTCGGTCTGGATGACCGCGATCTTGATCGACTCCTTGGTCTGCGGGCTCTGCTGCTGCTGACCGAAGTCGAAGAAGAACGGGCTCTCACCGTTCTGCCCGCCGTCGCCCTCGTCGCCGCCGCTCCCTTCGGGCGCGGCCGACGACGAGATCTCGATCGAGCGGTTCAGAGCGCTCACGATGCCGGTCGTCACGGTGTTCGACAGGCCGAGGGGCGCGCCGATGGCGACGGTCTGGTCGCCGACGTTGAGCTTGTCGGCCTCGCCCCATGTGATCGGTGTGAGGTCGCTCGCGCCCTCGAGCTTGATCACGGCGAGGTCGTACACCGGGTCGGTGCCGACGATGCGGGCCTGGTAGATGTGCCCGTCGCTGGTGGTGACCGAGATGGTGGGGTGGCCGGTCTCGCCGTCGAGGGTGACCACGTGCGTGTTGGTGAGCACGTAGCCGTCCTTGCTGAGGATGACGCCCGACCCGGTGCCGCCGGTGCCGCTGCCCGACGAGACGTCGATGGTGACCACGCTCGGCACGACCTTGGCCGCGATCGCCGTGGTGGCGTTGACGCTGTCGGGGTTGTTGACGGTGACCACGCTCGGGCTCGAGGCCGACGAGCCGTCGACCGGACCCCACAGCGCGGAGCCCGCCCAGGCGCCGCCGATGCCCGCCGCGCCGCCGACGATCGCCGCCGCCACGAGCAGCCCGGCGATCTTGCCGGCGCCGGACTTCTTCTGGCCCGTCGCCGCGGTGGCGGCGCCCGCCGCCGCAAAGCCCGAGCCGTTGCCGGCGATCGGCGGTACGGGCTGGGTGGGCGCAGTCGGCTGCGGCGGAACACCGAAGCCCGCTCCCGGGTACGGCAGCGTGGGATGGGTCTGCGGTGCGCCGGGCGTGGCTGCCGCGGCTGCGGCCGGCGCCCCGGTGCCGGCGTGCGCGGCGGGTGCGGGTGACGCCGGCGTGGCCGCGGGGGCCGCCGGCTGCGCGGGTGACGCCGGTGCGGCGGACGTGGATGCCGTGGGCACGGGCTGTGCGGGCACGGCGGGCGCCGCGGGGGTGCTCGGTGTCGACGCGGGCTGCTGCCCCGAGACACTCCGGTCGGCCGGTGCGGCCGCGTCCTGGGACCCGGCGGCGGGAGCCGCGGGAGAGCTCTGGGTGGCAGCTGCATCGGGCACCGGCGTCACCGGCTGTGCGGGCGCCGCGTCGGGCGCGGCGGGGGCCGCGGGAATGTTCTCGGGACGAAGGTCCTGGTTCTCGCTCATGGGTGCTCCTTCTGGCTGACAGTGCCAGCATGACGGGCGTTTCTGTGCGTTGCTTATGCCGAGATTGGGATGACTCTATGCGGGTAACGTGGATCGCGTGCAAGAGCGTGCGGGAGCGTGGCGGCGAGTGGCCGAAGGAGCCGGATTGCTCGGCGAAGACGGGCGCAGTGCGCCCACGATCTTCGCCGAGATGAGCGCACTGGCCGTGCGCACCGGTGCGATCAACCTCGGTCAGGGCTTCCCCGACGAGGACGGGCCGGCCATCGTGCTCGAGACGGCACGCCGGGCGATCGCCGACGGGGTCAACCAGTATCCGCCGGGCCGAGGCATCCCGGAACTGTGCGAGGCGATCGCCGAGCACCAGCACCGCTTCTACGGGCTGCGGCCCGACCCGCAGCGGAACGTGCTCGTGACCGCCGGAGCGACCGAGGCGCTCGCCGCGACGCTGCTGGCGCTGGTCGACGGGCCCGACGACGAGGTCGTGGTGTTCGAGCCGTACTACGACGCGTACGCCGCGTGTGTCGCGCTGTCGGGGGCCCGACTGGTCACGGTGCCGCTGCGCCCGCCGGCGTTCGCACCCGACCTCGACGACCTGCGGGCCGCGGTCGGCGACCGTACCCGCCTGATCCTGGTGAACGACCCGCACAACCCCACCGGTGCGGTGCTGGACGCTGCCACCCGCGCCGAGATCGTGCGGCTGGCCGAGCGGCACGATGCACTCATCGTCACCGACGAGGTGTACGAGCATCTGATCTTCGACGGCCCGCACACACCGATCGCGACGCTGCCGGGGGCGTGGGAGCGCACGGTGAGCATCTCGTCGGCGGGCAAGACGTTCTCGACCACCGGCTGGAAGATCGGCTGGGTGACCGGCCCCGCCGACCTGGTCGACGCGGTGCTCGCGGTCAAACAGTTCCTCACCTACGCAGGCGGCGCGCCGTTCCAGCCCGCGATCGCCGCCGGGCTGCGCCTGCCCGACGCGTTCTTCACCGGCATCGCCGACACCCTGCGCGCCAAGCGCGACCTGCTCGCCGACGGGCTGCGTGACGCCGGTTTCGCCGTGTCGCCGGCGGCCGGTTCGTACTTCACCCTCGCCGATGCGGCAGGGCTCGGGGCGAGGGATGCCGCGGACTTCTGCCGTGCCCTGCCCGAGCGTGTCGGGGTGGTCGCCATCCCGCTGACCGCGTTCGTGACGGCCGCGCATCGCCGCGACTATGCGACCCTCGTGCGGTTCGCGGCGTGCAAGCGGGTCGAGGTGATCGCCGAGGCGGCGCGGCGGCTGCGCGCGCTGGCCTGATCGCGCCCGGGCCCGATCGGCTCACCCGCGCGGGGTGACCGTGAAGCGGCGCAGCGCCAGGGACGGGTTCACCCGTCGCACCCGGTCGATGGCGTCGCCGTCCAGGTGCGCCACCGCGACATCGGTACCGGTGCCCACCGCGGCGATTGACACACCCTGCGGGTCGACGATCATCGAGTGCCCGACCCCCAGCGGCGGCGGGTGGTCGGCGCCGGCGACGTAGACGGTGTTCTCGATCGCGCGCGCCTGCAGCAGGGTACGCCAGTGGTGTTCTTTGAGCGGCCCGCGCACCCACTCCGCCGGCACCAGCACCGCCTCGGCTCCGGCGTCGACCAGGGTGCGGGTGACCTCGGGAAAGCGCAGGTCGTAGCAGGTCTGCATGCCGAACGTCAGCCCGCCGGCCCGGAACAGTTCGGGTGAGCCGGGCTCGCCGGGTTCGACCCAGTCCGACTCGCGCTGCCCGAACGCGTCGTACAGGTGCAGCTTGCGGTACGTGGCACGCACCCCGCCGGCGTCCACGGCGACGACGGTGTTGCGCACCCGGGCGGGGTCGTTGCCGTGCTCGAGCAGTCCCGCGACCAGTGTCACGTCGTGCTCGGCGGCGATGACGGTCAGCGCACGGGTGAACGGACCGTCCAGCGGTTGCGCGAGCGCGGCGAGGGTCTCGTCGAAGGGGTCGACGAAGGCGCTGGAGTATTCGGGGAACACGATCAGCTGTGCTCCCCGCCCCACCGCGAGGCGGGTCAGCCGGGCGATCTCGGCGAGGTTCGCGTCGGGTTCGGCGGTGGGCGCGAACTGCACCACCCCCACAGGCACGCCGTCCGACTCCGCCTCGGCGGGCGGGGCGGCGGATGCTGCGGGGTCGGCGCGATCGGTCATGGTCACATCCTCGCGCCCCGGCCCCGACCCGGCAACCCGGCAATAGCCTGGGAAGGCGGCCACAGGCCGCGGAAAGGACCGACATGAACGATTCCCCGTATCCGAAGCGCACCCCCGACCTGGTTCGTCGCCGCACAGAGCTGGTGCCCGACACCGCTGCGGCGTTCGAGGCGTTCAGCGCACAGGTGTTCGCGCCCGGCGCGCTCGACGCCAAGACCAAGCAGTTGCTCGCGGTGGCGGTCGCCCATGTCACGCAGTGCCCGTACTGCATCGACGGGCACACCAAGCAGGCCTCCCGCGCCGGCGCCAGCGACGAAGAGATCATGGAGGCGATCTGGGTCGCCGCCGAGATGCGCGCGGGCGGTGCCTTCGCGCACTCGCTGGTCGCGCTGAACGCGTTGGACGCGGTGCACGGCCACCGTCACGACGGCTGAGCTCCCAGGCGGCACCGGCATGGACGACGCGTCGATCGGGCGGGTACTGGCATCCACCCCCACCCTCGGCGACCAAGAGGCGTACAAGCAGGTCTCGTCTCTGGCCGCGAAGGGGGTGGCGGCGGTGACCGCGCACGACGGACGCTGGGATCACGCGGTCACCGTCACCGACCACCTGTCGGTGTCGTACGACCCGCCGACGATGCTGGTGAGCGTGTACGAGCTGTCGCGGGTGGCCGACGCGATCGTCGCGTCGGGGCGGTTCGGGGTGAGTCTGCTCACCGACCGGCAGCGCCGCATCGCCGACTGGCTCGGCGAGCCCGGCGCACCCCTGGTGGGGCTGCTCGACCAGGTGCCGCACCTGCGCCGCGACCCGCACGGCCCGGCGCTGATCGAGGGGGCGCTGGCGTGGTTCGACCTGCGGGTGCACGCCGTGCACCGGGCGGCGACGCATCTGCTGGTGGTCGGGCAGGTCACCGCGATGAGCGAGCGGATGCCGTGGGATGCACGCCCGCTGGTGCGCTGGCGCGGCCGCTACCAGAGCTGAACGACGCCCGCACACACGCCGCTGCGCGGGGGCTGCCGCATCATATCAACGGTCCCCAGCGCCCCGGCCGGTCCCGGCCGGGCTCCTTCGGGATTGCTGAGCGGACGCGTTTGTGTCCAGTCTTGTGTCCACTTCTCACGCCCACCGGCTCAACCCCTGATCAGCGAGGGAGCTCAGGTCCGAGGCGTCCGTCTAGTGCGCGGCTCAGATCTTCTCGCTGTTGCCGAACTGCGAGCCCAGCACCGCCGTGGGCACGTTGCTCCCGCACAGCGAATGCAACGTGGTGCGCCACAGGTGGGCCCGCTCGTTCTCGAACGCGGGGACCTTCAGCTCCCTGAACAGCTCAAGGTACAGTTCCTTTGCGGCTTCTTTGCGGTTGCCCCGCCCCACGGCTTGCGAGCGTCGTGCGGCGAGCCGATCGCGTGCTCGTCGTCGGACGCAGCTCGGCGCCCTGCGCGTCAGCAGCGACAGGTACCCGACCTTCGAGGAGTACATCCTCCTGAAGGCCCATCCGATATGCAGCGGCACGAGCCCGTGCACCGAAGCCCATGGGCTCGCGTACTACCCGCACACGCCGTGCTCCGCTTCGTCGAGCGGGCGTGACGGCGCAGGCTCGATCTCAGCTCAGGTAGACCTTCGGCCCGAGCATCGGCAACGGCCTGCCTGGCGGGCTCGGGTGCCGCGGATTGCCCTGCTTTGTCAGCGGGTCCCACGTAAACACCCGCACGTCCATGCGGTCGAGTAGTGCCTGGACGTCGCGCTTCGCACGCTTCAGTGTCTTGTGCGGCATGTCGCCCCACGCGCCGAGCACCTCGGCCGCGCCGTGCCTCCGTATTACCTGCTCGATGGCTGCGCAGTTCTGCGCGGACAGCACCGGGTCGAATGGCGAGAGCTGGCTTGGCTTAGGTGAGCGCTCTGGGTAGAGGTTCAGCATGATCCAGCCCGAGTACCCGTGCCGCACGCTCGCCTCAATGAGCCTGTTCACAGTCCTGTCGGCCTGCGTCTCCGCGGCGTGCGAGGGGTTCATGCCGATCGCGATCAGCGGCGGCGCGCCTGTGCTCGCCCGCGACGCGCTGCCGAGGGCGAATCGGTGCGTCGGCACGCCGGGGTTCGGCTCCCAGAAGTCGGGCTCGTGGCCGAAGAGGTACTCGATCACGACTCTGCCCGCTTTGATTCAGCGACTAGCGAGTTCGTGCGGATGCCCAGGTCCCTTCGCAGATCCCCGATGCCAAGGTCTTGATCAGGGTCCCCTGCTCCGACCTCTTGCAGGCGCTCCTCAATCTGAGCCCTCGCGACGAACCTGACGAGCAGGTCCGAGTCGTTCGCCAGTGCTTCGAGCACCTCGATCGGAGCGTCCGGATTCAGTGCCACCATTACCGCCAGTTCGGCGCTGCGACCGGCGAGGTCGGCGAGCACGTCGGCCGGCGCGCCTGGATTGAACGCTATCGACATGAGCGTGTCGGCGTCGTCCCGCGTCGCCAGCGATCCGAGGATCTCCGGCGGCGTCTTCGGATGCGCGGCGACGGCCCGTCGGACCTTCGCGCTGCGCCGCTCGCCTCCGAGGAACGCCAGGATGTCCGGCGTGGCGTGCTCGCTGTACGCGACCCTGATGCGCACTTCGGCTCTCGAGTTCGCGGCCATCTCCTGCAGCTCTGCAACCGTCGGCGTTGGAGTCCGCGCTGCGATGACCTCGCCCAACGATCGAGATTCGCGTGCGTTGTCCCCTCCTGCGTCCGCAGTCGGATCTCGATACGCCGCGATCCGGACGTCCAGATCGTCATCAAGGAGAAGAGCGTTCAACGTGTCCTGCGAGAGCAGCTCGTTGCGCGCGACGCTTGCGCGAACAGAGGCCGCCTTGTCCTGGGCCAGCGCTTCGAGGACGCTCAATGGGGTGCGCGGATTCGTCGAAACCGCGATCCTCACCTTCGCGTGCTTGCTGTTCGCAAGGCGTTCCAGCGCACTGACGCCTGTGCGGCGATGCCTCGCCGCATACCGCCTGAGGTCGGGATCGCGGACCCTGCTCTTCGAGAGGCGGTCGAGCGCATCCTCCATCAGGTCATCAGGCACAGCCAGGTCCGGTCTTCGCTCCACCTCGACGAGGACCGAGTGCAGAGCGAGGTCGTTCGAAGAAGCCACGAGCGCCTCCGCGATGGAAGCTGCAAGCTCTCTGGGTGCCCGAGGGCTCGTCATGACCGCCAGGCGGACATCGGCCGATTCGTCCTGCGCCAGCTGCGACAGTACGTGCAGCGGAGCGGAAGGATTGCCTGCCACAGCGGCGCGGAGGTGGATCCTCTTGTCCGCAGACAGATCTTCGAGCACCGTGGCCGGCGTCAAAGCCGAGTCGGCGAACAGCTCGCGCGTGGCCCCAGCCCGCATGCTGATCATCTTCCTGCACAGTGCGTCCATCGACTCCTCGCCGAGGGCGGGGTTGCTCACCAACGCGAGCAGCACCTCAGGTGACTTCTCTGAGACCAGATCGGCCAGCACCTCGGTCGGTGTCGCAGGATGGCGCGCGACGAGCTGTGCGACCTGGTCACTGTACTCGGTCGGCGTGCGCCAGCGCTGGTGGGGCTCGAGCCCTCCAGCGGCGAACTCGATTCGTGCAGCGCGAGAACTGCCGAGCTCTGCGAGGACTTCGCCGAGCAGCGGGTCGGGATCGGCCATCGATCGTTTGAGGGCATCCCAGCGGATGCCCGGATCGTTGTCGGCGAAGAGCTCGCGGCGGACTGCCGTGTGCCCGAGGGGCAGCGAGCCTGCCGCGATCCGACGCACGTACGCGGGACGCTGGTCCGACATCAGGTCCGCGATGATCTCGACGGGGAGGCCCTGCGATGCCCCCGTCGGGAGGCGGAGGGATCTGTCTGACTTCCAGGACCAGATCCGGCTCGCTTCGGGCAAGCAGTTGTCGAGCGCTCGGTCTCCGGATCCGTGCATCATCGCCAGGAGGATCGCGTTGAGAACGACACCCGGAGTCCCGTTCCGATCGCGATCCTGGTTGATCTCGACCCGGCGGATGTCGATCTCGGACGATGGGCGCTCGTCGAGCAGCACGACCTCGCCCGCCTTCGGCCCGACAGGAGCCTGGCCGTCCGCGCGACCTGCGAGCTGCGTCTGCGACCGTGCCGCTGCACTGCCCGACGACGGGTTCGCGGCGACCGCGCGGCGAACCATCACGCTGCTGTCCTCAGCGAGCCGCTGCAGCAGCTCGGCTGGCGCTGCCGTGTTCATGGCGACGCCTTCGCGCACACGGGCGTAGCGGTCTCGCGCGAGCCGCCTCACGATGTCCGTCGGGGACGAGGCGTTGCGCCCGACCCGGAACCGGAGATCGGTGTCGTCGCCCGCCGCCAGCGCCATGAGCATGGCGTGCGGCGTATGGCGATTGTCGGCGAGGAGCTGCAGCTTGCGGCGCTCCGACACCGGAACGTGCACGGCGATCTGGTTGCGCGCGGTCGCGCCGACGAAGCCCTCGCGCAGCTTCGGCAGGAGCGCCTCAGGATCCCCGCCGAGCAGCTGCTCGAGCGTCCACGTCTTCAGCGTCTGCTGCCGCGGCAGCCAGACGCCGACCCCGCGGATGCCCCATGCGTCTTCGAGGTCGAGCATGACGTATCCGAGGAGCTGGCGGAGGAAGTCGCGCAGCTTGGCGACGCTCAGCTCGCTGTAGACCTTGCAGTCGATGAGCGTGCCGCCGATCATCCAGTCGCCGTCGGCCCCGCCCAGGAGCCTCGCCCCGCTGAAGCCCGGGTTCGGCTCGAAGCGCGTTCCGGCCGCGACGTGGTCCCTCCACGCGTCGATCTGCGGACGACTCGCTTCCAGCAGTGCTTCGACGTCGTCAACCGCCGATTGCGGGATCGCTCGCGCCAGCCCAAGCCCGTCCTCCACGGCGTCGCAGGCCGCTCCGAGCGACCCGGACAGCGCCTCTGAACCGCGCCTGTAGACCTGCTCGCAGTACGCGAGGAGGATCGAGGCCCTCGTCAGGTCGGAAGGGTCGCCGGGATCCCGCAGAAGCTCCTCGCCGATGCGGAACGCCTCGCCGAGCACTGCCGCACGATGCTCGCCATTCTCGACCAGCGCCGCAACGCCTGGCAGCGCTTCGACACCAGCGGCGGATGTCGAGGCCGCCGGGTGGAAACCCCCGAGCTCGATCCGCGTCCGGATGTCGAACGCCGTCCCGGACAGACGTCCGTCCGCGGCATCGTCGCGGGCCACGATCAGCGGCTTGCTGGTGAGGTCGACCAGGCCAAGAGCGCTGGCCATCTGCCGCGCGGTGCTGCTGCTCCCGCGCGTCGCTGCCAGAACGGGCGAGACCCCGTCGAGGTATGCGCGGATGGGCGACCCCGCCTCGCGCAGCTCAGTCGTCAGGCTCATGGCTGGGCCTCCGCATCGTCCGTGACCGCTGCGTCTTTCAGCACACTGCTCACGGTGCCCACGGAGACGCCCACGGCGTCGGCGATGACCCTGATCGACTGCCCCTTCTCGCGGCGGGTCAGGATCACCGCGCGCTTGTCGTCGTCGACGACGCGAGGCCGTCCTCCGACCTTCCCCCGGGCTCGGGCCGCCTCCAGTCCGTTCTTCGTCTTCTTGACGATGTCTCGGCGGCGGTCCTCCGCGAGCGCCAGGGCGAGGTCGAGCAGGAAGGTCCGCTCCGTGTGCTCGCCGGCCGCGATGCCTTCGAGCACCTTCACCGCCTTACCCTGCTCGAACAGGTCGTTGAGCACGATCAGCCCTTCGAGCAGGTTGCGGCCCAGCCGGTCGACCTCCTGCACGGTCAGCATGTCGCCCTCGCGCATGTAGCCCAGGGCCTCCTCGAGGCCCGGCCGGTCCTCGATCTTCAGCTTCCCGCTGACCTTCTCCTCGAAGACCTTCACGCAGATCGGGTCCAGCGCGTCGTGCTGCCGCTGGGTCTCCTGCTTCTGGGTGCTGACGCGCACCAGTCCTACTAGGGCCACGACGGCTCTCCGTTCAATAAACGTGTTCAGTTGTCATTCCCGAGCCTACCTGTTTATGAACGAGTATTTGAACACTTGAGGCCACCTTGGGCGTGTCTTTTCGACCACCTCCTGAATGTTCAGCAGACGACCGATTTCTGAACAGCGTCAGCGGCCATCCTGCGCCTGACGCAGCTCGGCTTCGAACTCTGCGATCAGCTCCGGCGGCATCGATCTGATGATGTTCGCCGCGTCGGCCTCGTTGACGAAGGGCGCTTGGTACTCGGTGCCGGTCCACGTGTTCACTGCCTCAGACCACGCCCGCGTCGACTCCAGAGCGACCTTCGCCACCATGCGCAACAGCACATCGGCGCTGTCCCACGCAAGGCCGAGCGCGGCCGTCTCCCCGTGGATCATCGCCGACATGCCTGAATACATGGAGCTGATCGCCGGGATCTGCTGCTCGAGGCGGTGGTGGTACTTGAAGGCGGTCTTGGCGTGAGCGCGTCCGACCCGCACCGTGCCGACCTCTTCGGTAGTCTCACCGTCACGGACGCGTCGCTGGATCTTCCCGCCGCTCTCGGTCACGATCTCCACCAGCTGCTCACGAACTTTGGCGTAGTCCTCCACAAGCGCTCTGTTCTGCTCCACGGTGTGGAACAGTGAGGCGTATCCGCGAGCGGCGCGATCGTCGGCTGTGAGTCCTGGTTCCAGCATCCAGTGGCACGTCGCGGCGACTTCAGCTAGAGACCGAAGGATCGGGACGGTCGACAGCGAATACAAGGTCTCGTGCTTGAGAAGCACTTCAAGACCGCACAGGTACGAGACGACGGCGTTGCTCATCGACTCCAGGATGTCGAGACGCTCTTGAAAAGCGACCCGGTGGGATCCCGCACGTCCTGCGGCGACGTCCTGTCCGCACGGAGTGCTGACGGATGTGCTCTTGATCCGGTCGGAAAGCTTTCCGACCACGGTCTGCGCGTGGGCCCGGCACTGGGTGATGATGCGCTGCGCGGTGCGCGCAGCCAGCTGAAGCCGCTCTTCGTCCTCGGCCGGCTCTGTGATCGCGGGGTGGTTCACACAGCCATCATCGTGCACGCCAACCCGCGAACGGGCGGCACCGAGCCTACGAGCCAGATAACCAGTGATCAGGACCCAACCACCGCAACAGCGGCGCGTCCACCCTCACACTGAGCCCGAGCCTAGCCGTGTCTCCTGCGGGGCTGCTCACTTGCGCAAGCCTCCCGCACATGGTGGGCGTCAGCCACCGAGAACCCATCGATGAATGTGAGTAGTCGGGCCCTCAGTGCCAGCGCATGCAAAAGGCTCCTGACCAGAGAATTCCTGGTCAGGAGCCTTTTCCTTGTTGCGGGGGCAGGATTTGAACCTACGACCTCTGGGTTATGAGCCCAGCGAGCTACCGAACTGCTCCACCCCGCGGCACGTCATTCAGCTTAGCATGCCGCGCAGGGTGGTCGGCGCACCCGGTCGCGAGAGCCGGCGGTCAGGGCTGGTCGCCCGACAGCTTCAGCAGCGTGTCCAGCGCCTGGGTGAGCCGGGCGTCGGCCTCGCCGTACGCCGCCCAGTCGCCCTTGGCGAGCGCCGCCTGGCGGTCGGTCAGCGCCTGCTTGGCCTGCTGCAGCGCCGCCTGGAACGCCACCGATGTCCCCGGGTTCGGGGTGGGCGCCGGAGTCGACCCGCCGCCGGTCGACGGTGAGGTCGACGGGCTCGGTCCCGGTGTGGGCGTCACCTCGCTGTCGCCGGTGTCGGCACCCGAGTCGCCGCCGAACAGCGAGTCCAGTGCCTCGGCCAGGGTGTCTTCGAACGCCACCTGGTCGCCGAAGGCCACCAGCACCTTCTGCAGGGTCGGCAGCTTGGTCGCCCCCGACGACTGCACGTACACCGGCTGCACGTACAGCAGGCCGCCGCCCACCGGCAGCGTCAGGAGGTTGCCCTTCAGCACCTGCGAGTCGCCCAGCTTGAGCACGTTCAGGTACTGCGAGACCGCCGGTTGCGCGTCGAAGTTGTTCTGCACCCGACCGGGGCCCGGCACCGGCGTGTCGGCGCTGATCTCCAGCATCCGCAGCTTGCCGTAGTCGGCCCGCTTCGTGCCGTTCTGGTCACCCGCGTTCGAGTCGACCGCCAGATAGCCCATCAGCACGTTGCGCGACTCGCTGCCCGCCGTCGACTCGGGGATGAAGCTCGTGAACATCGAGTACTCGGGCGAGTCCTGCCCGGGCATCTTCATCGTCAGGTAATACGGCGGCTGCAGCTTGCCGGTGGTCTGCGGGTCGTCGGGGGTGATCCACTTGTTGTCGCTGCGGAAGAACGACTGCGGGTCGTCGACGTGATACGTGCCGAGCACGTTGCGCTGCACCTTGAACAGGTCGGTCGGGTAGCGCACGTGGCTCATCAGGTCACCGCTCATCTGCGACAGCGGCTTGACGGTGGACGGGTAGATCTTCTGCCACGTCTGCAGCACCGGGTCGGTGTCGTCCCACGCGTACAGCGTCACGTGCCCGTCGTACGCGTCGACGGTCGCCTTCACCGAGTTGCGGATGTAGTTGATGTCGTCCATCGCCAGGGTCGGGGTCTGCCCCGTCGAGTCGGCGATCGCCTTCGAGAAGCTCGTGGTGTGCGAGTACGGGTAGTCGGCGCTGGTCGTGTACCCGTCGACCACCCACACGATCCGGCCGTCGACGACCGTCGGATAGGTGTCGCCGTCCAGCGTCAGGTACGGCGCTGCCTTGTGCACGCGCGTGATCGGGTCGCGGTCGTAGAGGATCTGCGACTCGGGGTTGATGCTGTCTGAGAACAGGATCTGCTCGGACTGGAACTTCAGCGCGTACACCAGCCGGTTGAACCAGCTGCCGATGTTGGGACCGCCGTCGCCGGTGAAGGTGGTCTTGACCTCGTTCGCACCCTCGGCGCCCGACAGATAGTCCAGTTCGATGGGCGCGGCCCCCTTCGGTGCGCCCACGATCGAGTAGGTGGGCGAGGACTGACCGAAATAGACGCGCGGCTCGAACTGCTTGTCCGACAGGAACCCGGTCGCCGGGATGCCGCGCTCGATGAACACCGGCATTCCGTCACTGGTGCGGGCGTTGCCCTTCGCGATCACGATGCCGTAGCCGTGCGTGTAGATCTGCGTGGAGTTCTGCCACGACACGTTCGACCCGAGCGCGTTCAGGTTCAGTTCGCGCACCGAGACCACGGTGTCCTGCGAGGTGCCGTCCAGCTCGTACCGGTCGACGTCGAGCGGGTTCTGGAACCGGTAGTACGAGCGGTACTGCTCGAGCTGCTGCACCGTGGGTCCGATGATCGCCGGGTCCATGATCCGGATCTGCGCGGTGGTGTCGGCATCCGCCCGCAGCTGCCCCTTGCTCGCGGTGGTCTTCGCGGCGAACGGGATCGTCTCCAGCCCGTCCAGACCGTAGGCGGCCTTGGTGGCGTCCATGTTCCGCTGGATGAACTCCTTCTCGAGCGTGAGCGCGTTCGGCTTGACCTGCACGACGTTCACGACCCAGGGATAGGCCATGCCCAGCACGATCGACGACACGATCAACAGCGCCGTGGCGATCAGCGGGTAGCGCCAGCGCCCGATCGCGGCGGTGACGAAGAAGAGCACGGCCACCAGTGCCGCGATGATCGACAGGATCATCTGCCCGGGGATGACCGCGGCGGTCTCGGTGTAGCCGGGCCCGGTGATCAGGCCGTTCTGCGACACCAGCGTCTTGTACCGGTCGAGCCACAGGCTCGCCGCCTGCAACAGCAGGTAGAGGCCGGCGAGCACCGCGAACTGGATGCGCGCGGACTTCGAGATGCGCAGTTCACGCTGCCCGATGCGCACCGCCCCGTACAGGTACGACACCACCGCCGAAACGAGCAGGCAGATCAGCACGACCGCCGACGCGAAGCCCAGCAGCCCCGCGTAGAACGGCAGGGCGAACATGTAGAAGCCGGTGTCGAGCCCGAACTGCGCGTCGGTGACCTTGGTGGTCACACCGTTCAGCCACAGGGCGGCCGTCTCCCACTGGGTGGATGCCGCGAACCCGGCGAAGAAACCGAAGAAGATCGGGATCCCCCACATCGCCAGCCGGCGCAGCGGCTCTACGACCTCCTGGTACCGGTCCAGCTGCGAGCTGAGCCGGGCGTACACCGGCCGCAGCCGGTAGGCGAGCTGGATGCACAGCCACACCGGCAGTGCCATGCCGACGAACCCGATCGCGAACATGCCGGTGCGCGCCAGCCATTGTGTGGTCAGCACGCCGGCGAACCCGAGCTGGTCGTACCAGAGCCAGTCGGTGTACAGGTTCGCGAAGACGAAGAACGCCACCACGAGTGCGGCGATGACGACGAGTGAGATCGCGATGACGCGGCGTGAACGGCGGGGCGCCGGTGCCGGCGGATGTGTCGTGGTCACCCTTTCATCCTAGGCGGGCCGCCCGGCCGGCCAGGGGCCAGGGCGCCCACCCCCGGCGCTCGCTCAGGAACTCGGCGCAGGAGTGCAGGTGGGCAATGCGTCGAGGTCGCCGCCGGTGCGCAGCGTGTCGAGCACGTGCAGCCCGTCGTCGAGGCTCGACACCGCGAACACGCGGAGCCCTGCGGGGACGTGGCCGACCACTTCGTTGCAGTTGCTCTGCGGGGCCAGGAAGTAGCGGGCACCGGCGTTTCGCGCCCCGTACAGCTTCTGCCGGATGCCGCCGATCGGCCCGACCGTGCCTTTGGCGTCGATGGTGCCGGTTCCGGCGATCTGTCTGCCGCCGCCCAGTGCGCCCGGGGTGAGCGTGTCGATGATGCCCAGCGAGAACATCAGGCCGGCCGACGGGCCGCCGACGTTGTTCAGCCGGATCCGCACGTCGATCGGGAAGTCGAAATCGGTGATCATGGTGATGCCGATCAGCCACTGCGTCTGGCCGTCGACCGTGGTCTTGTGCGGAGTGACGGTCTCATCGAGCCGGGCAGACCCGCGCTGGACGACGAAGTGGACGGGTGAGCCCGCGGCATCCGTGATCGCCTGCCGCAGCGCGTCGCCGTCGGTGATCTTTTTACCGTCCGCTTCGAGCAGCACGTCGCCGACCTGCAGGATGCCCTTCGCGGCGGCGTCGGCGACGACCGAGCGCACCGTGACCTTCGGGGTGACCGTGTAGCCGAGGTGGGTGAGGGCGGCGGCGGTGGCCTCTTTCTGCGAGTCGACCATCATGTCGGCCGACTCCTGGTCGCGTTCTTGCACGCTCTGCCCCTGCGGGAAGATCGCCTGCAACGGCAGCACCGCCCGTGCCGGGTCGAACCAGGCGGTGGCCAGCTCCAGCCACGACGGCGTGCGGTCGGGGTTTCCCACCACCTGGACGGTGAGCAGGTCGAGCGAGCCGTCGGTGGGGTACGTCTTCGCACCCGAGATCTGGATGAGCGGGACGTCGTCGCCGTTCGCGTCCGGGGCCGACCCGAGCGTGTTGAACACCGGCCCGGGGCGCTGGATGATGTAGCCGGTGGGCAGGAAGGTGAGGATCAGCAGGACGATCAGCGCCACGCTGAGCGCCCACGACCCGAACACGGCCGCGCGGGGACGGCCCCGGCGCGGCGCGGGGCCGATCGTCACGTTCTCGTCGAACAGCGCCACAGGCGACCTTCCGTGTTGTCGTCGTTCGCGACCGGCGTAGCTGCGACGCGGATCGGCCGCGGATCGGTGCGATCCGTGCGACTAGCGTAGAACCACACCCGGATCCCGTGCTGAAAGGCGACTGAAGTGGCAGAGGACGACCGCAGCCCCGAGGACGACTTCCAAGAGCTGCTGCGACAGTTGTTCGGCGGTGCCGGCGGTGCCGGTGGCCCCGACCCCGACCAGCTCGCCCAGTTGCGGGCGATGGGTGTGGACCCGGCGATGATGCAGAACATGATGCAGCAGTTGCACTCCGCGTTCCGTTCCGCACCGAGCGGCGGCATCTCATGGGACGTCGCCAAACAGCAGGCGCTGCACATCGCCAATCAGGGCGATCTGGGGATCACCGCCGGTCAACGCGGCGAGTTCGACCAGGCGTTCACCCTGGCCGGGTTGTGGCTGGGCGAGGCCACCACGATCGCCGAGCTCGCCGAGCCCGCCCGGGCGATCACCCGCGGCGGTTGGGTTCAGGCCACCCTGCCGGTGTGGCAGGAGCTCGCCGAGCCGGTCGCCACCAGCATCGCCGACGCGCTCACCGAGGCGATGCGCACGCAGGCGCCCGAAGAGATGCGCGCGATCATCCAGGGCGCCTCGCAGGTGATGCGTACGATCGCGGCGAGCCTGTTCGCCACCCAGCTCGGCCAGGTGATCGGCCGGCTCTCGCTCGAGGTGGTCACCGGCGGTGACGTGGGCATCCCCGTCATGCCGTCCGGGCAAGCGGCGATCCTGCCGCAGAACTTCGCCGACTTCGGCCGGGACCTCGAGGTGCCCGACGACCAGTTGGCGCTGTACCTGGCGACCCGCGAGCTCGCGCACGCCCGGTTGTTCCGGCACGCACGGTGGCTGCGCCTGCACGTGATCACGCAGGTGACCGAGTTCGCCCGCGGGCTGCACGTGGACACCGCCGCTCTCGAAGAACTGGCGTCGCGCTTCGACCCCTCCGACCCCGAAGAGCTGCGCACGGCGCTGCAGAACGGCGCGCTGCTGCCGGCGCGCACCGACGCGCAGGCGGCGGCCCTGACCCGGCTCGAGAACCTGCTGGCCCTCATCGAGGGCTGGGTCGACGTGGTCACCGCCGACGCCACGGGGCGACTGCCGTCGGCGGCGCGGATCGCCGAGGCGGTGCGCCGACGTCGCGCGGTCGGCGGGCCCGCTGAGAAGGCACTCGGCAGCCTGGTCGGGCTCGAGCTGCGGCCGCGGCGGATGCGCGAGGCTGCGGCGATGTGGCGTGCCGTCACGGATGCCGTCGGCATCGGCGATCGTGACGCGCTGTGGGACTACCCCGACCTCATGCCCGAGGCCAGCGACATCGACGACCCGTCGGCGCTGATCCAGCGCCTGCAGGCGCGGGCGCGGGGCGAGCAGCCGCAGCGCGACGAGATGGATGACGCGCTCGACGCGCTGCTGCGCGGCGACGTGCCCCGGCTCGAGGATCAGGACACGGACACGGACGCCGGCACCGGCGACGCCGACACCGATGGCGACACCGGGTCGGACCGTGGTAGCTCGGACGAAGACGAGGACGGCGGCGGCTCGGGCGACGCCGGCTCGGACGACGGCGGCTCGGGAAGCGACGAGGACGGTCCGGGGCGGCCGGAGGGCCCGCAGCCGGTCTGACATCGCCGCCTCCACAGGGCGGGTTCGACCGCGGAATCACGAACCCACCTGTGGACAACTGCGACACGCCGGTGCGGCGCGTGCACAATCGGGGCATGTTGGTCCTCGATTCCGGCCGGCCGCCCGTATGGCGCACGCCCGACGTGCTGCAGTTCGGGGCGGACGGCGACATCGTCCTCGACTCCCCCACGCCGTGGCAGTTGCGTCTGGTCGACGCCCTGACCCGTGGCATCCCGGAGCCCGCCCTCGAACCGGTCGCCGTCGCACTCGGCGGCACCGAGGCGGCCGCACGCGCGCTGGCCGACCTGCTGCGGCCCGCCATGGCCGCACCGGTCGCCCCACCGCGTGCGGCGCGCGTGCAACCGGTGCGCGCCGACCTCGGCGGCGCCGCCACTGCGCTGGCCGGCGTGCTCGCGCAGGCGGGGGTGCCGAGCGGTGCGGATGCCACAGTGGTGCTCGTGTGCGCGCACGTGCCCGACCCGCGTGTCACCGCGGCGCTGCTGCGCGACGATGTGCCGCACCTTCCGGTCGTCTTCAGCGGTGGGCAGGTCACCGTGGGCCCGCTGGTGCGCCCGGGCGTGTCCGCCTGCCTGATGTGCGTGGCGGCGGCCCGGCGTGACGCCGACCCGTCGTGGCCGGCGATCGCCGCGCAGCTGCTCGACCGGCCGACACCCGTCGTGCCTGGAGCGCTGGCGCTGGAGGCGGGCCTGACGGCGGTGCGCCTGCTCAGCGAGCCGGACGAGGCGCGCGCCCGCGCGTCGCGCTCGGTGACGCTGAGCGCCGCGTCGATGCGCCGGGCCTCGCATCTGCATCGACCACACGCAGAGTGCGGGTGCCGATCTCCCGAACGAAGCGCGACACCGAGCGCTCACCCCGGGCACCGCCCCGCGACCACGTCACCGACAACGTACGCGCGGCCCGCGTGACGCCGACGTACGCCAGGCGCCGCTCCTCGTCGACCTGCTCGAACGTGGTCGCGTACGAGATCGGCAGCAGGCCCTCGGCCACCCCCACCAGGTGCACGTGATCCCACTCCAGCCCCTTGGCGGCGTGCAGCGTCGCCAAGGTGACGGTGCGCATGGCCGGCTCATGCTGGTCTTTGGCACGGGCGAGCAGGTCGTCGGTGAAGGTGCGCAGCGTGGTGTGTGGCGGTGCCTCCTCGGCCAGACGCAGCAGGGCACGCCGCGCCTCCCAGCTCTCGCGCAGGGCACCTCCGGCAGGCGGCGGGTCGTCGGTCAGGCCCACCGAGCGCAGCACGTCGCGCACCGTGTCGACGAATCCGTGCTCGGTCGGTGCCACCGACGCGCCGCGCAGGGCGAGCACGGCCTGCCGCACCTCGGGCAGGTCGAAGAACCGCTTGCCGCCCAGCACCGTGGCGGGGATCTGCCGGTCCGCCAATGCGGCCAGCAGTTCGGCGGACTGTGCGTGGGCGCGGTACAGCACGGCGATGCTGCGCGGGTCGGCGCCCGCGTCGATCTGGGCCGCCACCGCCGCCGCCACGCCGCGCGCCTCGGCGGCGTCGTCCGGGTACCCGGTGACGGTGGGAACCGGCGACGCGGCCCGATCGCGGGCAGACTGCAGCCGCAGCGCGCCCGGCCGGCCGCGCATGAGCTCGTTGGCCACCTCGAGCACCGGACCGGCGCAGCGGTAGCTGGTCTCCAACCGCACCACACGCGCATCGGGGTGGCGGCGCGAGAACTCGAGCAGGAACGAGGCATCCGCCCCCGCGAACGAGTACACCGTCTGACTGACATCCCCCACCACGCACAGGTCGTGACGATCCCCCAGCCACAGCTCGAGCAGCCGGTGCTGCAGTGGCGAGACGTCCTGGAACTCGTCGACGGTGAAGTGCCGGTACTGCTCGCGCACGGCCTGCGCGACCCGCGGTTCGGCCTCGATCATGCCGGCACAGGCCAGCAGCACATCCTCGAAGTCCAGTTGCCGGCGCTCGTCCTTGAGCTTCTCATACGCGTGCTGCAGGTCGACGACGCGTTGCACGTCGAGCCGGCCGATGCCGTTCGGCCGGGCCGCGGCATAGGCCTCGACCGACCTCATCGTGACCTTGCGCCACTCGATCGCCGACGCGACGTCGCGCAGGGTCGGGGTGTCGAGGTCGAGTCCGATGCCGTCGGCGGCATGGGCGAGCAGCCGCACCTTGTTGTCGACGATCGCGGGAGCGGTGTCGCCGGCGACGGTGGGCCAGAAGAAGTTCAGCTGCGCGAGCGCCGCGGCGTGGAAGGTCCGCGCCGACACACCGGTGACCCCCAGGGCGCGCAGTCGCCCGCGCATCTGGCCGGCGGCCTTGGTGGTGAAGGTGACGGCCATCACCCGGTTCGGCGAGTACGCGCCGGTGTCGACGCCATGCGCGATGCGGTGGGTGATCACCCGGGTCTTTCCGGCACCGGCGCCGGCCAGCACGCACACCGGCCCGCGCAGTGCGGTGGCCGCCTCGCGCTGCCGTTCGTCCAGCCCGTCCAGTACGCCGCTCACCGCGCCTCCGCGTGCCATTCGGCGATGAGGCGGTGCGCGATCGACGCCGGGCCGGGCAGACGGATGCCGTCGGCGGTGCCTGCGAGCGCGCGGCCGATCTGTTCCCGGGTGAACCACCGCACGGCCGCGATCTCGTCGCCGTCGGGCCGGGCCGCAGCGTCGTCGGCCGCCCGCGCACGGAAGCCGAGCATGAGCGAGCGCGGATACGGCCATGCCTGCGAACCGGCGTACCGCACGTCGCGCACCTGCACGCCCGATTCCTCGGCGAGCTCGCGCACCACGGCCTGCTCGGCGGACTCCCCCGCCTCGACGAACCCGGCGAAGCACGAGTATCGGTCGGGCCCCCACAGCGTGTTCGAGCCCAGCAGCAGCAGGTCGGGATCGGTGGCGCTTTCGACCGCGACGATCACGGCGGGGTCGGTGCGCGGAAAATGCTCGCGGCCGCACCCGTCGCACACCCTCGCCCAGCCCGCCTGCACAACGCGGGTGCGCGACCCGCAGGCAGGGCAGAACGGTGCCTCGCGCAGCCATCGGCCGAGCGAAACCGCGGTGACCAGTGTCGCCGCCTCGGTCGCGTCCAGCAGGCCGCCGACCTCACGCAGCGCAGCCCATTCCCCGGCGCCCGCGTCGACGTCGGGGTCGGCGGGTGCGCCCACACCGCCATCCGCGTCGGCATCCGCGGGGCCGCCCGCCTCTGCGTCGAACACCGCCGCCAGGATCGCGGCACCGTCGTCGCCGCGGCCGAGGAAGGCCCAGTCCGCGCCGCCGGGCACCTGCGCGGTGCGCCACCAGTGCAGGTGCGCGTGACCGGTGCCCTCCCCCCGGCGCACCAGCGCGCGGTCGCCGCGCACGACGAGCACCCGGGTCCGCCCGTCGGCGCGCAAGCGGGTCAGCAGGGCGGGATCGGCGCGCTCGGCCGCGTGGGGATCGAAGCCGGCGTGGGCCGTGACGCCCGGCGCCGAAGACCCGGCGATCCGAGCGGGGCGGGGTGCGACGGCATCGCCGCTCGCGCCGAGTGGCGTCATCGATACCTCCGTCCAGGGCGTGGCGACCGGTCCGACCGCCGGGCCAGACCTACCCTGGGGGGCATGGCACGCTCACCTCTCACTCTAGCGGCGACGGTGACATCGGCTCTCGAGCAGGTCTCGGTCGTGGGCGTCGCCGCGCTCACCGAGCACGGCGCGGGGCGTTACGACGCCGCGGTCGTCGACCTCGCGGACGGCCGTCGGGTCGTCGTCCGGGTCGCCACCGATGACGACGCCGCGGCCGAACTGACCGCCGAGGACCGGGCGCTGCACGCCCTGACCTCGGGGGTGCGTGCCCAACTGCCGTTCCGGGCACCGACGCCGCTGGGCACGGCCGTGCTGGAGGGGCGTCCCGCCCTGATCACCGATCATCTCGCGGGCTACCGGGTGGATGCCGTGCACGTGCCGGCCGGACGCGGCGCGGCCTGGTCGCTCGGGGCGGCGCTGGCGGCCGTACACGCGCTTCCGGAGTCCGTCGCGCGCAACGCCGGCCTGCCGGTGCGTGACGCCGAGCAGGTGCGCGCCGAGGTCTCGCGCCTGCTCGACCGGGTCACCTCGACCCATCACGGCGTACCGGTGTCGCTGCTGTCGCGTTGGAGTCGTGCCTTGGCCGCCGACCGGCTGTGGCGGTTCGAGACGGCCGTGACCTGCGGCGGGACCGGCGCCGACGCCTTCCTGCTCGAGGACGTCGAGGGCGTACCCACGGTGACCGGCCTGTTGGCCTGGTCGGGGCTGGGCGTGGGCGACCCGGCGGCCGATCTGCACTGGTTGTCGTCGGCACCGGATGCCGCGGACGACGTCTTCGCGGCATACCTGGGTTCGTCGGCCCGCACGCCGGACGACGCCGTGCGCACCCGCGCCCGCCTGTACGCCGAACTGGAGTTCGCGCAGTGGCTGGTGCACGGACACGACAGCGGTCGGGACGACATCGTCGACGACGCGGTCGGACTGCTCACCGCCCTGGCCGAGACGGTCATCGACGACGACCTTCTCGCCGAGGACGGTGGGGACGTGGACGATGCGATCGCGTTGCTCGCGCAGACCCCCGCCACCGCGGTCGGCGCCGTTGACACGTCGCTTCAGACGGATGCCTACGACGCCGAGGACACCGCGTTCGCGGCAGACGACCTGTCCGCGGTCTCGGCCGCGTCGACGTCCGCCGACCCGCTCGTGGGCCGGGTGTCATCCCCGGACGCCCCGCCCGCCGACGCGCCGTCGGCCGATGCCTTCTCGGGCCATGCCCCGACAGGCGGCGCCGGCTCGGGCGAGGACGGCGAGGCGACCGCGCCGATCGAGGGCGTCGACTGGGTCGGCTCCGGCACCGCCGACGCCGAAGAGGCCGACCGTGCCTCGCAGGCGGCGCTGCGCCGCTGGGCCGCGTCGTCCTGACACCCCTCCGGCCGACGGTATCCCCCGACCGTCCCTCCTCCGGCACCCCGACGACTGTCGCGCATCCGGCACTCCGACGACCGCTTCCGGCACCCCGAGCGCCTTCCGGCGGCTGAACCCGGCCCTACGGCCGGCCTCGGGCCGCCGATCCTGGCACAGAGCGCACACGCCCGGACACCATCACCCCCGCAGCACGAGGTCGTGCGCCACGTAGTAGAGCGTGACGTCGATCTGCTCGAGGGGAACACCGTGTTTGCGGTGGTAGGCCTGACGATACAGCTCGAGCTGCAGCATCCTCGCTTTCCGGGATGCCTCGTCCCGAGGCGGCGCGCCCGTCTTCCAGTCGACGATCTCGATACGGTCGCCGCGCCGGTACACGGCGTCGAGCTTGCAGATGGCGAGGTGGTCACGGTCGTCCAGGCCGTGGAAGCGGAAGTCGATCTCGGTTTCGACCGCGATGGGTCGCAGGTCCGCCCATTCCGACCGCTCGAAGGCGTCCTTCCAGGCGCGCAGGGCCTGCTCATCGCCCGGCGACGGCACCCCGGTCTCGTCGTCGGACTCCCACAGCGCGTCGTCCAGCGACCCGGCGGTGCCCACCAGGCCCGAGCGGCGCTCGACCCAGGCGTGGAACAGGGTTCCCAGCCGGGTCTGCCGGTACGGTCGCTCCGGCAACGGGCGGGCCAGCGCCGCCACGGTGCCCTCGTAGTCGGCCACGAAGTCCTTGTACCGCGAGGCGGGGATGCGCACGGGCGCGCCGCCGAGAGCCGGCGCGGCGCGCAGCTCGCGTTCGGCCAGAAGAAGCGCCAGGTCGTCGTCGGGGCGCACCCGTTTTGCGGCCAGCGCGGCGCGGACGATGTCGGCGGCCTGCTCGACCCGCGCGCGACGGGCGCCGAGCGGGTCCATCGGCCAGTGCAGCAGGCGCCGCTCGCCGAGGTACGGGTTCTCTCCCGGATCCGCCTGCGCGAGCTCGATGTGCAGGGCGTCGGCGATCTCGTGCAGGAACCGACTGTGCGCCCGGGGTCGGGTCGTGCCCGCCCACGGCGACGCGGTCAGCAGCAGGTGGTCGCGGGCACGGGTGACCGCGACGTAGGCCAGCCGCCGGTCCTCGCGCACCTGCCGCTCCCGGTGTGCGTGCACGAAGTCGTCTAGGGCGCGTTTGAGCTGCTGCTGGGTCTGCGCCTGCTGCCACGCGAACTCGGGCAGCCACGCGGCGTCGCCGCGGAACCGGTACGGCAGCACCCCGAATCCGAGCCATCCCTTGGTGTCTTTGGCGGCGGTGGGCAGCTCGTCCTCGACCATGCGCACCACGGCGACGGCATCCCATTCCAGCCCCTTGGACCCGTGGATGGTCAGCAGCTGCACCACGTCGTCCTCGGGCGGCTCGGTGCGCGGTGCGAACTCGTCGAGCTGTTCGGCGTGGTCGAGCCAGGCCAGCAGGCTCGGCAGCGACCCGCTCTCGTCGGCGGCGAGGAAGGTGTGCACCTCGTCGACGAACGCGCGCAGCTGGGCCGAGGCGATGCGTGCCGGCCCGCGTGTCTCGTTGGCGGCCAGCTCGACGTCCAGGCGCAGCTCGAGCTCGATCAGCCGCACGAGCTCGGCGATGGGCAGACCCGCCGAGCGCCGCAGTCCGGCGAACACGGTGGCGGCCTCGCGCAGTCGTTCCCGGCCGACCGGGGTGAAGCCGGCCAGCCAGCCGTGGTCGTCGTCGAAGCGGATCAGCGCGTCGAGGGCGTCGACGATCGAACCGGACTCGTCGCCCGCCGACGTGCGGATGCGTTCGGCGATCTCGGGTTCGAGCCGTTGCAGGGCGGCGTCGTGGCGGGAGAGGCGCCGTGCGAGGTCGGCGAGGGCGCGCAGGTCGGGCAGCCCGATGCGCCACCGCGGCCCCGCCAGCAGGCGGATGAGCGCCGAGCCCGCTCGCGGGTCGCTGATGACCCGCAGGGCGCTGACCACGTCGACCACCTCGGGGGTGGACAGCAGTCCGCCCAGCCCCAGGATGCGGTGCGGGATGCCCCGCGCGGCGAGGGCGTCACCGAACCGCACCATGTGCTTCTTGCTGCGGAACAGGACCGCCCCGGTCGTCGTCCGACCCGCCTGGGCACGCTCAGCCCGCACGCGGGCGAACCATTCCGCGACGCGGTCGGCTTCGGCATCCAGATCGTCTTCGACCGCGATGCACACCTCGCCGTCCGCCGCCGATGGGCGCGGTCGCAGCCGGCCGACAGGCACGGCGGCGGACGTCGCCAGCGGGGCGAGCACGGCGGATGCCGCGTCCAGCACGCGCGAACTGTTGCGCCAACTGGTCATCAGCGCGAACGTGCCGCACGGCCGGTCGCGACTGAACGCCGCGGCGAACCCGCCCAGGTTTCCGGCGCTCGCGCCGCGCCAACCGTAGATGGCCTGGTGCGGGTCGCCGACGGCCATCACGGCCCCGTCGGCGAACAGCGTCGCCAGCAGCTCGGTCTGCACCACAGAGGTGTCCTGGTACTCGTCCAACAGCACGACCCGGTATCGGTCGCGGATCTCCGCGGCCACCGCGGGGTGCTCGCGGACGATGCGGCGGGCGCCGGCGACCTGATCCGAGAAATCGAGCACGCCCAGCCGGCGTTTGTGCGCGTCGTAGTCGCGCGCCAGGTCGGCGAGCACCTCGAGGGCGTCGACGCAGGCGACCGCATCCCGCACCTCTTTGTACACGCTGGTGCGGGCGTTCTCACTGGGCAGCGTGAGGACGGTGCGCAGCCGTGCCGGGAACGCCGCCAGCTGGTCGAGGTCGACGACGTTGTCGACCCGGTCGCGGGCGATGCGCAGGGCGGCGTCGATGATCGTGCGGGTCGAACGGTCGAGGTGCTCGAGCCGCTCGTCGTCGCTGCCGAGCACGACGCGGCGCATGAGCAGCCACGCGGCCGATTCGCTGAGCACCACCGCCTCGGGATCGCGCCCGATGCGTACGGCGTGTTCGCGGACGATGCCGTCGGCGAAGCTGTTGTAGGTGGCCACGGTCGGCCGGTGCAGCAGCGCGTCGGTGTCGGCGGGCACCGGCTGCGCGCCCACCCCGGCAGCCAGCCGGTCGAGGGCGTCGTGCCGCTCCCGGTCGCCGGCGCCACGACGCTCCATCTGCCCGAACACGTCGAGCGCTCCCGAGGCGTGCAGATCCGGCAGGTGGGCCAGCAGGCCACGGCGTTCGAACTCGGCCAGGCGCGCCAGACGCCGTTGGATGCGTTCGGCGAGCTCACCGGCGGCCTTGCGGGTGAACGTGAGACCGAGGATCTCGTCGCGGCGCACCAGGGAGTTGGCGACCAGCCACACCACCCGCGCGGCCATGGTCTCGGTCTTGCCGCTACCGGCCCCGGCGACCACGAGGGCCGGTTGCAGCGGCGAGGCGATGACGGCGGCCTGCTCGTCGGTGGGCGGGAACTGGCCGAGCGCGGCGGCGATCACCTGCGGGCTGAGCTCCCCGGCGCCCGGCGTGGTCCGCGCACGTGCGGTGGTGGCATCCGTCATGAGGCGCTCACCGCCCCGATGGTGTGGATGCGGCACAGCCCGTAGGCGTGCTCGTCGCGGCAGTGTTCCTCGTACGGGGCGGGGAACGCGGTGCCGCGCATGAGGTCGGCGGCGACACGGATGCGGTGCAGGAACGCCGCCCGGCTCTCGTCGTCGAACGGCGGCTGCCACGGCTCGGCGTAGTCCTTCTGCCGCGCGGTCGGACGCAGCACGAGCAGCTTGGCACCCCCGGGGTCGGCCCCTTCGGTGCCGGCGATCACCCCTGCTTCGAACGCGAGCTGGTAGGCGGCCAGCTGCGGGTTGTCGGCGACCTTCGCATCGGTCTGCGGTTCACGTTTGCCCGTCTTCAGGTCGACGATCACGACGCGCCCGTCGGCGGTTCGCTCGACCCGGTCGATGTAGCCGCTGAGCACCGCCCGCTCCCCGTCGCCGATCGATATGGGCACCTCGAAGTGCGGTTCGGCGTCGAGCAGTGCCCCACCCGATGCCGCGAACCGCTGCAGGTACAGGTGCAGTCGCCGCACCAGGTCGACCGCCTGCGTGCGTGTGGCACGCTCGAGCCAGGCCGATTCGAACTCGAGCTCGCCCCAGCGGTCGGCGACCAGCTGCCACAGCCCGGGTTCGTCCGTGCCATCGGCATGTTCGAGGGCGGCGTGGATGATGGTGCCCAGGCCCGCGGTCGCGCCCGAGGAGTCTCCCCCGAGCTCGCCGATCGCCCAGTCCAGCGCGCAGGTCTCGAGGGTCTGCAGCCGCGACGGCGAGACCCGCAGCGGTTCGCCGTCGGGCTCGCGCAGCGGACCGTCCGCGGTGGCGGCGGCGATGCCGTACCACTGGTCGGGATGCGCGCCGGGAACGCCCGCGTCGGCGAGCAGTGCGAGCTGGCCTGCCGCATGCGCCCGCGCGGGCGCCGGGCGCTGCTCGGTGAGGGTGCGTCGGTGGCGCGCGACCAGGCCGCGCAGCGACAGCGGGTGCTCGGCGAGGGCACCCGCCGGCTGCGGGTCGGGCAGGAACTCGAAGAACGGGCTCGGTCCGGTGTCGTCGTCGTCGACCGCGGTGACCACGAGCCGGCCGGCGGCGCGCGAGATCGCGCGCACGAACAGCCGCAGTTCGTCGTGCAGCACGGCGCGGCGGCGGTCGATGACGCCGGGCGCCGCGTCGTCGCCGGCCGCCCGGGTGGCGGCGTCGGCGAGCCGCCAGGTCTGCAGCAGGCTGCCGCGCAGCCGCGTGTTCGGCCACACGCCGTCCTGCACCCCGGCGATCACCACGGTATCGAACTCGGTGCCCAGTGCTCCGGCGGGGGTGAGCACGGCGACCGCGGGCGTGACGGCGGCGGCATCCAGCCGGTCTTCGGCGACGTCGCTGTGCAGGATGCCGCGGACGAAGACCATCGGGTCGGCGGTGGCGTCGTCGTGCCGCTCGTCGAAGCGCTTCGCGGCCTGGAACAGGGCGACGACCGCGTCGAGGTCGCGTCCGGCCTGCTCGGCGAGCGGCCCGCTGCCGCCGGCGGCGTGCGCCCATTCGCGTTCCAGACCCGACCCTTCCCACGCGCTGAAGAGCAACTCATGGGCGGTGGCCCCGTCGGCGCGGGCCGCGCGCACCGCAGCCAGGGTGCGGGCCAGCCGGGCGGCGCGTCGGGCCTCACGGGTGTCGACGAGGTCGAACTCGATCGGGTGGCGGCATCCGTCGACCAGCAGCTGCGTCGCCGAGCGGGTGCCGTCGGCGCGCAGTTCGGCGTGCCGTAGCGCGGTGCGCAGCCGGCGCAGCTGCACCGGGTCGAAGCCCCCGGCGACGCCGAGGAACGCGTCCTGGACCAGCTCGCCGGTCCACTCGTCCGGGTCGACCGCGGCCAGTTCGACCAGGCGCAGCAGGTCTCGCACCGGGCGCAGCGTGCCCAGCGGCCGTCCGGGGCCGGCGGCCCGTGCGGGCACCTCGCGCGCGCTCAGCTCGCTGGCCAGTGCGGCGACCTGGCGGGTGTCGTGTGCGATGACGGCGCAGCGGTTCCACGGCACACCGTCGCGTACGTGCCGCTCGCGCAGCAGCCGCGCGATGACGTCGCTCTCTTCAGCGCCCGAGCGCAGCAGCAGCGCCCGCACACTGTCGTCGGCGGCGGCGCCCGTGGGTGGCCGGCGGTGCGCGATGCCGCCGGCGGTGCCGATGTGCGCGGTGACGGCACGGGCCAGATCGACGAGGGCGGCGGTGCCGCGGTGCGGTTCGTCGAGCACGTGCACGGGCCCCAGCGCGGCCGTGAGCCGGGCGAAGTTCTCGGGTGTCGCGCCACGGAACGCACCCGCGCCGATGTCGGGGTCGCCGAACGCGATCACCGGCACACCGCGGTCGCGGCAGGCGATCAGCAGGTCCACTCCCCCGCCGGTCAGTTCCTGCGCGTCGTCGACGAGGATCGCCCGCAGCCCGCCGAACGCGCCCAGCGCGGCCGCATCGGCGGCGCGTACCAGGCCGACGGCCTCGCGCACCAGGCCCGCGGCATCCCGGTGCGCCCCCCGCATCTCGGCACGCACCTGCAGGTACTCGGCGAAGAACGAGGCGGTCGCCTGCCATTCCTCGACGCCGAACCGCCCGCCCAGGAGGCGCAATCGCTCGGGGTCGATGCCGAGTGTGGCGCACTCGGCGAAGAACGCCCGCACCTCGCTGCGGAACCCCCGCGTGGCCCGGATGTCGGCGGTGAGCCACTGCGGCCAGCGACGAGCGCCGGATGCCTCGTCCTCGGCGTCGCCGGAGAGCAGGTCCGCGATGATGGCGTCCTCGTCGCCCCCGGTGAGCAGCCGAGGCGGTTCGGCGCCGGCGTGCACCGCGTGGCCGCGGGCCAGCCGGAACGCGAACGAGGTGATCGAGTGGGCCAGCGCCCCGGAGGTCGCCACGTCGACGGCCAGTCCCAGTCGGTCGCGCAGCGCGGTCGCGGTGGGACGGCTCGGGGTGAGCACGAGCACCTCGTCGGGGTGCAGCCCGTCGCGGGCGACCAGGGTCTGCAGGCGTGCCACCAGCGCGGTGGTCTTGCCCGTGCCGCCGGCCCCGGCGACCGTGCCGGAGGCGTCGGCGGCAAGCTCGGCGACCCGGCGCTGGCGGGGATCCAGTGGCACGGGCTCGTGCGGCCGGGCGGTCGGGGTGCCGGGCGCGTCGGTGCGGGTGGTCTTTGGTGTCATCGCCCGGCCACGCTATCGCGTGCCGCCGACATGCCGGCCTCACGCCCGACGACGGACCGTTCGCCCTGAGCGTGCGGGCGGCCGGGCGGTCGGCGCGGTGTCGTAGAGTTGCCATACCCGCAATCCGGCGCAGAAAGGCAGTGATCCGTGGAGATCCGCATCGGCATCGTCAACACCGGACGTGAACTGAACTTCGAGACCGACCAGTCGGCGGATGCCGTGCGCTCGGCCGTGACCGGAGCACTCGAGTCCGGGGCGACGCACGTGACCTTCTCGGACAGCAAGGGCAACTCCTACATCGTGCCCACGGCGGGCCTGGCGTATGTGGAGCTCGGCACCGAGGACGTGCGCCGGGTCGGGTTCGTCGCCTGATGGAGATCGTCCTCGCCCTCATCTACGGGGCGGCGATCGGCGCCCTCGCGCACTTCACGATGCCGGGGCGCGACACCCGCGGGCCGGTGCCGGCCCCGATGATCGGCGCCGTGGTCGGCGGCGCACTGTGGACGGTGCTCACCTGGGCCGGCGTGGGCACCTCGAGCCCGTGGCTGTGGCTGGGCACCCTCGTCGTGCCCACCGTCGTGGTGTACGCGGCCGTCGGGGTGCTCACCCGGGTACGACGTCGTCACGACGAGCGCGAGCGGGAACGACTGGGCATCGCCTGACCCGCACCGCGGCCGGGAGCCGTCAGGCGCTGAGCCCGAGCGCCTCCATGCGGCGGGCGTGCGCGCCGAGCAGTCCGGTGAACACCGGCTCGACCTGCTGCCTCTCAGCGGCGTCCAGCGTCGGGGTGCTCAGCGCCGCCCGGGCGATGAGGATGGTGTCGCCGACCAGGCGCCGCCCCCACATCGCCAGCAGCGAGCGCAGCTCGTCGTCGCCGGCGATCGCCGCCGCGAGCATCTCGACCACCTGCGCCCGGTCGGCGTCGGCCTGCAGGATGCGCGCCACCCGGGCGCCGGCCTCGCCGTAGCTGTGCGAGAGCGCGTCGTAGAAGTCGTCGAGCATCCCGGCGGTGATGTGCACCGAGAGCATGGTCTCGTACGGGCGCAGGCCGTGGGTGGCGGTGCGGAACGCGTCCAGCGGCTCGCGGAACGGCAGCATCAGCTCGGTCGGGTCCGCACCGCGCTCGCGGATCAGCGCGACGATGGCCTGGTGCTTGGTGAGTGCCGCGCCCGCGGCGCGCGACAGCGCCTCTTTCGCCTGAAGCTGCGGCGTCGAGGCGATCAGCTCGCTGAGCGTCTCGACGTAGCCCAGCTGCAGGTACGCGGCCTGCCCCAGGAACGTGTCGATGTCGGGTGCGAGGTCCTCGAACGCCACCCGCGTGGCATCCCCCACCTCGTCGCGCGAGCGCAGCCGCAGCGGGCGCACCGCCGGCCGCCGCCTCTTGAACCACCCGAACACGCGATACAGCCTACGGGGTGGCGCCGCGGGGCCGAGCAGGTCGCTCGGGTAGACTCGACATGCCCCGGCGACGGACCGGGGCCCCGCGCCTGCGGATGACGAGAGGGCGTGGACCTTCGCGTGGCGGCCCTGCGGCCGCCCTGACATCGGACAGGCATACACATCGTGACCACTTTCGCCGAACTCGGCGTGGACCAGGACATCGTCGAGGCGCTCGCGGCCCGCGGCATCACCGACACGTTCCCGATCCAGGAGCAGACCATCCCGCTGAGCCTTCCCGGCCAGGACATCATCGGCCAGGCCAAGACCGGCACCGGCAAGACCTTCGGCTTCGGCATCCCCGTGGTGCAGCGTCTCGGACTCGACCCCGAACCCGGCGTGAAGGCACTGATCGTGGTGCCGACCCGCGAACTCGCGGTGCAGGTGTACGAAGACATGGACATGCTCACCTCGAACCGCTCCACCACGGTGGTCGCCATCTACGGCGGCAAGGCATACGAGGGGCAGATCGAGCAGCTGCGCGCCGGCGCGCAGATCGTGGTGGGCACCCCGGGCCGGCTCATCGACCTGGCCGGGCAGCGACTGCTCGACCTGTCGCACGCCGCCGAGGTGGTGCTCGATGAGGCCGACAAGATGCTCGATCTCGGGTTCCTGCCCGACATCGAGAAGATCTTCCAGAAGGTGCCCGCGGCCCGGCACACCCAGCTGTTCAGCGCGACCATGCCCGGCCCGATCGTGGCGCTGGCACGGCGGTTCATGTCGAACCCGATCCACATCCGCGCGTCCGACCCGGACGAGGGACTCACCCAGGCGAACATCCGCCACCTCGTCTACCGCGCGCACTCGCTCGACAAGGACGAGATCATCGCCCGCATCCTGCAGGCCGAAGGCCGCGGCAAGACGGTGATCTTCACCCGCACCAAGCGCGCGGCGCAGAAGCTCGTCGACGAGTTGACCGACCGCGGTTTCAACGCGGGTGCCGTGCACGGAGACATGAGCCAGGAGGCGCGGGAGCGTTCCATGGCGGCGTTCAAGGCCGGCAAGCGCGACGTGCTGATCGCGACCGACGTGGCCGCGCGCGGCATCGACGTGGACGACGTCACGCACGTGATCAACCACACCATCCCCGACGACGAGAAGACCTACCTGCACCGTGCGGGGCGCACCGGCCGTGCCGGCAAGACCGGCATCGCGGTGACGTTCGTCGACTGGGAGGACCTGCACAAGTGGGCCCTCATCAACCGGGCACTCGATTTCGGGCAGCCCGAGCCGGTCGAGACGTATTCGTCGAGCCCGCACCTGTTCGCCGACCTCGACATCCCCGCCGGCACCAAGGGCCGCATCGTCACCGCGCCGCGCACCCAGTCGGTGAAGACCCCCCGCCGCTCGCAGCCGCAGAAGGCGACGGATGCCGCAGCCGACGCCGGATCCGCCGGCACCACCCGTCGGCGGCGTCGTCGGCGCGCCGGTGCCGACCAGCGCGTCGGCTCGACGTTCACCGAGGATGCTGCCCCCGCCGCCGGTGCGGACGGGTCACGTCCCGCTGCCGCATCCGACGCCGACGCCGAGGGCACCGGCACGCACGACGGCAGCGGCCGTGAACACCGGGACGGCAAGCCCGCCCCGGCACGACGCCGTCGGCGTCGCCGCTCCGGTGCCGGCTCGCCGGCCACCGGGGCCTGAGCCGGACCCGACCCCCACCTGCCACCCGCGCACGAGGCATCCCGCCCCGGCCCGACGCGTCGCGAACGCCTGGGCCCGACGCGTCACGCGCCCCGGCCCCCGGCATCCCGCCGCGCTCCGACGCGTCGCGAAGCCCGCCTCCGGCATCCCGGCGCCGGCCGCAGCACCGGATCGTGCCCGGTCTGTCTCGGTGCGTGACCTGGCCGCGCGCCCGTGACCTGCGACCCGATAGTGTGAGCGCCACGCGGCATCCGCCGCGCCCCCCACAGTACGAAAGGTCCGCTCATGCGTTTTCTCGAGGACGCGGTCGAGTATCACGGTTTCTGGGGGTCCTTCTGGGACCTCATCTGGTGGTTCTTCGCCGTCTTCATCCTGTTCGCGTACATCTTCGCCCTGTTCGCGGTGATCTCGGATCTGTTCCGTGATCGCAAGCTGAACGGCTGGTTCAAGGCCCTGTGGATCATCTTCTTGATCTTCGTGCCGTTCCTCACGCTGCTGGTCTACATGATCGCCCGCGGCCGGGGCATGGCCGAGCGCAGCGCCGCCCAGGCCCAGCAGGCGCAGCAGGCCGCCGACGCCTACATCAAGAACGTGGCCGGCTCCGCCAGCCCGGCCGACGAGATCGCGAAGGCGAAGGCGCTGCTGGATGCCGGCACCATCACGCCCGCCGAGTACGAAGCGTTGAAGGCCAAGGCTCTGGCCTGACCCCGCCGGTCGCAGCGCCCCCGTCGCCCTCAGGGGTGGACAGGGGCGCTGCCGGTTCCACGTGCGAGGATGCGCGCCACCATCTCGTCGCTGGTGGTGTGCTCGCCCGGCACGTTCGGTTTTCCGGCGCCGTGGTAGTCGCTGGATCCGGTGACGATCAGGTCCCGTTGCGCGCACAGCCGCGCCAGGGTGTGCACACCCTCGGCCCGGTTCTCGCGGTGGCCCAGCTCGAACCCGGCCAGCCCCGCGTCGATCATCTCCTCGAGCAGGTCGTGCGGCAGCACCCCGGCCCGCCCCGCCGGGTGCGCGACGATCGGCACCCCGCCGGCGCCCGCGACCAACGCGACCGCGGTGACCGGGTCGGGTGCGTACAGGGCGACGTAATAGTCGCCGTCGGGGTTGAGGATGCCCGCGAACGCCTCGGTGCGGTCGCGCACGTGTCCTTTGGCGACCAGGGCGTCGGCGATGTGCGGCCGACCCACGGTCGCGCCGTCGGTGGTCTGGGCGACGATGTCATCCCAGGTCAGGTCGTAGTCGCGCGAAATGCGGTCGGCCATGGTGCGGGCCCGGTCCATGCGGGAGCGGCGCACCCGCGAGGTCTCGGCCCGCAGCGCGGGGTCGTCGGGCTCGATCAGGTAGGCGAGCACGTGGACGCTCCGCCACCGGTGCTTGGCCGAGAACTCCATGCCGGGGATGAACGTCATGCCGAGGGATGTCGCGGCCTGCGCCGCCTCGGCCCACCCCGCGGTGGTGTCGTGGTCGGTCAGCGCCACCGTGCGCAACCCGTGCCGGTGGGCGGCGCGCATCACCTCGGCCGGTGGCTGGGTGCCGTCGGAGCGGTCCGAGTGCAGGTGCAGGTCGCTGGGGCCAGAGAACCGGGGCAACGCCATGGTCAGAGGGTAGCGCGTGCGCCGATCTCACAGCCTGCTGACATAGAGTCGGCTCGTGCTTCGCCTGTTCGGGATCCTCGTGACCGTGCTGTGCGCGATCGGCGCGGCGATCCTCACGTGGCCGCAGTTCTTCCACCTCGAGCGGGTGTATCCGATCGCGCAGGTGGTGTCGTTCCGGGGGCTGCTCGTGGTCGGGTTCGGGGCGCTGCTGGTGCTCATGCTGCTGGTGATGCTGATCCGCCCGCTGCGCGGCTTCGCGGCATCCCTCGCCCTCGTCGCGCTGATCGCGGGTGGCGCGAACGGGGCGATCCTGCTGGTCCGCGGCACCGGGTCGGACGCGCTGCCCGACAAGACCGACGGCAGCCTGCGGGTGATGACGTGGAACACGGCCGGCGGCGAGGCCACCTCGGCCGACCAGATCGCGCGGGCCGCGGTGGCGATGGACGCCGACGTGGTCACGCTGCCCGAGACGACCATCGACACCGGTGAGAAGGTGGCGGTGGCGATGCGGCAGCTCGGTCACCGGATGTGGGCGTATCACACCCAGTACGGCGCGCACGGCTGGGACTCCAGCTCGACCACGATCCTCATCTCGCCGCGCCTGGGCAGCTATTCGGTGATCGAGTCGTCGGCCGACGGCTCCAGCAACACGTCGACGGTGCCGTCGGCGGTGGCGATGCCGGTGGACGGCAAGGGACCGATCATCGTCGCCGCGCACGCGGTGGCGCCGCGCGAACAATACATGGATGCGTGGCGGCACGACCTGCAGTGGATCGCCGACCAGTGTGCGGCCGCCAACGTGATCCTGGCCGGGGATTTCAACGCGACCCTCGACCACATGTCCGACCTCGGCGAGCACGGTGCGACCATGGGCCGGTGCCACGACGCCGCGGCCGCGACCGGCAACGGCGGGGTGGGCACCTGGCCGACCTCCACGCCGCCGCTGGCCGGGGCGGTGATCGACCACGTCATGGCGACGGATGCCTGGACCCCGGTGGCCTCGGTGGTGCTGAGTTCGATGGACGGCTCGGGCAGCGATCATCGGCCGCTGGTGGTGCAGCTCGAGCCCGCACACTGAACCGGCCGCCGCTCGTGCAGCTCACGCCCGCACACTGAGCCGGCCGCCGTTCGTGCAGCTCACCCCCGCACACCGGCCGCCCCTCGTGCCGCTCGAGCCCGCACACGCACCGGCCGCACCGCCCCCGGTGCACGACTCCGCCCGCGCCCACGCCGCCGCCCGCGCCGCCACACCGGGCGGTCTGCCGCCTTGCCCGTCCGGATCGGAGGAGTTGTGCACGATCCACAGCGCGTGACGGACGTGGAAGACTGGAGTCATGAGCAGCACAGGCGACACCTCCACCGCGGCCCGGCCTTCCACGAGCGAGAACCGCCGACAGCCGTTCCCGCAGGGCTTCCTCGACACGATCTCGACCGGGTGGGCGGCCCGGCCTCAGACCCTTCCGCCGCAGCGCGACCAGGCGCCCTACGCGGCGCGCCGCCGGGCTGCACTGTCGGCGCAGTTCCCCGGCAAGCGACTGGTGATCCCCGCCGGTGACCTCAAGCAGCGCAGCAACGACACCGACTACCCGTTCCGGGCGCACTCGGCGTTCGCCCACCTCACCGGGTGGGGCGCCGATGCCGAACCCGGGTCGGTGCTGGTGTTCGAACCGACGGATGACGGTCACCACGTCACGCTGTACTTCCGGGAGCGGGCCGACCGCACGACGCCCGAGTTCTACGGCGACGCCTCGATCGGCGAGTTCTGGATCGGGCCACGCCCGGCGCTGGCGGCCGTGGCCGCCGACCTGGGCATCGACACCGCGCACATCGACACGTTCTCGCCCGGCGACGGCGACCTGGTCGTGGACGAGGACGCCGAGCTGACCCGCGCCGTCTCGGAGCTGCGCCTGGTCAAAGACGAGTACGAGCTCGCACAGCTGCGCCTGGCGGTGCAGGTGACCGCGGACGGGTTCGACGACATCGTCCGGCAGCTCTCCGATGCGGTCGCGCATCCCCGCGGGGAGCGGATCGTCGAGGGTGTGTTCCACCGGCGCGCGCGCAGCGACGGCAACGGTGAGGGCTACGACACCATCGCCGCGTCGGGCCCGCACGCCTGCTACCTGCACTGGACGCGCAACGACGGCGCGGTCGTGCCGGGTGATCTGATCCTGGTGGATGCCGGAGCCGAGGTGGACAGCCTGTACACGGCCGACATCACCCGCACCATCCCGGTGTCGGGTCGGTTCACGGACATTCAGCGCACGGTCTATGAGGCGGTGCGCGAGGCCGCCGACGCCGCGTTCGCCGTGGCGAAGCCGGGCGTGACGTTCCGTACCGTGCACGAGACGGCGATGGGGGTGATCGCCCGGCGCACGGCGGAATGGGGGCTGCTGCCGGTGACCGCGGACGAGGCTCTCGACGCCGACCGGGGCGGACAGCACCGCCGCTACATGGTGCACGGCACGAGCCACCACCTCGGCATCGACGTGCACGACTGCGCGCAGGCGCGACGCGAGATGTACTACGACGGCATCCTCGAACCCGGCATGGTGTTCACGATCGAGCCCGGTCTGTACTTCCAGATCGACGACGAGACCGTTCCCGCCGAGTTCCGCGGCATCGGCGTGCGGATCGAGGACGACGTGCTGGTGACCGCCGACGGCGTCGAGAACCTGTCGGCGGCGCTCCCCCGCACCGCCGACGAGGTCGAGGCGTGGGTGGCGCGCCTGCGCGCCTGATCAGCGCTCTCGCGCCGGCCGTCCGACGAGGCGCGGCCGTACGCACGGTCGCGCCGATCGCGCACGCGATCGCCCCGTACCCTCAAACACCGTACGCTCAGTCGCCGAACGCTCAGACGTCGTACGCTCAGTCGCCGAACACTCAGTCGCCGCTCCGGCTGCGCCCCCGCGGCCCCTGCGTCGGACCCCTGCCCTGACTCAGAGTGCGTCGATCCATGCCCGCACCGGGACGGCGAGATCGGCGCCGATCTTCTCGGCCGCACGCCGGCGACCCGCGACGTCGAAGCCGTGCCCGCCGCCGTCGACCCACTGCAGGTCTGCGCGGCGGCACGCGGCGACCGCCTCCTCGAGTTGCTCGTGCGGATCGACGAACGGGTCGCGCGTCCCCGACAGGAACAGCTGCGGCGCGGCGATGCGGGGCAGGTGCTCGACGCGCAGCCGGTCGGGCCGGCCGGGAGGGTGCAGCGGGTAGCCGAGGTAGACGAGCCCGGCCGGTTCGATCAGACCGTCCGCGGCGGCCATCGAGGCCATCCGGCCGCCGTATGAGCGTCCGGCCGCGAACAGCGGCAGCTCCGATCCGACCGCGGCGGCCACCGCCCGCCACGCCGCGATCGCGTGGGCGGCAGGTCCGGGCATCCGCCGGCCCGCCTGTGCATACGGAAAGTTGAAGCGCACCGCCCGCAGTCCCGCCTCGCACAACGCCGACGCGAAGCCGAGAAGGAACGGGTGGTCGTGCCGGGTGCCGGCACCGTGTGCGACGACGACGGTGGCCCGCGGATGCTGCGGCTCGTGCACGGTGGCGTCGACGGCCACCGCTCCCTGCGGCAGCGGCACCGCGATGCTCATCTCACGCAGGGTCGTCACCGCGTTGCGTCGTCATCGTGCTGAATCGTCACCGTGCTGAATCGTCACCGCGCTGTGCGGCGTCGGAGCGGTCATCGTCCGCGGGTGTGTCGCCTGCCGCGTCACCGTGCCGGCGTCGGTCGTCGGCATCGACCGGACCGGCGGTGTCACCCGACGCGGCATCCGTCGTACCGTCCTGCTCTGCGGCCGAATCCTCGGGCGCATTCTGCTGCGTACCGGCATCTGCCGAGGCATTGTGCTGCGTACCGGCATCTTCCTGGGCATCCGCCGACGCCGGCGCCTGCGCGCCACCGCGCCCCGCGGCATCTTCCGGGCCGGGCTGCGCGTGCTCACCGTGTCCGGCGGGCGGGGGCACGACGATCCGCTCGCCGTAGCGGGGCGGCTCGTCCACGCGCACGCCGTACTCCGGGGGCGCGACCCGCTCCCCGTACTCCGGCGGCGCAGATCGCTCGCCGTACTCCGGCGGCGCGGATCGCTCGTCGGTGCCGGCCCGGGGCGGCCGCGGGGCGGGCGGGGCGGACATCGGCCCCATCACCTCGCGGGCACGGTGGATGCTCGTGGGCAGCACCGTGACCTCGTAGTGATCGGCGACCACCTGCATGACCGAGGCGAAATCGCGACGACGCCGGACGATGGCGTAGGCGCCGATGCTCATCAGCATGCCGAGGGCGACGCCGACGAACAGCACGCCGACGAACGCCGAGACGGGCACCGCGCTGTTGCCGAGCACGAAGATGGCCGAGAAGAACAGACCGAGCAGCAGTCCGTTGATCGCACCCTGCCGGGCCGCCGTCGCATAGCCGAGCCGTCCGGTCACCCGCTCGATCGAGCGCAGCCCGCTGCCGACGATGGCGATGTCGCGGGCCGGCACGTCGGCCGCGATCAACGCCGACACCGCCTTCTGTGCCCCCTCGTAGGTCGGAAAACTGGCGACGGTCTCTCCGATCTCGCCACCTCTGGCCTGCGGCATCCCGGGCATGCTCATCCCCCCATCTTGGCATGCCCGGCCTGCGCTTTTCCCCCGCCGGCGCGGGCCGGGCGGCTACGCTGGAGCACGTGAGCACGCAGAGGGTTTTCGTCGCGCGGCTGGCCGGCTGCACGGTCTTCGACCCCGCGGGCGATCGGGTCGGCCGGGTCCGCGACGTGGTCGTCATCTACCGCAAGGACGATCCGCCGCGCGTGGTGGGTCTGGTCGTCGAGATCCCCGGACGGCGCCACGTGTTCCTGTCGATCGGACGCGTCACCTCCATCGCCATGGGCCAGGTGATCACCACCGGACTGATCAACGTGCGACGCTTTCAGCAGCGTGGCGGCGAGGTGCGGGTGATGGCCGAGCTGCTCGGCCGCAAGGTGTACTTCCGCGACGGCAGCGGCCATGCCGTGATCGAGGACGTCGCGATCGAGCAGGACCGGATCGGGCACTGGAACGTGGGACAGCTGTTCCTGCGCAAGCCGAAGACCTCCGCCTCCCCGTTCGCGAAGGGGCCGACGACGTTCGCGGACTGGAACGACGTGCGCGAGCAGCAGATTCCCGGCGAGGCCCAGTCGGCCGAACAACTGGTGGCCACCTATTCCGAGCTCAAGCCCGCCGACCTCGCCAACACGCTGCTCGACCTGCCCGACGACCGCCTGCTGGAAGTCGCCGAAGAACTGCCCGACGACCGCCTGGCCGACGCCCTCGAAGAGATGCCCGAGGGCGAACAGCTGCACATCCTCGAACAGCTCGGCGACGACCGTGCCGCCGACATCCTCGATGCGATGGAGCCGGACGACGCCGCCGACGTGCTCGGCCAGCTGCCGGAGAACCGACTCGAGAAGCTGCTCGATCTGATGGAGCCCGAAGAGGCCGAGGACGTGCGCGCCCTCCTTAAGTACGGGCCCGACACGGCGGGCGGCCTCATGACCAGCGAACCGATCGTGCTGCCCGCCGATGCCACCGTCGCCGAGGCGCTGGCCCTCATCCGCCGGCACGAACTGCACCCGGCGCTGGCGGCGGCCGTGTTCGTGACGCTGCCGCCGTACGAGACACCGACCGGGCGGCTGCTGGGCACCGTGCACTTCCAGCGCATGCTGCGTTATCCCCCGCACGAGCGGCTGGGGGCGATCATCGACGACACCGTCGACCCGGTACCGGTCACCGCGTCGGCGGCGGAGGTCGCGCGGCTGCTGGCCAGCTACAACCTGGTCTCACTGCCGGTCGTCGACCCCGGTCACCGACTGGTGGGGGCGGTGAGCGTCGACGACGTGCTGGACTACCTGCTGCCCGAGGACTGGCGGTCGCAGGACGCCGACCACGAGCCTGAGCCTGTTCCCACGACCACGGCGAGCATTCCGAGGCGGCGTTGATGGCGCGCGGGTCGGATCGGACGCGGCTGGACGCACCACGAGGCCTGTCGGGCATGCGTGCCCGGGGTGCGCAGCCCTCGCGCGACCGGTTCGGCCGGTTCACCGAATGGGTGGCGCGGGCGATGGGCACACCCGCATTCCTGGCGATCCTCACCGTGTTCTGCGCCGCCTGGTTGGCGTGGAACACGCTCATGCCCGAACCGCTGCGGTTCGACTCCGCGGCGAACGGGTTCACCGCCCTGACCCTCATGCTGTCGCTGCAGGCCTCGTACGCCGCCCCGCTCATCCTGCTCGCGCAGAACCGGCAGGATGACCGCGACCGGGTGCAGATCGAACAGGACCGGCAGCGCGCCGAGCGCAACCTCGCCGACACCGAGTATCTGGCCCGCGAGATCGTGGCGCTGCGGATGGCGATGACCGAGCTCGCCGGCGAGGTGATGACCAAAGAGACGCTGCGGCAGGAGCTGAAGGCGCTGCTCGAGCAGCTGGACGAGCGCGGCGACGGCTCTGCGGCGTCGTCATGACCGGTCCGGTCGATGCCGTGCGCGCCGCCGTCGGCGCGGTCGCCGACCCCGAGCTGCGGGTGCCGCTGTCCGGCCTGGACATGGTGCGCGACGTGCGGGTGGACGCGGACGGCGTCGCCCACGTCGACCTCGTGCTCACCGTGGTGGGCTGCCCGATGTCGGAGCGGATCGCCGCCGATGTGCGGGATGCCGCGGCCTCGGTGCCCGGTGTCACCGACGCGCAGGTGACCCTGGGCGTGATGAGCCCCGACGAGCGCGCGGCCCTCGTCGAACGACTGCGCGGACGCCGCGGGCGCCGCGGCGTCCGCTCGGCCACCGGCACCCGGGTGATCGCGGTCACCAGCGGCAAGGGCGGGGTGGGCAAGTCCACCGTGACGGCGAACCTCGCGGTCGCCCTGGCCGCCACCGGCCGGTCGGTGGGACTGATCGACCTGGACGTGCACGGGTTCTCCATCCCGGGCCTGATGGGGCTGGTCGACGCGTCGGGCCGGGCGGCCCGGCCGACCCGGATCGACGACATGATCCTGCCGCCGGTCGCCTACGACGTGAAGACCATCTCGATCGGCATGTTCCTGCGCGACGAGGATGCGCAACGGGCTGTCGCCTGGCGCGGACCGCTGCTGCACCGCACCGTCGAACAGTTCCTCACCGAGGTGCATTTCGGCGAGCTCGACGTGCTGCTGCTGGACATGCCCCCGGGCACCGGCGACATCGCGATCACCGCCGGGCAGCTGCTGCCCGGCGCCGGGGTGCTGGTGGTGACCACACCGCAGCCGGCGGCCGTGGACGTCGCCGTGCGCAGTGGCATGGTCGCGCGACAGACCGGTCAGCACGTGCTCGGCGTCGTCGAGAACATGGCGCCGCTGCCGCTGCCGGACGGCACGGTGCTCGACCTGTTCGGCTCGGGCGGGGGCGCGCGCGCCGCCGCCGCGCTCTCGCTGCCGGGTGAGCCGGTGCCGCTGCTCGGGTCGATCCCGCTCAGTCCCGCGCTGCGGGCCGGCGGCGATGTCGGCGCACCGATCGTGCACCAGGGCGGAACCGACCCCGCGGCGGTCGCGCTGCGTGCGCTCGCCGACCGGATCGCCGCACTTCCCGGTCCAGCGCCCGCACGTCGCGGCGCACAGAACATCGGCAGCACCGGGCGCCTGCCCGGCTCCGGTGACCGAGACGGCTCCCCCACACCGGACCCGGCTGCGCCCGGTCAGGCTCAGGCGTAGTCGTCCGGTGCGAGCACGCGCACCCCGCGGTCGTGCACCAGAAACTGCGCCCGAACCCGCACGCCTTCGGTCGCGCACGCGGCCCCCAGGGCACGGGCCCACGCGCGTTCCTCGTCGCCCACCCGCGGCCCGCCCGGTCGTTCCCACGCGAACACCGCCTGGGCGAACCCGAACTCGGCCATCAGTGCGGCGATGTTCTGAGCCAGCAACCGGGCGGCGTTTGCACCACCTTCGGCCTGGTCGGGATCGGCCGGCAGGTCGGCGCAGGGCATCACCACGGGCGCCTGCACGTCGCGCTCATCGAGGAACATCATCCAGAACTGCCGGATGTTCGCACGCTCGAGCAAGAACGTGACGCGCTCGGTGAGCAGGATGTCGTCGGTCAGCGGCGCCTCGCGGTCGGCCGCATTCGTTGTCGTCGTCATCGCTCCAGCCTGCCGCGGGCGGGCATCGCGTGGGGGCGCCGGCCGCGGATCCGTGGACAACCGCGACGGCCCCCGCAGCTGGGGAGGAATCGGTGTACGACCGCGCAGCCAGCCGGGTTCAGGTGGCTTCGGAGTCGAACGGCGGCACGTCGCCCGGGGTGAACCGCACGCGTGCGGGCGCGGCATCCGCCCCTGCCGCTCCCGCTCCCGCCGCCACGGCGGTCGTGGCACCGGCGCCCGGTGCCGGCGGAGCGGCCGGCGGCGGATCGTCGAGCAGGGCCTCGCGGATGATGCGGCGCGGGTCGTACTGGCGCGGGTCGAGCGTGCGCCAGTCCACGTCGTCGCCGAGCTCGTCACGCATCCGCTCCTTCGCGGTGCCCAGCAGCTCGCGGCCGCGCGCGACCAGTTGCGCGAGCATCGCGGCATAGCGCGGCAACCGGTCGGGACCGAGCAGCAGCGCGGCGATCAGACCGATCACCACCAGCTTCTCGATCGTGAGCCCGAAGATCATGACTTCAGGTTACCCGCCGCGCCTGCGCCGGCGGGTTCTGCCGCTCCCGTAGGCTTGCGGCGGAGGTGTGCGCAGATGAGCGACCATGATGCCGATCGGCGTTTCGTGCAGGAGGCCACCCTCGAGCCCGACCACATCGTGCGGGCCCGGGCGCATGCACTGGAGATCGGTGCCGCGCCGGTCAGCCCCGCGATCGGCGCGCAGTGTGCGGTGATCGCCGCATGCACGAACGCGCAGAGCATGATCGAGATCGGCACCGGTGCCGGTGTGTCCGGGCTGTGGCTGTTGCACGGTGCGCCCCGGGCGATCCTCACCACGATCGACAGCGAGCCCGAACACCTGGGCGTGGCGCGGCAGTCGTTCGCCGAAGCGAAGATCCCACCGGCGCGCACGCGTTTCATCACCGGCCGTGCCGCCGAAGTGCTGCCGCGCATGAACGAGGCGTCCTACGACATCGTGTTCGTCGACGCCGACCCCGAAGGCGTCATCGAATACGTCGAGCACGGGTTGCGCCTGGTGCGCCCGGGCGGCACCGTGCTCGTGCCGCGCGTGCTCGCCGGCGGCGCCGTCGCCGACCCGGTGCGCCGCGACCCGCTGACCACCGCCTACCGCTCGCTGATCCAAGAGACCCAGGCCTCGGTCGCCGTCATCGGGGCGTTGTCGATCGCCGGTGAGGGGCTTCTGCAGCTGACCACCGTGCGCACCGCGCCGGAACAGACGTCAGCGGCCGGTCTGCTGACCGGCCGCTGAGGTGGATCGGGCGTGAACTACGCGTTCACGACACCGCCGAGGACGTCGTAGAGCTCCTTCGCCTCGGCGTCGTTGACGGAGACGACCAGGCGTCCGCCACCCTCCAGCGGCACGCGGACGATGATCAGGCGCCCCTCCTTCACAGCCTCCATCGGGCCGTCTCCGGTTCTCGGCTTCATGGCTGCCATCGTGGCTCCCTTTCGTCGTGGTCTTGCCCTCGAGTTTACAGGGGGCTCACAGCATGCGAACAATCGAGGGTCACAGCGGCGTCGCGAACCGCCGTCACGGGATCTGCCAGAACGTGTTTCCGCGGCCGTACATCAGGAAGATCCACACCCACTGCCCCGCCAGACACAGCGCCAGCACGACGCTGCGCCACCGTGTCGACCGCGGCACCGCGACCGCGCCCCAGGCGGGTGAGAGCGGCACCATCAGCCGGAACACGCTGGACTGCGGAAAGAACACCGCCAGCAGGTACAGCGCGTACGAGGCGAGCCAGAGCCGGATCTCGGCGCCCAGCCGCCGCACCCGCGGGTCGAACACCAGCGCGGCCGCCGCCAGCAGCACGAGCACGATCAGCGCGATGTGACCGACCGTCTCAGGCAGCCCCCAGGTGCGGAACCACAGCGCGGCGGCGTCCCAGAACCCGCGCCCGGGGACGAACCCGCTCTCGTCGACCCAGCCGCGCCGCCAGCTGAGCTCGGTGGCCATGTAGGCGTCCGCCCGCCCCGTCACGATCCCGGCGATCACCGGCCAGGCGAATCCGACGACGCAGCCGAGGGCGCCCAGGGCCACGATGTGCACGACGTGCCGGGCCGGCAACGGCTCGGTCCGCCGCATCCACCACCGCTGCACGCCGTGCAGACCGAGGAACAGCGCGAAGGCGAGCACCCCCGGCCGGGTGAACCCCATCAGCGGGATCAGCAGGTACAGCCACGCGTAGCGGCGGCGCATCGTCGCCCACACCGCCAGGAACACCCACAGCAGGAACAGCGACTCGGCGTACCCGATCTGGAACACCGCCGCCACGGGTGCGCAGGCGAAGAACACCACCGCCCACGTCGCGGCATCCGTCGGCAGCCGCTCACGCAGCAGCCGGTACAGCACGAGGGATGCCAGATACCCGGCCACAAGCGAGATGAGGATCGCCGCGACCTGCCAGCCGGCACCGGGGCCCCCCAGCAGCCGGGCCAGATACGGGTACAGCGGCATGAACGCCCACCCGTTCTGCTGCACGGCACCGGTGGCGTCCACCGGCAGCCGGGTGGGGTACCCGTGCACCGCGATGTACCAGTACCACTGCGCATCCCACCCCATGAGCAGGGTCCCCACCCCGGGGGCGGCGCCGAACCGGGACTCGGGGGTCGACAGTGCCGACGCCAGCGCGAACATGGCCGTGGTCACCACCCGGGCGGCCAGATAGAGCACGCCGATGCGCACCGCGGCCGGCAGGCGATGCCAGCTGCGGTCGCGGACGCGCTCGGCGCCGGGTCGCTCGGTCAGCGGCCCGCCAACCACGTGCGCAGTCCCTGCTCGACCGCGTCGATCTGCCGGAGCGGGACCCGCTCCTGGTCGTGATGGGCCAGGTGCGGATCGCCGGGGCCGTAGTTGACCGCGGGGATGCCCAGCGCCGAGAAGCGCGCCACGTCGGTCCAGCCGTACTTCGGCGACGGAGTGGCGCCGACGGCGGCGAGGAACTCCTGGGCGAGCGGGGCGTCCAGTCCCGGGCGGGCTCCGGCTGCGGCATCCGTCACCTCGACGTCGAACCCCTCGAACACCGTGCGCACATGCGCGGCGGCCTTCTCGACGGTGCGGCTGGGCGCGAACCGGTAGTTGACCTCGACCTCGCACAGATCGGGGATGACGTTGCCGGCGACGCCACCGGTGATGCGCACGGCGTTGAGCCCTTCGCGATAGACCAGGCCCTCGACCGCGACCTCACGGGGCCGGTACTCGGCCAGCCGTGCCAGCACCGGGGCGGCCGCGTGGATCGCGTTCTCGCCGATCCACGCACGGGCGCTGTGTGCGCGCACGCCGTGGGTGCGCACGACGGCGCGCAGCGTGCCGTTGCAGCCGCCTTCGACCGCACCGTCCGAGGGCTCGCCGAGGATCGCGAAGTCGGCCGCGAACAGGTCGGGGCGGTGCGCGGCGAGCCGGTTCAGTCCGTTCAGGTCGGCGGTGACCTCTTCGTGGTCGTACCACATCCAGGTGATGTCCACGCGCGGGTCGGCCAGTTCGGCGGCGAGCTTGAGCTGCACCGCGAGCCCGGCCTTCATGTCCACCGTGCCGCGGCCCCACAGGTATGCCTCGCCGTCGACCTCGACCTCACGGGTGGGCAGGTTGCCGTTGATCGGGACCGTGTCGATGTGGCCGGCGATCACGACCCGCTGCGCACGGCCGAGCTCGGTGCGGGCGACGATCGTGTCGCCGTCGCGGTGCACGCTCAGGTGCGGCAGGGCGCGCACGGCCTGATCGATCGCATCCGCCAGCACGCTCTCATCGCCCGAGACGCTGGGGATGTCGCACACCGCACGGGTCAGCTCCACCGCGGACGAGGTCAGATCGAGCACCGGCATCCCTCGAGTCTAGCCAGCCGGCCGCCGCCGATCCCGGCTCGTGTCGGCGCGGTACGGGCCGCTGCGCCCCGACGGCCTGCGCCCATGTTCGACCGCCGCCGCTCCCGGCTCGTGTGGCCCGTACGGCGCGCTGCGCCCCGACGGCCTGCGCCCGTGCCCGACCGCAGCCGGGGTGGCGCTCGATATGGGACCGCACGGTCCGTTCGTGTCCGGCACGGTGTGCGGGCCGCAATCCCGCCTTGCCGGCGGCGTGCCGGCGGTAGTTTGGAGGGGTGAGCAGCGAACGACAGGTCTTCGGGACGGGTGTGACGACGATCGCCGGTGACGGCACGGTGCTGGATGCCTGGTTCCCGACGCCGCGACTGGGGCTCGCCGACGGCACCACCGTCGCCACCCGCGCCGCCGACCTGCAGCGGCTGGTCGGGGACGATCCGCGCCGCGGGGTGCGCACCCAGATCGTGGAGCTGCAGATCGATCTCGATCAGGCCGTGGCATCCACCGCCGACGCCTACCTCAGGCTGCATGCGCTGTCGCACCGCCTGGTGGCGCCGGGCGGGCTGAACCTGGACGGCGTCTTCGGCTTTCTGCCGACCGTCGCCTGGACCAGCGCCGGCCCGATGCTGCCCGACGACGTCGACCGGCTGCGCCCGGCACTGCGGTCCGCGGGCATCCAGGTGCACGGGCTGGACAAGTTCCCGCGGTTGCTGGACTACGTCGTGCCGCCGGGGGTGCGCATCGCCGACGCGGCGCGCGTACGCCTGGGCGCACACCTGTCTCCGGGGACGACGGTGATGCACGAGGGGTTCGTGAACTTCAACGCCGGCACGCTGGGCGCCTCGATGGTCGAGGGCCGCATCTCGCAGGGCGTCGTCGTCGGCGACGGCAGCGACATCGGCGGCGGCGCCTCGATCATGGGCACGCTGTCGGGCGGTGGCACGCACCGGGTGTCGATCGGCGAGCGGTGTCTGCTGGGCGCGAACGCCGGCATCGGTATCTCGCTCGGCGACGACTGCGTGGTCGAGGCGGGCCTGTACGTCACTGCCGGCACCAAGGTCGTGCTCGTCGACGAGCCGGCGCGCGCCGACGGCTCCCGGCCGCAGGTCAAGGCCGCCGAGCTGTCGGGCCGGGCCGGGATGCTGTACCGCCGCAACTCGATCACCGGCGCCGTCGAGGCGCTGCGCCGCACCGGTGCGGGCATCACCCTGAACGAGGCACTGCACGCCTGACGCGGGGTCCTGGCTGAGACACACCCACGCGGCGTGTCCCAGAACACGCGGGTTCGGGATGCCACATCCCTCGCCTTCTGAGACACACCCGCGTCGCATGTCCCAGAACCCGCGGGTTCGGGATGCCGCATCCTTCACCTTCTGAGACACACCGACAGTGACCGAGCAGCCGGCAGGCACCGAGCGGCCGATAGGCACCCGAGCCGCCGCGACAGGCACCGTGCCGCCGACAGGCACCGAGCAGCCGGCAGCCCGGCCGCCCGCTCAGCCGCGCACGCGCACCGAGAGGCAGGTGACGCAGCCCTCGAGCTTCTCGAACTCGGTCACCGCAACGGCCACCACCTCCAGGCCACGGCCTTGCAGCAGCTCCGCGGTCCGCGGCGCGGACGCCGACATCAGCACGGTGTGCTCGTCGAGCACCACGACGGCGCTGCCTTCGGCCTCGGGCACCGGCACGAACCGCTCATACACCGACGGGTCATCGACGAGCCGTTCGTATCCGATCACGGTGCCGTCCGGCAGCGCGGTCACCCCGGTCTTCAGGTGCAGCACCGTGGTGATCGGCACGGTCACGACATCCCACCCGCGCGGTGCCAGCAGCGCGCGCAACTGCGCGATGCCCGGCTCGTTCGTGCGCGACGAGAGGCCGACATAGGCGGTGCGGCCGATCTTGAGCACGTCGCCGCCCTCGAGGGTGCCCGGCGCCTGAATCGCAGCGGTGGGCAGGCCAGATGCCTCGACCGCGCGCCGCGCGCTGGCCGTCTCGCCGCGACGCGAGTCGGCGCCGGGCCGGGTGATCACCGCGAGGTCGTCGAAGACGACCACGGTGTCTTCGACGAACACCCCGTCGGGGTGCTCGTCGGCGGGCGCCAGCTCGGTGACATCCCAGCCGCGTGCCCGGAACGCGGCGACGTACCCGTCCCACTGTCGCTGCGCGAGCGCGGCGTCGACCGGCACCCGCTCCAGATGGGTGAGCTCGCCGTCGGCCAGTCGTGGCGACGGCCGGCGGACGAGCAACCGCGGCATCAGCCGACGCCCGGGTAGTTCCGTTCGGCGGCGCCGATGTACAACTGCTGCGGGCGACCGATCTTGGTCTGCGGGTCGTTCACCGCTTCGCGCCACTGCGCGAGCCAACCCGGCAGCCGGCCGATCGCGAACAGCACGGTGAACATGCGGGTCGGAAAGCCCATCGCCTTGTAGATGACCCCGGTGTAGAAGTCGACGTTCGGGTACAGCTTGCGCTCGACGAAGTAGTCGTCGGCCAGCGCGATCTCTTCGAGCTCCTTGGCCAGGTCCAGCAGCGGGTCGCTGACACCGAGCTCGGCGAGCACCTCGTCGGCCGACTCTTTGACGAGCTTGGCACGCGGGTCGTAGTTCTTGTAGACCCGGTGGCCGAAGCCCATGAGCTTGACGCCCTCTTCTTTGTTCTTCACCCGCTCGACGAAGCGCTCGACGCTCTCGCCCGAGTCACGGATGCGCGCAAGCATGGTGAGCACCGCCTCGTTCGCCCCGCCGTGCAGGGGCCCCGACAGCGCCTGGATGCCGGCAGAGATCGACGCGAACTGGTTCGCCCCCGTCGACCCCACCAACCGCACGGTCGAGGTCGACGCGTTCTGCTCGTGGTCCTCGTGCAGGATCAGCAGCAGCTCGAGCGCCTTCGACATGACCGGGTTGACCTCGTACGGCTCGCTGAGCACACCGAAGTTGAGCTTCAGGAAGTTGTCGACGAAGCTCAGCGAGTTGTCGGGGTACAAGAACGCCTGTCCCACACTCTTCTTGTGCGCGTACGCGGCGATCACGGGGAGCTTGGCCAGCATCCGCACGATGTTCAGCTCGACGTGCTCGGGATTGTGCGGGTCGGTCTGGCCCTCGTAATAGGTCGACAGCGCCGCGACCGCCGACGACAGCACCGCCATCGGGTGGGCGGTGTGCGGCAGCGCCGAGAAGAAGCGCTTGAGGTCTTCGTGCAGCAGCGTGTGCCGGCGGATGCGCTCGTCGAAGTCGCTCAGTTCGGCGGCGGTGGGCAGTTCGCCGTACAGCAGCAGCCACGCCACCTCGAGGTAGGTGCTGTTGCGCGCGAGCTGCTCGATCGGGTAGCCGCGGTAGCGCAGGATGCCCTGATCGCCGTCGATGTAGGTGATCTGCGACTTCGTGGCCGCGGTGTTCACGAACCCGTAGTCGAGGGCGGTGTGCCCGGTCTGCTTGGTCAGGGTCGAGATGTCGACGCTGGGATTGCCGTCGGTGCCCTGCAGCACCGGCAGCTGCGCGGTGCGGCCTGCGAGGGTGAGTGTGGCGATGTCCGGCTGGGCTCCCGCGTCGGTCACGACGCCTCCTTGCGATGTCTGTCGTCAGGGGGATCGCGGTCCGCGCAGGGGATGCCTGCCGGGCCGTGGAGCGATTCGTGACTCGGTGTTACGACGCACGGACCGGCTCACATACAGCCTATCCCGCGCCCTGGCACACTGAGACATCAGCCAAAGGATGCGGCCGTCAGCTGGATGATCGGAACGAAAGCAGACGATCGGCCGCGGCCTGCACCCGATCGTCGGGGGCGGTCAACGACAGTCGCACGTGCTGCGGAAAGTGCGGCCCGTAGAAGTGTCCCGGCCCGGCGAGGATGCCCGCATCAGCCAGACGGTCCAGGCTCTGCCATGCGTCCCGCCCCTCGGTGGCCCACAGATACAGTCCCGCCTGGCTGCCGTCGATGCGGAAACCGGCGTGTTCGAGGGCGGGTTTCAGGATGCCTCGGCGTCGGCGGTAGCGCTGCTTCTGCGCGGCCACGTGCGTATCGTCGCGCAGTGCGGCGATCATGGCGGACTGCACGGGCGCCGGCACCATCAGCCCCAGGTGCTTGCGGGCCGTGGTCAGCCGTGCCACCAGCGCGGCGTCGCCGGCCAGGAACGCGGCGCGGTAGCCGGCGAGGTTCGACTGCTTGCTCAGCGAGTACACCGACAGCACACCGGATGCCTCACCCTGCAGCACCTGTGGATCCAGCACCGACGGGATCGGCCGCGCGTCCCAGGGCGCGTCCCACCCCAGCTCGGCGTAGCATTCGTCGCCGGCGACGACGGCCCCGAGCTCGCGGGCGCGGGCCACCGCCTCGCGCAGGGACGGCACATCGAGCACCCGCCCGTCGGGGTTGCCGGGACTGTTCAGCCACACCAGCCGGGTGGCATCGGGCCAGGCGGCGGGGTCGTCGGCGGCCACCGGCGACGCACCGACCAGGCGCGCTCCCACCTCGTAGGTGGGGTACGCGGCGCGCGGGTGCACGACGACGTCCCCCGGGCCGAGCCCGAGCAGCAGCGGCAGCAGGGCGACGAGCTCTTTCGACCCGACGGTGGGCAGCACCTGCTCCGGCTGCAGACCGGGCACCCCGCGACGGCGGGCGTACCAGCCGGCGATCGCCTCACGCAGCGCGGGGGTGCCGATCGTCTGCGGGTAGGCGTGGGCGTCGGTGGCCTCACGCAGGGCACGACGGACCACCTCGGGGGTGGCATCCACCGGCGAACCGACCGACAGGTCGACGATCCCGTCCGGGTGCGCGCGGGCGCGGGCGGCGTAGGGCGCCACCGCGTCCCACGGGTAGTCGGCGAGGTCGGCGACGCCCACGTCAGGTGCCCTGCGGGGGCAGTGCGGCCACGATCGGGTGGTCCTTGTGGATCACGCCGACCTTCGCGGCGCCGCCGGGCGAACCGAGGTCGTCGAAGAACTCGACGTTGACCTTGTAGTAGTCCGCCCATTCCTCGGGCAGGTCGTCTTCGTAGTAGATGGCCTCGACCGGGCACACCGGCTCGCAGGCACCGCAGTCCACGCACTCGTCGGGGTGGATGTACAGTGACCGGTCCCCCTCGTAGATGCAGTCCACCGGGCACTCGTCGACACAGGCTCGGTCTTTCACATCCACGCACGGCAGGGCGATCACATACGTCACCCGGCCAGTCTAGTTGTCCGCCTCCGGGTGAGGGCGCGCCAGGTTCGGCCACGCGACCGCGAGCGTCGCGACCAGGGCGACCCCGATCTGCCACACGATTCCGATGTTCACCCCGGCCCACTCCCCCAGCGGACCGCCCGGCATGACCACCGAGCCGCCGGGCCCGGAACCCGAGAACATCACGGTGACCGCCAGGGCGCCCACCCCGGCCGCCAGTGCGCTCCACCGGTCGCCGGTCAGGGTGCGCACGGCCGTGAGCATCGCGGCAAGGCCGATCAGCGCGAGCAGCAGACCGACCGGCACCGGGCCCAGCAGGTACGCGTGCGCGAACGTGCCCGCGGTGCCGTACACGGCCCCGACCACGAGGGCGACCAGCCAGGTCAGCAGACGCGACAGCGGGGAACTCACCGGCTCAGTCTACGCACGCCGGTGCCACGCCACGCCGCGCCGCCCCGCGCCACGCCCCACGGCTACGCACGCCGCTCAGCTCGCCCAGCCCCACAGTCGCAGGAGCGCTGCCACGAGCGCCGCAGCGGCCACCACGACCAGGAACGGCGCGCGCAGCAGCAGGAGACCTGCGGCCACCAGCACGGCGGGCACGCGGGCGTCGACGGTGATCGCCTGCCCGACGCCGAGGGTCTGCACGGCAACCAGTGCCGCAAGCAGCGCGACGGTGAGCAGGTCGGCGATGCGCGCTGGGCGGGGGGCCTGCATCACCGCGGCGGGTACGAGATAGCCGAGCGTCTTGAGCGCGACGCAGATCACGGCCGCCAGCAGTACGGCGTTCCACAAGGTCACGGCAGTCCCTCCCGTTCCGGCACATCGTCGGGTTCGGCGGGCGGACGCTCGTCGCGGCCCAGCCAGTTGACCCACCCCACCACGATGGCCACGACCGCCGCGACCAGCACCGGCATCCCGGGCATCAGCGCGGGGGTGAGCACGGCGGCGACCGCGGCGGCGGCGATGCCCACCGCGATGGCCTGGCGGCGGCGCAGTCGCGGCCACAGCAGGGCGAGGAACGCGGCGGCGGCCGCGGCATCCAACCCGTACGCCTTGGGATCGCCGAGCACGTCGCCCAGCAGCGCACCGGCGAGCGTGGTGAGGTTCCAGCCCAGGTAGATCCCCAGGCCGGTCACCCAGAACCCGAGCAGCTGTGCCCGCCGGGTGCGCTGGCCGAGGGCCACGGCCGTGGACTCGTCGATGGTCAGATGCGCGGCGGCGGCGCGCCGCCAGAACCCGGGCCCGACCACCGGCGACATGCGCATGCCGTAGGCGATGTTGCGCACGCCCAGCAGCGCGGCCGAGGCGATCGCGGCCGGCGCGGCGGCCAGTCCCCCGCCACCGATCACGCCGATGAAGGCGTACTGCGATCCGCCGGTGAACATGACCAGGCTCAGCACGCACGCCTGCCACACGTCGAGTCCGGATGCCGTCGCCAGCGCGCCGAACGAGACGCCGTACGCACTCGTGGCCACGGCCACCCCGAGCGCGTCGCGCACCGCCGCGCGGTGGGCCGCGGCATCCATCCCGTCGTTCACGGTGTGAGCCTACCGGCGCACGGGCCGCTCTCCCGTCCGAGCAGGTCCCGCGCCTGCGCGCGACGGCGCATCACCGCCGCGAGGGCACATCGACCTCGCGCGGCACATCATCCCGCGGGCGGGTCGATGCGCGGTCGGCGACATCGTACGAGCCCGCCGGGTGGGGCGGGGGTCAGGCGTTCGCGTCCTGGCGCTTCAGTCGCGCGGTGGCGCGGGCGCGGTCGTGCGCGTCGAGCACGACCTTGCGGATGCGGACGGTCTCAGGCGTGACCTCGACGCATTCGTCGTCGCGGGCGAACTCCAGGCTCTCTTCGAGCGACAGCGTGCGCGGCGGCGTCATCGACTCGAACGTGTCGGCCGTCGACGAGCGCATGTTCGTGAGCTTCTTCTCCTTGGTGATGTTCACGTCCATGTCGTCGTTGCGGGAGTTCTCGCCGATGACCATGCCCTCGTACACCTCGTCACCGGGCTTGACGAAGAACGACATCCGCTCCTGCAACGCGATGATCGCGAACGGCGTGACCACACCCGAGCGGTCGGCGACGATCGAGCCGTTCTGGCGGGTCACGATCTGACCGGCCCAGTCCTCGTACCCGGCGGCGATGGCGTTGGCGATGCCGGTGCCGCGGGTGGTGGTGAGGAACTCGGTGCGGAAGCCGATCAGGCCGCGGGAGGGAACGATGAACTCCATCCGCACCCAGCCGGTGCCGTGGTTGGTCATCGTCTCCATGCGCCCCTTGCGCAGCGCCAGCAGCTGGGTGATCGCTCCCAGGTACTCCTCCGGCGCGTCGATGGTGAGGTGTTCGAACGGCTCCTGCAGCTGGCCGCGCTCGTTGCGCCGGGTGACCACCTGCGGCTTGCCGACGGTCAGCTCGAAGCCCTCGCGACGCATGTTCTCGACGAGGATCGCCAGCGCCAGTTCGCCACGGCCCTGCACCTCCCAGGCGTCGGGCCGGCCGATGTCGAGCACCTTCAGCGACACGTTGCCGATCAGTTCCTTCTCGAGCCGGTCCTTCACCATGCGCGCGGTGAGCTTGTGCCCCTTGACCTTGCCGGCCAGCGGCGAGGTGTTGGTGCCGATCGTCATCGAGATCGCCGGGTCGTCGACGTGGATCGCCGGCAGCGGCCGCACGTCGTCGGGGTCGGCGATGGTCTCGCCGATCGTGATGTCTTCGAAGCCCGCGATCGCCACGATGTCGCCGGGTCCGGCCTCGTCGGCGGGGTAGCGCTCGAGGGCGCGGGTCTTCAGCAGCTCGGTGACGCGCGCGTTGGCGTGCGAGCCGTCGTGCCGCACCCAGGCGACGGTCTGCCCCTTGCGCAGGGTGCCGTTGAACACCCGCAGCAGGGCGAGCCGGCCGAGGAACGGCGACGAGTCGAGGTTCGTCACCCAGGCCTGAAGCGGCGCCTCGTCGTCGTATGCCGGCGCCGGCACATGCTGCAGGATGGCCTCGAACAGCGGCTCGAGGTCGTCATTGTCGGGCAGCGCACCGTTCGCGGGCCGGGTGCGGGATGCCGCACCCGCCCGTCCGGACGCGTACACCACCGGCACGTCGAGCAGGGCATCCACGTCCAGGTCGGGCACGTCGTCGACCAGGTCCGAGGCCAGCCCCAGCAGCAGGTCGTGCGCCTCTTCCTCGACCTCGGCGATCCGGGCGTCGGGGCGGTCGGTCTTGTTCACGAGCAGGATGACGGGAAGCTTCGCCTCGAGCGCCTTGCGCAGCACGAACCGGGTCTGCGGCAGCGGACCCTCCGAGGCGTCCACCAGCAGCACCACCCCGTCGACCATCGACAGTCCGCGCTCCACCTCACCGCCGAAGTCGGCGTGACCGGGGGTGTCGATGACGTTGATGGTCACCGGCACGTCGGTGTGCGCGCCGTTGTAGGTGATCGCCGTGTTCTTGGCGAGGATCGTGATGCCCTTCTCGCGCTCCAGGTCGTTGGAGTCCATCGCCCGCTCCTCGACGTGCGCGTGCTCGCCGAACGATCCGGTCTGGCGCAGCATCGCGTCGACGAGGGTGGTCTTTCCGTGGTCGACGTGCGCGACGATGGCGACGTTGCGCAGGTCTGAGCGGTGTGCAATGGACATGGCCGAAGGGCACCTTTCGGTGGGAACAAGAGAGGAAGTGGATGCAGGGCCCTGTCCTCAGGCGAGGGTCACGACATGGCGGGGCACGCGGAAGGGCGCCCGTCCCGCAACCGATTCTAACGGTGCGGGGCGGGCGCCCCGGTCAGCAGGCGCTCAGGCGCCGTGACTCACTTGGTGAAGCCGACCTGCGTCCAGTCGACCGACATGAACGTCGCCGGGCCGTAGTTGGCCAGGTTCTTGTCCACGACGGTGACGTTCGGGTACGGGTAGATCGGCAGGAACGGCACGTAGCCGGCGATGACGTTGTTGATGTCGTCGGCCAGCTTCAGCCGCTTCTCGGGGTCGAGCTCCGCGTTGGCCTGCTTCCACAGGTCGCCGAGCTTCTCGTCCGTGATGAACGCGTAGTTCTGGCCGGCGTCGCCCGGCTTCATGGCCGGGTAGAACAGCGACTCGCTCGAGCTGATCGGGAACAGCGTGCCCTGCCAGCCGAACGTGGCCATCTCGTACTTGCCGTTCTGGATGTTGTCGAAGTAATCCGCGCTCGGCACCTCGTCGAGGGTGACGGGGATGTCGATCTTCTTCAGCGACGCCTGGATCTGCTGGGCACGAAGCTCGTTCGACTTGGTGCCCTGCGGCACGACGATCGACAGCTTCAGGTCCTTGCCGTCCTTGCTCCACTTGCCGTCGGCGTTCTTCCAACCGCTGGCCTCGAGGTCCTTCTTGGCGGCGTCGAGGTCATAGGGAAGCTTGGCCTCCACCGTGTCCTCGTAGCCCTTCTGGCCCGGCATGAAGATCCAGTTGCCGTCCGTGGTCGCCTTCACACCCAGCGGCTCGTTTGCCGACTTCGCGATGATGTTGCGGTCGATCGCCTGGGCGATCGCCTTGCGCACGTTCACGTCGTCCAGCGGAGCCTGCAGGCCGTTGAAGGTCACCTGCGCGTAGGTCACACCACCGGAGTTGAGCGCCTTGGCGCCCGACTTCTTCAGCGCGGCGGTGTAGGTGTCGACGTCCGCGGCGTCCACCGCGTTGATCTCGTTGTTCGCGAAGGCCTGTGCCTGCGACGCCTGGTCGATGACGGTCCAGGTGATCTTGTCGAGCTTCGGCTTGTCACCCCACCACTTCGGGTTCGGCGTCTCGGTGTAGATCTTCGCGTTGTTGTCGATCTTCGACATGATGTACGGGCCGTTGGACGGCATCGGCTTCGTGGTGTAGCTGGCCCACTTGGCCGGGTCGCTGGCGATGTCGGCCTTCACGGGCGCGGTGCCCAGCAGCGCCTGCCAGTCGGCGTACGGCGAGTCGAAGGTGAACTTGAACTCGTAGTCGCTGACGACCTCGAACTTCGACACCAGGTCGTAGCCGGCCGACGAGGCGATGTTGAACTTGTCGTTCTTGCCGGAAAGGGCGGCGAACGTCGCCTCGTAGTCCTTCGCGGTCAGCGGCGTGCCGTCTTCCCAGACCGCCTTGTCGTTGAGCTTGACATCGACCGTCTGGGGCGAGTCGCTCTCGAGCTTGATGTCGGTCGCGTAGTTGGGGTCGATCTCGACCGCGCCGTCCTTGGTGGCCTTGTAGGGCGCACCCATCAGCGGGGCCTGCATCGCGACGACGGGAACGTTGGCACCCTGGGTGGTGTTGATGTTCCAGTTGCCCTCGTCGGTACCCGACGACTCGACGGCGAGGCTCAGCGTGCCGCCCTGCTGCAGGTCGGAGGCCGGGACCGGCGTCCATCCCACGAGCGGAAGCTGCGGAGGCTCGCTGCTGGTGGGCTTCGCGTTGGGCTGCGCGCAGCCGGCCAGCGCGAGCCCGGCAGCGCTGAGCACAGCGACAGCCGCGAGTGCTGTGGTTCTGCGGTTCATGTGCTTCCTCTTCTTCTGTGTGTCCCGCCGTATCGACGGGGTCCTGTGATCGTCAGCCGACGACCAGGGTGTTGCGGTCGACGTGGTGACATGCCACCAGGTCGCCGTCATGATCGGTGAGTTCGGGATCCTGCGCATCGCACAGCGCACGCTGCGGTTCGTCCAGGATCTTGTACAACGGACACCGGGTGCGGAACCGGCATCCGTCGATCCGCTCGGCGGGGCTGGGCAGGTCGCCCTGCAGCAGCACCCGCTCGCGGGTGCGCTCGATCGCCGGGTCGGGGATCGGTGCCGCCGACATCAACGCCTGCGTGTACGGGTGTTTGGGCGTGTCGAACACCTGGCCGATCTCGCCGTACTCCACGATCCTGCCCAGGTACATCACCGCGACGTCGTCGGCGATCTGGCGGACCACCGCGAGGTCGTGGGCGACGAAGATGAGCGACAGACCGAGCTTGTCACGCAGATCCTGCAGCAGGTTGATCACACCTGCCTGGATCGACACGTCCAGCGCCGACACCGGCTCGTCGAGCACGAGGATCTTCGGATCGGTGGCCAGCCCCCGGGCGATGCCGATGCGCTGGCGCTGACCGCCCGAGAACTCGTGCGGGTAGCGGTCGAGCATCGATGGGTCCAGCCCGACAAGGTCCAGCAGCTCGGCGACGCGCTCGTTGCGCTTGTCACGCGGTACGCCCTGGGCCAGCAGCGGCTCGCCGACGACATCGGCGATCGGCAGGCGCGGGTCGACGGCGGCGGCCGGGTCCTGGAACACGATCTGGATCTCGCTGCGCAGCGCACGGCGGGAGTGCTTGCTGAGCGTCGCCACATCGTGCCCGACCACCTGGATCGATCCCGACTGCGGCTTGATCAGCTCCATCAGCTCCAGGATGGTGGTCGTCTTGCCGCATCCGGACTCCCCCACGATAGCGAGGGTGCGGCCGGGCTTGAGCTCGAACGACACGCCGTCCACCGCACGCACCGTGCCCACCTGGCGGCGGAACACGCCGCCCTTCATCAGCGGGAAGTGCTTGACGAGGTCCTGCACGACCAGCACGGGGGCGGCGTCGGCCGGCATCTGACGGGCGGTCAGGGCCGCCGGGCGCGGGAAGATCTCAGGGCGGGTGAGTTCTCCCGCGATGATCTCGCCCGACCGGTGACACGCCGACAGGTGGCCGTCGGGGCCGCCGTGCTCGACCAGCGCCGGCTCTTCGGTGCGGCACACGTCGATGGCGGCGGGGCAGCGCGCCGCGAACGGGCAGCCCTTGGGCAGGTTGGCCAGCGACGGAGGACGGCCCTCGAGCGGCACCAGCCGGGCGGTGCCGGCGGTGCGGATGTTCGGCACCGAGCGCAGCAGACCGATCGTGTAGGGCATCACCGGTTCGGTGAACACCTGGTCGACGGTGCCGTTCTCGACGAGCTTGCCGGCGTACATCACGGCGACCCGGTCGGCCTGACCGGCCACCACACCCAGGTCGTGGGTGATGAGCGAGACGGCGGCGCCGGTGAGCTCCTTGGCCTTCTGCAGCACCTCGAGGATCTGCGCCTGGATGGTCACGTCCAGTGCGGTGGTGGGCTCGTCGGCGATGATCAGGCGCGGGTCGTTGGCGATCGCCATCGCGATCATGGCCCGCTGCCGCATGCCGCCGGAGTACTCGTGCGGGAACGCCAGGGCGCGCCGTGACGGGTCGGGGATGCCGACGATCTTGAGCAGTTCGACCGAACGCGCGGCCGCCGCCTGCTTGCTGAGGCGGTGGTCGTGCAGGCGCAACGCCTCACTGATCTGGTCGCCCACCGTGTAGACCGGGGTCAGTGCCGACAGCGGGTCCTGGAAGACCATCGCGATCTCGCTGCCGCGGATGCGCGAGAGCTGCCGGTCGTCCATCGCCAGCAGCGACGTGCCGTTGTAGAGGATCTCTCCGGTGACCACGGCGGTGTCGGGCAGCAGGCCCATCACCGCCAGCGATGAGACGGACTTGCCCGAACCCGACTCGCCGACGATGCCGAGGAACTCGCCCTCGTCGATGGTGTAGCTGATGTCGCGTACCGCGCGTACGTCACCGGACCGCTGCGGGAAGGTGACCGAGAGGTTGCGCACTTCGAGCAGGGGCGCCTTCGCGCGCACGGGCGCGGCGTCCGGCTGCGGCTGGATGAGGGTCTCAGGCACGGTTCACTCCCGACGTCGGGTCGATGGCATCCCGCAGCGCGTCGCCGACGAGGCTGATGGCCAGAAGCAGCAGGATCAGCGTGCCGGCCGGGAACAGGAACAGCCACGGCCGCGTGGTGGCGGCCGACTGCCCGTTCGCGATCAGGGTGCCCAGCGACACCGCCGGCGGCTGCACGCCGAACCCGAAGAAGCTCAGGCTCGTCTCGGCGAGGATCATCGCGGCGATGCCGAGCGTCGCGTCGATGATCAGCAGCGAGGCGACGTTCGGGATGATGTGGCGGCGCACCACCGACCAGGTGCCGAAGCCCATGTAGCGGGCGCCCTTGACGAACTCGCGTTCGCGCAGGGATCGGGTCTGGTTGCGGATCACCTGCGCCATGATCATCCAGCCGGTCACGGCGAGGAAGACCATCATCACCACCCAGCTGCCGTGCGTGAACGGGTACAGCAGGATCAGGATGAAGAAGGCCGGCAGCACCAACAGCAGGTCGATGAACCAGGCGATGACCTTGTCACCCCAGCCGCCGACGTAGCCGGCGATCGACCCGAGCACACCCGCGATGATCGTCGCGGCGGGGCCGGCGACCAGGCCGATGATGAGGGACTTCTGCAGACCCGAGACGATCTGCGCATACAGGTCGTGGCCGAGGATGTCGGTGCCGAACCAGTGCAGGATCGTCGGCGGGTAGTTCATGTTGTCGACGTCCTGGTCGGTGGGCGACCACGCCGTCAGGAAGTGGCCGAAGATGGCCCACAGGATGAAGAACGCCACGACGCTGCCGCCGATCCAGAAGCGCGGCGTGTGCTGCAGGCGGCGCCAGATGACGCGGCCGCGCGAGGCGGGCTTGACCGCGAGCGTCGCGGTGACCGGCTCGGGCTCGGTGGGGGGAAGGTCGGACTGACTGAGCAGTTCCATGTCGGGCATTGCCATGTCAGCGCCTCACTCTCGGGTCCAGGGCCGCATAGAGCACTTCGGACAACGTCGACGAACACAGGATCAGGATGGCCACGAACAGCGTCGAGCCGGCGACCGCATTGATGTCCTGCTGCTGGATGGACTGGATGGCCAGCTCGCCCATGCCGTGCCAGCTGAACACGACCTCCAGCATCGTCGAGCCGGTGACGAGCAGACCGAAGCTGTAGGCGAAGAACGTCGACATCGGGATGAGCGCGATGCGCACGCCGTGTCGCACCAGTGCTGACCCGCGGGTGCGGCCCTTCGAGCGTGCGGTGCGGATGTAGTCGGCGCCGAGCACATCGAGCATGGCGTTGCGCTGGTAGCGGCTGTACGAGGCCGCCCCGGCGATCGCCAGCACCAGGGTGGGGAGCGCGGCGTGCGATATCCGGTCGCCGAACGCCCCCCAGAAGTCGTCGGGCGCGTTGGCCGAGTACTGTCCGCTGAAGTTGATGAGCTGGAACCCGAGCGCCTGGTTGAGGTAGGTGGCGAGGATCATCAGCAGGATGCCCATGACGAACACCGGCGTCGCGAACACGATGTACGAGGCGACCGTGACGATCTGGTCGCTGAGCTTGTACTGCCGCACCGCGCCCCACACGCCCAGCACCACGCCGAGCACGGCGCCGAGGATCGACCCCACCAGCAGCAGCTGCAGGCTCACTCCGGCGCGCACGGCGAGCTGCTCGGTGACCGGGTGGTTGCCGACGGTCAGGCCGAGGTCGCCGTGGAAGATGTTCGTGAACCACGTCCAGGTGCGCTCGATGAGCGGGACCTTCGGGTTCACCCCCCAGGCGTCCAGCAGCTGGTCGATGGATGACTGCGGCGGGCGTGGATGCCGGTTCTCGAACTGCCACACCGGGTTCAGACCGGTGCTGGCCAGCACATACGCCAGCGATGAGGCCACGGCGGTCAGGATCAGGTAGTTGATGATCCGGCGGACGATGTACAGCGTCACGGGCGCCACCCCGCATCCTGCTCAGCGCCGATCGGGCAGCCTGGGCCCCCGAGGCGGACGGTGTCTTCTTTGGTCACGGTCGTGAACGGTTTCCTTGCTCGTCGAGCGCCGACTTGTGATCGACGACGATGTCGATGCCGATTGGTGTTCGGCGCCGGCCCCGCGGGGGTGCCGGCGTCCACTCTAATGGACTTCTGGCGTTTCCCTCGCTTTCACATGAATTCTTTATCGGGGTGTTAGCAGTGCAACCTGCTCACAGCACCACGGCCAGCAGCGCGCAGACCGCACAGACGACGCCGATCAGCACCGCCGGAACGTCCCATCCCCGCCTCACCGCGCCCGGCTCTCGCACCGGTGCGTCCTGCCAGGCGCCGCGGACCGCTTGCAGTGCGCCGTCGACCCCAGGCGTGCGCCGCACGCCGGCACCTGTGGGCTGCCGGCCCGGCGTGTCGGTCGCGGTGATCTGCTTCGCAGGCGTCGGCGGTGTGACATCCGTGTCGCCGTGCGTGCTGCGCGCACCCGCACGAGGGGCGAACGGGCTCCCCCAACACTCCACCGCGTGCCCGTCGTCGAGCACGATGCGCAGCTGTGCCCGGCGCTCGACGTCGGCGACCCGCCCCCAGGGCACGCGCACCCAGCGCAGCAGGTTGTGCGCGGTGACGGCCTCGGCGTCGAGCCGGATGCTCATCCGCACCAGGAACACCCATGCGCACCACAGCACGAACAGCAGAATCGCGCCGGCGCGCAGCGCCAACACTATGCGCCCGCGCAGCGCCGCGTCACCGACGAAGATCACCGCGATGCCCACCAGTGCCCAGAACGCGATCTGCGACGAGAGGGCACGCAGCACGAGCGGCCGTTCGTGCGAGGGGCGCGGCGTCATGCCGGTCCCCCGGTGACGACGAGGGCGACGACGGCCCAGACCACGAGCACCGCCAGTGCCACCAGCGCCGGCACGTCCCAGCCGGAGCCCACGCGGCGGCCCGATGCCGTGGCATCCGCCCCCGGATCGACCCGATCGCGTGCGGAGTCGAACGCGCGCACGATCGCGTCGTACTGTGCCCGCACCCCTTCCGGGGTCTGGTCGCGTGTTCCCGGACGCCTGCCGCCACGACCCTGCAACGGGCCGCCGAGGGCGCGCACCCGCGCACCCGACGCGGTGGTGACCTCGACCTGCCACGGCCACTGGATGTCGGTGACCTCGGCCCACGGCATCCGCACCACCCGCAGCAGGTTCTGCACGGTCACGCCGTCGTCGTCGATCGCCAGGTGCGAGGCGAACGCCGACACGTACACGCCCCACAGCGCCAGCAGCGGCCACGGCGCCAGCAGCAACGCGTCGCCCAGGCCCGCCCGTACGACCGCGTCCCCGAGCAGGTACAGCACCACCAGCGCCGAGATGCCCAGGATCGGGATGGCGGACCCGGGGCGGAACACGTGCCGCCCCGGATCACGGGCCATCAGCGCGCCCCACCGCCCAGTGGGATGGACGCGCCGGGGATCGCATCGAGCAGACGCTGCGTGTACTCCTCGGACGGGTTGGCGAAGATCTCGTCGACCGTCCCCTGCTCGACCACGCGTCCCTTCTCCATCACGCACACCTCGTCGGCGACCACGCGCACCACGGCGAGGTCGTGCGTGATGAACAGGTAGGTGAGATCGAGCTCGTTCTGCAGCTCGGCCAGCAGGGTCAGGATCTGATCCTGCACCAGCACGTCCAGCGCCGACACCGCTTCGTCGAGCACCACGATGTCGGGTTTGAGCGCGAGCGCCCGCGCGATGGCGACGCGCTGGCGCTGCCCGCCCGACAGCTCGTTCGGGTAACGTCCGGCCAGCTCCTGCGGCAGCGACACCTGCTCGAGCAGCTCGCGCACCCGGTCGCGCCGCGACGCACGGTCGCCGACGTTGTGGATCTCGAGCGGCTCGGCGATGGTGTTGCCGATGTTGCGCAGCGGGTCGAGCGATCCGTACGGGTCCTGGAACACCGGCTGCATGCGCCGACGCAGACCGAACACGTCACGGTTCGAGAGCCGCGCGATGTCCTTTCCGCCGATCTCGATGGCACCCGAGGTGGGATCCTCGATCTTGAGCACCATCTTCGCGACCGTCGACTTGCCCGAACCGGACTCGCCCACCAGCGCGAGCGTCTTGCCCTTCGGGATGTCGAAGGTCACCGCATCCACCGCACGGAACGGCACCGAACCGAACCCACCGGTACGGATCTTGTAGTCCTTGGTGAGGTCGCGCACGCGCACCGCGGGGACGTCGTTGACATCCTCGAGGTGCTCGATGCCGCGGCGCTCGGCACGGGCCTGGATGCGCTGCGAGGCGATGCTCGGCGCGGCGGCCACCAGACGCTGCGTGTACGGATGCATCGGGTTCTCGAGGATCTCGCGGCTGGGACCGGCCTCGACGATGACGCCCTGCTGCATGACCACGATCTTCTCGGCGCGCTCGGCCGCCAGGCCCAGGTCGTGGGTGATCAGCAGCACCGAGGTGCCCTTCTCGCGGGTCAGGCTCGCCATGTGGTCGAGGATCACCCGCTGCACCGTGACATCGAGCGCACTGGTGGGCTCGTCGGCGATCAGCAGCTTCGGGTCGGCGGCCAGACCGATGCCGATCAGCGCGCGCTGGCGCATGCCGCCCGAGAACTGGTGCGGGTACTGGTGCAGCCGGCGCTCGGCGTCGGCCAGGCCCGCCTGCTTGAGCACCTCGATCGTGCGCTGCTTGATCGCGTGCCGACCGTGGGCGATGCCGTTGGCGCGCACCGCCTCTTTGACCTGGAAGCCGATCGACCACACCGGGTTGAGGTTCGACATCGGGTCCTGCGGCACGTAGCCGATCTCGCGGCCGCGCACCCGCTCCATCTCGCTGCGCCCGAGCGTGGTCAGCTCGCGGCCGTCGAGGGTGATGCTGCCGGCGGTGACGTGACCGGTGCCCGGCAGCAGGTTCACGATCGCCGAGGCGGTCGTGGACTTGCCCGATCCGGACTCCCCCACGATCGCGAGCGTCTCGCCGGGGTAGATCTCCAGGCTCACTCCGTGGAGCACCTCGCGCTCGGTGCCCTGGCTGCGGAACGCCACCCGCAGGTCGCGGATGCTCAGCAGCGGCGTCTGCACGGTCTCGCTCATCGCTGAGCCCTCGCTCTCGGGTCGAGGGCGTCGCGGATCAGCTCGCCCAGCATGATGAACGCCAGCACCGTGACGGTCAGGAAGATCGACGGGTAGATCAGCGACATCGGCGCGACCCGGATGGAGGTCTGCGCGGCGCTGATCTCGGTGCCCCACGAGATGACCTCGTCGCCGAGGCCGACGCCCAGGAACGCCAGGGTGGCCTCGGCGACGATCGCCGCGGCCAGGCTCAGCGTCGACACCACCAGCAGCGGGGCGATCGCGTTCGGGATCACGTGCGAGACGAGCGTGCCCACCTTCGACTTGCCCAGCGCACGCGATGCGGTCACGAAGTCGGACTGGCGCACCCGCAGCACTTCGGCGCGCACGACGCGTGCCGTGGATGCCCACGCGAACCCACCGATCGCGACCGACAGGGTCAGCACGTTGCGGTACTCGGCGAACACGGTCATCACGACCACGGCGGCCAGGATGTAGGGGATCGAGAAGAAGATGTCGCCCACGCGCGAGAGCACGGAGTCGAGCCATCCGCCGTAGAAGCCCGCCAACGCGCCCATGATCAGACCGATCACCGATCCGATCAGGGTGGCCAGCAGCCCCACCGACACCGACACGCGGGTGCCCCACACGATGCGTGCGTAGATGTCGCAGCCCTGGAACGTGAAACCGAGGGGATGCCCGGGGGCCGGGCCCGCATTGGAGTTGTCGAGCAGGCAGCCGTGGTCGGGCGAGGTGTGCGTGAACAGCGTCGGCCAGAACGACATCAGCGCGACCACGAACACGATCAGCAGCGAGATCCAGAACGTCGGACGCTTGCGGATGTCGTGCCAGGCGTCACGCCACAGGTTGGACGGTTTTGCCGCCACCTTGACCGCGTCGACGGTGATGGTCGTGGTGTCGGCGGGGGCGACGTAGTGCGTCGCGGTGGAATCACTTGACATAGCGGATCCTCGGGTCCAGCAGCCCGTACAGCAGGTCGACGAGCAGGTTCACGAGTACGTAGAGGATGACGAACACGGTCACGAACGAGACGATCGTCGGCCCCTCGTGACGGATGGTGGCCTGGAACAGCGTGTTGCCCACCCCGGGGATGTTGAACACCGCCTCGGTGACGGTCGCCCCCACCAGCAGCACGCCGAAGTTCGTGGCCGAGTTCGTGATCATCGGGATCAGCGAGTTGCGCAGCACGTGCACGGGCAGCACGCGTCCGCGGGGCAGCCCCTTGGAGTAGGCGGTGCGCACCCAGTCCTGGTTCAGCGTGTCGATGACCGAGCCGCGCATCAGCCGCATACTCGTGGCGAACAGGCTCACGCCGAGCACGATCGCAGGTAGCCACAATCCGTTCCAGCCGTTGTCGGCACCCACCGTGGGTTTGAACCACCCGAGCTTGATGGCCAGGAAGTACTGGGCGACGAAGCCGAGCACGAACACCGGGATCGACAGGAAGATGAGGCCGGCGATGAGGGCCGCGTTGTCGAACAGCTTGCCCTTGCGCAGTGCCGAGACGGTGCCGACGATGATCGACAGCGTGAACTCGATGGCGATCGACATGACCGCCAGTCGCGCGGTGACCGGCAGCGTGCGGGCCAGCACTTCGTTGACCGACTGGCCCGAGAAGGTCGTGCCCATGTCACCGCGGAAGATGCCGGTGATGTAGTACCAGTACTGCACGATGAACGGGTCGTCGAGGTGGTACTGGGCGCGCAGTTCGTTCAGCAGCGCGTCACTGGGCTGCTTGTCGCCGAACAGCGCGGCGATGGGGTCGCCGGGCATGGCGAACACCAGGAAATAGATGAGCAGCGTCGCTCCGATGAACACCGGAATCAGCTGCAACAGGCGTCTCACGATGTACGCGAGCATGCGCCCTCCCTTCGGGTACAGGGATGCCTCGGGCCGTGCCGCGGGCAACGACGGCGAGCATCGTGTGCTGCCGACATCCTCCCGCGAAATCCCGCCGACCGCGAGTCGAGGATGGCACGCCGCGAGGCGGTGACGTGATCGTCACCGCCTCGCGGTGTGGATCCCTCGGGCGGTCAGCCCTTGGTGATCTCGTAGTACAGCGGAACCGAGTTCCAGCCGAAGGTGACGTTCTTCACGTTCTCGGCGTAGCCACCGGTCACGTTCGAGTACCACAGCGGAATGGCGGGCAGGTCCTGGAACAGGATCTCCTGCGCCTTCTGGTAGTCTTCGATGGCCTTGGCCGGGTCGGGCTGGGCCGCACCCTGCGCGAGCAACGCGTCGAAGTCCTTGTTCGAGTAGTCGCTGTCGTTCGAGCTGGCGCCGGTCGAGTACAGCGGCTGCAGGAAGTTGTACATGCCGGGGTAGTCGGCCTGCCAACCGGTGCGGAACGCCGTCTTGATCTTGCGGTCGTTGACGTCCTGGCGCAGCGTGGCGAAGTCGACGTACGACTTGCCCGACGCGTCGATGCCCAGCGTGTTCTTGATCGAGTTGCTCACCGCGTCGACCCACTCCTTGTGGCCGCCGTCGGCGTTGTACGCGATCTGGAAGGTGCCGCTCCACTTGGAGATGGCGTCAGCCTGGGCCCAGAGGTCCTTGGCCTTCTCGGGGTCGTACTTGAGCACCTCGGAGCCGGGGATCGAGTCCGACCAGCCGTTGATGACCGGCGAGGTGAAGTCGCTGGCAGGGGTGCGCGTCTTGTTGAAGATCTTGTCCGTGATCTGCTCACGGTTGATCGCCATCGAGATCGCTTCCTTGCGCAGCTGACCTTCCTTGCCGGTGAAGTGCTCGGCGTTGCCCGGGATGGTGAACGACTGGAAGATCGCCGCCGGCTGGTTGACCGCACGGTCGCCCAGGGTCGACTCGAAGGTCGCGAAGGCCGAGGCCGGGATCGCGTCCAGCACGTCGAGGTCGTTCGACTGCAGGTCGGCGTAGGCCGCGTCCTGCGAGGCGTAGAACTTGATGGTCAGGCCACCGTTGTGGGCCTGACGGCCACCGGTGTACTGGTCGTTCTTGACCAGGTCGATCTGCACGTCGTGCTGCCAGGCGGTGTCGCTGGCGAGCTTGTACGGGCCGTTGCCGATCGGGTGCTCACCGAACGACTTCATGTCGTCGAACGCGACGTCGGGCAGCGGGTAGAAGGCCGAGTAGCCCAGGCGCTGCGACCAGTCGGCCGCGACCGGGCTGTTCAGCTTCACCGTGAAGGTGTAGTCGTCGACCTTCTTCAGACCGGTCAGCTCCGAGTCCTTCGTGTCGCTGAAGCCGTCGATGTCGGCGAACCACGACTGGTTCAGCTGCTTGTTCGAGAACTTCGCGCCGTACTGCCAGGCCTTGATGAAGCTGTCGGCGGTCAGTTCCTGACCGTTGGTGAACTTCTCGCCCTTCTTCAGCTTGATGGTCACGTTCGACGGGTCGTCGACCGTGATCGATTCGGCCATGTCGTTGACGAGCTTGCCCTTGGCGTCGTAGTACGCCAGGCCCGCGAAGATCGAGTCCAGGATCTTGCCGCCGCCGACCTCGTTGGTGTTGGTCGGGATGAGCGGGTTCTCCGGCTCGGAGCCATTGGCGGTGATGATCGCCGTGGAGTCGCCTCCGGCGTTCGTCTTGCCGTTGTCGCCCGAGTTGCCGCCGCCGCCCGCGCAACCGCTGAGGGCGATGGCGCCCACAGTCAGCAGAGCGAGAGACGCGAGGGCGAGCTTCGTACGCTTCACGTGTCCTCCAGTGAAAGGGATTTGACCGCGCGATCGGGTGCGCATGCGGCGCACCGCACCCTCGCGGCGATGCGTTCACCCTAGGCACGTTGACGGCTCTGCTCCAAACGCAGGCCGAAAACGTTACACACCTTTTATCGGAGCGGCCGCGCATGTGACAATCTGTCGGGTGGCCCCTTCCGCCGTGACCCGCGCTCCCCTGCCCCGTGCCCGGTTGTGGTGGGAGGTCGGGCTGGTGCTGGCCTGCACCCTCGGTCAGTCGGCCGTGTATTCGGTGCTGCAGCTGGTGCGCCGGCTGCTGGCACCCGTGCCGCTGGGCGCGCAGCAGACCCAGCTGAACCCGACGCAGTCGCCCGAACCCGTCTGGGACATCGTCTACCAGTTGCTGGACATCGCGTTCTCACTGGCCCTGGTAGGCCTGGTGCTGTACCTGCTGTGGGATGCCACCTCCGGCCCGTTCCGGCGGATCGGGCTGGATCTGACCCGGCCGCTGCGGGATCTGGGTGCGGGGGCGGCGATCGCCCTGATCATCGGCATCCCGGGCCTGGGCCTGTACGCCCTCGGGCGTGTGCTGGGCATCACGGTGCAGGTCGCGGCATCCCCCCTCGACCCGGACTGGTGGACGATCCCCCTGCTGGTGCTCTCGGCGGTGCGCGCCGGGCTGCAGGAGGAGGTGATCATGATCGGCTACCTGTTCGCGCGGCTGCGCCAGGCGGGGTGGAACGGGTGGACGATCATCCTCGCGTCGGCGATGCTGCGCGGTGCGTACCACGCGTACCAGGGCATCGGCCCGATCGTCGGCAACTTCGTGATGGGGGTCGTGTTCGGCTGGTGCTACCGCCGGTGGGGCCGGGTGATGCCGCTGGTGGTCGCACACACCATCCTCGACGTGGTCTCGTTCGTCGGATACCCGCTGGCGGCGGCCTGGTGGCCCGGCGTGTTCGCCCCCGCGCCTGCGGGCACGCCCACCCCCTCGCCCACCGCGAGCTGACCCGGGCCCGATCTCGCCCTCGCCCGATCCCGAGCGCGCCCCGATCCCGCCCTCGGCAATCCCGCGAGAGTGCTTCTGACGGACGAGGGTTCGGGTATTGCCTGCTCTTTCGTCCGGCAGATGCACTCTCGCCGGGGATTCACTGGATGTCGGCGGGCGGCGGACCTCGCGACGGCCTCGGCCTCCACATGGGGCGGCAGGACGACGGGACGCGTGAGTTATCCACAGTTGCGGCACCCGGCGCCCACGTCGATCGGCGCTTTGAGCAGGCTGGAGGGATGCTGATCCTCGACGCCATGATCGCCATACGCACCTCGCCCATCGCACTGGTCCGCTGGTCCGAGATGCCGCATGCCGAGCGGGCCATCGCTCGGGGAGAAGTGGTGCGGGTCCGTCGCGGGGTGTTCGCCCTTGCGAGCGAATGGAGTGCACTGGCGCACTGGGACCGCTACCTGGCACGGGTACATGCCGTGGCCCTGATCCATCCGGATGCGGTGTTCTGCCTTGAGTCGGCCGCGGTGCTGCTCGGCCTTCCGGTGATGGGAGACCCTGTCACCGTCCATGTGCTCCTCCCGCCGACAGGCACATCGCGCCAGCTTGCCGGGGTTCGCACGCACCGGTCCGCGCCGGAGCGCACCATCGTGCGCGATGCGGGCATCAACCTCACTGCACCCATCGACACGGCGGTCGACATCGCCCGGCACCGCCACAATGCGTTCGGGCTCGCCGTGGCGGATGCTGCGCTGCGCGTCGACCCGGTACTCGACCGTGACGACCTCATTCGCCTCAACGAGAGACGGTTGAGCAGCCGTGGCCGGAACATCGCGCGTTGGCCACTGGCTCGGGCAACCGCACTCGCTGAGACAGCACTGGAGTCGGTCAGCCGAGCGTGCGTCGAATGGCTCGGCTTCCCTATGCCCGAATTGCAGGTGACTTTTCGTACGCACGGAGTCGAGGATCGATGTGACTTCCTGTGGCGGACCTACGCACTCTGTGGCGAAGCGGACGGCGACCTGAAGTACGACGGTCGATTCGGCGATCCCCGCGCCATCCTGCACCTGCAGTCAGAGCGCGACAGCAGACTGCGCACACGCTTTCGGGCCGTCGCCCACTGGGGATGGCGTGAGGCGACCGATGTCGCACCGTTGCGTGGCATCCTCACCGGTGTCGGGCTGCCCCAGGTCGCGCCCGAGGACACCGCACAGCTCGTCTCACTGCGCCGCGCCCTCACGCCGAGGACGTCGTCCGCCGCGCCGCACCGCTGAACCACCTCCCGGCCGACCCCTCCCACGCCTTCCCCCGCCGCCCGGCTTCCCCCGCCGCCCGGCGCGACATCCGCGCTTGTCGACGAGAGTCACTTGTCGACGAGAGTGCTTCTGACGGACGAAGAAGCGGGTAGTCCCCGCACTCTCGTCCGTCAGAAGCACTCTCGCGGTGAAGACCCGCGGTGGGGACTCCGGTGAGGAAGAGGCCGACGCCCGCGGGGCTAGGCGAACGCCTCGATCGGGGGGCAGGCGCACACCAGGTGCCGGTCGCCCCAGGCCTGGTCGATGCGGCGCACCGGCGGCCAGTACTTCGCACGCACCAGCGACGCCACCGGGTACACCGCCAGCTCGCGCGGGTAGGGGTGCGTCCAGCTGTCGGTGGCGACGGATGCCGCCGTGTGCGGCGCGTTCACGAGCGGATTGTCGTCGGCGGGCCACTCGCCGGCCGCGACGGCGCTCGCCTCGGCCTTGATCGCGATCATCGCCTCGATGAACCGGTCCAGCTCGTCGATGTCTTCGGACTCGGTCGGCTCGACCATCAGGGTCCCGGCCACCGGGAACGACATCGTCGGCGCGTGGAACCCGTAGTCGATCAGCCGCTTGGCCACGTCGTCGACGGTGATGCCGGTCTGCTCGCGCAGCGGCCGCAGGTCGAGGATGCACTCGTGCGCGACCAGCCCCGACGCCCCGGTGTAGAGCACCGGGAAGTGCTCACGCAGCCGCGCGGCGAGGTAGTTGGCCGACAGCACGGCCGCGGCCGTGGCATCCCGCAGCCCCGCCGCCCCCATCATCCGCACGTACGCCCACGAGATCGGCAGGATGCCCGCCGACCCGTACGGCGCGGCCGACACCGGCCCGCCCTCGAACCGCACGCCGCCGGCGTGGTCGGCCCGCTGCGCGAGCGGGTGCGACGGCAGGTACGGCGCCAGGTGCGCCTTGGCCGCCACCGGGCCGATCCCCGGCCCTCCCCCGCCGTGCGGGATCGCGAACGTCTTGTGCAGGTTCAGGTGCGACACGTCACCGCCGAGGTCGCCGAACCGGGCGTACCCGAGCAGCGCGTTCAGGTTCGCACCGTCGACGTACACCTGCCCGCCGGCGTCGTGCACGGCCTGGGTGATCTGCACCACGTCCTGCTCGTACACCCCGTGCGTGGACGGATACGTGATCATCAGCGCCGCGAGCGTCTCGGCGTGCGCGGCGATCTTGGCGCGCAGGTCGTCGAGGTCGACGTTGCCGGCGTCGTCGCAGGCGACGACCACCACGCGCATGCCGGCCAGCACCGCCGAGGCCGCGTTGGTGCCGTGCGCCGACGACGGGATCAGGCACACCGTGCGCGCCTCGTCGCCGTTGGCACGGTGGTAGCCGCGGATGGCCAGCAGCCCCGCCAGCTCGCCCTGCGAGCCGGCGTTCGGCTGCAACGACACGGAGTCGTATCCGGTGACCTCGGCCAGCCAGGTCTCGAGCTGTTCGATCATGGCGAGGTAGCCGTGCACGTCGGCCTCGGGCGCGAACGGGTGCACCCGCGCGAACTCGGGCCACGACACCGCCGCCATCTCGGTGGCCGCGTTCAGCTTCATGGTGCACGATCCGAGCGGGATCATGCCGCGGTCCAGCGCATAGTCGCGGTCGGCGAGCTGCTTCAGGTACCGCATCATGGCGGTCTCGGACCGGTGCGTGTGGAACACCGGATGCGTGAGGTACTCGTCGTCGCGACGCAGGGATGCCGCGACCTGCGCGAGCGGCTCGGCCTGTTCCCACTCCACCTGCCGGTCGCCGTGCTCGTCGGCCTCGGGGGCGCCGAACGCCCAGGCGATGGCCGCGAGGTCGTCGGCGGTGGTGGTCTCGTCGACCGAGATGCCCACCGTGGCCTCGTCGGCCCAGAACAGCTGGTATCCCTTCGAGCGGGCCCGGTCGATCACGGTGCGCGCCAGCCCCGGCACGGTGACACGGATGGTGTCGAAGAACGCGTCGTGGTGCACGCTCTGGCCGTAGTCGCGCAGCCGCTGGGCCAGTGCCTCGGCCTTGCGGGCCACGTCGACCGCGATCGCCCGCAACCCGTCCGGGCCGTGGTACACCGCGTACATGGCGGCCATCACGGCCAGCAGCACCTGGGCGGTGCAGATGTTCGAGGTCGCCTTCTCGCGACGGATGTGCTGTTCCCGGGTCTGCAGCGCGAGCCGGTAGGCCGGTTGCCCGTCCGCGTCCTGCGAGACGCCGACCAGGCGCCCCGGCAGCTGCCGCTCCAGCCCCTGGCGCACCGCCATGTATCCGGCGTGCGGGCCGCCGAAGCCCATCGGCACCCCGAACCGCTGCGTCGTGCCCACGGCGACGTCGGCGCCCAGCGATCCGGGCGAGCGCAGCAGCGTCAGCGCAAGCAGGTCGGCGGCGACCACCGACAGCCCACCCGCCACGTGGGCAGCGTCGATGACGCCGGTGGGATCCCAGACCCGGCCGGATGCGCCGGGGTATTGCACGAACAGGCCGAACAGCTCCTCGGGCAGCGCCGCACCGTCGGCCAGGGCCAGTTCGACCAGCGTGATGCCGACCGCCGCGGCGCGCTGACGCAGCACCGCCTTGGTCTGCGGCAGCGCGTCGGCGTCGACCACGAACACGTCCGAGCGTGACTTCGATGCGCGCCGCGCCAGCAGCATCCCCTCGGCGACCGCCGTGGACTCGTCGAGCATCGACGCGTTCGCGGTGGCCAGGCCCGTCAGGTCGGTGACCATGGTCTGGAACGTGATGAGCGCCTCGAGCCGCCCCTGTGAGATCTCGGGCTGGTAGGGGGTGTAGGCGGTGTACCACGACGGGTTCTCGAGCACGTTGCGGGTGATCACGCTGGGCGTGAACGTGTCGTAGTAGCCGAGCCCGATCATCGGCCGCGCCGGCCGGTTCGCCGAGGCGAGCTCGCGCAGCTCGGCGAGGGCCTCGGCCTCGCTCGCCGCCGGCGGGATGTCGCTGGTGGCGCGTTCGGCGACGTGGATGGATGCCGGGACGGCGGCCTTCACCAGCGCTTCGACGCTGTCGTGGCCGACGGCGGCGAGCATGCGCGCCGTGGCGGCGGCGTCGAGCCCGATGTGACGGTCGGCGAACACGCTCACGCGGCGCCGTCCGTGAGGGCGAGGTAGGCGTCGCGGTCCAGCAGCTCGACCGACTCGGTGCCGCGGATCTTGACCAGCCATCCGTCCCCGAACGCGTCGGAGTTGATGACCGACGGGTCGTCGTCGAGGGCCGTGTTGACCTCGACGACCTCACCGGTGATGGGGCTGTACAGCTCACCGACCGACTTGGTCGACTCGATCTCGCCGCACACCTCGCCGGCGGTGACCGCCTGGCCGACCGCGGGCAGGTCGACGTAGACGACGTCACCGAGCTTGTCGGCGGCGTAGTCGGTGATGCCGACCGTGGCGATCTCGCCGTCCCGGTCGATCCACTCGTGTTCGGCGGTGTAGCTGAGGCTGGTCAGGTCGGTCATTTCTTCCTCCGGTAGAAAGGCAGGTCGGTGACGGTGGCGGGGATGCCGGTGCCGCGCACGTCGATGGCCAGCACCGTGCCGGTCTCAGACAGCGCGGGCGGCACGAACGCCATGGCGATCGGGTGGCCGAGGGTGGGTGACAGCGCGCCGCTGGTGATGGTGCCGATCGCCGTGCCGTCGGCGTCGAGCACGGCGTAGCCGGCCCGGCCGGCGCGGCGGCCTTCGGCGACCAGGCCCACGAGCACCGGTGCGTCGGTGACATCGCGCGCGGCCAGGCCGGCCTTGCCGACGAAGTCGTCCTTCGCGGTCACCACCACGCGGCCCAGGCCCGCCTGGGCGGGGACGATGTCACGGCGCAGCTCGTGGCCGTACAGCGGCATGCCGGCCTCCAGGCGCAGCGTGTCACGCGCGGCCAGGCCGGCCGGGATCAACCCGTCCGGGGTGCCGGCGGCAAGCAGTGCATCCCACAGCGCGCCGGCCTTCTCGTTCGGCACGAGCAGTTCGAAGCCGTCCTCGCCGGTGTAGCCGGTGCGGGCGATCAGCACGGGTGCGCCCTCGAATGTGCCGTCGCGCCACGCGTAGTACCCGAGACCGGGCAGGTCGGCTGCGGCGAGCCCGGCGGTGGCACCCAGGATGCGCTCGGCGTGCGGACCCTGCACGGCGATGAGGGCGTACTGGTCGGTGACGTCCTCGACCTCGGCGCCGTCGCGGCCGCGTTCGGTGAACGCGGCGGCCACGGCATCCCGGTTGCCGGCGTTGGCGATCACCAGAAAACTCTCGTCGCCGAGTCGGTAGACGATCACGTCGTCGATGATGCCGCCGTCCTCGGCGAGCACGAGCGAGTACTTGGCCTTGCCGACGGCGAGCGCCGACAACCGGCCGGCCAGGGCGAAGTCGAGCAGGGCACCCGACTGCGGCCCGGTGACGCGGAACTCGGCCATGTGCGAGATGTCGAACAGGCCCGCCGCCTCGCGCACGGCCTTGTGCTCGGTGAGGTCGGAGGTGTAGCGGACGGGCATCGACCACCCGCCGAAGTCGGTGAACGTGGCACCGAGCGCCTCGTGGCGCTCGTGCAGCGGGGTCTGGCGGAGTTCGGACATGGGTTCTCTCGAGTCGGTCGGCGCCGCGGACGGGCGTTGTGGACTCCCCCTCTGTCATGGGCCTGAGAGCTTCGCCGCAGGGATGCTGCGGCTTTCACCGTCGGCGGATCTCGAGCTGCGAACTCTGTGCCCGAAGGACCGGGTGTCGACTCGGCGCCTCGCGCCTGGCTGCACCCGACCTTCGAGCGAAGCTCGAAAATCGCTTTTCAGAGTGGCCGGACTCACGCGGTATGTGGACCTGAGAGATTGGCGGGGAGGCTTGCTCCTTCGGTGCCCGGCGGACCGGGCTCTCCCGCGCGCGTCATGCGGCCGGTGTTCGGTTTGTCCTCAGCATAGCGGCTGCACCGGCCCGGCGCAGTGCGCGGCGCACCGGCCTCACCGACGGTGACGCCAGATCCAGAACCGCTTGCGCAGCCGCGCCGGAATGCGGTTCCACACCCGTCGCGGCACCGCCCGCATCCGGCCGGCGAGCCCCGCCCCGCGACGCCGCGGCGGCACAGCGCGGATGCCGCCCGACCGGCGCAGCCGGAACCGCCACTGCGAGCGCACCCCGCCGACGACCACCGCGAACCTGCGGACGCCCGGCGGCAGGGTGGCCTCGATGCGGGCGGCACCATCGGCGGCGACGAGCCGGCACGGCGCGAGCACGCGGCCGTCGCCGGCGACGATCCGGCCCGGCATCTCAGCGTCTGCACAGACGGCGACCTGCGGCATCTCGAGCACGATCCGGGTGCCGCCCGGCTCGGACTCGCCGCGCCCGTGGGTGCGCGCATCGTCCACGATGCTGCGCAGCGTGGCGCCGACATCGAGCGAGAGGCATCCGTTCTGCGTGCGGTACGCGTCCACGAGCGTGCCCTGCACGATCGCGCGGCTGTGGCCGGTGGCATCCGTGCGCACCTGCCGCACCGACCGGGTGCGCATCACCACGGTGCGCACGTACAGGTCCCACGGTCCGTCGTACCGGCGGCCGGGTCCGTCGTCGGCGAGGTCCCAGGCGATCGGCAGCGAGGCACGCAGCTCGGCGGCGCCGTCGACGTCGACCAGTTCGGCGCCCGTGCGGTGCGCCACCAGCCAGTCGACCTTGTGGGCGCGGGAGCGCCGGTCGACGCTGTAGGTCACCGCGCGCAGGGCGGCGGTGACGTCGGTGCTCAGTCCGTGCGCGGCGGCGAACGCGGCGACTTCGGGGTGCAGGGCCAGCACCGCGCGCCCGTCGTGCATGCGCACCGGCGGGCCGTCGGGGGCGGTGAACCGCCACTGCAGGTCGACATCGGCACGCACGCCGGCCGGCGACCAGCGCGGCGCCGATGCGGTGGGTGTGCAGACGATGCCGGGAAAGGTGCGCTCGTGCGCGTCGACGAGGTCGAACCGCCCCGCCCGCAGCAGCGCGGTCTTGATCCGCCGCCATGGGTCGAGGTGCACGTCGGCGTCGTCGGGGATGGTCGACAGCAGCTCGGCGGTGAACGCCCGGATGCGCTCCCGCTGCGCCGGGGTGCGCTCGGACCACCGGAACAGCGGCAGCACACGCATGTGCAGCTGGTACGCCCGAAACCGCGGCAGCAGCTGCGCGAACCGGGGCTGGTCGAGCTCGTCGTCGATCCAGCCGAACACCCGGGCCACCGCCGCCAGGTATTCATCGAGGTCGTCATGGAAGGTGCCGCTGGTGGTGCGGTGCGCGGGCCGGTTCCAGTAGTAGAACGGCGTGGACACCATCAGCGAGACCACCTGGGCGCGGGCGTGTGCGGCGATGTCGAACGAGATGTCCTCCCAGATCTGCCGCCCACCCTCGGGGAACCGGATGCCCTTCGAGCGCAGGAACGCGGTGCGGAACATCTTGTGCGGGTTCATCGGCAGCAGCGGATGCGGGTCGATCCAATCGATGGCGTTCTCGACGTCATCGGGCACATCGCGCATCGCCCAGCACGGTGTGTTGCTCTTGGATTCCTTGCCCTCCAGCACGTCGGCGCCGGTGCGCCGGGCCAGCGCGCAGGCGGCGCGCAGCGCGTCGGGGAACAGCCGGTCGTCATGGTCGATGAACACCACGTACTCGCCACGGGCCTGCTCGATGCCGACGTTGCGTGGCCGTGACGGCCAGCCCGAGGGCTCGAGCACGATCACCCGGTAGTTCGGCCGGTCGCCGGCGAACGCGCGAAGCCGGTCGGCGGTGTCATCGGGCGAGCCGTCGTCGATCAGCAGCACCTCGAGCCGGTCCTGCGGCAGGGTCTGCCCATCCAGACTCGCCACCAGGTCGTCGAGGTGACTGGTGGAGCGGTAGGTGGGCACCACGACGGTGACATCGATCACGAGTGCAACGGGCCCTTCCTGCGCGGTGCTGCCAGCGTAGCGGTTTGCACTTCTGGTCATGATGACTCTAAGATCGGGGCACGAGTTAGAGTCACCATGACAAGAACCCCATCCGATGTGCGCGTCGCCGTCTCGACGGTGATCTTCACGCTGCGCCCCGGCCGCGACGCGGCATCCCTCGCCCTGCCGCTGGTGCGCCGCACCCGCGACCCGTTCGGCGGGCGGTGGGCGCTGCCGGGCGGCTGGCTCGACGCGGCCGAGGGGCTGGATGCCGCGGCCTCGCGCACCCTCGCCTCCACGACCGGGCTCGCCCCGAGCTACCTCGAGCAGCTGTATGCGTTCGGCGACGTCGACCGCTCCCCCACCCGCGTGGTGTCGATCGTGTACTGGGCGCTGCTGCGCCAGGACCAGGTCGACGCCCAGCTCGCCGCGCACGCCGAGCACGGCGACGCCCCCGACAACGTGGCGTGGTTCGACGCGGACGACCTGCCGGCCCTGGCGTTCGACCATGACCAGATCGTGGAGTACGCGCTGTGGCGGCTGCGCAACAAGGTCGGCTACTCCCGCATCGCGCACGGCCTGCTGCCCGACGAGTTCACGCTGGCCGAACTGCGCGAGGTGTACGAGTCGATCCTCGGCCGCCGACTCGACCCGGCGAACTTCCGCCGGCAGGCCGAGGCATCCGGCACCCTCATCCCCACCGATCGCTTCCGCACCGGCAGCCACCGGCCCGCCCGGCTGTACCGGTACAACCGCGACGTCGAACTCGCCGACCGCGGCCCGCTCGCACACCCGACGCCGCCCGACGGCACCCACCCGACCGGGCCCGACCGCACCCACCCGCAGAACCGAAACGAGGAATGATGGCCACCCCGCTCACCCTCCCCGACCCCTCCGTCGACAAGACGCTGCGCCTGATCGCCGACGGCTCGTCGACGCAGTCGGCGTGCACCATGGACCTCGTCGCCGCACCCTGGGACTTCGACCCGGTGCCCGGATACGGGCCCGGCGCGTCGATGGGCGACGTCATCCCCACCGGCGCCCCGCGACAGGGTGAGTTGCCCCGCGAGTACCGCGAGGCGGGCGCCGACGAGCTCGCCGCCCGGGTGCGCGCGGCCAAGGCCGCGCTCGGCGACCGGGTCGTGGTGCTCGGCCACTTCTACCAGCGCGAGGAGGTCGTGGTCCACGCCGACTACGTCGGCGACTCGTTCCAGCTCGCGAACGCCGCGAAGGCGCACCCCGACGCCGAGGCCATCGTGTTCTGCGGGGTGCACTTCATGGCCGAGACCGCCGACCTGCTCTCGGGGCCCGACCAGGCCGTCATCCTGCCGAACCTGGCCGCCGGCTGCTCGATGGCCGACATGGCCTCGATCGACGAGGTCGAGGAGTGCTGGGAGCAGCTGGCCGAGGTCTACGGCGACCTCGACAGTCCCGATGCCGACGGGCTGGTGCCGGTCGTGCCGGTGACCTACATGAACTCGTCCGCCGCGATCAAGGGCTTCGTCGGCCGCCACGGCGGCATCGTGTGCACCTCGTCGAACGCCCGCACCGTGCTGGAGTGGGCGTTCGCCCGCGGCCGGCGCGTGCTGTTCTTCCCCGACCAGCACCTCGGCCGCAACACCGCCACCGCGATGGGCGTACCCGCATCGCTCATGCCCATGTGGAACCCGCGCCGCCCGCTCGGCGGGGCGTCGATCGACGAGATCCGCAACGCAAGGGTCATCCTGTGGCACGGATTCTGCTCGGTGCACCGCCGGTTCACCGTCGACCAGATCGAAGCGGCCCGCGCCGAGCACCCCGGGGTGCGGGTGATCGTGCACCCGGAGTGCCCGGCCCCGGTGGTCCAGGCCGCCGACGAGTCCGGGTCGACCGACTACATCCGGCGCGCGATCGAGGCGGCGACCGAGCCCACGGTGTTCGCGATCGGCACCGAGATCAACCTCGTGCAGCGGCTGGCCGCGCAGCATCCGCAGCACACGATCTTCTGCCTCGACCCGGTGGTGTGCCCGTGCTCGACGATGTACCGCATCCACCCCGGCTACCTGGCGTGGGTGCTCGAGGGCCTGCTGGACGGTGAGGTGCGCAACCGCATCACCGTGCCCGCCGACGTGGCGACGCCTGCGCGGGTGGCGTTGGAGCGGATGCTGGCGGCCAAGCCGCCCGCGGCGCCCGCCGCCGCATGGGAGAACGCGTCATGACCCACGTCGTGGTGGTCGGCAGCGGCATCGCCGGGATCACCGCGGCGCTGCACGCGCAGGCCGCCGGGTGCGAGGTGACCCTTGTGACCAAGCGTGGGCTCGCCGACGCGAACACCACGTGCGCGCAGGGCGGCATCGCGGCGGTCACCGACGCATCCGACGACGTCGAGCTGCACCTGCGCGACACGCTGGCCGCCGGGGCGGGAGCGGGCGACGCGGCGGCCGTGCGGGTGCTGGTGACCGAGGCGCCGGCACGCGTCTCCGAGCTGGTGGCGGCGGGCGTCGCGTTCGACCGCGACGACCACGGCGCGCTCGCGCGGGGGCTCGAGGCCGCGCATTCGCGGGCACGGGTGTTGCACGCGGGCGGGGATGCCACCGGCCGCGCCATCGAGAACGCCCTGCTCGCACGGCTGCGCGAGAGCGACGTGCGGGTGCTCGAGCACGCGTTCCTCGTCGACCTGGTCGTCGGTGCCGGCCGCGTCACCGGCGTGGAACTGCTGATCGCCGGCTGCCGCGGGATCCTCCCGGCCGACGCCGTCGTGCTCGCCACCGGCGGCGCGGGACAGCTGTATGCGCGCACCACGAACCCGGCGGTGGCCACCGGCGACGGCATCGCTGCGGCGATCCGGGCGGGAGCGGCGGTCGCCGACCTGGAGTTCGTGCAGTTCCACCCCACGGTGCTCGTGGGTACGGCCGAGGCCACGGCAGGTTTCCCGCCCGACGGCGGGGCGGCCGGCACGCCGTTCCTGATCTCTGAGGCGGTGCGCGGCGAGGGCGCCGTGATCGTGGACGAGGACGGCCGCCGTTTTCTGTACGACACACACCGCGACGGCGAGCTCGCCCCTCGCGACGTGGTGGCCCGCGCCATCGCCGCACGGATGGCCGATCAGGGCGGTCGACCGGTGCTGCTGGATGCCCGGGCACTGGGACCGCTCACCCTCGGTGAGCGCTTTCCCACCATCGACGCCGTCGTGCGCGAGCGCGGCTGGGACTGGTCGCGCGAGCCGGTCCCGATCTCGCCGGCCGCGCACTACCTGATGGGTGGGGTGCGCACCGACCTCGACGGACGTACGTCGCTGCCCGGACTGTACGCGGCGGGCGAGACCGCGTGCACCGGCGTGCACGGCGCGAACCGGCTCGCCTCGAACTCGCTGCTCGAGGCGGCCGTGTTCGGCGCGCGCGCCGGCGCCGCCGCCGCCGGCGACACTGCTCGCGCATGGCCGGCCGCCCTCGGCGGGCAGGCCGTGGCCACCGACCGTGTCGACACCGACACCCCCGCGGGCCCCGACGCGCCGACGTTCTCGCGCACCGCCCTGCAGCACCTGATGTGGGCCGACGCCGGCCTGCAACGGGATGCCGCGGGCCTGCGCCGCGCCGCCGCCACGCTCGCCGCGTGGGCCGCGACGCCGCGCGAGCCGCGCACGGTCGGCGAACTCGAGGACGAGAACCTGCTCGTGCTCGCGCGCGCGGTGGTGGCCGCGGCATCCACCCGTCTCACCTCGCTGGGTGCGCACCACCGCACCGACGAGGCCGCCCTGCTCGTGGAGGCCCGCTGATGCTCACCCGTACCGAGATCGACCGTGTCGTGTCGGCCGCGCTCGTCGAAGACGCACCCTGGGGTGATGTCACCGGCGACGCGCTCATTCCGGCGGAGGCGACCGCCACCGCGGACCTCGTCGCCCGGGAACCGGGCGTGCTGTCGGGCATCGACGTGTTCACGGCGGCGTTCCGGCTCACCGACCCGGCGACCACGGTCACCGCGCACCTCGCCGACGGCGACCGGTTCGAGTCCGGCGACCTGCTCGCCTCGGTGTCCGGCCCGGCGCGTGCGGTGCTGGCCGCCGAGCGTGTCGGCCTGAACTTCGTGCAGCGGATGAGCGGCATCGCCACCCTGACCGCCCGCTACGTCGCCGAGGTGGCGGGCACCGGCGTGCGCATCGTCGACACCCGCAAGACGACGCCGGGGCTGCGGGCGTTCGAGAAGCACGCGGTGCGCTGCGGCGGCGGACACAACCATCGGTTCTCGCTGTCGGACGCTGCGATGGCCAAAGACAACCACCTCGGGGTGCTCACCGCACAGGGACTGAGCGTGACCGAGGCGCTGCGTCAGGCCCGGCAGCGACTGCCGCACACCGTGCACCTCGAGGTCGAGGTCGACCGGCTCGACCAGATCGAGCCGGTGCTGGACGCCGGCATCGACACGATCATGCTCGACAACTTCTCGATCGACGACCTGCGCTCAGGCGTCGCACTGGTCGCCGGCCGTGCGATCGTCGAAGCCTCAGGCGGGGTGAGCCTCGACACGGTGCGGGCGATCGCCGCCACCGGGGTCGACGTGATCTCGGTCGGCGCGCTCACCCACGGCGCCCGCGCACTCGACCTCGGCCTGGATCTGCGCATCGGCCTGCCCGGCGATCTGCGCATCGGCCTGCCCGGCGATCGCTGATGTTGTATCTCGACAACGCCGCGACGACCCCGGTGCGCCGCGAGGTGCTGCAGGCGATGACCCCGTACCTGACCGGCGTGTTCGGCAACCCGTCCAGCCACCACACCGTGGGCGAGGCGGCGGCATCTGCGCTCGCCGACGCCCGCGCGCGGGTGGCCCGGGTGCTGGGGATGCGCGCCGGCGACGTCGTGTTCACCTCGGGCGGCACCGAGGCCGACAACCTCGCGGTCAAGGGCATCGCGGTGGCGGCGATGCTCGCCCGCGGCGCCCGGCACCTGGTGACCCTGCCGATCGAGCACGAGGCGATCCTGGCGTCGGCCGACTATCTGGCGCGGGTGCACGGGTTCACGATGACCCTCGTCCCGGTGGACGGCACCGGCCGGGTCGACCCGGACGCGATCGCCGCCGCCCTGCGCGACGACACCGCGCTGGTGTCGGTGGGCTACGCCAACAACGAGGTCGGCACGGTGCAGGATGTCGCGGCCATCGCGACGGTGTGCCGGGCCCGCGGCATCCCGTTGCACCTCGACGCGGTGCAGGCGGCCGGCTGGCTGGAGCTTCACGGCACCGGTGCCGACGCGATCTCGATCGCCGGGCACAAGATCGGCGCACCCAAGGGCACCGGGGCGCTCGCGGTGCGCGGCCGCATCCCACTGGAGCCGCTGCTGCACGGCGGCGGACAGGAGCGGGGCCGCCGCAGCGGCACCGAGGACGTCGCCGGCGCCGTGGCCCTGGCGACGGCGCTCGAGCTGGCCGAGGCCGAGCGCGAGGCGGATGCCGCGGCCGTCGCCGCGATCCGCGACGCGTTCATCGCGCGGGTGGTGCAGGCGGTGCCGCAGGCGCGGCTGACCGGCCACCCGGTGCATCGCCTTCCGGGCACGGCGTCGTTCACGTTCGCCGGCACCAGCGGTGAGGCGGTGCTGCTCGAACTGGAGCGGCGGGGCGTGGTGTCGTCCTCGGGGTCGGCGTGCGCGGCGGGCGCCGACGAGCCCTCGCACGTACTGCTGGCGATGGGCGTCGACCCCGAGACCGCGCAGACGGCGGTGCGGTTCACGTTCGGCCACGGGCTGCGCGGCGATCTGGATGCCGTCGCCGACGCGGTCGCGGCATCCGTCGCCGCCGTCACCGGCTGACGCTCACGCCGGCGCCGCATCCGTCGCCGCCGTCACCAGCTGACGCTCACGCCGGCCCGGCCCCGGGCGCACCGGGCGCGCCGCCCTCGGCCTCGGCTTCCGCCTCGAGCACGCGGGAGGCGGCCACCTGCTGGGCGGCCAGCTGCGCGTACAGACCGCCGCGCGCCAACAGCTCGGCGTGGGTGCCCGACTCCACGATCCGCCCGGCGTCGACGACGTGGATGAGGTCGGCGCCCAGCACCGTCGACAGCCGGTGCGCGATGGTGAGCGTGGTGCGGCCATGCGCAGCCGCGTCCAGCGCCTCCTGCACGACCCGCTCCGACACGGTGTCGAGCGCCGAGGTGGCCTCGTCCAACAGCAGCACCGGCGGGTCCTTCAGCAGCACGCGCGCGATCGCGATGCGCTGCTTCTCGCCACCCGAGAGCCGGTAGCCGCGCTCCCCCACCACGGTGTCGTAGCCGCGCTCGAAGCCGGCGATGATGTGGTGGATGTTGGCGGCCCGACACGCCTGCTCCAGCTCCGCGTCGGTCGCGTCGGGCTTCGCGTACCGCAGGTTCTCGCGGATCGTGGCGTGGAACAGGTAGGTCTCCTGCGACACGATGCCGACGTGGTCGACGATCGACTCGTGCCGCAGCGTGCGCACGTCGGCCCCGGCGAACAGCACCGAGCCGCCGGATGCCTCGTACAGGCGCGGCGTCAGGTAGAGGATCGTGGTCTTGCCCGCCCCCGACGGGCCGACGAAGGCGACGTGCTGCCCGGGCTCGGCCACGAACGAGACGCCGCCCAGGGTGGGCCGGGAGTCGGTCGCGGCGTCCGGGTACCGGAACACCACGTCGCGGAACTCGACCCGGCCGACCGGCCCGGGCGCGGCGGCGACGTCGATCGCGTCGGGCGCGTCGCCGATCGCGGGCACGAGGTCGAGGTACTCGAAGATGCGGGCGAACACCGCGCTCGAGGTCTGCAGGTCGAGGGCCACGCGCATGAGGCCCATGAGCGGCTGCAGCAGGCGCGCCTGCACCGTGGTGAACGCGACGATGGTGCCGGCCGTGATGGCGCCGGTGCCGCCGGCCACCAGATACCCGGCCACCAGGTAGATGACCGCCGGCACGCTCGCCATCAGCACCTGCACCAGTGCGAAGAACCCCTGACCGCTCATCGCCCGGCGCACCTGCAGCCGCACCTGGTTGCGGTTCTCTTCGGCATACCGCGCCGACTCGGTGCGCTGCCGGTTGAACGACTTCGACAGCAGGATGCCCGAGACGCTCAGCGTCTCCTGCGTGATCGCGGTCAGCTCCGACAGCGACTCCTGGGTCTGACTCGCGATGCGTGCCCGCACCTGCCCGACCCGCCGCTGCACGACCGCGAGGATCGGCATGAGCACCACCGCGATGATCGTGAGTCGCCAGTCGATGAGGATCATCGCGACCAGCGAGGCGATCACGGTGACGACATTGCCGAGGATGCTCGTGACGGTGTTGGTGAGCACGCCCGACACGGCGCCCACGTCGTTCTGCAGACGCGACTGGATGACCCCGGTCTTGGTGCGGGTGAAAAAGCCCAGTTCCATCGCCTGCAGGTGGTCGAACAGCCGTACCCGCAGATCGCCGGTGACCGAGTTGCCGACCGTGGCGGTCAGCCAGGTCTGACCCAGCCCGATGCCGGCCGACAGCAGGAACAGGCCGACCATGGCCAGCACCAACCGCACCAGCAGCGACAGGTCGGGTCCGCCGCCTGACAGCGGGAACAGTGCGTCGTCGAACACCCGCTGCACGAGCAGCGGCGGGATGACGGCGACGCCGGCGCCGGCGACCACGAGAACGACGGTGGTCACGAGCTTTCCGCGGTAGGGGCGGAACAGTGCCGCCACCCGGGCTCCCAAGTGCGGGATGGGCGGGGCCGAGGCGTTCAGACGGCGCTGGGCCGCGGCATCCACCCCCCGGAACCCGGTGCCGCGGGCGTTCATGCTCATCGCGCGGACCTCACAGTCCGGCGAGCAGATTGATCACGGTGCCCAGGATGACCGCGCCGAACAGGTAGCCGAGCATCGACTGCGCGATGATCACCCGGCGGATCCGGTTGGTCGTCACGTTGGTGTCGGCCACCTGATAGGTCAGCCCCACCCCGAAGGCGATGTACGCGAAGTCGGTGTAGGTGGGGTCGTCGTCCTGGTTGAACACGATGCCGCCGACCGGCTCGCCGTAATAGGCGTCGGCGAGCCGCAGCAGGTAGACGGTCTGGATCAGCAACCACGACGCCGCGACACTGACCAGCGCGATCCCCGCCAGCACGAACGCGGCCACGCCGTGCGCCTGCCGGGTCTCGGTGAGCACCGCCACCACCGCGCCGATGCTCACCACGCTGCCGAGGATCGCGATGATGTGGCTGGCGCGCCGGCCGGGGTCTTCGCGCAGGGCGTGCGTGCGGGTCTGGTCGGCGTCCATCGGCCACACGATGGCGAGCGACCACACCGCGGCGACCAGCGCGAGCGCGGTCCACCCGCCGAGCAGTCCCGCCGCGACGCCGACCACCGGTGTCACCACGACGCCGACCACGATCCCGACGACGACGGCGATCGCCCCGCGCACCGCGATGGGCAGCCGAATCCGCGCTCGTGCCATGCCGGAATCCTCTCGCACCCGGACGGGAATGCCGTGTCCGACCTGCCGGTTATGCTGAGGGTTCCTTCTGCGGCGCCCTAGTTCTCGCGTCGCCGGATCACCACGTCTTCCGCGCCCTTTCGCCTCAGGAGTCCGCATGGCCGACACCGACCTGACCGGCATCCCCCGTACGGCAACGGGGATCGACCGTGACGCCGGACGGGTGATCTGGCTGCTGCTGGCGGCCGCGTTCGTCGCGATCCTCAACGAGACGACGATGGGTGTGGCGATCCCGCACCTGATCGGCGACCTCGGCATCACCGGCGTGCAGGCGCAGTGGCTGACCACCGCGTTCATGTTGACGATGGCGGTGGTGATCCCGGTGACCGGGTTCTTGCTGCGGCGGTTCACCACCCGGGCCGTGTTCCTGGCCGCGATGTCGCTGTTCTCGCTGGGCACGCTGCTCGCGCTTCTCTCACCCGGGTTCGGGATGCTGTTGGTGGCGCGCGTCGTGCAGGCGTCGGGCACGGCGATCATGATGCCGCTGCTGATGACGACCCTGATGACGGTGGTGCCGCCGGCCTCACGCGGGCGGATGATGGGCCGGGTCAGCATCGTGATGTCGCTGGCCCCGGCGATCGGACCGACCCTGTCGGGGTTCTTGTTGAACACGCTCTCGTGGCGGTGGAACTTCGCGGTGGTGCTGCCGATCGCGCTGATCGCGCTGGCCGGGGGCGCGCGATGGATGCGCAACGTGGGCGAGCGCACGCGCGCGCCGATCGACGTGCCGTCGATCGTGCTGTCGGGATTCGGCTTCGGTGGGCTCGTCTACGGCTTGAGTCAGATCGGGGCCACCTCGCAGTCCGGGCAGACGCTGAGCCCGGTGCCGATGATCGTCTCGCTGGCGATCGGGGTGGTGGCCCTGGCCGTGTTCCTGTGGCGACAGGTGCGCCTGCAGCGTGCCGACGACGCACTGCTGGATGTGCGGGTGTTCGCCTCGCCGAACTTCTCGCTGTCGATCGCGCAGATGGCTGTGCTGTCGTTCGCGTTCTTCGGGGCGATCACGGTGCTGCCGCTGTACCTGCAGAAGGTGCACGGGCTCGACCCGCTGAGCTCGGGGCTGATCCTGCTGCCCGGGGCGCTGGCCATGGGCCTGGGCGGACCGCCGATCGGGCGGGTGTACGACCGTTGGGGCACGCGCGTGCTGCTGGTGCCCGGCTCGGTCATCGCCGCCGGCGCGCTCTGGGTGTACACGACGCTCACCGACACGACACCGATCTGGCTGATCGCCGTGGTGCAGACCGTGCTGTCGATCGGCCTGGCGCTGTCGTTCACGCCACTGTTCACGGCATCCCTCGCCTCGCTGACGCCGCGGTTCTATTCGTACGGCAGCGCGGTGCTGGGCACGGTGCAGCAGGTCGCCGGCGCCGCCGGCATCGCGGTGATGGTCGCGGTGTTCTCGGCCGTGTCGGCCGCGCAGGGCGCCGCACCGGGCGAGTTCACCGCGGGTGGCGCGCAGACGGCGTTCCTGGTGGCTGCGGTGGTATCGCTGCCACTGATCGCCGGCGCGGCGTTCATCCGCAAACCGGCAGACGACGTCGAGGATGCCGCGGACCGGCTCTGACGGTCAGTCGACCGTGCAGCAGCCTCCGCCGCAGCACGACGCGCCGTCCTCGACGACGGCGATGAGGTTCGCCTCGTCGGGGACGGGCTGCAGGGTCGGGGTGGGAAGGTTCGACGTGGCCATGCGCTCCATGCTAGCCCGCGGCCGGGCGGGCAGGGCCGACGCGCCTTCGCGTCACCAGCCGGAAGGCACGCGGGCGGCCCGTGTTCAGTCTTCCGGCGCGCCGATCCAGCGCGGCACCGCCGCCCGGTAACGGTCGTAACGGCGGCCGAACCGGCGTCGCAGCGCGGCCTCTTCGCGGGGCACCTGCACGCGGTCCATCACGGCCAGAAAGCCCGCGGCCGGCAGCACGGCGAGCACCGACCGCCGCCACAGCGCGTGGGCGAGAAGCAGCCCGGCCAGTGCCAGGTAGACGGGGTTGCGACTGACGGCGAACGGCCCGTCGGCGACCAGCCGCCGCGTGCGCTCGGGATGCTCGGGATCGAGCGTCGTTCCCGCGCCGCGCAGCGCTCCCACTGCACGGCCGGCGAGGGCGACGCTGCCGGCGGCCACGGTGACGGATGCCACCGCCGACACCGGCTTCGGCCGTCGGCGCCCGGCGACGATCAGCTGCAGCCCGGCGGCGACCGCCAGCCACACCGGCGGCGGCACCGCCGCCGCGCGAGAGAGGATCGTCGTCGCGTCGGTGTGGGAGCGCCTGGTCATAGGCCCCAGCCTACGACGCGCGCCGGCCGGCGGATCCGGGCGCACCGCAGGCGCCGGGTCGGGCGTACCGGGTCGAGCGCACCTGGCCGCACGAACCGGGTCGGGCGCACCGGGACGCGCGAACCGGGTCGGGCACACCGGGACGGGGACACCGGGTCGGGCGCACCGGGTCGGGCACACCGGGACGGGGACACTGGGACGGGGACACCTGGTTGGGCGCACCGGGTCGGGATCGCGGGTCAGACGAAGCCGAACACCGGCGGGAACACGATCACGACGACGGCCGCCCAGGCGAGGTAGACGGGCAGAAAGCCGGTCTGCCACCGCTCGACGGTCTCGAACCGGCCGGTGCCCCGCACGAACCGCAGGTGGTGCCACCCGGCTCCGGCGAGGTTCGCGACGAGGATGAGGTTGACGCCGAGCGAGGCGAGCTTGTTGGCACTCGCGCCGTACTCGCCGATACGCCCCACCATCGCCACCAGCACGAACACGTCGACGACGAGGGCGGCGGCGATCATGAGCAGCTGCAGCTTCTCGAACCAGGTCGGCGGCGCAAGCGACGTGCGCGCCGAGATCGAGTACAGCAGCAGGGCGACCACGACCAGCAGCACGGCGTCGAACAGGATGAGCAGTTCGCGGCCGTCCTCGACGAAGCTGCCGTGCAGCGACGCGGCCACGATGAATGCGAGCAGCAGCAGCGTGAACAGCGGCGTGAACACGCGGGTGAGCACCGGTGCGATGTTCTCGATGACGCTCTGCTTGGCCTCGACCAACCAGGCCGCCACGACGACCGCGGCGGCGCCTCCGCACGGGATGAGCCATTCGGCGACGAAGACGGCGGGCGAGAGCCCGATCGACGCGAACACGGCGAAGGTGAGTGCGGACAGCACGCCGCCACCGAGCACCAGCAGCACGAGGTACACGAACCACTCGCCTGAGAACCGGATGACGTCCATGCGGGCGGACGTCGAGCGCACATCGCCGTCCGCGTACGCGATGCCGGCGACCAGCCACAAGGCCAGCAGGACGTGGATGCCGGCGAGCACCGCGGTCTGACCCGCCGGGGCGAACGGGTAGGCGTTCATCACCACCGCGGCCGCGACGAACCCGGCGGCGACCGTGACGATGGTGGCGACCGAGGCGCGCCGGCGCACCAGAAAGAACGTCGCGACGAACGGCAGGACGAGCAGTCCGACGTTGCGCAGGTAGAACTCTGCGCCCTGCCCGGTGGCATCCACCCCGAACAGGGCGGGGAGCTTGATGGCCACCGCGGCCGCGACGGCGAGCCCGATCGCAAGCAGGGCGCCGTTGCGGCCGGCGGCTTCGGGGGTCTCGTCGAGGACCAGATGCTTCCACAGCCGGTCGGAGTGCTCACGGGCGTATTCGCCGGCGAGATCGTTGATCCGGCCGATCCGGGTGACGCCGATCAGGAACGCCTCGTCGGCGCTGAGGCCGGATGCCTCGAGCCGCTCGATCTGGTCGCGCAGGTGCCCTTCCAGCTCGGCGACGTCGTCGGCGTGCAGCACAGCCCGGCGTGACAGGTAGCCGCGCCATTGTCCGATGCGGGTCTCGATGTCGTCCACGGTCTCAGGCCTCCCCGGCCACGGTGCGCGGGCCGGGCCCGGCCTTCCAGACGTTGCGCAGCGCGTCGCTGACCACACTCCATTGGATGCGCTGCTCGGCGAGCGCAGCGTGGCCGGCGGGTGTGAGCCGGTACAGCTTGCGGGGCCGCCCCTGCGGCGAGCGGGACCAGCCGGACTCGACCTGGCCGAGGCGCTCGAGACGATGCAGCAGCGGGTACAGCATCCCGTCGCTGAAGTCGAGGTCGCCGTCCGACAGCGCGGCGATGCGCTGCAGGATCGCGTAGCCGTACGACTCCCCCTCGGCGAGGATGCCGAGCACGAGCGGCGTCGCCGAGGCAGCGACGAGGTCTTTGCCGATGCGCATGCGCCCTCCGATACCTCGCAGTGTCAGATATGTGGATCTGCAAGGTATCAACCGAGTGGGTTCCGCGCAAGCGGCGACGCGCTACAGCTTCGCGTATCGGGTCCGCAGCAGGCAGAACGCGCCGTACAGCACGAAGCCCGCGCCGACGAGGGCGGTCAGCAGCGGGCCGAACGGCAGTGCCATGAGCGCCGACATCGCGGCGTCCACCCCGCCCGCCGCCTGGGGATCGACCCGCACGGCCGCCACGAGCACCAGGATGCCGACGACCAGCAGCGCCAGCCCCTTCGCCGCGTACCCGATGAGCCCGAGCGCCTCGATGGCCCGGCCGGCGAGCCCTGGAGGCAGCGTCATCTTCTTGCGGAAGCCGCGCCGCACCCCGATCACGGCGAACACCGCTCCGGCCACCGCGATGCCGATGCCGACCGCGCCGAGGACGAAGACACCGCCGGGCACGGCGAGAAGACCACGGCTGATGTCCACGGCCGAGCGGTCGGCGTTCGGTCTCGAGCCGAGGGCGATGGATGCCGCGACCACACCGAGCACGAGATAGCCGAGGCCGCGGGCCCAGTCCGAGACCCGCCGCGCGGCCTTCGACTCCGACGTGCCGCGACCGAGGAGGCCGTCGAACCCTTCCCAGACGGCGAGCACCCACAGCACGAGCGCGAGGATCCACAGCAGCACCGACCCCACCGGCGTGCCGGCCACCGCCTTCAACGCCCCGGACGGACTGCTGTCGGCGTGCGCGCCGCAGGCCAGCGCGATTGCGAGAACGCCGACCAGCAGGTGGATCACACCGACCGCGGCGAAGCCCGCCCGGGCGAAGATCTCGAACACCGTCGAGGACTCCGCCGTCCGCGCGGCATCCTTCGCCTCGTGTTCGAGTCCCATGCTGAGAACTGTACGGCCGCCGTCGCCGGCTCAGCCCAGGATCTCGCCGGCGGTCTGGCAGGTCGGGCAGTACTGCGCGGTGGTGCCGCCGAAGGCGAGGTCGTGGACCGTGTCGCCGCACACCGGGCAGGCCCGCCCAGCACGTCCGTGCACCCGCATGGCGTCGGCTTTGGCCTGTGTGAGCGCGTCGATTGGGATGCCGCGGCGGGCGTCGGCCGCGGCCACGAGCACATCGCGCATCGCCGCCGAGAGTCGACGCCGTTCGTCGGCGGTGAGCGTGTCGCCGTGCACGAGGGGTGAGAGGCGCGCGGCGTGGAGGATCTCGTCGGAGTAGGCGTTGCCGATGCCGGCGAACGACTCCTGCTCCTGCAGGATCGCCTTGAGCTGCTTGCGCCGACCCACCACCGCGCGGTCGACGTCGGCGTCCGAGAACCCGGGCTCGAGCGGGTCGGGTCCGAGCTTCGCGATCCCCGGCACGTCATGCGGATCGTCGACGACCCACAGCCCGAGCGACACCCACGATCCGGCGTCGGTGAACGCGAGCACTGCCCCGCCACCGGCGCCATCGAGGTCCAACTCGGCCAGGACGGGAGGGCCGGTATCGGTGCTCGCAGACGCCTCACTCGCGCCCGACTCGTCTGACTCGTCTGACGATGCGCCGCGATCGCTCGCGTCACGCGCAGGTGCGTCGGGTGCGGGATCATCGAGATCACCCTGCGGCGAGGCATCCGTCCACCGCACCCAGCCGTGCCGGCCCAGCGAGACGACCAGGTGCCCGTCATCGAGTGCGACGTCGATGAACTTGCCGAAGCGGTGCACGCCCGCGATGCGGCGGCCGACGAGCGACGACAGCGGTCTCGCGCGGGTCTTCAGCGCGCGAAACTCGAGCAGGTCGACGGCGGCCACCACACATCCGCGCGCCCGCTCGTCGAGCTGTTCGACGAGCGCGGCAACCTCCGGCGACTCGGGCATACCGTCATCCTGTCACCGGTCTCCGACATCGGGACCGTCCCGCGATGGAGTTCAGCCGGCATCCCGAGCGTCGTTCAGCGTCACGTCCCACTCCCGGAATTCGTCCCGATAGTCTGCGGGCGCTGCGCGGAAGGCACGGCCGAACGCCTCCATACGTTCGCGGCGCTCGTACCCGTCGAGCAGCCCCTCGATGGGGCCGGCGGCGCTCACGCCGCGCTCGCGCGCCTGCCTGTTGACGCGGTCGCGCAGTTCCGCCGACACCTTGATCATCGTCGCCATACGGTCAGGATAGCTGTGCAGACCGCTGCGGCTACGCGGCGTAGAGGAATGATCGGCGCGATGTCAGTCCCAGTCGAGGTAGTCCTCGATCGCCCACGAGGCGGCGCCGGCGTGGGTGGCGGGGAACAGGTGGCCGCCCTCGACGGTGACCACACTGACGCGCTCGGGTGCGGCCGCGCGCAGCCGCTCGCCGTTGGCGGGCGGGGTGATGCGGTCGTCCGCGCCCTGGATCACCAGCACCGGCACCACCGAGGCCGGCATCGTCCAGTCGGCGAGGGGTGTGGCATCCAGCGCCGCCTGCTGCATCGCGTCGATCTCGCCGTCGCGGGCCGAGGCGGGCACCTCGGAGTCGGCGGCCTCGCGGGCGGCGGCGTCTTCGGCGGGCTCCTCGACGCCGAGCAGCAGCACGCCGTTGACGCGGTCGGTGTGGTCGACCGAGAGGGTGCGCGCGACGGCGCCCCCGAAACCGTGCCCGCCGATCCAGGCGTCGTCGAGGCCGAGGTGCGCCATGACGTCGACGACGTCCTCGGCGAGGTCGTGCAGCGTGACGGCGGGCTGTACCGCCGATGACGGATGCCGCGACCCGACGCGCACGACGCGGTGGCCCGCCTCGGCCAGAGCGGCGGCGAGGGCGCTCAGATACGAGATGTTCAGCCCCCGGCCGGGCAGCAGCACGACCGCACCGGGCCCCTCCCCCTCGTCGGCGAACGGGATGCGGCGGTCGTCGGGCTCGAAGATCTGGGCGTCGGTCATCGTGCGGAGTCCTTTCGGTGGGTACACCACGCTACCGGGTGCGGAAACGTCGGCCGAAGACGAAAGCCGGTCTTGGCCTCACGATCAGGGCGAAGCCACCGGATCCACGGTTCTCAGCCCGAGGCCTTCGGCCACGTCCCTCATGTGCGCATCATGACTCGCGACCGTGACGGACTCCCCGATCAACAAGGCTGTGGCCAGGTGCAGGGCGTCGGGAGTCCTGATGTGCCGTTCGATCGACTCCGCGACCGTATGTGTCTCACGTGTGAGATCGAACAGTCCGACCCGACTGAGCAGCGGCTCCCCATCCGACAAGGGCCTTGCTTCGCGTCGCAAGACGCGAATCACCTCGGTGTGCAGCAGCCGCGACGACACGAAGTCGATTCCGGCCGAGTCCATCCAGCCCTGCAGCCGCACACGTTCTGGAACATCGAGGATCGTCCGCAGCGCCACCGAGGAATCGAGATAGACGATGCTCATGGGATCAGTGGTCGCCCTTCATCTCCTCGATCAGTGCATCGGCTTCTCGGGACTCGTAACGAGGTCCACCGACGACCTGAGGCCATGGCACGCGACTCGAGGACGGGGGCGTGTAGCGCCCCTGCCGTTCGGCTCGGGCGAGGGCATCGTCCTGGCCGCGGTAGGAACTCACCCGCCAACGAGGCTCGCCCCGCTCGGTCACGATCACCTCACCGATCTCGGTTGCCCGCGCCAGCACGTCCGAGGTTCGCTGGTTGAGATCGCGCTTCGTCACTGTGGACATGACACCATTGTAGTACTTGTGTCAGACATCCGTCCGCGGCGATCTGCTCCCCGCGAGATCTTCGGGGACGTCGAGTCCGAACCGATCAGCAGGCTTGGATAGACCTTGAGCGGTCATACAGTTTGTTCCCTGCCGGGAGCAATGACATCAAGGCCAGCGGCCCTCGCCGCTTCCGCAAGTCGGTGGTCGTACGTGAGGATGGCATCGACGTCGAGGCGGATCGCCGCCTCAAGATGGAGTGCATCGAGCGTGCGCAGATATGGCATCGGCAGGAACCCTGCCGAGCGGTAGGCGGCACGATCGAGCGCTGCGAGAGAAACGCCATCGAGGATCGCACTGACCTTGGCCTGGTTCCGCCCCTCGCGCACCGCCATCCGACGCAGCTCCGTTTCCAGCAGATCGCTCGACACGAGGCTGACGTCCGCCTGGTCGAGCCACCCCACCAGCGCGTCGCTCTCCGCTTGTGAGATCAGAAGCGCTCCAACTGCCGATGTGTCGACGTAGACCAGTGGAGTGCTGCTCACACCCGATCCTCTCGAAGCTCGTCAACGATGCGAGACATCGGTCGATCATTCTCGGTCGACTGAGGCGTCAACGCCGCCCAGCCCCCGACACGCTTCGCAGCCCGAACGATCGGCAACGTGGCGGCGGGCGCGTCGAGCGGGACGATGCGCCCCACCGGGACTCCCCGGTTGGTCAGAACGAACGACTGCCCCTCACTGACAAGACGAAGAACCCGCCCGGAATCGTTGCGCAACTCGCGCTGCGAGAGACTCTCGACCTGCGGCTCGTTCGTGCCCATGCCCCTAGCGTAGCATGCGTGCTACATCTTGTACCGGGACTCGACCACGTCGTCGTCCTGCATGACGTCGTCCCCACCCTCGCGCATTTCGCCGCGGCGCAGGGCATCGACGTCGACCTCGACATGAGGCAGAGAAGCTCCCGGCGCTAGGCGCTGTGCGGGCTGCCCAGCGCATCGACGATGATGCGAGGATCGATGGCGAGGTTGTCCGCGGCGATCGTACGCCGGCGTCGTTTGCCGTCGTCCTGCCGAGTGAACACCACCCGCGCCGAATTCAAGCCGGATGCGGGAATGATCGCCGCGCTCGTGCCGTCCCGAACCCATTCCTCGGCGCGGATCCGCGGAAAGAGAGCCGATGCCCGGTCGACGGCGGGAAACCGCACCGCGTCGGCGGTGATCGTGACTGCCAGCTCGGGGAGGCGCACCTGCCGCCGAAGCTGCCGCACCGCCAACACGCACAATGCAACCGGAATGACGAGCAGCGCGATGATGAGCAGGATGACGCGTGCAGAAAGGTCACCCGCCAAGATCGTGGCGGCGAGGACCGCTCCCGGCCCCATGAGTCCGAGCAGGACCGCGAGGATCAGTTGCAGGATTCCCTGCTTGCGCACGAGTCGCTGAAGGGTCTGCTCCGTGGTCGTCCGGCCCGGTTCCCGATATCGCACCGCCAGGACTTCGTCAGACATCACCGGTCGCTCCTTGGAGATGATTCAGTGCCGTCGTCCGTGTCGTAGACATGAGTCCAGCCGTTGAGCTGGTCCTGGCGAACCGCGTCAGCGGTGAGGTGAGCGCGGCGCTTCACGTCGGCGGCGTCTGCGGCCGCCTGGTCGGGGGATGGAGGAACGATCTGCCTCCGGGCACGTTCGACGGCCTCATCGAGTGCGCGTCGTTGTTCCTCGCCCAGCGCGACGGGTTCTTCGGGGACCGGCACCCGGTCGCTGAAGGCCCGCTGCCACTGCGGGTCCGCCAGCAACGTGCGGAGGGGCCGCCGGCCACTCGCGACAAGGCGCAGTCTGCTGGCGTAGGCCTCGTCATCCGTCTGCTCGGCGAGCTGAAGAAGACGCTTCCGAAGATCCTCCGCGAACCCGTCTCCGGCGATGCGCAGCAGCGCGGCGGACACGTCGGGCTGCTCCATGTCATGCCTCCGGAATCTGGACGAATTCGATGGTTGTGGTCGCAGAACCGAGGGCAGCGCCGGCGGCGATCGCCACCGAAACCGCAGTCATCATCGTTCCCCATGCCGAGGAGAAGGCCTCCGCCGCCGCGACAACCGCCGAGACGATAGCAGCAGGAGCGAGGCCACCAGCGGTGAAGAACGCACCGATGGCCTCGGTAAGGGAAGTCACACCCATTTGCGCCGCGATGATCGCGTCCACGATCGCGTCGAGCGCCGAGAGCATGGCCTGGCACGCCCCGTAGGCGGCCCAGGCGGCGTCGGAGTACTTCGTTGCCAGGTCACCATATGCCTCGGGCTGGGCCGCGAATGCTGCGACGATCTCCGCGAAATACTCACCTGCACGATCGGCGCCATCCCCGCTCGTCCACGCCTCGAAGATGTCGACGGCCACGTTCTGCACCGCTGCGGCGAGCTCATCGAAGAACTCGCCCATGTGTGCGAAGGCGCTGCCTGCGAGGGCGACCTTGTCCCAGTCGCCGCTGAGCTTCTGACCTGGATCGTGTCACGCTAGTGCCCCGCGGTGGAGTTGAGCTTGCTGAGGATGTCGGCGGCTTCGCCTTCGGGTGGCGTGGGCGCGGTGAGTTTGTGCCCGTCGATGCTGATCGTGACGTCGCGCAGGGGGCGCAGCGCGCGGATGATCCGGCGGATCGTGTAGCCCGTGGCCTTGTGCAGGTGCCTGGTGATCGCGAGGGCGGCGAACACGACGGTGAGGTGCGCGTGGATGGAGTCTTCGGTCGACGCGAACATGGGTCTGGCGCGGAGGTCGGTCTTCGCCATCCGGAACGTCGCCTCGACCTGGAACAGGTCGTGATACGCGGCCACGACCTCCGCTGCGGTCGCGGTGGTGGTGGCGAGGTTGGTGACGTAGCCTTTCAGGCCGAGGTACTCGCGGGCTTTCTCGACCCGCGCCCAGTTCACCACGGGACGCTCACCGAGGGTGACGAACCGGTCCTTCTTCGGCGGTCTCGTGCCGGCAGCGATCTGCTCGGCCCGTTCGATCTGCTTGTTCAGGGTGATGTTGTCGCGGGTCTTGCGTTTGTGGGAGTACTGCCACACCACCCGCCGCGCCCGCGCGCTCTGCCCGGCACCCATGACCCGGGTGGTCTCGATCGTCTCCCCGTCGATCACGATGTTCCCCACCGTCGCGTAATGCTCGGCGAGGTCGTAGGGGGCAGACGAGGTGCGGGAGCCGACGATGAACCCGAATCCGGCGTCTTCGAGCTTGTTCAGGTTCGCTGCCGACAGCATGCCCGCGTCGGCGACGACCACGATCTCGGTCGCCTGGTGGCGTTCCCGGAACTGGTTCAGCACCGGCAGCAGGGTGAGCGTCTCGCCCTTGTTGCCAGCGAACTCGTGGACCTGAAGGGGGAACCCGCCCTGATCTACGAGCAGCCCGACCAGGATCTGCGGGTCCACCCGCCGTTCCTTGCTCATCCCCACCCGGCGGAGACGGTCCTCACGTTCGGCTTCGAAATACAACGTGGTGCAGTCATAGAGCACGACCGTCAGCGGCCCGTTCTTCGTCGCGTGCGTGTACGCGGCGGCCGCGAGCTGCGATCGCCAGTCCTGCTCCACACAGCGGGCAAGAGTGCGCCACACCGTCGACAGCGACGGCGCGGCGGGAACACCGAGCTCCTCCCACACCCGCAGCGTGTCCGCCTTGCTGGTCGGCTCCACGACCCGGGCGAGCACGAGCTTACGGAACGTGTCGTTACCGACCGTGTCGAACCCGAGCCGGGCATACGCCGCCTCGAGCACCTCCCACAGCACCCGCGACCGCGACCCGACAACCGTCGGCGCCGCCGTCACTGGCGGAGCCGCGCCGAGCCCATCGAGATCAAGGGGAACCTTCCCCGCGAGTTCGCTGATCCGTTCCCGCGCGATCGCGATCAATACGGCCAGCTGCGCGTCGTCGTGCGCGGAGCCGAGGTGCTCCACGATCGTGCGGATCCCGCGGGTCTTCGACGCGATCTGCACCGCCGTCGCTCCCGACGACGTCGGCACCTTCCGCACGTACAACCCCACCGAGGCAGTCTAGAAGCCCCCGGCTAGTGCCCCACACGGACACCAACACCCCCGGAAAATCAAGGCTCAACGAGCGGTGAACCCCGAAATCAGCTCAACATGACACGATCCAGGTCTGAGCGAGGAATTCGAAGATGTCCTGGCCCCCCGTGAGCGTCGGGGCGATCAGCTGGACCACCACATTGAGGATCTGGCGAGCCCAGTACGACAGCGAGAGATAGTCCGGCCAATTGATGATGTTCCACACGACCTGGAAGGCCGGGTCGGCCAACGAGGATTCGGGCGCGACCAGCGTGTCGACGGGAGAATCGAACGTGAGGCTCTGGCGAGTGGTTGCTGCGGTGAGCGGTGCCGTGGCCGTCGCGGCGTCAAGGTCCTTGAAGAGGTCGGAGACGTCTACCTGCGCATCGTTCTCCGTCTCGTCGAAGAGGTTAGCGACGTCGTTCAAGGCGCCGTGAGTCGCGACCATCAAGGCCTTCGATCGCAGAATCCCCGTCTCGGCACGACCAGCGAACGAACTGTGCTCCGCAAGGAGCCACTCCATCAATAGGCCGGCGACCCATGACTGCGCCTTGTCGATATGGTCATCGAAGTATGTCAGGGCGCGATTGATGTCTGACGCGAGCTCCCTTGCCGCCGCACCACCACCTCGCACAACGGATGTATCGACCTGGATGGTTATGCTTGCCCCCCGGGTGTCGTCAGCACCATGCCGGTTCGTCAGAATACACGGGACGCGCACCTGTCCGCCGCCGGCGAGCGACGAGGGAGGGGCTCAGACGTTGAACCTGGATTCCACCACGTTGCCGCGGTGAGGAACACCTGGTGACTCTCGAACACACCGGCGGTCTGCGCTCAGCGAACTACCCGCTCATCTGCGAAGAGCAATCAAAGCCAGCGCACAGCACAGGGGAATCCGCTATGGGCATCCACCGACATGTCCAGCGCACGTGAGCAGCATCATCGGAGGGGTCGTCCTCGCCCGCCTGCCAACGCTCGGGGATGTCATCATCGACCAACTCGAGCTGGAAAGAGTGCCGCTCATGAAGCTGCCGCTTCAACAGCCGATCAAACGCGACTTCTAGACGTTGAACCGGAACTCCACCACGTCGCCGTCCTGCATGACGTAGTCCTTGCCTTCCAGGCGCGCCTTGCCGTGCGCGCGCGCCTCGACGACCGAGCCCAGTTCGATGAGGTCGTCGAACGAGATGACCTCGGCCTTGATGAAGCCCTTCTCGAAGTCGGTGTGGATGACGCCCGCCGCCTGCGGCGCCTTCCATCCCTTGCCGATCGTCCAGGCGCGCGCCTCCTTCGGGCCCGCCGTCAGATATGTCTGCAGGCCGAGGGTGTCGAAACCGATGCGCGCCAGCTGGTCCAGACCCGACTCGGTCTGTCCCGTCGACGCCAGCAGCTCTGCGGCATCCTCCGGGTCGAGGTCGATCAGCTCCGACTCGATCTTGGCGTCGAGGAACACGGCGTGGGCCGGCGCTACCAGGGCTTCCAGCTCGGCCTTGCGCGCAGCATCCGTCAACACCTGCTCATCGACGTTGAACACGAAGATGAACGGCTTGGCCGTAAGCAGGCCCAGTTCCTTGATCGGGGCGAGATCGAGACCGGATGCCGAGAGCAGCTCGCCGCGGTCGAGGGCGTCCTTCGCCGCCAGCGCGGCGTCGAGCACGGCCTTGTCGGTCTTACGGCCCTTGACCTCTTTCTCGTACCGCGGGATCGCCTTCTCGAGCGTCTGGAGGTCGGCCAGCATCAGTTCGGCGCCGATCGTCTCCAGGTCGTTGCGGGGATTGACCTCGCCCTCGACGTGCACGACATCGTCATCCGAGAAGCCGCGCACCACCTGCGCGATCGCGTCGGCCTCGCGGATGTTCGCGAGGAACTGGTTGCCCAGTCCCTCCCCCTCACTGGCGCCCCGCACGATGCCGGCGATGTCGACGAACGACACCGTCGCGGGCACGGTGCGCTCGCTGTGGAACACCTCGGCGAGCTTGTCGAGCCTCGCGTCGGGCAGGTTCACCACCCCGATGTTGGGCTCGATCGTCGCGAACGGGTAGTTCGCCGCGAGCACCTGATTGCGGGTCAGGGCGTTGAACAGGGTGGACTTGCCGACGTTGGGCAATCCGACGATTCCGATGGTGAGGGCCACGGGCATCCAGTCTACGGGGACGGATGCCGCGGGCTGCAGGGTGCGGGCGGGGCAGGCCGTGCTCGAAGATCTCACGGTGAGCGGGATCGGTCCCGACGGCGAGGGGACGGATGCCGGTGCCGGAGGAAGTCACCCGGCTTCGGGTGAGACGCGACCGGCAGCCCCGGTGACGTTGCGGCCATGGCACGCGCCGCTCGGCGATGCGCTCCTGGCGGGAACGCTCACGACAGCCCAGCATGATGCGATCCTCCGCGGACTGGGCGAGCCACACCCGGCGCGCCTCGCGCGCTACGGCCGCAGCGCCCGGAACGCGGTCGTGACGTAGGGCATCTCCACCGCGGCATCGGCCACCGCACCGATGCGGTCGAACACCTCGCCCAGCTCGCGGTCGATGCGTGCGCGTTCGTCGGCGTGCGCGGTGATGACGTAGCTACGTGAGTGCACCATGTCCACAAGGGACGCCCGCGTCACGCGCCGCACCCACGGCCACGACCGCGACTCGAAGCCGTCGAACGGCGGGGCGACCTCGGGCCCTCCCGACGCGAGCATCGCCTCGGCGTTGCTCCCATGCATGATCCGGGTCATCTCGGCCACCCAGTCGACGCTCTCGTCGCGGATGTTCCAGACGAGGCCGAGCGCGCCGCCGGGCCGCAGGACGCGACCGACCTCGGCGGATGCCGCGATCGGATCGACCCAGTGCCAGGCCTGCCCGAACACCACGGCGTCCAGCGCGCCGTCCGGCAGCGGCAGCCGCTCCCCCGTGCCCACGAACGTGGGCACTCCCGGCACCGAGTCGCGCAGCTGCTCCAGCATCGCCTCGTCCGGGTCGATCGCGACCACCTCGACGTCGGCGGCCACCAGCGCACGGGTGAGCTTGCCGGTGCCCGCCCCCACGTCGGCCACCCGCGGCCGCCCGCCCGTGGTCCGCGCTGGCTCCAACATCCACGACACGGCCTGCGCGGGATACTCGGGACGCCCGGCGTCGTACACGCCTGCGGCGGCGCCGAACGAACGGGACATCTCTTCGCGTGTGGCCATGTCTCGACCCTACGACGCGCGGCGCACCGGATCGGCGCGGCGCATGACACCCCCCGGACCTCGTACGCGCCAACCGTTCCGGCTCACCGGAACTCGGGACGTCGCCGGCCCGGCTCTCCGCAACCCGGGACGTCCCCGGCCCGGTTCACCGGAACTCGGGACGTCGCCGGCCCGGCGCGCCTCGCCGCGGCGCGGCCTCGGCGGGGCGAGAGTTGTCCCGTGCCATTGGATTTCACCGCGATCGACTTCGAGACGGCGAACTCCAGTTCCGCGTCGGCGTGCGCGGTGGGGCTGGTTCGGGTGCGTGAGGGACGCATCGTGGCGCGCGCCGGATGGTTGATCCGTCCACCGGCCGGGCACGACCGGTTCTTCGAGGTCAACATCGGCATCCACGGCATCCGGCCCCACGACGTCGCCGACGCGAAGACGTGGAGCGACCAACTCGGCGACATCGCCGCATTCGCCGGCACCGACGTGCTCGTGGCCCACAACGCCGGGTTCGACATGGCGGTGCTGCGCCGCTCATGCGAGGCCAGCGGCGACCGCTGCCCGCCCTACCGCTACCTGTGCAGCCTGCAGCTCGCGCGCCGCGCCTACGTTCTTCCGTCGTACCGGCTGCCCGTCGCCGCCGCCGAGGCGGGGTTCACCGACTTCGCCCACCACGACGCCACCGCCGACGCCGAGGCGTGCGCACACATCGTCGTCGACGCGGCGCGTCGGGTGGATGCCACCGACCTCGACGACCTCGCCCGCAGACACGGCGTCACCGTCAAGACGCTGGACCCCACGGTTCCGGTCGCCGAGCCGGTCTTCCGCGCCGCCTGAGTCCGGCACCAAGGACAACCGGCGCGGCCCTCTGCACGCAGGTGCCGTCGCGTCCCTGCGCCTCGCCCGCGCCGCGCGTCGCGGGCGTTGTCTGCGCCACCCGCCACAGGCGGGCACGGTCGATGTCGGCACGCGAGCACGGCCGATGTCGGTGGGTGCCGTCATGCTGGGGTCATGGATGCCACTACCGCGCTGATCGCCCTCGTCGCGCTGACCGCAGGCCTGGCCGCCGGGTGGGCAATCCGGGCCGCACGCGCCGCCCGCGAGAACGCCGAGACCACCGCGCGGGCCGCCGCCGCCGAAACGGCAGCCGCCGCCCTGCGCGAGCGGCTCGAAGACCAGGAACGCCGCATCGATGAGGCCACCGACCGCGCCCGTGCCGATCAACTCGCGCTTCAGGAGCGGGAACGCCGTGAGCAGTCCGTGCTCCGTGCACTCGAACCGGTGCGCGAGTCGCTGCAGACCATGCAGCGCAAGGTCGAGGATCTCGAACGCGATCGGCATGTGCAGTTCGGGGCGGTCGCCGAGCAGCTGCAGCGCACCGCCGCCTCGGGCGAGGCACTGCGCGCCACCGCGGAGTCGCTGGCCGGTGCCCTGCGTTCGGGCAGCACGCGCGGGGTGTGGGGCGAGACTCAGTTGCGGCGCGTCGTCGAAGCAGCGGGTCTGACCCGGCATGTGGACTTCGACGTGCAGACGTCGATCACGACCGATGCAGGGGCCGGACGCCCCGACATGGTGATCCGGCTGCCCGGGCAGAAGTCGTTGGCCGTCGATGCCAAGGTGCCGTTGGATGCCTATCTCGAGGCCGCCGCGATCCCGGTGACGGCCACCGGTGACGAGGCTGCGCGGCGGCAGGATCTGTTGCAGCGCCACGTGAGGGCGGTGCGCGCACACGTCGACGCGCTGGCGAAGAAGACCTACTGGTCCGGTCTGGACTCCAGCCCCGAGTTCGTGATCTGTTTCATTCCCAGTGAGTCGCTGCTGGCGACGGCGTTGGAGGAGGATCCGTCGCTTCTGGAGTACGCCTTCGGCAAGCGGGTGGCGCTGGCCTCGCCGGTGAACCTGTGGGCGGTGCTCAAGACCGTCGCCTACACGTGGACCCAACAGGACGTCTCGCAGGAGGCACGCCGACTGTTCGACCTGGGCACCGAACTCTACGGGCGGCTGACCTCGCTCGCCGGGCATGCGGACGACCTGCGTCGCGCGATCGAGCGCACCGTGGACAGCTACAACCGGTTCGCCGGGTCGCTGGAGTCCCGCGTGCTGGTGAGCGCACGCCGGTTCCCCGGTATCGACCAGACCAAGCTCGACGCCCTCGGACATGTCGAGCCCATCGAAAAGGGCACCCGCCGGCTCACCGCCCCCGAACTGCTCGATCAAACCGGCGACGAGCCCCCGGCGCCCCGGACGGCGGAGCCGCCCACGGCGCTCCGCGCCGACGTCGGCGCGGTGCGCGACCGCGTTCGGGACGATGACGAGACGGAGGTGGGATCCGTCAGCGACCGTCGCGGATGAGTCGGTGACCGCCGAAGATGAACCCGACGACCACCTGACATGGGTCAGTGACCGCCGGCGGTGGGTCAGTGAGCGCCGAGGTTGGTCAGTCACCGCCGGGGGTTGGTCAGTGACCGCCGGAGGGGGGTCAGTGACCGCCGGGGATGAGACTGAGCAGCGCGATGACGGTGCCCGACACGGCGACGAACGCGCCGATCATCCACCAGGCCGACACCTGCTCGCCCTCGGCGTGCCGGACGCGGAACAGCACATCCGGCCGACGGGCCGGGTCCATCTCCACCTTGGGGTGGGCACCGGTACGCGAGAGCGCGTCGGCGACGACGGCGTGGGCTCCGGTGTGCGGATGGGTGTCCCCGGACTGTGCCATGTGCGCCTCCTCTGCGTCCGCGCCACCCGGACACACCGGGCGGGACGGCCGCCACGATTCTGCCACGGTGGGCTGGGAATACCGCGCATTCACGGCCACATGCGACCCAATCGTCACATCCGCACCATGCGTCACATACGGTGTGACACCGACACAGTCAGACAGCGCCCCGGGCGACACTCCGGTCAGGCACGGAGAACGCCTCTCGGACGGGCGAACGCTCCGCCGGCCGGAAACACCGCCGCGGGCGACACGCCGGCCAGGCGAGCAGAACACCTCTCCCACGCGACAACACCGCACGGGCAGGCCGAACGCCGATCCGGCACGAGGACGGGTGAACCCGGCCAGCAGAACACCCCTCGGGCGCGACAACACCGCACGGGCGGGCGAATGCCGCACGGGCAGGCCGAACGCCGATCCGGCACGAGGACGGGTGAACCCGGCGGCTCAGGCCGGACGCAGCCACTTCGACGTGAGGTGCTCCGACGAGATCCGGCGCAACGTGCCGGACGCGCCGCGCAGCACAACGCTCTCGGTGTAGACGTAGCCGCCCTCGCGGCGCACTCCGGCGACCAGCTCGCCGTTGGTGACGCCGGTGGCCACGAAGATCGTGTTGCTGCCGTGTACGAGGTCGTCGGCCTCGTACACGTGCCCGTCGAGCTTGAGACCGGCGTCGATGCCGCGCTGCTTCTCATCGTCGTCACGCGGCCACAGTCGGCCCTGGATGTGTCCGCCGAGCGCCTTGATCGCACAGGCGGTGACGATCCCCTCGGGGCTGCCGCCGACGCCGACACACATGTCGGTGCGCGCATTGTGCCGTGCCGCGTTGATGCCGCCCGCGACGTCGCCGTCGCTCATCAACCGGGTGCCCGCCCCGGCCTCACGGATCTCGGCGATCAGCTGCTCGTGGCGGGGACGGTGCAGCACCGACACCACGATCTCATCGACCGGCTTGCCCAGCGATTTCGCCAGACGCCGAATGTTCTCGCCGATCGGCAGCCGGATGTCGACGACGCCGACCCCGGCCGGGCCGGTGACCAGCTTGTCCATGTAGAACACGCTCGATGCGTCCAGCATCGTGCCGCGGTCCGACACGGCGATCACCGACAGTGCATTGTTGCGCCCCGCCGCCGTCAGCGACGTGCCGTCGATCGGGTCGACGGCGACATCGCACTGCGGGCCAGAGCCGTTGCCGACGCGCTCGCCGTTGAACAGCATCGGCGCGTGGTCCTTCTCTCCTTCGCCGATCACGATCGTGCCGTCGAAGCTGACCGTGGTCAGAAACGCCCGCATCGCATCGACCGCTGCGCCGTCGGCGGCCTCCTTGTCACCGCGGCCGATGAACGGCACGGCGCGGATCGCGGCGGCCTCGGTGGCGCGCACCAACTCCAGCGCCAGGTTGCGGTCGGGCCGGAGCGGAGCGACCCGTCCTCCGTCGGCGTGGGCGTTCAGATCGGCCGTGAGACTCACCATGACGCCACGATAGCCCCCACCATGACAGAAACGGGGTCGGTTCACCGCGGCATCCGTCGAAGGATCGGCGATTCTTTCGTGACCGTCATCTCCCGTGGTCTGCGCACAACCCGACGTGCAGGTTTCCGCGTCTGCGCACGCTCCACAGCCCCGCAGGTCGCACGTCCCATCGGGTGACCTTCGGCCCGTGCCGTGCACGGTTGCTTCGCTAGAGTTGACACCGACACACGTCCCGATCAAGGAGCGCACGCCATGCCCGTCGCCACCCCCGAACAGTACGCCGAGATGCTCGACCGCGCGAAGGCCGGCGGATTCGCCTACCCCGCGATCAACGTCTCCAGCTCGCAGACCATCAACGCCGTGCTGCAGGGCCTGACCGAAGCCGGATCGGACGGCATCATCCAGGTCACCACCGGCGGCGCCGACTACTTCGCCGGACAGACCGTCAAGGCCCGCGCCACCGGAGCACTGGCGTTCGCCCGGTTCGCGACCGAGGTCGCCAAGAACTACCCCATCACCGTGGCGCTGCACACCGACCACTGCCCCAAGCCGGCGCTCGACGACTTCGTGCTGCCGCTGATCGCCGCCAGCGAAGAAGAGGTCAAGGCCGGGCGCAACCCGATCTTCCAGTCGCACATGTGGGACGGCTCCGCGGTGCCGCTCGATGAGAACATCGAGATCGCCCAGCAGCTGCTCCCCCGCATGAAGAACATCAACGCGATCCTCGAGATCGAGATCGGCGTGGTCGGCGGTGAAGAGGACGGCGTCAAGCACGAGGGCACCAACGACGCCCTGTACACCACCGTCGGCGACGTGACCAAGGCCGTCGAAGCGCTCGGTCTGGGCGAGGACGGCCGCTACATCGCCGCACTCACCTTCGGCAACGTGCACGGCGTGTACAAGCCGGGCAACGTCAAGCTGCGCCCCGAACTGCTCGGTGAGATCCAGGCGGGCATCGCCGAGCGTTTCGGTCACGGGCCCAAGCCCCTCGACCTCGTCTTCCACGGCGGGTCGGGTTCGAGCGACGAAGAGATCGCTCTGGCCGTGGCGAACGGCGTCGTGAAGATGAACATCGACACCGACACCCAGTACGCGTTCACGCGCTCGATCGCCGGGTACATGTTCCAGAACTACGACGGCGTCCTCAAGGTCGACGGCGAGGTCGGCAACAAGAAGCAGTACGACCCGCGCGCGTGGGGCAAGATCGCCGAGTCGGCGATGGCGGCCCGGGTCGTCGAGGCGACCCAGCAGCTCGGCTCATACGGCAAGAGCCAGTCGTAACAGCTACGGGGCGGATGCCTCGGCCTGCGCCATCGCGCGGGTCGGGGCATCCGTCGTTTTCGGCACAGGTGCGGTGCGGATGCCTCAGCCTGCGCCATCGCGCGGGTCGGGGCATCCGTCGTCTTCGGGCGGCTCGTCGGCACCGTCGGCCGCACGTTGCCGCCCCGGCACGACACCTCGCACCTGCCGAGCGGGCGCGCGTCCCGCCGATCAGCGCCCGATCGCACTCACCCGAGTGCCGTCGGGGGCCAGCAGCCACCACACACCGCCCACACCCTGACCCTTGATCATGCCGGGGCCGGTGTCGCCGTCGAAGTAGTACAGCGGCCAGCCGTCCAGCGTGACCTGGTAGCCGCCGCCCGCGTCGGGGATCTCGCCGACGGGCGCGTCCACACCGGGCGCCTGCGGGTCGGTCGAGGTCGTGGTCACCGGCGGCCACGCCGCCCGGCACGCGGTGTCGCACGAACTGCGGTCGGCGCCTTGCCGATCGGAGGTGTAGAGGTAGACGGCGCGGCCCGAGGCATCCGCCACCACGTCCCCGGCCGCGGTGTGCGTGACCGTGAGCACGGTGCGCGGTCCACCGGTGGCGCCGCACCCGGCGAGCACGGCCGCCGCTGCGCACAGTGACAGCACGAACACGGTCAGACGAGGGGCGCGCATGCGTCCAGTCTGCCCCCACGCGCTGCTCACGGTGCCGTCCCGGAGGGTGTCGGAGTCGGGTTGAGGATGTAGTGCACCAACGCCGGGTCGCTCATCAGCGCCATCATCACGCAGAACGTCACCGCGATGTAGGCGGCCACGGCCCCGGTCACCGGTATCCACCAGGCGATGCGCCCACGCCGCACGGCACGCACGGCCAGCACCGCCGTGAGCAGGTAGGCCACCACCAGCACGACGGACGCGGCGATCCCCCACGCGCGTGCCGCGGGCGTGTCGGTGAACGACCCGGGCACCCCCATCATCCGGTACGAGCTGTCGGCGAGCGCGGCGACATCGGACAGCGACACGGCCGAGAGCACCACCTGCACCGCCCCGTAGGCGAGCAGCGCGAACGTGACGATGCGGTCGACCGGGTGCGGCATCGCCGCGCGCGCAGCGTTGCCCGGGCGGCGAGCGGATGCTGGGGGCCGCGCCGCATCGACCGGCACCGGCGCCGGCTGCGAGGGCGCGGGCTCACGGATGTGCGCACGCTGCTGCTCGGGGGTGGCGTACTCGCCGTACTGCGGCCGTGGGCGCGGATCGGGTGTGCTCACCGGCGTCCTCCCCGGGCGGATCCGGCCTCGCGCAGCGGACGCGGAAGGGCGAACGACAGGTCTTCTTCGGCGGTGCGCACCTCGTCGACGTCGCGGTACCCGGCCTCGGCGAGCGCGGCGAGCACCTCCTGCACCAATTCTTCGGGCACCGACGCGCCGCTGGTGACCCCGACCGTCCGTACCCCGGTGAACCACTCCTGACACAGCTCGCCGGCGTCGTCGACCCGGTGCGCGGCGGCCGCGCCGTTCTCGAGCGCCACCTCGACCAGACGTACGCTGTTCGACGAGTTCGCCGAGCCGACCACGATCACCACGTCGGCCTGTGCGGCGACCTGTTTGACCGCGGTCTGCCGGTTCTGCGTGGCGTAGCAGATGTCTTCGGACGGCGGGTCGTGCAGTTCGGGAAAGCGCGCGCGCAGCCGCCGCACCGTCTCGAGCGTCTCGTCGACCGACAGTGTCGTCTGCGACAGCCACACCAGTTTCGCCGGATCGCGCACCACCACGGTGTCGGCCTCGTCGGGCGAGTTCACGACCGTCACCCGGTCGGGGGCCTCGCCCGCGGTTCCTTCGACCTCTTCGTGCCCGCTGTGCCCGATCAGCAGGATCTCGTAGTCATCGCGCGCGAACCGCACCGCCTCACGGTGCACCTTCGTCACCAGCGGGCAGGTCGCGTCGATGGTGTGCAGACCGCGTGACTCGGCGGCATCCCGGACCGCCGGGGCGATCCCGTGCGCGCTGAAGACGACCAGACCGCCGGGTGGTACGTCGTCGACCTCGTCGACGAACACGGCGCCGCGCTGCTCGAGTGTGGCCACCACGTGCCGGTTGTGCACGATCTGCCGGCGCACGTACACGGGCGCCCCGTGCTGTTCGAGCGCCTTTTCGACCGCGACCACCGCCCGGTCGACGCCCGCGCAGTAGCCGCGCGGAGCCGCCAGCAGCACCCGCTTGTGTCCGGGCACCGGGATATCCTGGAGCGGCTCGCGTCGCACCTGTCGCGGCGTGCGCACGCGAGGCTCGGGCAGACGCACGGCGGGGATGCTCACCCCACCGATTGTACGGTCGCGGCCCGGGCGCGGCCTGTGCCGGCGACCGCGACCGCAGCTGCGACCACGACCGCGACCGCGACCGCGACCGCGACCGCGACCGCGACGAGAGGATCCCATGACCACGTTCCGCCCCGAGCCGGTGCCAGGGCAGCCGCCGCCGCCCGATTCCGTGCCCCCGCGCGAATCGACCCCCGACGCGCCGACCTCGGTGTCGCGGCTGAACGCCACCATCCACGGGTTCGTCCAGCGGTGGGGCTCGGTGTGGGTCGAGGGCGAGATCACCTCGTGGAACGTGCGCTCAGGCGCCGTGTTCGGCCGGCTGAAAGACCTCGGCACCGACGCGACGCTGTCGTTCCGGCTCTGGTCGAACGTGCGGCAGCGGCTGACCGACGACCTCGCGGTCGGCGACCACGTGCTGGCCTGCGTCAAGGCCGACTACTACGCCCGTTCCGGCGATTTCACGTTCACGGTCTCGGCGATGCGGCACATGGGGCTGGGCGACCAGCTTGAAAAGCTCGAGCGGCTGCGCGCAGCGCTGCGCGCGGAGGGACTGTTCGACCCGGCGCGCAAGAAGCCGTTGCCGTTCCTGCCGCACTGCATCGGCCTGATCACCGGCGAGAGATCGGACGCCGAGAAGGACGTGCACCGCAACGCCCAGCTGCGCTGGCCCGCGGTGCGCTTTCGCACCGTGCACGCCGCGGTGCAGGGCGACCGGTGCGTGCCCGAGACCATCGCGGCACTGAACGTGCTCGACGCCGACCCGGCCGTCGACGTCATCGTCATCGCCCGCGGCGGCGGCGACCCGCAGACGCTGCTCGGGTTCAGCGACGAGCGCCTGCTGCGCGCCGTAGCCGCCTGCACCACCCCGGTGGTCAGTGCCATCGGCCACGAGAACGACCACCCGTTGCTCGACGACGTCGCCGATCTGCGGGCCTCGACACCCACCGACGCGGCCAAACGGGTGGTGCCCGACGTGGGCGAGCAGCGCGCCCTCGTCGCGCAGCTGCGCTCGCGGTTGACCGGGCGGCTGACCCAGCGTGTCGGCCACGACATCTCCCAGCTCGAACAGCTGCGTTCCCGCCCGGTGCTGCGCGACCCCGAGGCGATGCTGCAGCGCCGCGCGCAGGACCTGTTCCTGGTCTGCACACGCGGGCGCGACGTCGTCGACCGGGCGATGGATGCCGCCGCCCGCCGCACCGCGGAACTGCGGGCGTCGCTGCGGGCCCTCTCGCCCGCCGCCACCCTCGCCCGCGGGTACGCCATCGCCCACCGCGGCGACGGCCTGATCCTGCGCGACGCCGCCCAGGCACCGGCCGGCAGCACGCTTGCGATCACTCTGCAGCGCGGCTCGATCGCGGCCACCTCGGCCGGTGAGATCGCCGAGTCCGCGACCGACACCGGCGCGTCCTAAGCTGGAAGCATGAGCGAACCCCACCAGGCGCCCGCCGACGTCGCGCAGTTGACGTTCGAGCAGGCCCGGGACGAGCTCGTGCGCGTGGTCGCCGAGCTCGAACAGGGCGCCCCCACCCTGGAAGAGTCGCTCGCGCTCTGGGAACGCGGCGAGGCACTGGCCACCCGTTGCGAGCAGTGGCTGCGTGGCGCCAAAGAGCGCCTGGACGCCGCCCGCGCGGAGACGGAGTCCTGATGGCCGCGACCGGGCGCATCGTCGCCGAGCTCGGCCGGCCCGAGACACCGGACGAGACCGCGGCACGCAAGGCCGAGTCGTCGCGCATCTACCGGTCCAGCCAGACCACGCGCAACCTGATCGCGGCACTGCTGGCCACCCTCGCCGTGGTCGCCGTCATCGTGCTCACCGGCCCGCGCGGCACGATGGACACCACCGCGGCGATCGACGTGTCCGCGGTCGCGCACGACGCGGCATCCGCATACGGCCGCACCGTCGTCGTGCCGCACGTGCCCGCCGACTGGCGGGTCAACTCGGCGGGGATCACCGGCGATCAGCAGCCGACCTTCACCGTCGTGTACGCGACCGGCGCCGACAGCGGGTTCCTGCGCGTCGCGCAGGGCTTCGACGCCGACGCCGCCTGGGACGCCCGGCTGCTGCGCGGCGCGGGCGCCGACGGCACGGTGACCATCGACGGCATCGACTGGACCCGCTACGCCATCGCCGACCCCGACCGGAACGGCAACATCACCTACGCGATCGGCACCGACGCCGGCCCCGACCGCATCCTCGTCTACGGCGCGACCGACGCGAAGACCGCGGCCACCGCCGCGGCAGGGCTCGCCGACCAGATCCGCACCCTGAGAAAGGAACATCGATGACGTCGGAGCGCATCCGTCTGAGCCCGCAGCAAGCCTGGGACCGTCTCGCGGCGGGCAACGCCCGCTTCGTGGAGGGGACGCTGCTGCATCCGCGCCAGAGCGCCGACCGACGTCGTGAGCTCACCGACGGCCAGCACCCGCACGCGGTGGTGTTCGGCTGCTCCGATTCCCGCCCCGCCTCCGAGATCGTCTTCGACGAGGGCCTGGGCGACATGTTCGTGGTGCGCAACGCCGGCCAGGTGGTGTCGCCGTCGATGGTGGGCAGCATCGAGTTCGCGGTCGCGATCCTCGACGTGCCGCTGCTGGTCGTGCTCGGCCACGAGGCCTGCGGTGCGGTGCGCGCCGCCATCGACAGCACCCGCCCCGACGCCCCCGAACTGCCGCCGCACGTCTGGCGCCTGATCGCCCCGGTGGTGCCCACCGTGCACCGGGTGGCCCGCACCGCCGGCACCGACCCGGCGCAGGCGGATGCCGCAGCCGTCGGCCGCGAGCACCTGTGCGAGACGGTGGCCGAGCTGCTCGAGGCCTCGCCGCTGGTGGCCGAGGCGGTCACCGCCGGCCGGTTGGGCATCGTCGGGGGCATCTACCAGCTCGGCGAGGGCACCGTGGTGCCGCATGTGACCGAAGGACCCGTGACGATCGCCGGTGTCTGACCGGACGACCGACGCACACGATCGAGGAGGAACGACACAGTGAGCGAGACCGAATACCGCATCGAGCACGACACCATGGGCGAGGTGCGGGTCCCCGCATCCGCACTGTACGGTGCCCAGACGCAGCGTGCGGTGGAGAACTTCCCGATCTCGGGCACGGGCCTGGAGTCCACCCAGATCGCCGCGCTCGCCCGCATCAAGAAGGCCGCGGCGCTGGCCAACAAGCACCTCGGTGTGCTCGACGCAGGCATCGCCGACGCGATCGCCGCCGCCGCCGACGAGGTCATCTCGGGCGCACACGACGACCAGTTCCCGGTCGACACCTACCAGACCGGCTCGGGCACCAGTTCGAACATGAACATGAACGAGGTGCTCGCCACCCTCGCCACCCGCCGCCTCGGCGCGCCGGTGCACCCGAACGACCACGTCAACGCGTCGCAGTCGTCGAACGACGTGTTCCCCACCTCGGTGCACATCGCCGTCACCCAGGCGCTGATCGACGACCTCATCCCGGCGCTGGACCACCTGGCGGTCGCGCTCGAGGCCAAGGCCGAGCTGTGGAAGGATGCCGTCAAGTCCGGCCGCACGCACCTGATGGACGCGACCCCGGTCACGCTCGGGCAGGAGTTCGGCGGGTACGCCCGCCAGATCCGGCTGGGCATCGAGCGGGTGCGTGCCGCACTCCCCCGCGTCGCCGAGGTGCCGCTGGGCGGTACCGCCGTGGGCACCGGCATCAACACCCCGCTCGGGTTCCCGCAGAAGGTGATCGAGCTGCTGGCGGCCGAGACCGAACTGCCGATCACCGAGGCCAAGGACCACTTCGAGGCGCAGGCGAACCGCGACGGCCTGGTCGAGGCATCCGGCGCCCTGCGCACCATCGCCGTCTCGCTGACCAAGATCAACAACGACCTGCGCTGGATGGGCTCGGGCCCGAACACGGGCCTCGGCGAACTGCACATCCCCGACCTGCAGCCCGGATCGTCGATCATGCCCGGCAAGGTCAACCCGGTGATCCCCGAGGCCACCCTCATGGTATGCGCGCGGGTGATCGGCAACGACGCCACCGTCGCCTGGGCGGGCGCGTCGGGCGCGTTCGAGCTGAACGTCGCCATCCCGGTCATGGGCACCGCGCTGCTGGAGTCGATCCGGCTGCTGTCGAACGCCATGCGGGTGCTCGCCGACAAGACCGTCACCGGCCTTGAGGCCAACCTCGAGCGCGCGAGGGCGTACGCCGGCATGTCGCCGTCGATCGTCACTCCGCTGAACAAGGTCATCGGCTACGAGGCTGCGGCCAAGATCGCCAAGCACGCCGTCGCCAAGGGCATCACCGTGCGCGAGGCGGTCATCGACCTCGGCTACGTGCAGCGCGGCGAGATCACCGAAGCCCAGCTCGACGACAAGCTCGACCTGCTGTCGATGACGCACGCCGGGTGAGAGCGGCCGGCGGCGGGGCGCGCACGGGCGATAATGGCACCGTGCACCGCACGCACCGGCCGATCTCCGCACGCACCCGCATCCTGGGCGCGATCCTGGCCGTGGCCTGCGTCGGTCTGTCGGTCGTGGGCGGGGTGACGTTCGTGGTGCAGCGGGAGCGGGTGCTCTCCGGCATCGACGAGCGACTGCGCGCGCAGGTCGACGTGCTGCGCACCGTCGCCGGCGACGACGACCCGGCCGAGGTGACCGGCGCGGGCACGGCGACCACCACCGCGACCGAGGACCTCGACATCGACGACTACTCCTCGGTGGACGATTACCTGCACGCCGCCGTGGCACGCCTGGTGCCGGCGCAGAACGAGGCATCCGTCGCCGTCGTCGACGGCACCCCGCGGTACCGTCCCGAGACGCTCAGCGGCTTCGACATCTCGGGCGACACCGCCCTGATCGACCGGGCGGTGGCCGAGGCCGAGCAGCACGGCAAGGCGGTGCGCGGCACCGCCGTCACCCCCACCGGTTCGCTGCGCTACATCGCCGTGCCGGTGAGCATGCCCGGTGACCCCGACACCGGCGTGTACATCCGTGCGGTCGACCTCGACGAGGAGCTGCGCCCGGTGACCGCCTCGGCCACCACCTACGCGATCGCCGCGCTGATCACGCTCGCCGCGATCGGCGGAGTGGGCTGGTTCGTGGCCGGGCGGCTGCTCTCGCCGATCCGGCACCTGCGCGACACCGCCGACGCGATCACCATCGACGACCTGGGCGCCCGCATCCCCACGCAGGGCAACGACGACATCTCGGACCTCACCCGCACCGTCAACTCCATGCTCGACCGGCTCGAGGGCTCGGTCGACGTGCAGCGTCAGCTGCTGGACGACGTGCGGCACGAGCTGAAGACGCCCATCACGATCGTGCGCGGGCATCTCGAGCTGATGGATGCCGCAGACCCCGCCGACGTCGCCAACATCCGGTCGCTGGGCATCGCCGAGCTCGACCGGATGACCCGGCTGGTCGAAGACATCGACCTGCTGGCGACGGTCGAGGGCGGCGAACAGTTCGCCATGCGCGAGGTCGACATCGCCTCGCTCAGCCGCCGTGTGGGTGAGCTGGTCGCGGTGATCCCCGGGCACGACTGGCGCCTGGCCGACGTGGCATCCGTCACCGTGCACGCCGACCCCGACCGGCTGCTGCAGGCATGGCTGCAGCTGGCCGACAACGCCGCCAAGTACACCCCCACCGGCAGCCCGGTCGAGGTGGGCAGCACGGTGGACGGCGCCGAGGTGCGGCTGTGGGTGCGCGACCACGGCACGGGCATCGCGCCGGCGGCCCGGCACCGCATCTTCCGCCGGTTCGACCGGGCCGGCGGCAAACGCAGCGTCGGCGGGTCGGGCCTGGGCCTGGCGATCGTCGACGCGATCGTGCGCGCGCACGGCGGCTCGTGCGATGTGACCGACACCCCGGGCGGCGGGGCCACCTTCACCATCCGGGTGCCGTTGCGCCCGGGTGCGGCGCGGCTGCCGCAGCCGGTGCGCGCCGGCGACGTCGTGCTCCAACGGGAGGCAGCAGAATGACACGGATCCTCATCGCCGAAGACGAACCGCACATCTCGGCATTCGTGCGCCGCGGCCTGGAGTCCGCCGGCTACGACACGGTCATCGTCGAGGAGGGCGACAAGGCCCTCGAGGTGGCGCGCTCGGGTGAGGTGGACCTGCTGCTGCTGGACATCGGGCTGCCCGTGATGGACGGTTTCGAGGTGCTGCGCGCCCTGCGTGAAGCCGGTTCGCCGCTGCCGGTGATCATGCTCACCGCCCGCACCAGCACGCAAGACACCGTCGAGGGCCTGGAGGCGGGCGCCAACGACTACGTGCCCAAACCGTTCACGCTCGAGGAGCTGCTGGCCAGGGTGCGCTCACGGCTGCGCGAGGCGGCGCCCCGCAAGAACTACATCCTCGGCCGCGACGACGTCGTGCTCGACCTGCTCGCCCGGCGGGCGACCGTCGGCGGTGCCGAGGTGGAGCTGTCGGCGCGGGAGTTCTCGCTGGCCGAGCAGTTCCTGCGGCATCCGGGCGAGGTGCTCACCCGAGAGTGGCTGCTCAGCGAGGTGTGGGGGCTGAACTTCGACCCCGGCTCGAACGTCGTCGACGTCTACGTGCGTTACCTGCGCGGCAAGCTGGGCCACGACCGCATCACCACCGTGCGCGGGGCCGGCTACCGCTGGGACTGACCCGGCGGCCGCTGTGCGGCACACCGCAGAGGACCCCCGGCGCTGGGGGACGCCGGGGGTCAGGAGGCGGGCGGGCTCAGATGCCGACCCGTGTCAATCGCCGCTGTCTGGGGAACGGTGCGATTGCTCTCTCTGCGATCCGGAACAGGCACGGGGAGAGCCCGTCCCGGATTCTTTCTCCGCCGCGCGGGCGGACGTTGTGGGGGTGCGGTGCAGCCGCGACCCGGGATGCCACGCATCCGAGCCGTGTCGCCGGGCCGGGGCACCGGCGCGGTGACCCGCGGCGGTGGCGCGTGCGGGCACAGCGGCGGTGCGCGACGGGCCGTCGGTCGTGCGCGACGAGCCGTCGGCCGCGAGTGACGAGGAGTCGGCCCCGCGCGTGGGCGCAGCGGCCGTGCGCGACGGCGCCCCGGCCGTGAGCGCGGGCGCGGCGGCAATGCGCAATGGCGCCTCGTCTGTGAGCGCGGGCACGGCCGCGAGCGAGGGCGCGGCGGCCGGATGCGAGGGCGCAGCAGCCGGACGCGAGGGTGCAGCGGTTTCATGCGACGCAGTGTCGGCCTGACGTGAGGGGGCAGCGGCCGGACGCGAGGGTGCAGTGGCGTCATGCGGCGCGGTGTCGGCCGGACCCGAGGGCGCGGCCGAGTGCGGGTGCACCGGGTGGGGGTGGCTCGAGTGCGGGTGCGCCGACTGCGGGTGCGCCGGGTGCGCGTGCGTCGAGTGCGGGTGCTCCGTGCGCGGGTGGGTCGGGTGCGCGTGGCTCGAGTGCGGCGCGGCGGCGTGCGCGGCAGGACCGGTCTCGGCCCGTGGTGCGGTGGAGCGTGCCCCGACCACAGGGGCGATGCCGATCTGGCGCGGCTCGGGCGCGTGCACGGTCTGCGGGCCGTCGGTGGTGGTCGCTGCCGGGGTGCGAACGGCTTCGGCGGGGTGGCCGGGCACCACCACAGCGGAGTCGGCCACGGGCACGCCGGGGTGGTCGGCGAGCGCGGCCACCGAACTCAGCGCCAGCACGGACGCGACCGCAAACGAGGCCGCCACGGCGGTGCCGCCGCCGACCAGCAGCGCGACGCGTGCGTCCATGATGTCCTCTCCGCAATGTCCGGGTGCCCCATCTATGGTGCCCCCTCGACACCGCCGAGATCACATCGAGGCGGTGAGAGATTCCTCATGCCCTCTCACGACAGTTCGCCGGCCTCCAGCAGGTCGGTGACCAGCGCCGCGATCGGCGAGCGCTCCGAGCGGGTCAGTGTGACGTGCGCGAACAGGCCGTGGCCCTTGAGCGTCTCGATGACCGAGGCGACCCCGTCGTGCCGGCCGACCCGCAGGTTGTCACGCTGCCCGACATCGTGGGTGAGCACGACCCGGGAGTTCTGCCCGATGCGGCTGAGCACCGTCAGCAGTACGTTGCGCTCCAGCGACTGCGCCTCGTCGACGATCACGAACGCGTCGTGCAGCGAGCGCCCGCGGATGTGGGTCAGCGGCAGCACCTCGAGGATGCCGCGGGCCATCACCTCTTCGAGCACATTTCCCGACACCACCGAGCCGAGGGTGTCGAACACCGCCTGGCCCCACGGGGTCATCTTCTCCTGCTGGTCGCCGGGCAGATAGCCGAGCTCTTGGCCGCCCACCGCGAACAACGGCCGGAACACCATGATCCGGCGCTGCTGCTGGCGCTCGAGCACCGATTCGAGCCCCGCGCAAAGCGCCAGCGCCGACTTGCCGGTGCCGGCCCGGCCGCCCAGTGACACGATGCCCACCTCGGGGTCGAGCAGCAGGTCGATGGCGATGCGCTGCTCGGCGCTGCGCCCGTGCAACCCGAACACCTCCCGGTCGCCGCGCACCAGGCGGTACTCGCCGTCGCCGACCACCCGGCCAAGGGCCGAGCCGCGGTCGGAGTGGATGACCAGCCCGGTGTTCACCGGCAGCCCGACCACATCGTCACTGATGGCGACCTCGGTCTCGTACAGGTCGCTGATCTCGTCGCCCGACACGTCCAGACGTGCGATCCCGGTCCACCCCGAGTCCACCGCCTGCTCGGCCAGGTACTCTTCGGCGCTGATGCCCAGCGACGCCGCCTTCACGCGCATGGGCAGGTCTTTCGAGACGACGGTGACCTCCTGCCCGTCCTGCATGAGGTGCATCGCCACGGCGAGGATGCGGGTGTCGTTGTCCCCCAGGCGCATGCCGGCCGGCAGCACGGTCACGTCGGTGTTGGCCAGCTCCACCCGCAGCGTGCCGCCCTCGCCCACCGGCACCGGAAAGTCGAGACGGCCGTGCTCGATGCGCAGCTCGTCGAGGTGACGCAGCGCCTGCCGGGCGAAATAGCCCAGTTCGGGATCGTGACGCTTGCTCTCCAGTTCGGTGACCACCACGACCGGGATCACCACCGAATGCTCCGCGAACCGGAAGAACGCCCGCGGATCGCTCAGCAGCACCGACGTGTCCAGCACGTAGGTGCGCAGCCGCTGGTCGGCGGCATCCATGATCTCGTCCGCGTCGAGGACCTGATGCCCGGCCTGTCGCCCGAGCTGCTGTCCGACGTCCTCGCCCTGCTGTGCCCGTGTGGCCACGACCCGCTCCCGCCCCGGGACTGCGTCCCGGCTGTCACGAGTCGACCCAGGGCCACGAGTCGCGATCCGGTTGGCCGACTCGATCGGACGCCTTGTCCGATGCCTCGACCGTACGGCCGCCCGGGCGCACCGTGCGCGCCCGACACGCGGACGCGAGGTTAACGTCCGGTGACGACTGTGCTCACCAGGTGCGGGATGCCGCGAACTCGGCCAGCGCGTCACCCACGAGCCGCATGGTGTCCTCGCCGGTGGCCGCATGCGGGGCGAGACGGATCTGGCCGCCCCGCGCGGTGAAGGCCACGCCGTGGTTGACCAGCGTGGCCGCCAGGGCCGCGGCATCCTGCCGCCGTGGGGCGAGCGTGACGATGCCGGCGCGGTGCTCACGTTCGGACGGGGTGGCCAGCGGCACGTCGTACCGCGTCGCGTAGTGGACGATCTCGTCGGCACGCTCGGCCACCGCCGCGGCGATCGAGCGCACCCCGGCCGCGCGCACCTCCTCGAGGGCGGTCGCGAGCCGGCCGGCGGCGAGGAAGTCCGAGCCGGTGACGGTGAAGGCCCTCGCGGTGGATGCCGCAGCCGGCACCACGTCCATCGGCAGCTGATCGCCCTCGGCGCCGGCGAAGCCCGACAGCACCGGCTCCAGCCGCTCCAAGGCACGCGGCCCGAACCGGGCCCAGCCGGTGCCGCGCCCGGCGCGCAGCCACTTGTAGCCGTTCCCGCACACCACGTCGGCGGCGGCCCAGTCCGCGTCCACGACTCCGAACCCCTGCACCGCGTCGACGATGAGCAGCCGATCGCCGATGACCTCGCGCAGTGCGGTGAGGTCGGCGGCGTACCCGGTGCGGAAATCGACCAGGCTCACCGCCACCGCGGTGGTCTGATCGGTGAGCGCCTCACGCACCGCGCCGGGGGTGACGAACCCGTCGGCCGGGTCGATCCACTGCAGCGTCAACCCGTCGCGCAGACCGGCGGCGCGGGTGGCGGCGATCGTCAGCGACGGGAACTCCGCGCGCGAGAGCAGCAGGGCACCGTCCAGCCCGTACAGCGCCTGCATCAGCCCGTACGTGGTCGACGGCTGCAGCACCACCTCGTCGACGGGCGCGCCCAGCAGCTCGGCGAGCAGTTCACAGGCGCGGTCGCTGCGGCCGGCGACCAGGTCGATGCTGGAGCGGCGGCCGTTGCCCAGCGATTCCGCGTCGGCGTGCGCCTCGGCGCGCACCCCCGACGAGAGCGGACCGAACGCCGCCCAGTCCAGGTATCCGGGTTCGACGTCGAAGGTCGAAAGATAGTGTTCCAGATCGCTCACCGTGACATTGTGGCACGGGCCGCCCCGCCGGTCGGGGCCGGTTCAGCCACCGAACCGGCGGTCGCGTTCGGCGTAGTCGCGGATCGCGCGCAGGAAGTCCACCTCGCGCAGGTCGGGCCCGAGCGCCTCGACGAAGTAGAACTCGCTGTGCGCGGACTGCCACAGCAGGAAGTCGCTGAGCCGCTGTTCGCCCGAGGTGCGGATCACCAGGTCGGGGTCGGGCTGTCCCCCGGTGTACAGGTGTTCGCCGATCTGCTCGGGGGTCAGGCTCGCGGCCAGCTCTTCGAGGGTCCCGCCGCGCTCGTCGTGCTGCTGGATGATGCTGCGCACCGCGTCGACGATCTCGCCGCGCCCGCCGTAGCCGACCGCGAGGTTCACATGAAGACCGCGGTTGTGCGCGGTGCGTTCCTGGGCGTCGGCGAGCACACGCGACAGTTCGGGCGGCAGCCCGTCGAGCCGGCCCACGTGCTGCACCCGCCAGTCGCGCACGTGCGAGAGGCTCTCGGCGAGCTCGGCGATGATCTCGATGAGGTCCGAGAGCTCCTGCGGGGCGCGCTTGCGCAGGTTGTCCAGCGACAGCAGGTACAGCGACACCACCTGCACCCCGACGCTGTCGCACCATTCCAGGAACTCGCGCATCTTCGCCGCCCCGGCCCGGTGACCGTCCGCAGCGGTGGCGTACCCCAGCTGGCGGGCCCAGCGCCGGTTGCCGTCGATCATCATCGCGACGTGGCGGGGCACCTGCTCGGGGGCGATCCGGCGGCGGAGCCTGCCGATGTAGAGCCGGTAGAGGGGTCCCTGCCCCTGGTTCGACCGCGCGGACGTCACCGTCCCACGCTACCGTCACACCCTGGGCACGTGCGGTGCATGCGTGCAGGATCCGCCCATGTACGGCATGCGGCATCCATCGCGCAATAGGCTCAGAGGGTGAGCCGCCGCGAGCCCGAACCCGTTCCCGCCGACACGCACGCGCCCGAGGGCGCGGACATGCCGGAACTGCCGCTCATGGCGTCGGCCGCCGCCGACGCGGCCATCGACGTCAAGCCGACCTGGCGCGGCTGGATCCATGCCGCCACCTTCCCGATCGCGATCGTCGGCGGCATCGTCCTGATCAGCGTCGCGCACGGGTCTTCCGCCAAGTGGGCGGCCGCGGTGTTCATGGTCACCTCGATGCTGCTGTTCGGCAACTCGGCGCTGTACCACCGGTTCAACTGGAAGCCCCGCACCAAGGCGGTGCTCAAGCGCATCGACCACGCGAACATCCTGCTGCTGATCGCCGGCACCTACACGCCGCTGGCGGTGCTGGCCCTGCCCACCGACGAGACGGTCATCCTGCTGTCGATCGTGTGGAGCGGGGCGGTGCTGGGCATCCTGTTCCGGGTGTTCTGGATCACCGCGCCCCGCTGGATGTATGTCGCGCTGTACCTGGTGCTGGGGTGGGCGGCCGTGATGTACATCGTGCCGCTGTTCCACGCCAACGCCACGATGATGGTGCTCGTGATCATCGGTGGTGTCCTCTACACCGTGGGCGCCGTCGTGTACGCGACCAAGAAGCCCGACCCGTGGCCGCGCCGGTTCGGCTTCCACGAGATCTTCCACGTGTGCACGGTGCTCGCGTTCATCTGCCACTGGACGGCGTCGCTGCTGATCTCGCTGGCACCGGCCTACCACGCCGGCTGAACGGCGTCAGCGATCGTCGTCGCCGGAGGCATCCACGTCTTGCGCGTCGGTGCCGGTCGCGTCGGCGGCCGCCTCGACCTCGGCCTGCTCGGCGTCCAGCTCCTCACGCACCTGGGCGCGGTACCGGGCACGCCGGATGCGGCGCATCATGTCCCACAGCAGCACGACCACGGCCAGGGCGATGAGGGCGATCGCGACGAAGCCCCACGGCCCGGGGGTGACCATCGCGGCGGGAGGGCCGCTCGGGCTCGGGCTCGGTGTCGGGCCGGCGGCGAGGATCGCGAGGGAGGCGATCGCAGCGTGCATTTTTCCTCATTCCGCGCAGAGCGCATAGCCTGGAATCACCAGCCTATTCCCCCCACGGAGTCACCATGACGACGCAGCAGATGCTCGACGAGCGGTACGGGCGCACGAGTTCGCCCCGGCGCCGGCGCACGCTGCTGGTCGTTGCGATCGTGGCGATCGGCGCCGCGCTCGCCGTCATGGTGTGGGCGGCGTTCGGCGGCGGGCGCAACACGGTGGATGCCACCGCCACCGGTTTCACCGTGGTCGACGCGCACCGGGTGGATCTGGCCTTCCAGATCACCGCACCGGCCGGCACGGCCGTGACCTGTGTGCTCGAAGCCGACGACACCGAGCACGGCGTGGTCGGCTGGAAGATCGTGCGGCTGCCCGCATCGAGCGGTCACACCCACGCCTACAGCGAGTCCATCCCCACCGTCGGCGAGGCCACGACCGGTTTGGTGAACACCTGCTGGGTGCCCTAGGCTGATCCGCACGAAGACGCCCTGGCCGGTTGCCGGGGCGTCTTGGCTTATCCCATCGATCGAAGGAGTAGACGTGTCCGAAGACGCTGCGGTGACCTTTCTCACCCAGGAGGCATACGACCGTCTCGCTGCCGAGCTCGAGCACCTGACCACCGTCGGTCGGGAGGAGATCGCCAAGCGCATCGAGGCGGCCCGCGAAGAGGGCGACCTGAAGGAGAACGGCGGTTACCACGCCGCCAAAGACGAGCAGGGCAAGCAGGAGGCGCGCATCCGCACACTGCAGGCACTGCTGAAGAATGCGGTCGTCGGCGAGGCGCCCGCCAGCGACGGCACGGTGCAGCCGGGCACGGTCGTGACGGCGCTGGTCGCCGGCGACGAAGAGGTGTTCCTGCTGGGCAGCCGCGAGATCGCCGCCGGCGGCGATCTGGACGTGTACAGCGAGGCGTCCCCGCTGGGCAGCGCGATCATCGGCCTGAAAGAGGGCGAGAAGACCTCGTACACCGCCCCGAACGGTCGCGAGATCGCCGTGCAGGTCGTGAAGGTCGACACCTACACCGGCGCGTAGGCCCGACCGCCGCGGCCGGGCCCGACCTGTCAGTCCTCGACGATCGTCGGCTCGAAGCCGGCCTCGCGCAGCGTCTGCATCACCAGCGCACGGTGCTCGGCGCCGCGGGTCTCGACGCTCAACTGCAGGACCACCTCGCTGATCTGCATCCCCTGGCCGTGCCGGGTGTGCAGCACCTCGATCACGTTGGCGCCGGCCTGGGCGAGCAGTTCCGACACCTGGGCGAGCTGGCCGGGACGGTCCGGCAGCGGGATGCGCATGGTCATGTAGCGATCGGATGCCGCCAGCCCGTGTGCGACCACACGTTGCAGCAGCAGCGGGTCGATGTTGCCGCCCGACAGCACCAGTGCGGTCGCCCCGCTCGGGTGGATCTTGCCGGCGAGGATCGCCGCCACGCCCACCGCGCCGGCGGGTTCGACGACCTGCTTGGCGCGCTCGAGCAGCACCAGCAGGGCACGGGCGATGTCGTCCTCGGTGACGGTGACGACCTCGTCGACCAGATCGCGGACGATCTGGAAGGGGATCTCGCCGGGCCGGGCGACCGCGATGCCGTCGGCGATGGTCGGTGTGGTGGCCACATCGATCGGGTGCCCGGCGGTCAGCGACGGCGGGTAGGCGGCCGAGTTGGCCGCCTGCACCCCGATCACCCGCACCGTGCGTCCTTCGGCGGCGGCACGGGCCTTCACCGCAGCGGCGACGCCGGCGATGAGCCCTCCCCCGCCGATGCCGACGACGACCGTGTCGAGGTCGTCGATCGCGTCCCACAGCTCCAGCCCCAGAGTGCCCTGCCCGACGATGATGTCGCGGTGGTCGAACGGATGGATGAGCACCGCGCCGGTGCGCTCGGCGAACTCGGCCGCCAGCCGCAGCGGCGTCTCGACGGTGGCGCCTTCCAGCACGACCTCGGCCCCGTAGCCACGGGTGGCCAGGAGTTTGGGCACCGGCACACCCAGCGGCATGAAGATGGTCGCCGCGATGCCCAGCTGCTGGGCGGCCAGCGCGACCCCCTGCGCATGGTTGCCGGCCGAGGCGGCCACGACGCCGCGCGCGCGCTCTTCGGCCGACAGCCGCGAGAGCCGGTAGCTTGCCCCGCGGATCTTGAACGAGCCGGTGCGCTGCAGGTTCTCGAGTTTCAGGTGCACGGGCACACCGAGCAGCTCGGACAGGTACAGCGACTGGTCGATGGGGGTGCGGGTGATGACCGGCTCGAGCGTGGCGGCGGCGTCGGCGAAGTCGTCGAGGGTGGGAGTGCTCATGCACCGCTCTTCCTGGTGCGGGGCACCGTGTTCCAGATGAGGTCGTCGGCGGCGAACTGCTCACCGCGTTCCCAGCCGCGGCGGCTGAGGTACACCCCGACGACGTTGACGAAGGCGGCAAGCGGCACCGCGAACAGGGCGCCCGGGATGCCGGCGATCATGGCGCCGCCGGCGACCACCAGCACCACGCCCAACGGGTGCACCTTGACCGCGGAGCCCATCAGCAGCGGCTGCAGCACGTGGCCCTCCAGCTGCTGCACACCCAGCACGACCACGAGCATCCACAACGCGATCCACCAGCCGTTGTAGACCAGCGCGAGGAACACCGCGACCGCGCCGGTGACCACCGCGCCCACGATCGGCACGAACGAGCCGAGGAACACCAGCACCGCGACCGGAACCGCCAGCGGCACGCCGAGCAGGAACGCACCCAGGCCGATGCCCACCGCGTCGATGGTGGCCACCAGCAGCTGGGTGCGCGCATAGTCGACGACGGTGGTCCATCCGGCGCGGCCGGCCCCGTCCACGGCGGGACGGGCGGCTTTCGGGAACAGCCGCGTCGCCCACCGCCAGATGCCGGCGCCGTCGGCGAGCAGGGTGAGCAGGATGAACAGGGTCAGCAGCAGCCCGGCCCCGATGTGACCGACGGTGCTGCCGATCGCCAGCGCACCCGACCACAGCAGTTCGGCCTGCTGCTGCAGCAGATGCCAGAGCTGGCCGAGCCAGGTGTCGATCTGGTGCTCGGTCAGATGCAGCGGGCCGTGCACGAGCGAGTCGCGCAGCCCGTCGACGGCGGCGACGGTGCGGTCGCGCACCGACGCCCACTGCTCGGTGATCTGCCACACCACCAGCGACATCAGCCCGCCGATCACCGCGACGGTGCCGAGCACGGCGATCACGATGGCCAGCCACCGGGGCACCCGGTGCCGCAGCAGGAACGAGAACGCCGGCCACAGCAGCGCCGTTATCAGGATCGCCACCAGCAGCGGGATCACCAGGAGCTTGAGCTGGATGACCAGCCAGATGCCCACGGCGATGGCCCCGGCCACGACCAGCAGGCGCCACGAGTAGGCGGTGGCCACCCGCAGTCCGCGAGGGATGGTGGCACCGATCTCGGTGTCCACGGTGCGGTTTCTCAGCACATCGCGCAGCGACGTGCGGGGGTTTCCGTCGGTTGCTGACACCCGGCCAGTCTACGGCCGCACCGGAGCGCGGCCCGGTTCGGTTAACGTGGAGCCGTGAGGGCACGCACCGCGATCGTGGTCGCCGCCGCGGCGGTCGCCGCGCTCGGTGTGGGCGTGGCGGTGTTCTGGCTGCTGCGTCCGCCGCAGATCCAGGATGCCGCGCACGACTGGCTGGACGCGCTGGCCTCCGGCGACGTGCACACGCTGACGGCCATGACGAACGACTCCCGTGTGCCGCCCGACACGCGCCGCCTGGCGCTGGACGCGTTCGCCGGTGCCTCCGACCGCATCGCCGACCCTGTGGTGCAGCGGATCTCCGACGACGGCTCGGTGCACGCCACCGCACGCCTGGGTACGGCGAGCGTGGACGTGCACTTCACCCTCACCCGTGCCGGGCACGGGTACCAGGTCGGCGACTTCCTCGGCACGCTCACCGTCGACCCCACCCTGGGTGCGGCGGTGCGGGTCGGGGATGCCACCGTCCCCGCGCATACGGCGGTCGCGGTGCTTCCCGCGCAATACCCGGTGCGGGCGCTGCCGGACGCGGTGCTCGACGGCGCGCAGACGGTCGCCGTCACCGACGCGCAGCCGGTGACGGTCACACTGCCGGTGACGCTGGGCACGCGCGGGCAGGCCGTGCTGCAGACGCAGCTGGAGACGTACGAGGACCGGTGCGCGGCATCCACCGACCACGTGCCCGCCGCCTGCGGTCTGCGGGTGCCCTGGGCCGCCGACCTGCGCACGCTCGATGCCCTCGCGTTCCGCATCGACACACGGCCGACGCTGCACCTGGACCCCGAGCACGGCAGGTTCGCCGCGACCGGAGGCGTGATCACCGCGACCGCGCGCGGCACCGGCTTCGACGGGCGGGCGGCGAGCCACACCTACCGCACCGAGGACTGGGCATTGCGCGGTGAGATCGTGTTCTCGGGCGCGACCGTGCAGCTGGCGGTGCGTTAGAACGACCCGCCCATCGTGCGCAGCCGCTCGATCCGGTCGGGGATGGGCGGGTGCGTGGAGAACATGCGGGCCAGCGCGTTCGGGCGCAGCGGATCGGCGATCCACAGGTGCGCCATCGACGTGTTCGCCTTCTGCAGCGGACGCCCGTACTCGCCCAGTTTCGCCAGCGCCGAGGCCAGCCCCTCCGGGTCCCGCGTGGTCAGGGCGCTGGTCGCATCGGCCAAGTACTCGCGCTGCCGTGAGATCGCGGCCTGCACCAGCCCGGCCAACAGCGGCGCGACGATCGCGGCGACGATCCCGAAGATCAGAAAGACCAGCTGGGCCTGGTTGTTGCCGTTGTTCTGCCGCCGCGCGCCCGAGAAGAACGAGATCCGCAGCATCACGTCGGCGACCAGGCCGACCGCCACCACCAGGCCGAACACCAGCATCGAGACCCGGATGTCGTAGTTGCGGATGTGCCCCAGTTCGTGACCGAGCACGCCTTCCAGCTCGCGGTCGGTCATGAGCTCGAACAGGCCGGTGGTCACCGTGATCGCGGCATGCTCGGGGTCGCGGCCGGTGGCGAACGCGTTCGGCGCCGGGTCTTCGACCACGTACAGCTTCGGCATCGGCGCACCGGTCGTGATGCACAGGTTCTCGACGAGGCGGTAGTAACGCGGTGCGGACTGCTTGTCGACCTCGAACGCCCCCGACAGCGCGATCGCCTCACGGTCGGCGCAGAAGTACTGCACGGCCGCGTAGCCGCCGGCGAAGACCAGCACCAGCGCCGTGATCCACCAGTTGTTGCTGGCCAGCCAGCCGGCGAGCAGCCCCAACGCCCCCAACAGCAGCACGAACCCGATGAGGATGAACCAGGTGTTGCGCTTGTTGCGCGCGATCGCGGAGTACACCGAACCGGCCCTTCAGATCGACCACGGGGGTTTCGACTCGGGCCTTCGGCCCTCGCTCAGCCGTGACACGGTGCGGGTCGATGCGCCCGGCGCAGTGACCCGCCTCGTGTCAGAACTGCACGCGCGGCGGCTCGGCGATGGCCGCGCCGTCGACGACCTCGAAGAACTCGCGCTCGTGGAAGCCGAGGTTGCGCGCGAACAGGTTGTTGGGGAACACCTTGATCTTGGTGTTCAGCTCGCGCACGCCGCCGTTGTAGAAGCGGCGGGATGCCTGGATCTTGTCTTCGGTGTCGACGATGTTCTGCTGCAGCTGCAGGAAGTTCTGGCTGGCCTGCAGCTGCGGGTAGGCCTCGGCGACCGCGAACAGCGACTTCAGCGCCTGTTGCATGTGTCCTTCGGCCACGCCCGCCTCGGCCGGTCCCCCGGCGTTGAGCGTCTCGGCGCGCGCCTGGGTGACGTTCTCGAACACCGCCTTCTCGTGCGCGGCGTAGCCTTTCACCGCCTCGATGAGGTTCGGCAGCAGGTCGGCGCGACGTTTGAGCTGCACCGTGATGTCGCTCCACGCCTCGTCCACGCGGACGTTCAACTGCACCAGCGAGTTGTACGTCGCCCACAGGTAGATCCCCACGATGAGGACGAGCGCGACCACGATCAGTACCGGGATCAACCATTCCATTGCACGCGACTCCGTTCGATCGTCCCCATCCTAACCGCGGCGCCGACACCGGCCGTTGGCACGGCGGGGACTCTCAGCCGTTACCCACCGAGCGAGCCGGCCTCATTCGCCGAGCACCCGGCGCAGGTACGCGTTCTGGAACATCCGGTTCTCATCGAGCCGATCGCGCAGCGCGATGAAGTCGTCGAACCGTGGATACCGTTCGCGCAGGGCCGTGGCATCCAGGGTGTGCATCTTGCCCCAGTGCGGGCGCCCACCGTGCGCGAGCATGATCTGTTCGACGGCCTCGAAGTACTCGGTGGGGTTCTCGCGCCAGTACCGGTGCACGGCGATGTAGCCGCTGGCCCGGCCGTACGCGGTCGACAGCCACAGGTCGTCGGCTGCCGCCACGCGCACTTCGACGGGGAACGAGATGCGCCACCGGTTCTCGTCGATCAGCGCACGCAGCGCGTCGAACGCCGGCCGCAGGTTCTCGACCGGCAGCGCGTACTCCATCTCGCGGAAGCGCACCCCCCGATGCTGGGTGTAGACCCGGTCGGACCAGTCGGTGTACTCGCGGTCGCCGGTGAGCTTCACCGCCAGGCGTGAGAACGGCGGGACGAGCGCCGGCACCACGGTGCCGGCGGCGCACACCGCGCCGTACAGTCCGTTCGACAGCAGCTCTTCGTCGATCCAGCGTCCCACCGCCGGCAGCGGGTGGCGCCCGGCGGTGGCCGGCAGTCGCGTGTTCGTCTTGGTCAGCCCGACGTCGGTGTGCGGAAACCAATAGAACTCGAAGTGGTCGGCATCCTCGGCCCGCTGTCCCAGCGCGTCGAGGGTCTGCTCGAGCGGTCCGGGTTCGTCGACCGCGTGCAGCACGAAGGCGGGAACGCACTGCAAGGTGACCTCGACGAGGACGCCCAGGGCACCCAGCCCCAGCGCGACGGCGGGCAGCAGTTCCCGGTTGTGCTCGTCGTCGACGGTGAGCAGTTCGCCGTCCGCGGTGACCATCACCGCCCCCACCACCTGGGTGGAGATGCCACCGAACCGTGAGCCCGTGCCGTGCGTGCCGGTCGAGATCGCGCCGGCGATGGTCTGCCGGTCGATGTCGCCGAGGTTCTGCATGGCCAGGTTGTACGGCCGCAGCAGCCGCGGGATGTCGTACAGGTGGGTGCCGGCACGCAGGGTGACCCGCTCCCGTTCACGGTCGACGCGGACCACACCGGTCAGCTCGCGCAGGTCGAGCAGCACCCCGGGCGCGACCGCGATCCCGGTGAAACTGTGGCCGGCGCCCACCGCCTTGACCGCCAGCCCCCGCCGCGCCGCGGCCTGCACCGCGCGGCGCACCGCGTCGGTGCTGTTCGGGAACTCGACCCGCTGTGGCCGGACCCTGGCCGATCGTCCCCAGTTGCGCCATTCGCCGCCCGGTCGTGTCACAGGAACGCCTTTCCCTCCCCGCGATACGTCGGCAGCTCGCCGACGACGCGATCCGATTCGATGAGCCGATATGCGTCGATGCGCTCCGCGAGCTCCCCGCTCTTGGCGTGCCGGAACCAGACCCGGTCGCCCACCCGCAGGCCGCGCGCCGCCTCGCCCTGCAGCGGCGTCTGCACCTCACCGGCCCCCTCCCGGCCGAGGGTGTGCAGGCCCTGCGGCCAGACCGGCAGCGGCTGGCGCGATGCCAGCGGCGGGCCAGAGGCGATCCAGCCGCCACCGAGCACGGTGACGATGTCGTCGGCGGGCTTGCGCACCACCTCGAGTGCGAATGCGGCCGCCGGGGCCGGGTCGAAGACGCGGTAGCGGTCGAACAGATGCCCGGCCAGCAGCCCGCTGCCGGCGGTGAGCTCGGTGACGGCCTGGTCGGATGCCGTCAGCTCGAGCGACCCGGTCCCGCCGCCGTTGACGAACTCGAGGGGGGCGATCTCACGCAGCGCGTCGACGATCGCACCGCGCCGGGCGATCAGCTCCTCGGCCGAGCGGCGCTGCATCCACCGGATCACCGGGTCGGAAAGGCCCTCACTGTCGGGCTGCCCGGCGATCTGCGCCTCGTACATCATCAGGCCCACGATCCGAAAGCCCGGCCGGGCGGCGATGCGGCGGGCGACGTCGACGACTTCGCCCGCGGTGTGCACGGGCGAGCGGCGCACACCGATGTGACCGAGCCCAGGCGCGCGCCACGAGGCGTCGGCCTCCAGACACAGGCGCAACGTCGGCCGCGCCGCGGGCGACGCGACCGCGTCGATCAGGTCGAGCTGGTCGATGCTGTCGACCATGAGCGTGATGCGGTCGGCCGCCTCGGGCTCGGCGCACAGTGCGGCGATCGCCGCGCGGTCGGCGGTCGGGTAGCCGACGACGACGTCATCGTGGCCGTGTGCGGCCAACCACAGCGCTTCGAGCAGCGTGAAGGCGAGGATGCCGCGGTACCCGGGCAGAGCGAGGGTGGCGTCAATGATCTGCCTCACGCGCACCGACTTGCTGGCCACCCGGATGGGCACCCCACCGGCGCGCACGAGCATGTCGAGGGCGTTGTAGCGCAGGGCGTCGACGTTCACGACGCCGACCGGGCCAGACAACTCGGCGATCGCATCGGTCATCGCCGACCAGTACGCCCACGGCCGCTCCCACGCGCGATCGCCGTCGGTGCCGGACGCGGCGAGCAGGTCGAGGCTCATCGGTTCGCAGGCTCCTTCGCACATCGATTCCCCCCAGCTTAGGCCGCTCGCACTCGGGCGTAGACCCGTTCGGCCCGGGAACCCTCGCGGGTCCCCGGGCCGAACGGGTGCCGGTGATACCGCCGGTCAGGCCCCTGGCACGCTGACGCCGCCGGGCCGATCGGCGCTGCCGGTCACTTCGCGCACTCGTACATCGCCGCGTTGTCGAGGTACCAGGTCCCCGGCAGCAGCCACGAGGCGTACGAGCCCAGCGGCACCCAGCGGAAGGAGACGGTCTTGCCGCGCAGCGAGGTCAGGTCGACCCGGCTGGTCGCCCAGCCGAACGACGAGCCCTTGAACACGGGACCGATCACATCGGGGTCGTCGGCCGCGCTGGCCGGCCCGTTCGGGCCGTTCACCCACGGCAGTTCGGCGGCGTTGGTCCAGGTCTTGCCGCCGTCGACGGTGTACTCGACCTTGCCGTAGCCGTTGTCCAGACCGAAGAAGGCCGAGATGAACCCGTCGGCGTGCTCGAAGCGCAGGAACGTGTTGGCCTTCTTGACCTTCACACCCTTGGCCATGGTGAGCGCCCCCTCGGCGACCCCGGCATCCTTGGTGATCATCGCGACCGCGGAGTCGTCGCCGTCGTTCGAGAACGTGCCGCCGAGCGTGTCGAGGGTGTCGGAGCTGTACGCCCACGACCAGGCGTCGGGGTTCGTGCTGTTCGGCTTGGCGCCGAAGACGACCTTGTTCGACTCGCCCTTGGTGAAGCTGGTCTTCCAGACCGGCTTCTTGGCCGTGCTGAACTGCGGGTCGCACAGCGGGGCGCGCTTGGCCGCGGCCGCTGCCGGCACCCGGTCCATGGCGGTGGCGGTGATGACCTTGTCGACCTGGCCGCAGTCGGCCTTGGTGAACCCGGTCTTCTTGGCGTGCTTGGCCAGGCCATCGCACGAGGCGCGCAGCGCCTCAGCCAGGTCGGTGTAGGCCGAGCCGGTGGTCAGCCGCTGGGCGGCGCCCCACCACAGTCGCTCGCTGCGGTCGATGCCCAGGCCCTTGACCTTCTGCCCGTTGAACGTGCCGCCGTCGGTGGTCAGGTAGGCGGCCTTGTTGGCCACACCGCTGTTGGTGTGCACACCGCCGTTGTCGCTCCAGCTCGCATCGAGCGCCCACAGCGACGACTGGGTGCTGTCGGGGTCCTTGAAGGCGGTCGGGTCGGACATCGACCGGATCGCTCCGAGCGAGGAGCCCTCGCCGATCAGCCAGCGGTTGGCCGCGGTGTCGTCTGCCGACCCGTTGGTCAAATCGACGAACTCGCCGAAGATGTCCGAGAGCGCCTCGTTGATCGCACCGGACTCCCACATGTAGGCCAGCCCGCTGATCCGCTCGGTGACACCGTGGCTGAGCTCGTGACCGGTGACGTCGTCGGTGCTGACGCCTTCGCCGAAGGCCATCTGCTCGCCGTTCCAGAACGCGTTCGCGTACGGGCAGTCGCCGTTGCAGATGCGCACGGTGCCGCGGATCGCCTTGCCGATGTCGTCACCGTAGTCCGAGCCGATCAGGTCGGTGAGGTTCACCCCCAGCTCCTTGTACAGTTCGGCGGTGTCGCCGAAGAAGTCGTACACCGAGTCGACGTCGACCTCGCCGGTCGCCTTCTGACCCTCGGTGCGGGCAGGTGCGAAGGGCTGGTCGCCCGAGCCGCAGCGCACGCTCGGCCCGGTGTCGGCCACCTGGGTGCGGTTCGCGTCGCAGACGACCCGGTTCTGGTCGGATGCCTCGTTGATCTCATCCCACGCCAGCAACGGCATCTCACCGGAGGCATGCACGAACGCCGTGTAGCGCACGTCGGGACCGTCGGTCACCTCGAACCGGTACGCCGGCACCGCGTATGAGCCGATGCCGTGGTCGAGCAGCTTGACGTCGAACCAGTTCTTCACCGGGGCGGACGCGTGCAGGTCGGCCGCGGTCACCTTCAGCTCGGGGTGCTTGCTTTCCACCATGTCGGCGACCACCTTGACCGCCTGGGAGCTGGCCTTCTTCTGCGCGGCGGCCTGATCGGCCGCGGTCGGGAACGTGCCGTAGGTGGCGAGCGTGACCTGACCGGACGCCGACAGAAGCGCGCCGCTGTCGTCGAGTGCGGTCACGATCTGTCCGCCGAACACGGGTACTCCGTCGACCACCTGGTCAGCGCGCACGATCGTGCCCGAGGCATCCTCGGCCACCGTTGTGGCCTTCAGATCCTTGTCGCGGGCGCCGAAGTACTTGGCGACCTCTTTCAGGTGCGCCTTGGCGACCGCCTTGGCGGCGGTCTTGTCGGTGCGCACCTTGCCGGCCTGTGCCCGCACCGACGCGGGCGCCTTGCGGACGGTGTCGGGGCGCACCGAGGTGGCCCGGTCGTTCACGTCGGTGCTCTTGACCAGGGACTTGGGGCCGGCCACGGGGGTGGCCAGTTGTCGTTCCTGTGTGTTGCCGTGCGGATCCGGCGACGGCTCGTCCGCGGCGGCCGCGCCGGCCGTGGTCAGCAGACCTCCGGCCAGGCAGGCGACCACGGCGGCCGTCAGCAATGGGGTGCGCTTCATTGATTTCCTCCTTGAAGTCGTCGATAACGCGACGACGCAGCTGTCACTGCGAGTGATGCGAGTCAAGCGAGCGCAGGCGTCCGGGGACAGTGCAATGACTGCACAAAATCGTGATGACCCCGACCCGGCGGCATGTCACGGAACCGTGCGTGCATGACGCGCCTGTACACACAGGGTGCACATAAACTTGGGCGGTGACCGATTCCGCTGAGGACGTGTGCCGCGAGGCACTGCTGCTCGGTCTGCGCGGCGCGGGCGATCTCGCACTTCAGGCGCTGGAGGAGTACTGCTCGCGCCTGGACGCCGACGACGACCGCCTGGTGCGGGTGGCCAGGATCGCCCGGCTCGTGGGGGCCTGGACCGGGCGGGCGCCACGGGCGATCGCCCTGGTGACGCAGTGCGTGAACGAGGCGACGACGTCGGCGGTGCGCGCCCCGCTGCAGGCGATCCTCATCGACTCCGACCCGGGCGACGACAACGACCGGGTGTGGTCGGTGCTGCACGAGCTGACCCTGTCCGGCGACGAGTCCGCACGGGCCTGGGCGCTGCTGTCCGTCGCGTTCCCCGACGACTCGCTGACCCCCTCGCTGGACTATCGCCACCGCCTTGCCGAAGAGGCCCGCCGCATCGGGGAACGCTTGGGCGAGCGACGCCTGGTCAACCAGGCGGCCAACACCCTGGCCGCGCTGGACTGCTACGCCGGCGACGGCGAGAGTGCGATGGCCGAGCTCGAGCAGCTGTGGAGCCGGGTGGATGCGACCGACCCACTCGAGACCGACCTGCTGGTGACCGCGGCGGGCAACCACGCGCTGATCGCCCTGGCGTGGGACGGCCCGGCGGCCGTCGCCACGATCCTCGACCAGTCCGCACACCATGCGGTGGGTCCGGCCAAGGCCGGGCTGGTGCACGCGCTGCGCGCGTTGGCGCTGGCACGGCAGGGATGGAACGACAAGGCGCTGCGCGCACTGGGTACCCCCGCCTCCTACCCCGACGCGTATTCGGCGTTCTCGCGCCTGGTGCGAAACATCGCCGCTTCTGAAGCGCAGCGGACCGCTGAGGTGTTCCCCGAGGAGGACGTCGCGCTGCTGGAATCGAAGAGCCTGCAGCTGGGTGTACTCGCCCGTGCACATCAGGCCCGGGTCCGCGGCATCCGTTCCGAACCGCTCCCCCACCGCGACCTCGTGCCGGCGCTGGAACGGCTCACCGACTCACGCCCGCGGTTCGGCTGGGACGACGCGGCGGTCGCGCTCGCCGAGCTCGACGCCGACGCCGCTGCTGCGGTCCTGGATGCCGGCGGCATGTGGGAGTTCTGGCCGACCGGACCGCGCGCGGCCCGGAACGCCGCGTACCTGCGCGTGCTGCTCGGCCGCGAGGACCCGTTTCCCGCGCTCGAGCAGGCTGCGGACGGCTTCGTGGAAGCCGGCGAGCATGCGACGGCGGCGCGGGTGCTGGCCGCCGCCGTGCGCGTCGCCGCAGGTGACCGGCGGGCACGGGTGCTGCACCGACGGGCGATCGAGTTGATCGAGGATCGGGAGTGCGACCGTACGCTCGCCGGCCTGGTGCGCCAGCGGCGGCAGTGGGGCGGATCGGCCCCGGCCGCGATCCCTGCATCGCAGCGTCACGCGGTGCACACCGGCCTCACCGATCGTGAGCACGAGATCGCCGTGCTGGCAGCGCAGGGGTTGACCGGACCCGAGATCGCGAACCGCCTGGGCATCGCGCTCGGCACCGTCCGCAACCACATCCAACACGTGCGGGACAAGCTCGGCGGCGTCTCGAAGGGCGAGTTGCGCGAGCTGTTCGCCGGCGGCGGCGCACGCTGAACCCCGCACCGCCCTCGCGCCCTCAGGCGCGCGGCCCGGTCAGGCGCACGCTGAGGCCGCACCGCCATCACACTCGGTCGGGCCCGCATCCGGGATCCGGACTGCGCGCTCACGCGCGGGTAGCAACGCACACGGAGCCCCGCACCGCCTTCACTCCCGGACAGGCGCATACCCGGTCGCACGCGCGGCGACGGCCGCAGGTGCGACGCGGCCCGGTCAGGCGCGCGCGGCGACGGCCGCGGCATCCACCCCCGGCGGCAGTGCGCCGTACAGGTGACCGGTCGCGCCGTCGGTCAGGCGCGACGCGGTGAAGGCGTCGGCCACCGCGGCCGGAGCGGTGCGCACCAGCAGCGACCCCTGCAGCGCGAGGGCGAGGGCGGCGACCAGCTCGCGGGCGCGGGTGGCCGGCTGCGGGTCGGCGGCGACCTCGCGCGCCAGGCGCCGGGTGCGGTCGAGGTGGGCATCCAGGCGCGGATCTGTGCCACGTGCGGTCTCGAGTTCGGCGTCGAACGCCTCGACGCACTGCGGCTCGCGGGCCATCGCGCGCAGCACGTCGAGCGCGATGACGTTGCCCGATCCCTCCCAGATCGCCATCACCGGCTGCTCGCGGTAACGCATCGCGAGCGGAAAGTCCTCGGTGTAGCCGTTGCCGCCCAGGCACTCCAGCGCCTCGTAGGCGTGGCCGGGTCCGCGCTTGCAGACCCAGTACTTCATCACCGGTGTCGCCAGGCGTCGGAACGCGCGTTCGGCGTCGTCGGCGTCGTCGTCGTGGGCGCGGGCCAGCCGCAGCGCGGCGGCGGTGGCCGCCTCGGTCTCGAGCTGCAGGTCGGCGATCACCGCGGTCATGGCCGGCTGGTCGATGAGCGTGGCGCCGAACGCGCGCCGGTGTCGCACGTGCCAGGCGGCCTCGGCGGTGGCCTGACGCATGCCCGCGGTGGCGCCGAAGACGTTGTCGAGCCGGGTCTGGTCGACCATGTCGATGATGGTGCGCACGCCGCGGCCCTCCTCGCCGATGAGCAGGCCGACGGCATCCTCGTACTCGACCTCGCTGGACGCGTTGGCACGGTTGCCGAGCTTGTCTTTCAGCCGCATCAGACGGATGCCGTTGCGTGTGCCGTCGGCGAGCAGTCGCGGCACGAGAAAGCAGCTGAGGCCGCCGGGCGCCTGCGCCAGCACGAGGAACGCGTCGGACATGGGGGCGCTGCAGAACCACTTGTGGCCGCGCAGCAGGTACCGGCCGTCGCCGGTGGGGGTGGCGGTGGTGGTGTTCGCGCGCACGTCCGAGCCGCCCTGCTTCTCGGTCATCGCCATGCCGAAGATCGCGCTCGTCTTGCCGGGCACCAGCCGTCCGTCGTACCGGGTGGAGTACAGCCGCGGCAGCCAGTGGTCGGCCAGGTCGGGCGCCTGGCGCAGCACCGGGACGGCCGCGTGCGACATCGAGACGGGACAGGCGTGCCCGGGCTCGACCTGGGCGTACAGCATGAACACGGCGGCGCGCTCGACGTTCGCCCCGGGGCCGGGATGCGCCCAGGCCGAGGTGTGCGCGCCGTCGCCGATCGCGGCGGCGATGATGCGGTGGTAGCTCTCGTCGTAGTCGACCTCGTCGATGCGGTTGCCGTACCGGTCGTGCGTGTGCAGCACCGGTTCGCGCCGGTTGGCGCGGGCAGCGTCGGCCTGGAACGCGGCCGAACCGACCCGCCGGCCGACCTCGTGCAGCCGGGCCTGGGCCGCGTCGGGCAGGTAGCGGCCGACTCCCTCGACGAGCGCGGTGTTGGCGGCGTACTCGTCGAGGTCGCTGCGCGGCCGCGTCTGGTTGGTCACCTTGTGCGTGCTCATCGGGTCTGCTCTCTGTCGGACTCTCTGTCGGATGCCACGGTCGGATGCTGCGGTCAGGGTCCGTGGTCGGGCCCGCGCCACCAGTGAATCACGTGGGGACGCAGCGCGGGCCGCTAGGCTGACGGGCGCGCCCCCATAGCCCAACGGCAGAGGCAGGCGACTTAAAATCGCTTCAGTCTGGGTTCGAATCCCAGTGGGGGCACCCCGACACCACCGCCGCACCTCGGCGCCACACCGCCGAACAAGCGCCACACCGTCGGACACCGCCGCACAGACACCACGCCGGGGCCACGCCCCGGGCAGCACGACGCCCGCGTCCCGAGGGGCAGGGCGCGGGCGTCGTGTGTCGCGTTTTCGACAGCGGCGTCAGGCCGACGCGGACGCCTTCTTCGCAGCCTTCGCGGCGGGCTTGGCGGCGGCACTGGCCTTCGCGGCGGGCTTGGCCGCATCCGCCTTGACGGCAGGCTCGGCCGCCTTCTTGCCGTCGGCGGAGGGCGCGGCATCCTTCGCCGGAGCGGCCTCGGCCGGCTGCGGCGGGCGCGGACGCGCGGCGAACTGCTCGAACACCGCCCTCGGGGTCTGCACGGCCTCGAGGCTCACGATGTCACGGCCGAGCCAGAAGTTGTTCCACCAGCCCCACAGCACACGCCACTTGCGCTCCCACGACGGCATCGCCAGACCGTGGTAACCGCGGTGCGCGAGCCAGGCGATGAAGCCCTTCAGCGCGAGGTTGCCGGACTGGAACACGCCGTTGTACAGGCCCAGGCCCGCCACGGCGCCCAGGTTCTTGTGCACGTACTGCTTGGGCAGTTCACCGCGCAGCACCGCGACGAGGTTCTTCGCCAGCAGCTTCGCCTGACGCACCGCGTGCTGCGCGTTGGGCACGCAGTACCCGCCCACGCCGCCGCCGGTCAGGTCGGGCACCGCCGACACGTCACCGGCCGCCCAGGCGCCCTCGACCGCCTCGTCCTCGGTGCCGACCCGCAGGTCGGCACGGGTACGGATGCGGCCGCGCTCTTCGACGGGCAGGTCGCCACCGCGCACCACCGTCGGGTTCGCCATGACGCCCGCGGTCCACACGATCAGGTCGCTGGGGATCGTCTCGCCGGTCGACAGCTCGACGTTGCCGCCCACCGCGCTGGTGACCTGCGTGTCGAGGTGCACGTACGCGCCGCGCTGGGCGAGGTTCTTCAGCACCCACTCACTGGTCTTCAGCGACACCTCCGGCATGATCCGGCCCATCGCCTCGATCAGGTGGAAGTGCGTGTCGTCGAAACTCAGCTGCGGGTAGTCCTTCAGAAGCGCGGATGCCAGTGACCGCAGCTCGGCGAACGCCTCGATGCCCGCGAAACCGCCGCCGACGACGACCACGGTGAGCAGCCGGTCACGCTCGGGCCCGGCCGGCATGGCGGCGGCCCGGTCGAAGTTGCTCATCAGCCGGTCGCGCACCGCGACGGCCTCTTCGATGGTCTTCAGTCCGATCGCGTTGTCGGCGATGCCCGGAATCGGGAACGTGCGCGAGACCGCGCCGGCGGTCACCACGATCTGGTCGTACTCCTGCTGCCAGCTCTGCCCGTCGGGACCGGTGATGGTCGCGGTCTTGTGCGCGTGGTCAATGCCGGTGACCTTCGCGGTGATCACCGTGGTGCGCTTCAGGTGCCGGCGGTGCGCCACCACCGCGTGACGCGGCTCGATCGAGCCGGCGGCCACCTCGGGCAGGAACGGCTGGTAGGTCATGTACGGCAGCGGGTCGACCATGGTGACCTCTGCCTCGCCCTTGCGCAGTCGCTTCTCGAGCTTCCAGGCGGTGTAGAAGCCGGCGTACCCACCGCCGACGATGAGGATCTTGGGCGCAGTGGTCACGGCGGTGTTCACGGTTGAGAGAACTCCTAGGGATTCAGCGGCGTGGCGCGCGAGATCCGCGTGCCGATCGGATGCGTCGGACAGCAGCGGTGACGCCGAGCCCTATCAGTATAGCGGGCAGCGTGGCGGCCATCAGCGGGAGGCTGCCGTACATAACCCGTTCCCGGGTGGGCAGCAACGGCGAGACCGGGCGGGAGACCGGGTCGGCCCGCGGCAGCGGCGGCACCTCGACCGGCTTCTCGCTGGGCAGCGGCGCCGGCGCGACCTGCGCCCGCCGGTACAGCCGGATCCAGTCCTTCAGTTCGTCGGCCGGTCCGCCCGCCACACGGGGAACGGATGCCGACACCGCGGCCGCGGCATCCACGATGCCGTACCCGTACAGCGGGCTGGGCACGTCGCTGACGCCCGGCGGGCGACGTGCGGTCTTCGTGATCCGCTCGATCACGTTCGCCGCGTTCAGCTCGGGGTGCGCGGCACGGACGAGCGCGGCGATCCCCGACACGATCGGCGCGGCGCCACTGGTGCCGTCCCAGCGCACCACGGTGCCGTCGGCCGAGACGCCCAGCAGGTCTTCGCTGGGCGCCGAGACGCCGATGGTGATGCCTTGAGTGGATGCCTCGACCGACGCGTGTCCGCTCTGGTCCACCCCCGCGACGGTGAGCACCCCGGGAATGGTCGCGGGAGCCCCCACCCGCGCGGTGCCGCTGCCGCGGTTGCCGGCCGCGACCACGACCACGACGTCGTGCTCGAACGCGTAGAGGAACGCGTCGTCCCAGCTGGTGTCCCAGTCCAGGGTGTTGGTGGTGAACGAGAGGTTGATCACATCGGCGCCGTTGTCGACCGCCCACCGCATCGCCTTGGCCACCTGCTCGGTGAACGGCACCTGCGAGCTCGCGCCGAACCCGACCGAGATCGACAGCAGGTCGGCCTCGGGAGCCACCCCGATCATCCCGGTGTCGTCGCCGGTGCCGCGGGCCGCCGCCAGCGAGCCCACCCAGCTGCCGTGGTTGGCGTCGACGGGTCCCACCGGCGTGCGCCCATCGGCGCTGCCCGCCCCCGACACGTCCGTACCGCCGACGACGGCCGGATCGAGTTCGGGTGCGTGCCCGATGCCGGTGTCGATCACGGCGATGCGCACGCCCGCGCCCTTCGTGGTCTGCCAGGCCTTCTGGATGCCGTTGTCGGCCAGCCAGTATTCCTGCGAGCGGATCGGGTCCCCGCTGGAATCGGGTTCGGGGACCTCGGCGGCGGCCGTGCACGCCAGCACGGTGAGGATCCCGGCGACCGCGGCCGCCAGCATCCGCCTCATCCGGCCGCTCCGCCCGGGCCGGGATCGGCGCACGCGCACCGCTGCGGCGACCAGTCCGCGCGGGCCAATGCGGCGTCGCCGATCGGGTTCACACCGGGCCCGGCGGCCAGCGCGTGTGCGGCCAGGGCGTGCAGGCACTTGACCCGGGTGGGCATGCCACCGGCCGACACGCCGTCGATCTCGGGCACCTCGCCGTAGGACGCGCGATCGGCCAGATAGGCCTCGTGGGCGCGCCGGTACGCGGCCTGCATCTGGTCGTCGGCGGCCAGCTGCTCGCCCAGCTCGCGCATGATGTGGTCGGCCTCCAGCCGCGACATCGCGGCCGATGCGGCCGGATGGGTGAGGTAGTAGAAGGTCGGGAACGGTGTGCCGTCGTCAAGCCGTGGCGCGGTGGCGACCACGGTCGGGTTGCCGCACACGCACCGCGCGGCGATGCCCACGACCCCGCGCGCGGGCCGGCCGAGCTGGGCGCGCAGCACGATGAGGTCGGCGTCGGTCACGGGCGCGAACGGCGGGGTGGTCACGCGCTCCAGGGTAGCGGGGGCCGCCGTGACCGGGCTGGATCTTCGGGCCGCGGGCGCGCGGCGGGGCTCAGGCGCGCGGCCGAAACCGCGGTCGGGCCGGACCACCGGAGCACGGCCCGCTCAGAGACCGGGCCGGACCGCCCCGGGCACGTCCGGCCTGGAGCCTCGGCCGGACAACCGGGGTACGGCCGGCGGGCGGGCCGGCTCACCGGGTCGCGGTCGGGCCGGGAGTGCGGCTGGGTGTCGGCGTGCGCGTGGACGTGTCTTCGGACGGGGCCGTGGCGCTGCGGGCGAGCCCGGCCTCGGCGACCGAGCGTACGAGCTGCGACATCCAGTCGGTCTGCGTCGCCTGCAGCTTGTCGCTGACCGGCGCCTTCTCGCGCGGCACGTCGCTGTCGGCGAGGTCGTTGTCGACGAGATAGATCACTTCGCCGGGGTTGGCGTAGTACAGCCGCTCGCGGGCCTGCGCGGTGATGTACGCGGGGTCCTTGTAGCGTGCGCGTTGCCGCTGCAGGTCGGCGACCTCGTCCTTGGTCACCTGCACCGACTGCGCCAGCGCGGCGATCTGCTGACGCTGCGAGATGTACGTGCCCACCGTCGGCACGAGCACGAACACCCCGAGCACGACCAGGCCGAGCATGATCACGGTGAACCCCGAGATGCGCGACGCCTCCAACCACCCGCGCACGTCGACCGGGCGCCGCGCTGCGGGTGTGGCATCCCGACCCCGGCCGCCGGTGGTGGATGCGGCGGCCGCTCGGTCGGTGGATGCCGCGGCCCGGCCCGGTCCGGGCTTCGGCGGACGGGAAGGGGGAGCCGGTCGTCGTGCCACGGCTCCCCCTCTCGTCTGGCCGGCCCTCGTCCGGCCGGTGCGGCCGGTGAGCGTCAGTTCGTGAAGCGCCGGAACGCCGCGCGGCCGATGTACTCCGCCGCGTCGCCCAGTTCTTCTTCGATGCGCAGAAGCTGATTGTATTTCGCGACGCGCTCGCTGCGGGCGGGCGCGCCGCTCTTGATCTGACCCGAGTTCACTGCGACGACCAGGTCGGCGATCGTGGTGTCTTCGGTCTCGCCGGAACGGTGCGAGAACATCGTGGTGTAGCCGGAGCGGTGCGCCAGTTCGACCGCGTCGAGCGTCTCGGTGAGGGTGCCGATCTGGTTCACCTTGACCAGCAGCGAGTTGGCCACGCCGAGCTCGATGCCCTTGGCGAGGCGCTCCGGATTGGTGACGAACAGGTCGTCGCCGACCAGCTGCACCCGACGCCCCAAGCGCTCGGTGAGCGCCTTCCAGTTGTCCCAGTCGTCCTCGGCGAGGGCGTCCTCGATCGTCACGATCGGGTAGGCGTCGACCAGCCCTTCGTAGTACTCGGTGAGCTCGGCGGCCGTCCAGTCCTTGTTCTCGAGGCGGTAGACGCCGTCGTTGAAGAACTCGGTGGCGGCCACGTCCAGGCCCAGGGCGATGTCGGCGCCCGGGGTGAACCCGGCCTTCTCGATCGCCTTCACGAGGAAGTCGAGGCCCTCGCGGTTGCTGGGCAGGTCGGGCGCGAAGCCGCCCTCGTCGCCGAGTCCGGTCGCGAACCCGGCGGCCTTGAGCTCACCCTTGAGCACGTGATAGGTCTCGGCGCCCCAGCGCAGCGCCTCGGCGAAGCTCGCCGCCCCGATGGGGGCGAGGAAGAACTCCTGCATGTCGATGCCGTTGTCGGCGTGCTCGCCGCCGTTGATCACGTTGAACAGCGGCACCGGAAGCACGTGCGCGTTGGGACCGCCCAGGTAGCGGAACAGCGGCAGGTCGGCACTGTCGGCCGCCGCCTTGGCCACCGCGAGGCTCACTCCGAGGATCGCGTTCGCGCCGCAGCGGGACTTGTTCTCGGTGCCGTCGGTGGCGATGAGGATCTCGTCGATGATGCGCTGGTCGGCGGCATCCTCGCCCTCGATGGCCGGGCCGAGTTCGTCGATCACCGCGGCGACGGCCTTGAGTACGCCCTTGCCGCCGTAGCGGGCCTTGTCGCCGTCGCGCAGTTCGTAGGCCTCGAACGCACCGGTGGACGCGCCGGAGGGGACGGCCGCGCGCTGCACGACTCCGTCGTCCAGCAGCACCTCCACCTCGACGGTCGGGTTCCCGCGCGAGTCGAGGATCTCGCGCGCGCCTACAGCCTCGATATATGCCACAGGGACTCCTTGAGTTGTGGGGAGGTGGATCACGGAGCGTCGTCGGTCCGCTCCCGAGTCTAGCGATCACCCCGACGCGACGTCGGGGCGCCGCACTCACCTGCCGGGCAGCGCGTGCGTCCCGGCCGCCGGCTGCTTCGGCGGGCGCGGCGCCGGCTGCCGGCGGAACTGCCCGGTCACCGCGAGCACCACCACCACGACCGCCTGCACGCCCCACGCGACAACGCCGAGCGGGCCCACGAGAGCCAGGTCCGCCGGTGCCCCCGATGCCCGCAGCATCAGCACCAGTCCGCCGACGGCGTTGAGCGACCCGTGTGCGAGCACCGCCGGCCACACCGATGCGCTGCGCAAGCGCAGCCACCCCAGCAGCACGCCCCACGCGATGCACCCGCCGATCATGAACAGCACCCCGGTCACGTCGGTGCGCCCGAAGTTGTAGCCGAGCAGGATGATCGGCGTGTGCCAGAACCCCCAGATCGCGCCGCTGATCACCAGCGCGGGCCAGGTGCCCAGTGGCCGCAGCGCCGGCAGCAGCCATCCGCGCCAGCCGAGCTCCTCCCCCGCCGCGAGCACGCTGTTGAACAGCGCCGCGAACGGGATCATCGCCAGTTGCACCGCCACCAGCATCCCCACCGGCGGCAGCGGCGTGGACTCCGGCAACGCCGCCCGCAGCTGCTCGGCGAAGCCCGAGAACCCGACCAGATCCAGCCGCACCAGTCCGAACGCCCCGGCCAGCAGCGTCGTCACGCCCACCACGACGATCGGGCCGAACAGCCCGACGACGAGCATCCCGACGAACCGACCCGCGGGCCGCAGCGGCCACATGCCCAAGAACCGCAGCCGGTCCGTGCGCGGTGTGCGCAGGGCGAACACCGCGATCAGCATCGCCACGGTCGGCGTGAGCATCATCGCCGGAAGCACGGCACCGGCCCACGGCGACACCAGCCCCTGTCCCGACACCCACAGCGGCAGGGCGATCAGCCATGCCAGCGCGCACGCCGCCACCACGAACACGATCACCGCCGGCCACGCCACCCGGCCCCGCACCTCGTCGCTCATTCCGTTCTGTCCCCCTTGTCGTCAGCGGCGGGGGTGGATGCCTCCCGCTCACGCAATCCGTTCAGCAACGCCGCGCCCGTCCCGGCGTCATCGACCGTCACCACGAACCGACGGCCGTCCCGCCGGTCCACCTCGATGCCGTCCCCGGTGCGCAACACCACTCCGAACCGGCCGTCCATCCCGTAGCGCAGCCCCCACCCGCCGAACTCGGCGAACGGGTGCACCGACACGGTGCGCACCGCGACGATGTCGTCCAACGGCACCTCGAACCGCGGCCACCCGGCCGCCGATCGCACCCGCAGGCCCTGCCGCGACGCGCGCACCCGGAACGTCAGCATCGTCGCCAGCAACCCGAGCAGCACCACTCCGATGACGGCGGTGATCCACCATGCCGATTCGCCCCCTACCCACATCAGCACGGCGGTGACCAGCGGGATCAGCACCACCACCGCCAAGACGATCCGGCCCGCAAGCCCGGTCGTGGCCACCGCGGTCCACACCGCACGCTCGTCCGGTGCCAGCTCGAGCGGGGCGCTCTCACCCGGCCGCGCCGCATCCTGAGGCGGCACCGCCGGCTGCAGGAACCATCCGGCGACCCCCGCCGCGGCCATCGCCGCGAAACCCACCAGCACCCACCCGCCGTCCTCGGGTGCCTCGGCGGCATCCGTCAGCCCTCGTTGGACACCGACCGCCGAGAGCATCATGACCGCCATCATGGCGCTGAGCCCGAGCGTCGTCGCCCCCAGCAACCGCGCCGTCTGCGACCACGGCGGCCCGGTGCGGCCGGACCGGTGCGCCACCGCCACCACGACGGTCGACAGCACGATCATCGCCGCCGGCACCCCGGCACCGACCACCAGGAAGGTCCACGCCGGCCCGAACCCGTCCGGGCCGTTGCCTGACCAGTGCGTCGCGGCCGGGTCCGGCAGCTGCGGCAGCCACATCGCGATGACCACCGACGAGACCAGCGTGATCGCCGCCGGCAGCACGACCCCCACCCAGACGAACGCCCGACGCGCCCGTCGCACCGCCGCGCTCACGCGTGCGCCTCCTGCACCAGCGCGGCCAGCGTGGCCGGCGAGAAGCCCAGCGTCGCCGCCCGGGCCACCAGCGCACGCACGTCCTGCGCCAGATCGGTGAGCGGGCCCGCGGCATCCGTCACCACCACGCCGCGCCCGCGCCGCATGTCGACCAGACCCTCGTCGCGCAGCTGCTGGTAGGCGCGCAGCACGGTGTGCACGTTGACGCCGAGGGATGCCGCGACCTCGCGGGCCGCGGGCAGCCGGTCACCCGGGCGGGCCCGGCCCGAGGCGATCTCGGCCCGCACCGACGCCGCCACCTGCGCGAACAGCGGCGCCCCGCTCGCGGGATCGATCCGGATCAGCATGCCAAGACTCTAGCGCAACTAGAACAACGGCGGCCGGGCCGCGCCACCGCGCCGGCTGCGCGGCCGGCGTCAGCCCAGCGGCTTGAGGGTGAGCTCGGCCTGCCCGGCCGCCACCGTCGCGAACGCGGTGTAGCCGTCGGCGGTGGCCCTGGCGAGCAGTCCGGTGAGGTTCTTCGTCCGGGTCTCCAGCCGCACCCGCGCACCGCCGGCGACCAGCCGGGCCTTGTGGGCGACCAGTTCAGCCACCGGCACATCGCGGTCGTGCACCAGCACGATCGCTTCGGCCGCGGCATCCGGTGTCTGCGCGACCAGGTCGACGATGCGCTCGAAGCCGATCGAGAAGCCGACCGCGGGCACGTCCTGGCCGAGGAACCGCCCGATCATGCCGTCGTAGCGGCCGCCGCCACCGAGCGAGTAGGTCACGCTCGGGTGCGCGAGCTCGAGGATCGTGCCGGTGTAGTAGCCCATACCGCGCACCAGGAACGGATCGAACACCAGCGGCACCTCGCCGCGGGCGGCCGCCACCGCCTCGCCGATGCCGGCCAGGTGCGCCACCACGTCGTCGGGCGCCTGTTCGGGCAGGGCCGCGCGAATCTGCGCTTCGCCGAACCCGACGCCGGCCTCGGCCTGCCTCCGGCGCAGGAACGCCTCGAACGCGTCCACCGCAGCCGCCGTCGCCCCGCGCTCGCGCAGCTCGGCGGCCACCCCGTCGGGGCCGATCTTGTCGAGTTTGTCGATCGTGATCAGCACGCCCGCCCGTTCGGCGTCGGCGAACCCGAAGCCCGCCAGCATCCAGTCCAGCAGCCGCCTGTCGTTGATGCGGATGCCGCCGCCGTGAAGGCCGAGCGCGTCGAGCGTGTCGAGCGTCGCGATCGCCAGCTCGGCCTCGGCGCGCGCGGATGCGTCGCCGATGATGTCGATGTCGCACTGCACGAACTGGCGATAGCGGCCCTTCTGCGGCCGCTCGGCGCGCCACACCGGCGCGATCTGGATCGACCGGAACACCGCCGGCAGTTCGGCGCGGTGACTGGCGTAGAACCGGGCCAGCGGCACGGTGAGGTCGTAGCGCAGTCCCAGATCGGTCAGTCGCGCGGGATCGTCGGCGGCCTTGCGGATCGCGTCGGCGTCGAGCCCACGGCGCAGCACGTTGTACGCGAGCTTCTCGTTGTCGCCGCCGATGCCGGCGTGCAGCCGGCCGTACTCCTCCATCACCGGCGTCTCGATCTCGTCGAAGCCGTGGGCGCGGTAGCGCTCGCGGATGACGGCGAGCACACGCTCGCGGCGGGCCTTGTCGGCGGGCAGGAAGTCGCGCATGCCGCGCGGCGGGTTCACGGAGGGCACGACCGCTATTCTTCCAGGTCGCCGGCGGATGCCTCGGCCGCAGGCTCGGCGCCGGGCGACTCCCCCGCCCCGCCGGTGACGGATGCCTCGGGGTCGCGGGCGGCGACGGATGCCTCGACCTCCGGATCGGCGCTGGATACCCCGGCCGCCGCGTCGGCGCCGGGCGACTCCCCCGCTGCACCGGTGACGGATGCCTCGGCGTCACGCACTGCGTCGGTCAGCGCGCGCAACCGCTCGCGCAGCGCCCGCTCGGCGTCCCACCCGCGTTCGCGCGCGAGCGCGACCAGGGCCAGCAGCGCGTCGCCGAGCTCGACCTCGGTGGCCGGTTCGTCGACCGCGCCGATCCCAGAATCGGCATCGCGGTCGACAATCGCTGCATCGCGGCGATTCTCGGCCGGGATCGCGATTCTCGCTGTCTCGGGCAGCGCCGCCACGCGCGCGAGCAGCTTCTGTGCGAGTGCGAGCGACGGCATCCGCTCGCTCACGCCGTCCAGTACCGAGCGGCGCTCGTGCTTCTCGGCGGCCTTGGCCGCGTTCCACAACACCAGCACCTCGTCGGGGGTGCGGGCGACGGCGTCGCCGAACACGTGCGGATGGCGACGCACCATCTTGCCGGCCAGGCCCGCGGCCACATCGTCGATGTCGAACGGGTCGTCCGGGTCGCGGGCCGCGATCTCGGCATGGAACAGCACCTGCCACAGCAGGTCGCCGAGCTCTTCGCGCAGCTCGGCCCTCGTACCGGTCTCGACCGCGTCGATGAGCTCGGCGCTCTCTTCGATCAGATACGGCACCAGGTCGCGGTGGGTGATCTGCGCCGTCCACACGCAGCGCTCGCGCACCGCGCGCATCACCTGGGCGGCCTCGCGCAGCCGGTCGCCTCGTGCACCGGATGCCTCGGGCCCGGTCGCTCCGGATGCCTCCGGCCGGAGCCCGCCGGATGCCTCAGGCCCGAGCGCGCCGGATGCCTCCCGCCCGGACCCACCGGATGCCTCCGGCCCGCGCCCGGATGCCTTCGGCCCGATCATGCCGCAGCCCTCCGGTGGTGGCGCGCCCGCCACGACACCACCACCGCCGCGAGCACGAGCGAGATCACCGATCCGCCCAGCACGCCCAGCACGGCCTCGTCGCCCACGAGCGGCGTCGCCGCGAACGCGAGGTTCGCCAGCAACAGCGACACCGTGAACCCGATTCCGCCCAGTGCTCCGGCGGCGACCAGGTCGCCCATGGCCAGACGCGACGCGGCCGGCACGCGCAGCGCGCGCTGCGCGATCCAGCCTGCACCGGCGATCCCCACGATCTTGCCCACCGGCAGCGCGATGAGGATGCCCCAGAACGCCGCTGACAGGCCGCCGCCCACGGACGGGATCGCCACGAGCGCGGCCGAGAGCGCGAACACCGGCAGGATCAGCCCGTTCACCCACGGCTCGAGCGCGTGCCGGGCGCGCAGGCCGGGCCGCTGCGCGATCGCCAGGCCCAGCATCACGCCCGCGATCGTGGCGTGCACGCCCGAGGCCAGCACCGCCGCCCACGCGGCCACCGCCACCACCACCATGACCACAGCGATCGTGCGGCTGCCGCGTCCGCCCAGCATGCGGCTGAGCACGCCGAAGACCGCGACCAGCACCACACCGACGACGAGCATCCCGAACTGGACGTCGTGGGCGAACAGCACGGCGATGAAGACGATGCCGATGATGTCGTCGAGGATCGCCAGAGCGAGCAGGAACACCCGCAGACCGGACGGGAGCCCCTTGCCGAACACCGCCAGCACACCCAGCGCGAACGCGATGTCGGTCGCGGTGGGCACCGGCCAACCCGCCGCCGCGTCACCGGGTACCGCGACCACCAGGTACAGCGCGATGGGCACGATCACGCCGCCGGCCGCCGCGATCGCCGGCAGCACGGCGCGGCGGGCGCTGCGCAGCTCACCGGCGGTCAGCTCGAACTGCAGCTCCACCGCCACCACGAAGAAGAACACCGCGAGCAGTCCGTCGGCGATCCACTCGCCGACGTCGAGCCAGAACGGGGTGCCCGGGATGCCCAGGTGGACGTGCTGCACCGCGAACGCCGCGTCGGCGGCGGGAGTGTTGGCCAGCAACAGACCGCACGCGGCCGCCGCCAGCAACAGGACAGCCGGAAAACGCGCAGAGCGCAGCAGGGTCATGGCACCTCCGATGATCGACGCGTCGGAACTCCGACGCGCGCCGACCAGACTTCCCGGCACACCACGCCCCATCGTATCGGGCGAGCCCGGACGCCGGCCGGTAACGCGGCACGAACGCGACGCCCGGCGCCGCTAGCGTAAATGGATGCGCGAACCCACCCCCACCGAGGCGATCGCCCTCGTCGGCCGGTACGAGTCGGCCGACGAGCTGCCCGAGCGCATGCGTGCCGACGTGCGGCTGCTCGGCGAGCTGCTCGGCCAGGTACTGCGCGAGTCCGGCTCGCCGGGCCTGTACGACGACGTCGAACGGCTCCGGGTCGCCACGATCCGGGCGCGCACCGAGGGCACCGCCGACGCGTTCGAACAGGCGGTGCAGATCGCCGAGTCGTTCTCGGTCGCCCGAGCCGACGAGGTGGCACGCGCGTTCACCTGCTATTTCCACCTCGCGAACCTCGCCGAGGAGCATCAGCGCGTCCGGGTGCTGCGCGAGCGCGACGGCCGACCCGACCGTGAGGACGCCGGCGACTCGGTGGCCGCCGCGTTCGTGCGGCTGTCGGCCGAGATCGGCGAGGCGCGGGCGCGCGAGCATCTGGCCGGTCTGCGCTTTCATCCGGTGTTCACCGCGCACCCGACCGAGGCCCGCCGACGTGCCGTGTCCTCCAGCATCCGGCGCCTGGCCGCCCTGCTCGACACGCACGATGCCGCCGTGCCCGACGGCGCCGACCGGCGTCGTGCACACCGGCGCATGCTCGAAGAGATCGACATCCTGTGGCGCACCGCGCCGCTGCGCCCCGCCAAGCCGTCGCCGGTGGACGAGGTGAGCACGGTCACCAGCGTGTTCGACGAGACCCTGTTCACCGGGGTGCCGCACGTCTACCGCCGCGCCGACGACGCGCTGCAGGCCGGCCGGGCCGGACGGGCCGCGCCGCAGGTGCCGCCATTCGTGCGGCTGGGCACCTGGGTGGGCGGCGACCGCGACGGCAACCCCTTCGTCACCGCGGCGGTCACCCGCACCGCGGCGGCGATCGCCGGCGACCACGCGCTGCGCGCCCTCGAGCAGGCGGCCGAGCGGGTGGGTCGCACGCTGACACTGGATGCCGCCGACACGCCGCCCGGCGACGCCCTGACCGCGCTCTGGCAGCGGTACCGCGACCTCGACGGGCAGACCGCCGAGCTCGTGGCGCAGAGCTCCCCCGACGAACCGCACCGCCGCGTGCTGCTGATGATCGCCCGGCGGATCGCCGCCACCCGGGCCCGCAACGCCGACCTCGCCTATCCCGACCCGGATGCGCTGCTGGCCGACCTGCGCATCGTGCAGGAGTCGCTGGTCGCCGCCGGCGCCCAGCGCGCCGCGTACGGGCACCTGCAGCAGCTGATCTGGCAGGTGCAGACGTTCGGCTTCCACCTCGCCGAGCTCGAGGTGCGCCAGCACTCGGCCGTGCACGCGGCGGTGCTCGCCGAGCTCGACGCCGGTGCGCCGCGCAGCGCGCAGACCGACGAGGTGTTGGCCACGTTCCGGGCGATCGCGCAGATCCAGCAACGGCACGGGCGCGCCGCGGCGGGACGCTACATCGTGTCGTTCACGCGGTCGGCCGACGACCTGGTCGCGGTGCACCGCCTGGCCGCGTACGCGACGGCGGACGGTTCGCCGGCGCCGGTGCTCGACGTCATCGGGCTGTTCGAGACGTTCGCCGACCTGCAGGCGGCCCCCGATGTGCTCGCCGAGGTCGTCACCCGTCCCGAGTTCCGTGACAGGCTCGCCCAGACCGGCAACCGGCTCGAGGTCATGCTCGGCTATTCGGACTCGTCGAAGGACGTCGGCCCGGTCGCGGCGACCCTGGCGCTGTACGAGGCGCAGGAGCGGATCGCCGCGTGGGCGCAGCGCGAGCACATCGTGCTCACCCTGTTCCACGGCCGCGGCGGCGCGCTCGGCCGCGGCGGCGGACCGGCCAACAGCGCGATCCTCGCGCAGCCGCCGCACTCGGTCGACGGCCGGTTCAAGCTCACCGAGCAGGGCGAGGTGATCTTCGCCCGCTACGGCGAGCCGGCGATCGCGATGCGGCACATCGACCAGGTCGCGGCCGCCACCCTGCTCGCTTGGGCGCCGTCGGTGCAGCGCCGCAACAGCGAGGCCTCGCACCGCTTCGCCGACGTCGCCCAGGCGATGGATGCCGCATCCCGCGCCCGGTTCTTCGAGCTCGTGCACGCCGACGGCTTCGCCGGGTGGTTCGCGACGGTGACCCCGATGGAGGAGATCGGCCGGCTCGCCCTCGGTTCGCGCCCGGCCCGTCGTGGCCTGTCGGTGTCGTCGCTCGAGGATCTGCGGGCGATCCCGTGGGTGTTCTCGTGGTCGCAGGCCCGCATCAACCTGGCCGGCTGGTTCGGGCTGGGCACCGCGCTGCACGCCGTCGGCGACGTGTCGCGGCTGCGCGAGGCATACCGGGACTGGCCGCTGCTGCGCACCATGATCGACAACGTGGCGATGAGCCTGGCCAAGACCGACGAGCGCATCGCCGGCCGTTACCTCGCGCTCGGCGACCGCGACGACCTGGCCGCACTGGTGCTGGAGGAGATGGCCCTCACCCGCCGATGGGTGGCGCTGGTCAAAGACGTCGACGACCTGCTGGCCGACAAGCCGATCCTGCAGCGCGCGGTCACCCTGCGCGCCCCGTACGTCGACGCGCTCTCACTGCTGCAGCTGCGGGCGCTGCGCGCGCTGCGGGCGCAGGACGGGACGGAGCCCGATCCCGATCAGGAGCGGCTGCTGCTGCTGGCGGTCAGCGGCGTCTCGGCCGGACTGCAGAACACCGGGTGAGGGTCAGTCCACCCGCCGGTCGTCGGCGTGGCGGGCGAGGCTGCGGCCGTACCGTTCGGTCAGCTGCACCATGAGGTCGGGGGTCTCGCGGTCCAGTCCGAACACGTAGCCGGGAAAGTCGAGTTCCTGCTGTTCGGCCCAGATGCGCTCGTGCTCGCCGGCGGGCAGGATCTGCGCCGGGTCGCCCACGGCCACCCAGCCGATCGGCACCACGGTGCGCTCGGGCAGGTGGGTGCGCAGGTGCACGACGGCGTTGATGCGCACCTCGCATCCGTCGTCGATGTGTGCGCCGTTGAAGACGCGGATGCCGGTGGCCAGGAACACCTCGTCGCCGATGACCGCGCCCGAGATGCTCGCCATCGGACCCACCAGCGTGTGGTCGCCGATGTGCACCGGGTTGGTGGCACTGGCACGGATCAGCGCGTTCTCCATCACGATGACGCTCGCGCCCAGGGTGATCGGCCCGCCCTCGGAGGTGATCACGGCGCCGTGCAGCACCTGGCAGTCCGGTCCGATGGTGACGTCGCCGCTGACCACCGCGGTTGGGGCGATGACCGCGGACGGGTCGATCCGGGGTGCGGCCTGGAGGTGTTCGAACAGCATGTGCGCTCCCTGTGTCGCGGTGGTTTGTTACGACGGTCCGCCTGAGCGCCAGCGTAGCGCCGGTAGAGTGAGCAGGTTCACGCCCCGTGCGTGTCCGCACTCGTATCCGGCCAGAAAGTCTTCCCCGTGACCACGACTCTCACTGCTCTGCCGTCCTCCGTCGCCTCCGTCTATGACGCCGTCGTGGCCCGTAACCCGCACGAGCCGGAGTTCCTGCAGGCCGTGCACGAGGTGCTGGACTCGATCGGGCCGGTGCTCGACGAGCATCCCGAATTCGTGGATGCCGGAATCCTGGACCGGATCGTCGAACCGGAGCGGCAGATCATGTTCCGCGTGCCCTGGACCGACGACGACGGGTCGCTGCACGTCAACCGCGGCTACCGCATCCAGTTCAACTCCGCGCTCGGTCCCTACAAGGGCGGGCTGCGCTTCCACCCCTCGGTGAACCTGTCGATCGTCAAGTTCCTCGGGTTCGAGCAGATCTTCAAGAACGCGCTCACCGGCCAGGGCATCGGCGGCGCCAAGGGCGGCAGCGACTTCGACCCGCACGGGCGCAGCGACGCCGAGGTGATGCGGTTCTGTCAGGCGTTCATGACCGAGCTGTACCGGCACATCGGCGAGCACACCGACGTGCCCGCCGGCGACATCGGCGTCGGCGGACGCGAGATCGGCTACCTGTTCGGGCAGTACCGGCGGCTGGTCAACCGACACGAGTCGGGCGTGCTCACCGGCAAGGGCACCGGATGGGGTGGCGCCGAGGTGCGTACCGAAGCGACCGGTTACGGCGCGGTGTTCTTCGTACAGGAGATGCTCGCGGTGCACGGCGAGACGCTCGAGGGCAAGCGCGTGGGCGTGTCGGGATCGGGCAATGTCGCGATCTACGCGATCGACAAGGCCCGCCAGCTCGGTGGGCTGCCCATCACCGCATCCGATTCGTCGGGCTACGTCATCGACGAGGCCGGCATCGACGTCGACCTGCTGCGGCAGCTCAAAGAGGTCGAGCGGGTGCGCATCTCGGAGTACGCGGCGCGCCGACCCGGCGCCCGCTTCGTGGAGGGCGCGAAGCCGTGGGAGGTGCCGATGGATGTCGCGATCCCCTCGGCGACGCAGAACGAGATCGACGCGTTGGATGCACGGGCCCTGGTCGAGAACGGCGTGCGCGCGGTGGCGGAGGGGGCGAACATGCCCTCCACCCCCGACGCGGTCGAGCAGTTCCAGTCCGCCGGCGTGCTGTTCGGGCCCGGCAAGGCGGTGAACGCGGGCGGGGTGGCCACCTCGGCGTTGGAGATGACCCAGAACGCGGGGCGCGAGAAGTGGAGCTTCGCCGACAGCGAGCACCGCCTGCGCGGCATCATGCGCGACGTGCACGCGGCATCCTTCACCGCCGCCCGTCGCTACGGACACGAGGGCGACTATGTGGTCGGCGCCAACTGCGCCGGCTTCGAGCGCGTCGCGGCGGCGATGCTCGCCCAGGGCGTCATCTGACGCGCTCGGCTCACGCCGCGCCCGCTCGCGCCGCGCCGGGCGAAAGCGCCCGCCGTCGGTGCGTTCGCGCCTCAGTCGGCGTGCGTGATCTCGCAGTCCGTGCCGGGCGCCAAGACCGCCTCGTGCCCGTCGTCGAACCGCACCACCAGCAACGGCGCGTCACCGGTGCCCCGGATCTCGATCACCTCACCGATCCGCTCGGCCGCATCAACGGTGCGGCCGTGGATGCGCACACGATCCCCTACCGCGGTACTCATCGTCGAAACACCTCCGTCTTTACGATACGACGGCGTCACGCTGCGGGCGAGGGGGTGTGTGCCGGCAGCGGGAACAGCTGGTCGAGCAGCTGTCGCACCCACGCGATGAGCTCGGCATCGCCGGCGCGGTCGCCGTCGGAGGTCGGCAGCGGCACCACCATCGCCTCGCCGCCGGCGACGAGCTTCGCCTTCGGGTGCAGCCGTTGCAGCCGCACCCGCATCGAGTCGGGCAGGTTCGCCGGCGCGACCCGCAGGTTCGGACCCATCGCCACCACATCCGACAGCCCGGCCTGCGCGGCGCGCCGCCGCAGCCGGGCCATCGCGACCAGGCCCTCGACCTCGGCCGGCAGCTCACCGTACCGGTCGCGCAGCTCGTCGACCACGAGGTCGATCGCCTCGTCGGTGGCAGTGGCGGATGCCGCGGCCGAGAGCTTCTGGTAGGCCTCGAGCCGCAGCCGTTCGCTGTCGATGTACGACTCGGGGATGCGCGCCTGCACCGGCAGTTCGAGCCGCAGCTCGGCGGGCCCCTCGGTCTGCTCCCCGCGGAACGACGACACCGCCTCGCCGATCATGCGCAGGTACAGGTCGAACCCGACCCCGGCGATGTGCCCGGCCTGCTCCGCGCCCAGCAGGTTGCCCGCCCCGCGCAGTTCGAGGTCCTTCAGCGCCACCTGCATGCCCGAGCCCAGGTCGTTGTTCACGGCGATGGTCTCGAGCCGGTCGGCCGCCGTCTCGCTCAACGGCTTGTTCTCGTCGTACAGGAAGTACGCGTACGCCCGTTCCCGGCCCCGGCCGACGCGGCCGCGCAGCTGGTGCAGCTGGCTGAGCCCGTACTTGTCGGCCCGGTCGATGACGATCGTGTTCGCGTTCGAGATGTCCAGGCCGGTCTCGACGATGGTGGTGCACACCAGCACGTCGGCGCGGCGCTCCCAGAAGTCGTCGACGACCTGCTCGAGCTGGTGCTCCCCCATCTGGCCGTGCGCCACGGCGATGCGCGCCTCGGGCACCAGCTCGGCCAGGTGTGCGGCCACCCGCTGGATCGACTGCACCCGGTTGTGCACGTAGAACACCTGGCCCTCGCGCAGCAGTTCGCGCCGGATCGCCGCGGCGATCTGCTTGTCGTTGCGGGGGCCGACGTACGAGAGGATCGGATGCCGGTCTTCGGGCGGGGTCTGCAGCGTCGACATCTCACGGATGCCGGTGACCGCCATCTCGAGGGTGCGCGGGATGGGGGTGGCGCTCATCGCGAGGATGTCGACACCGACCTTGAGCTTTTTCAGGGCGTCCTTGTGCTCGACGCCGAACCGCTGCTCCTCGTCGATGACCAGCAGTCCGAGGTCGCGGAAGACCACCTTCTCGGTGAGGATGCGGTGCGTGCCGATCACCATGTCGACGGTGCCGTCGGCAAGGCCCGCCAGTGTGTCCCGTGCCTGCTTGTCGGTCTGGAACCGTGACAGTGGGCGCACCTGCACGGGGAACCCCGCGAACCGTTCGGTGAACGTCTCCAGGTGCTGCTTGACCAGCAGCGTGGTGGGCACGAGCATGGCGACCTGCTTGCCGTCCTGGATCGCCTTGAACGCGGCCCGCACCGCCACCTCGGTCTTGCCGAACCCGACGTCGCCCGACAGCAGCCGGTCCATGGGGACGGGCTTTTCCATGTCGGCCTTGATCTCGTCGATCGTCTGCAGCTGGTCGGGCGTCTCGGCGAACGGGAACGCCTCCTCCAGCTCGCGCTGCCATGGCGTGTCGGGCCCGAACGCGTGCCCTTTGGACGCCATCCGCGCCGAGTAGAGCTTGACGAGCTCGACGGCGATGTCGCGCACCGCCTTGCGGGCGCGCCCCTTGGCCTGCGCCCAATCGCTGCCGCCCATCTTCGACAGGGCGGGCGCCTCGCCCCCGACATAGCGCGACAGCAGGTCGAGCTGATCGGTGGGCACGTACAGCTTGTCGCCGGGGTAGCCGCGCTTGCTGGGCGCGTACTCCAACACCAGATACTCGCGGGTGCTCTTGACCGGGTTGCGTCCGCCGCTGGACACCTCGCGCTGGGTGAGCTCCACGAACCGGCCGATGCCGTGGGTGGCGTGCACGACGTAGTCGCCCGCCTTCAACTGCAACGGGTCGACGACGCCACGCCGGCGTGAGGCGAGCTTGCGCACCCCGCGGGTGTCGGTGCCGACGGTGCGGCCGTAGAACTCCGACTCGGTGAGCACCGCCAACCGCGCCGGCTCGCACACGAACCCGCGTTCCAGGCTCGCGACCACCACGTGCGCGACCTGCGGCTCGGGGGCCTCGAGCACCTCGTCGACGCGGCGGGCGGCGAACCCCCGCTCGGCGAGCACGTCACGCGCACGATCGGCCAGTCCCGCCCCCGACGTCGCCACGATCACCCGGTAGCCCTGGGCGAGCAGCTCGCCCACGTGTGCGCTGGCGCCGTCGATGTTGCCCTGGAACGAGGGCACCGGCCGGCCGGGCACACGCACCGCGCCGTCCGCCGCGGTCAGCCCCTCGTCGGCGGCGTCGGCGGCACCGGAGTCGAACGCGCTGAGTGTCCACCACACGCCACTGCGCGCGGCGGCGGCCTCGTGCAGGTCGCGCAGCGTGACGAAGTCACCCGAGCCGAGGTCGACGGGCACCTGTCCCCCGGCGGTCGCGGCGCTCCAGGCCGCCTCGAGGAACTCGCGGTTGGTCTCGGCGAGGGTGAGCGCCCGGGTGACCGCGCGCTCGGGGTCGACGACGGCGACCGCGGTTCCGTGCGGCAGGTAGTCCACGAGCGTGACCAGTTCGTCCACGAGCGCGGGAGTGAGTGACTCCATGCCCTCGGCGGGGATGCCCTCGGCCATCTTCTCGAGCATGCCCCGCAGTGCCGGTGACCGTTCGGCGAGCTCGCGGGCGCGGTCTCGCACCGCCTCGGTGAGCAGCAGTTCGCGGCTGGGAAGCAGCCGCACCTCGCGCACGTCGCCGGGCAGGCTACGCTGGTCGGCGACCGAGAACGCCCGAATCTGGTCGACCTCGTCGCCGAAGAACTCGACGCGGAACGGGTGGTCGGCGGTCGGCGGGAACACATCGAGGATGCCGCCGCGGACGGCGAACTCGCCGCGCCGCGACACCATGTCGACCCGGTGGTAGGCGCGCTCCACGAGCATCGCGGCGATCTCGCGCAGCTCGTGGGTGCGCGCCCCGGCGCGCAGCACCAGCGGCTCGGCCTCGTCGAGCCCGGCCGCCAGCGGCTGCAGTGCGGCGCGCACCGAGGCGGTGACCACGAGCGGTGCGCGCAGGTCCGGATCGGACTGCGCCCACTCCCGCGCCCGACGCAGCACCTCCAGGCGCCGCCCGACGGTCTCGGCGCTGGGGCTCAGCCGCTCATGCGGCAGGGTCTCCCACGCGGGAAAGTGCAGCACGGCGGCGCCCGGCATCAACGCCTGCAACGCCGGGCCGATGGCATCCGCCCGCCGCCCCGTGGGCGTGATCACCAGCAGCGCCGGCGGTCGACCGGCCTCGCGGCGGCGTTCGACGAGCGCGGCGAGCACGGGCGCGTCGAGTCCTTCGACCAGAGACAGGTCGGTGTCCACGGATGCCGCAGCCAGCGCGTCCCGCACGGTTTCGGCCTGCGCGAGGGCGCGCGCGATCCCGGGAACTGTCACTCCAGGAGTCTACGCGGCGGCGCGGACACGCCTGCCGCGCCGGCGCCCGGGCGCACCGTCACGCCCGGGGGGCGTGGTGACGCTGCTGCGCGGCGAGCAGGCCCTCGTCGATGACCTGCTCGACCGCGTCGGCCGCGTCGGCCACCAGCACCGGCAATCCGGCGCGGTCGGTGCCCGAGAAGGGTGCGAGCACCCAGTCGGCCGGGTCCTGACGCCCCGGCGGGCGTCCGATGCCGACCCGCACCCGCGTGAAGTCGGGTGTGCCCAGCGCCTTGGCCACATCGCGCACGCCGTTGTGCCCGCCGTGCCCACCGCCGGTCTTCAGTCGGATGGCGTCGAACGGGATGTCGAGCTCGTCGTGCACGACGATGATGTGCGCCGGGTCGATGCCGTAGAAGCGGGCGAGGCCCGCGACCGGGCCGCCCGACACGTTCATGAACGTGTGCGGTTTGGCCAGCACGATCTTCGGTCCGCCCGGGCGCAGCCAGGTCTCGGCCACCCGGGCGTTGGCCTTGTGCGTGCGGAAGCCCTCGCCGCGGCGGCGTGCCAGCTCGTCGACGACCATCTGGCCGACGTTGTGGCGGGTCAGCTCGTACTGCGGCCCGGGGTTGCCCAGGCCGACCACCAGCCAGGTCTGCGGCATCCGATCTCCTCCCCGGAACGCGTCGAGGGGGTACGCCACGCGCACCCCCTCGACGTGACGACGATCACTCGGCGGCGGGCTCCGCGGCGGCGGCCTCGGCGGGCGCCTCCTCGGTCTCGGCCTCGGCCTCGGCGGCGGCCGGAACCGAGACCGCGACGATCAGCAGCTCGGGGTCGTCGGTGAGCGCGGCGCCCTTGGGCAGCGCGATGGCACCGGCGGTGATGTGCTCGCCCTCTTCACGGCCCTCGACGCTGACCTCGATGTGCTCGGGGATGTGCGTGGCCTCGACCTCGAGCCGCAGCGTCGTGGTGTCGAGGTTGACCATGGTGCCGGGGGCCGACTCGCCCACGAGCACGACGGGCACCTCGACCTGGATCTTCTCGCCCTTCTTCACGACCAGCAGGTCGATGTGCTCGATGATCTGGCGCACCGGATCCTTCTGCACATCCTTGACGAGGGTGAGGTGCTCGGTACCGTTCAGGTCGAGCTCGAGCAGCGCGTTGGCGCGGCGCACGAGCAGCGAGACCTGGTGGCCGGGCAGGGCGACGTGCACCGGGTCGGTGCCGTGGCCGTAGATGACGGCGGGGATCTTGCCGGCGGCGCGCAGACGGCGGGCGAAGCCCTTGCCGAAGTTCTCGCGCAGCTCGGCGACGACCTTGGTGTCCTCGGACATGTGTGTTCTCCTTGCGGACCGCCGGTGGCAGGTCCTGTGTGTCGGGGTCTGTGTTCAACTCGAACGCGCGTGCGTGAACTGTGCGTGAACAAAGCCGCAGGGCCTGCGTCACCGCGTCGATCACGGATGCGCGCCGCGGGGCGCGGCATCCCTCGCCGAAGTTGCGGGTCCGAGTCTACCAGGCGACCCGGTAGCATGAAGACGACGTCTGCCCCGTGACCAGGAGGAACACATGAACGCACAGCTCGCCTCGGACCTGCTGCTGGGGTATGTGGGCCTGGTGGTCGTGCTCGGCGTCGTGGGTGTGGTCGCCTCGTTCTGGCACCTGGGCCGGCAGAACTACCGCAAGCACTGACCCGCGGCGCCGCCGGGCCGGCCGCATGTGTCGGGCTGCGGCACGAGCCGCTGCATGACCGCTCAGTAGAACTCGACCGTATCGACCACGGCGCGCAACGGCTTGCCGTCGAGCAGGCGTGTGGCGTTCTCGGCGAAGCGGCGGGCGATCCGCTCCTCCTCCTTGTCGCTGAGTGCAGCGGTATGGGGGCTGACCAGAACCCGTGGGTGCGTCCACAGCGGCGAGTCGTGCGGCAGCGGCTCGGTCTCGAACACGTCCAGCGCCGCGAACCCGATCCGGCCGTCGTCCAGGGCGCGGCGCAGCGCCGCCTCGTCCACCACGGTGCCGCGGCCGACGCTGGCCAGGATGGTCCCCGGGCGTACCCGGGCGAGCACGTCCTCGCCGATCAGGTGGTGCGTCTGGTCGGTGCCGGGCAGGGTCACCACGATGGCGTCGACCTCGCCCGCGACCTCGGCCAGTTCGTCCATGTGCACGAGCCGGTCGACGCCGTCCACCGGGGTACCCGAGCGTGTGGTCCCCCAGACCCGGGCGCCGAGCGCGTCGAACCGGCGGGCGCATTCCGCGCCGATGCCGCCGAGGCCGACCACGAGCACCGTGAGCTCGTCGAGTTGGCGCATCTCCCACCGATCCGGCCAACGCCGCTCGCGCTGATCGGCCTGCAGCCGCGGCAGGTCTTTGGCACCGGCGAGCACCCCGAACACCGCGAACTCCGCGAGCGGACCGCCGTGCACGCCGGCGCTGGTCGTGAAGACGATGCGCTCGAGCGCCGCCCGCTCCAGACCCGCGGCCTTGACCTGGCTTCCGCCGCCGGCGGCCGTGGTCATCACCCAGCGCAGCCGCGGATTCGCGGCGACGGTGCGCGCCAACGCCGCCGGGTCGACGTCGGGGATGCCGAACAGCGCATCGGCGCCGTCCACCATCGCCTCGAAGGCACGCTGCTGGGCGGGCGTGCGCGTGTAATCGGGATCGCCCGACCAGTCCGCCGGCCCCCGCATCGGCGGCGTCAGGCTCGCGTCATGGATCAACTCGATACGCGGCTCGAGCGTCTCGATCAGCCGGCACAGGTCTTCGCGAAGCGGCACGGCGACGGCCACGCGCAGGGTTTCGGGGTTCGTCCGGTCGGCCATGACGACACTGTAGGCCCGTACAGGGGCCTCGGCGAGCGCGACATCGCGGTCGCCCGCCGGTTCGTCGCCGAGCGGTGACGTCCTGACACACCGCTCGTGCCGCCGGGTACGCTGAGACCGAACCCGAATCCCGTCCTCAAGGAGTGTGCGTGTCCGAGTCGAGCGCGAAGCCCACGGCCAACATCGGCGTCATCGGTCTGGCGGTGATGGGCTCGAACCTCGCCCGCAACCTCGCCTCGCGCGAGGGCAACACGGTGGCCGTCTACAACCGCAGCCGGGCCAAGACCGACGAGCTGCTGGCCGCGCACCCCGAGGCCGGGTTCGTGCCGACCTTCTCGTACCAGGAGTTCGCCGCCGCGCTGACCGTGCCCCGCACCGCCGTCATCATGGTCAAGGCCGGCGCGGCCACCGACGCCGTGATCGACGAGCTGGTCAGCGTCTTCGAGCCCGGCGACATCATCGTCGACGGCGGCAACGCCCTGTTCACCGACACCATCCGCCGCGAGAAGGCGGTGCGCGAGGCCGGCATCAACTTCGTCGGCATGGGCGTCTCGGGCGGCGAGGAGGGGGCCCTGCTCGGCCCGTCGCTGATGCCGGGCGGCTCGGACGAGTCGTGGGTGACCCTCGGGCCGATCCTGCGCTCGATCGCCGCGGTCGCCGAGGGTGAGCCGTGCGTCACCCACGTCGGCCACGACGGCGCCGGCCACTTCGTCAAGATGGTGCACAACGGCATCGAGTACGCCGACATGCAGCTGATCGCCGAGGCGTACGACCTCATCCGCCGCGGCACCGGGTACACCCCTGCGCAGATCGCCGACGTGTTCGCCGAGTGGAACCGCGGCGAGCTGGAGTCGTACCTCATCGAGATCACCGCCGAGGTGCTGCGACAGCAGGATGCCGCGACCTCGCGTCCGCTGGTCGACGTCATCGTCGACCAGGCCGGCGCCAAGGGCACCGGCGGCTGGACGGTGCAGACCGCCATCGACCTCGGCGTTCCGGTCTCGGGCATCGCCGAGGCGGTGTTCGCCCGGTCGCTGTCCAGCCACCCCGAGCAGCGCACCGTCGCCGCGCACCTGCCGGGGCCGGCGCAGACGCTGCAGGTCGACGACCCGGCCGCGTTCATCGAAGACGTACGGCAGGCCCTGTTCGCCTCGAAGATCGTCGCCTACTCGCAGGGCTTCGACGAGATCCGCGCCGGCGCCGCACAGTACGGCTGGAACATCGACCTGGGGGCGGTCGCCCGCATCTGGCGCGGCGGCTGCATCATCCGCGCCCAGTTCCTCAATCGCATCGCCGATGCGTACGCACAGACCCCCGACCTGCAGGTGCTGCTGACCGCGCCGTACTTCGTGGCGGCGCTCGGCCGCGCCCAGTCCGCCTGGCGGCGCGTGGTCGCCGACGCGGCAGCCGCCGGCATCCCGTCGCCCGCGTTCTCGTCGTCGCTGGCCTACTACGACGGGCTGCGCGCCGACCGACTGCCGGCCGCGCTCATCCAGGGCCAGCGCGACTTCTTCGGCGCGCACACCTACCGGCGCATCGACCGGGAGGGCACGTTCCACACGCTGTGGTCGGGCGACCGCACCGAGGTCACCGCCGAAGACACCCACTAGTCCTGTCCAAACTCACAGGCGGCGCATAGGCTGGTCCATAGGGACCTCACAGTCGACCGACGAGAATCGAGGGCATGACGATGACCGCTTCCGGCACTGCCCTGCACCGCGCCGACGGCGCGGCCCCCCGCATCCTCGTCGTCGACGACGAGCAGATGCTCACCGACCTGCTGTCGATGGCCCTGCGCATGGAGGGCTGGGACGTGCGCACCGCCGCCAGCGGGTTCGAGGCGCTGCAGGCCGCCCGCGACTACACGCCGGACGCGATGGTGCTCGACATCATGATGCCCGACCTCGACGGCATGAGCGTGCTGCAGCGGCTGCGGCACAGCGGCAACAACGTACCGGTGCTGTTCCTGACCGCGAAGGACTCCGTCGGCGACCGGGTGGCCGGGCTCACCGCCGGCGGCGATGACTACGTCACCAAACCGTTCAGCCTCGAAGAGGTGGTCGCCCGGCTGCGCGGCCTGATGCGCCGCGCCGGCACCGCCCAGGCGGTCGAGGCCGAGCCGATCCTGCGGGTGGGCGACCTCTCACTGAACGAAGACAGCCACGAGGTCGACCGCGCGGGGCGGTCGATCGAACTGACCGCGACCGAGTTCGAACTGCTGCGCTACCTGATGCGCAACCAGCGCCGCGTGGTGTCGAAGGCACAGATCCTCGACCGGGTCTGGAACTACGACTTCGGCGGCCGGTCCAGCGTCGTCGAGCTGTACATCTCGTACCTGCGCAAGAAGATCGACCAGGGCGAAGAGCCGTTGATCCACACCGTGCGCGGCGTCGGCTACATGATCAAAGCACCCCAGTGACCGCACCCGCGCCGTCGGCCGGCCGAGGCCGGCTGAGTCTGCAGACCCGGCTGATGGCGACGGTGATCGGCATCGTCGCCCTCATCCTGGCGGCGGTCGCCCTGGCCACGAGCGCGATCCTCGGCGGCATCCTGCAGCAGAACCTCGACACCAAGGTGCGCGACGTGACCGGTGTCGTGGTGCAGCGCGGCCTGCCGCCCACCACCATCGCCGCCGGTTCGATGGTGGCCTACCAGACCCTGCAGAACTCCCCCCGCCAACCCGGGTTCCTGCTGGTCGTGCAGGCCGCCGGCGGCGCGCCCGACGGCGCCTACGTCGACACCACCGGGGTGGTGCGGCCCCTGTCGAGCCGTCAGGTCGAGCAGGTCGCGACGAGCCTGCAGCACGAACTGACCGCGACGGTGTCGGTGGACTCGCTGGGACCGTACCGACTGCACAAGGGCAGCGTGGGCGACGCCTACGCCCTCGCCGGCGGCCTGCCGCTGAGCGAGGTCGACGAGACCATCGCGCAGATCCTCACCACGGTCGCGCTGGTGACCCTGGGCGGCCTGCTGTTGCTGGCCGCCGCCATCGCGGTGGTGATCCGGCACGGTCTGCAGCCGCTGCGGGCGGTGGCCGACACCGCCACCCGGGTGGCACGGCTGCCGATGGCGCAGGGCGACGTGTCGATCTCGGAGCGGGTTCCCGCCGACCAGGTCGACGAGCGCACCGAGATCGGCCGGGTGGGTGCCGCGCTGAACACCCTGCTCGACCACGTCGGCACGTCGCTGCAGGCGCGCCAGCGCAACGAGGAGCGGATGCGCGCGTTCGTCGCCGACGCCAGCCACGAACTGCGCACCCCGCTCGCCTCGATCCGCGGTTACTCGGAGCTGTCGCTGCGCGACCCGTCGCTGAGCGAGACCACCGAGCAGGCGCTGGAGCGCATCCAGGCGCAGAGCCTGCGGATGACCGCGCTGGTCGAAGACCTGCTGCTGCTGGCCCGGCTCGACGAGGGCCAGGAGCTCGTGTTCGGCACCGTCGACCTCACCCGCCTGGCGGTCGAGGCGACCGGCGACGCCCAGGCGGCCGGCGGCGGGCACCACTGGATCGTGGACGTGCCCGAGGTGCCGGTGGTGATCGCCGGCGATGCCGCCCGGTTGCACCAGGTCGCCGCGAACCTGCTCGCCAACGCCCGGACGCACACCCCCGCCGGCACGACGGTGACCACCACCGTCGCCCGGGACGGAGCCGATGCGGTGCTGCGTGTGCACGACGACGGCCCCGGCGTCGACCCCGCGGTCGCCGCCGAGCTGTTCGAACGGTTCGCCCGCGGCGACCGGTCGCGGGCCCGGCACACCGGCGGCACGGGCCTGGGCCTGTCGATCGCGCGCGCGATCGTGCACGCGCACCACGGCACGATCACCGTGCACAGCACCCCCGGCGACACCACGTTCGAGGTGCGGCTGCCGGCCCGCCCCGCCGACCCGGCCGAGACACCGGCGACGGATGCCGCAGCCGTACCGGCTCAGTAACCGCTGAACGCGTCGGTGGTGATCGAGCGGGCCCGCTCGAGCGCAGGCGCCAGGTCGGCGATCAGCCCCGCCGGGCCCGAGACGTAGGCGTGCCGCTGCGCCAGGTCGGGGACGAACCGCTGCAGGCCCGCCGCATCCAGCCGCACGCCGCCGGCCCACTCCCAGTGCGCGGGCAGGTCGGCCGGACGGTCACGGGTGAACACCACCACCCGCACCCCGGCGGCTGCCAGGTCATCGCGGAACGCCAGCTCCGAGGCATCCGAGGCCACATACACCACGACGATGTCGCGCTGCTGACCGATCGCGGTCAGGTGGCGCAGCTGCGACACGAACGGGGTCACGCCGATGCCGGCGGCGACCATGAGCAGGCGCCCGGCGGGATGCCGCGGCAGCACGAAGTCACCCCACACGCCGGTCACCGCCAGCGCCGTTCCCGGGCTCACCGCAGCCAGCGCCTTCTTGTAGGTCGACTGCGATCCGCGCCGGAACGCGATGCGCACCTCGGGCAGATCGTCGGGTGCCGAGGCGATGGAGAACTCCCGCCGGGTGCCGCGCGCGTCGGGACGGCGGTGCGGCACGTCGAGCTCGAGGAACTGGCCGGCGGTGAACGAGAACCCCCGACCGGCGCGGAAGGTCAGCTCCTCGACCGTCGGGGTGATCTCACGCCGGCCCGAGAACACCAGCCGCACCGCGGCACGCACGGCGAACGCGAACGCGAGCAGGTTGCCCACCAGCAGCGCCCGCTCGGCGCCCAGGCTCACCGCGGAGGAGCCGATCAGCGGCGCCCAGCCCACAAGCACACCCACCACGGCCGCCACCGTCAGCTGCTGCCAGCGCCGCGGCGGCAGGGTCAACGGCTCCGACAGCATGAACGCGCCCAGAAACAGCAGCGGCGACGACCACAGCTGCTGCCACACGATCTGCCACACGTCCACGTCCACGCCGGCATCCCGGTACGCCAGCGCGACCGCCACCGTGCCGGTGACCAGCGCGATCACCCAGAACAGGGCGATCACCCGCAGCTTCTCGGTGCGCCACAGCACCACCACGCCCAGCAACAGCACGACCGGACCGAACTGCGGCGACCCCACCCACCACGACGAGCCGCCCAGGGCCACCGCGCCGGTGCCCGCGCTGATCAGCGTCAGCACGGTCGCACCCACCGCGGCCGGGTTGAACACGTGACGTCCCCGCCACGCGAGGACGTATTTCGAGGCGGATGCCACGGCCGCGGCGATCGCGATGCCGCACAGCCCGATCGGGTCGGCCGAGGGCCGCAGCACGAACAGCAGGATCGCGGCGGTGATCAGCGACGACTCGACACGCCACGGCAGACGCAGCAGGCGCTGCGCGGCGGCATCCACCGCCGTGCACACCACGACCAGCACCGCACCGCCGGCCAGCAGCTCTCCCGGCCCCGGACCGGCGAGGCCCGCCAGCGAGAGCCCCAGGGCGATGACGGTGAGCACGCCCAGCGCGTACAGCGCCAGGCGGTACATCGAGATCTTGCCGAGGACCGCGAAGCCGCGGTTCCACAGCGACGTCAGTGACGCGAGCACGACCGATCAGGCCGCGCCGTCGAACATGCTGGTCACCGAGCCGTCGACGAACACCTCGTGGATCGCCCGTGCCAGAAGCGGGGCGATCGGCAGGATGCGCAGACCCGGGAACAGCTTCTCGGGCGGCAGCGGGATGGTGTCGGTGACGACCACCTCGTCGATCGCCTCGTCCTGCAGCCGCTCGGTCGCCGGGTCGCTGAACACCGCGTGCGTGGCGGCGACGATCACCCGTTCGGCACCGTTGTCTTTGAGCGCCTGCGCGGCCTTGAGGATGGTGCCGCCGGTGTCGATCATGTCGTCCACCAGCAGGCACACCCGTCCGTCGACCCGACCGACGATCTCGTTCACGGTGACCTGGTTGGCCACGTTCGGGTCGCGCCGTTTGTGGATGATGGCCAGCGGCGCCCCGAGCGAATCGGACCACTGGTCGGCCACCCGCACCCGGCCGGTGTCGGGCGAGACGACGGTGAGCTTGGCGCGGTCCTCGTCGGAGAGGGTGCGCACGAAGTGGTCGAGCAGCACCGGCTTGGCGAACAGGTGGTCGACGGGCCCGTCGAAGAAGCCCTGGATCTGGGCGGCGTGCAGATCGACGCTCATCACCCGGTCGGCACCGGCGGTGCGCAGCAGGTCGGCGACCAGGCGGGCGCTGATCGGCTCGCGGCCGCGACCCTTCTTGTCCTGCCGCGAGTACGGGTAGTACGGCGCCACGACGGTGATCCGCTTCGCGGATGCGCGCTTGGCGGCATCCAACATGATCAGCAGCTCCATCAGCCACTCGTTCACCGGCGGGCCGAACGACTGCACCAGGAACACGTCGCAGCCGCGCACCGACACCTCGAACCGGGTGAGGATCTCACCCGAGGCGAACGTGCGGTGTTCGGTGGGCACCAGCTCGGTGCCCAGAGCCGCGGCGACGTCGGCGGCGAGGGCGGGGTGCGAACGCCCGGATGCCACCACCAGGCGCTTCTTGGTCTTGGCGACCAGTCCGGGCGCTATGCCCCGGTCGCGATCGAGATCAACCTTCTTGTCCTTGTGGCTCATCGCCCGCCTTCTGTGCGGACCGTGCGCGCGCAGCGACGTCAGCCGCCTTCGTGCCCGGTCGGTTCTTCTCGACCCACCCCTCGATGTTGCGCTGGGGTGCCACGCTCAAGGCCAGGGCTCCGGCGGGCACATCCTTTCGGACGACGGCACCCGCCCCGGTCTTCGCGCCATCTCCGATCCTAACCGGCGCGACGAACACGTTGTGTGAGCCGGTGTGCACCTCGTCGCCGATCTCGGTGCGGTGCTTGGTGAGATCGTCGTAGTTGGCGGTGATGGCGCCCGCGCCCAGGTTCACGCCGCGCCCGATCGTGGTGTCGCCGATGTACGACAGGTGCGGCACCTTGCTGCCGGCGCCGATGGTCGCGTTCTTGGTCTCAACGAACGTGCCGATCTTGCCGCCGTCGGCCAGCTGCGTGCCCGGCCGCAGGTAGGCGAACGGGCCGACGTTCGCGTCGGCGCCGATCACGGCGAGGGTGGCGTCGGTGCGGCGCACGACCGCGCGCTCCCCCACCTCGCAGTCCACGAGGCTGGTGTCGGGTCCGACGACGGCGCCTTCGGCGACGGTGGTGGCCCGCAGGATGTGCGTGTTCGGCAGGACGGTGACATCGGGCGCGAGCGTGGCGGTCACGTCGATCCAGGTGGTGGCGGGATCCATGATCGTGGCGCCGTCCAGCTGCCAGCGCCGCACGGTGCGTGCGTTGAGCACGCGCGCCGCCTCGGACAGTTGCACCCGGTCGTTGACGCCCAGCGCGGCCGCGGCATCCGGCGCCGGCAGCGCCTGCACCGGTTCGTGCCGCGCACACAGCAGGGCGACCACGTCGGTGAGGTACATCTCGCCCTGTGCGTTGTCGGTGCCGACCGCGGGCAGCTCGGCGCGCAGCGCGTCGATGCGGAACACGTACACGCCGGCGTTGATCTCGCAGATGGCGGCCTCGTGCGCGGCGGCGTCCTTCTGCTCGACGATCCGCTGCACCCCGCCGTCGGCGCCGCGCACCACCCGGCCGTAGCCGTGCGGGTCGTCGACGGTGGCGCTGAGCACCGTGGCCGCGGCGCCGCTGCCGCGGTGGGCGTTCAGCAGCTCGGCGAGGGTGCTCGCCTCCAGCAGCGGCACATCGCCCGAAAGCACCAGCACGTCGCCGCCGAAACCTGCCAGCGCCTCGAGGGCCTGCTGCACGGCCCGGCCGGTGCCCGGGGTCTCGTCCTGGTCGACGATGCGCGCCGTGGGTGAGGCATCCGTCACCTCGGCGACCACGAGGTCGCGTTCGTGCCGCACCACCACGACCGTGTCGGCCGGGTGCAGACGGGCAGCCGTGTCGAGCACATGCCCGACCAGCGAGCGCCCGCCGATGCGGTGCAGCACCTTCGGCAGCGACGATTTCATGCGCGTGCCCTGGCCGGCCGCGAGGATGACGATGGCGAGCTGGTTGTCTGTCATGCTCCGCCGCCAGGACTCGAACCTAGACCTCACAGCTCCAAAGGCTGTCGTGCTGCCATTACACCACGGCGGACCGCCGCATCCGCGGCCCGATCAAGTCTGCCAGATCGCGCCGGGCACGCCGACTGGCCGATAATGAGGTCGTGACCGCCCCCACCGACGAAGTCGACCGTATCGTCCGGGCGTGGGTCTCGCAGCGTCCCGATCTGGACTTCTCGCCGCTGGAGGTGCTCTCGCGCGTGGACCGGCTCTCGCGGCACCTGGACCGCGCCCGTCGCGAAGCATTCCGGCGCAGCGAGCTGGAGCCGTGGGAGTGGGATGTGCTCTCGGCACTGCGGCGGGCCGGCGAGCCGTTCCGGCTGACCCCGAAGCAGCTGCTGCAGCAGACCCTGGTCTCCAGCGGCACCATGACGAACCGCATCGACCGGCTCGTCGGGCGCCGGCTCGTGCACCGGGAGGCGGATCCGGCGGATGGGCGCAGCATCCTGGTCGTGCTCACCGGCGACGGCAAGACGCGGGTGGATGCCGCGATCACGCGCCTGGTGGATGCCGAGGCGACCCTGCTGTCGGGCCTGAGCCGCACCGACCGAGAACGGCTGGCGGGGCTGCTGCGCAAGCTCAGCCTCGGCTTCGACACCTGACTGCGGTGCCGCCGGCGGCGCGGCGGCGCGTAACCGACGGCGCGCCGCGGCGGGCGATGGCGGATCAGGCGCGTCAGTCGATGACCGGCGGATGCTCGGCGATCCGGCTCGAGGGCAGCCACCCGGCCTCGGCGCCCCGGTCGAAGAAGTGACGGAACGCGTACACCAGCGGATGCCAGGCGCGCGGGTCGATCTCGCCGGTGCCGTCCTGCACGATCGCCTCGTCGGCGTGCACGCGCACCACCTCGGCCTCGACCATGAAGTACGACCGGTCCAGTCCCGGGGTCATGCGCCGCACCATGGCCTCGAACTGCAGCGCGCATTCGCGCACCCGCGGGGCGTCGACGAGGTCGGAGCGCTGCGGCGTGAGCCGGGCGGCGGCGAACTTGTCGTGCTCGTAGGTGTACCGGTCGCGCTTGGCCTCGGGCACCGGGCTGCGCCCGGTCAGGTGCGACAGCCGCACCAGCGCGGGCCACAGCGGCGCCGATGGATAATTCACGGTGATGCCGGCACGCGCGGCCATGTTCAGCGCGGTCTGACCGTCGGCCTCGATTCCCAGGCACAGCATCCGTCCCAGCGCCCACGACGACGAGGCGGGCGCGAGGTTCGGCGACCCGTCGGCGTTCGTCGAGGCCACCAGCAGGGCGGGCGTTCCGACGTAGAGGACGTGCGGGTTCGCGACGACGTGTGCCATGGCCCGAACGTATCAGCCGGCGCACCGGACCTGACGCGAGATGACGGGGGCATGATGGGAGCATGACCGATGATGCGTGGATGCCGCAGCCGGAGGCATCCGTCGACGGCACGCCCGCCGAGCCCGCAGGCGACGCCGCCTGCTGGCTGCCGAGCCTGTGCGCCGAGTGCGGCGCGTTCATCGAGGGCCCGCCGGGCACCGCGTGCTGGCGGTGCGGCGGCACCCGTCGCGAGGGCGACGACTGACCTGCCCTAGCCTGGAACGGTTATGGCACATCTTCTCGGGGCCCAGGCCCTGCACCTGGAATACCCGACCCGGGTCGTGTTCGACGAGGTGTCGCTGGGCGTGGACGCCGGCGACCGCATCGGCATCGTCGGCCGCAACGGCGACGGCAAGTCGAGCCTGCTCGCGATGCTGACCGGCCGGCTCGAGCCCGATTCCGGGCAGGTCACGATGCGCGGCGGGCTGCGCATCGGCGTGCTCGAGCAGCATGACGCCCTGGACGACGACGACACCGTCGGCCACGCGATCGTCGGCGACGCGCCCGAGCACGTGTGGGCGGGCGAGCCCCGCGTGCGCGACGTGCTGGCGGGGCTGGTGACCGACCTGCCGTGGGACGGCCGGATCGGGACGCTGTCGGGCGGGCAGCGACGCCGGGTCGCACTGGCTGCACTGCTCGCGCAGGACCTCGACGTGATCGCCCTGGACGAGCCCACCAACCACCTCGATGTGGAAGGCATCGCCTGGCTGGCGCGGCACGTGAAGACACGGTGGACCGCGGGCACCGGGGCACTGCTGGTGGTCACGCACGACCGGTGGTTCCTCGACGAGGTGTGCACCGACACCTGGGAGGTGCACGACCGGACGGTCGAGCCGTTCGAGGGCGGGTACGCCGCGTACATCCTGCAGCGCGTGGAGCGCGACCGGCAGGCGGCGGCGATCGAGGCACGCCGGCAGAACCTCGCCCGTCGCGAGCTGGCGTGGCTGCGCCGGGGCGCGCCGGCACGCACCTCGAAGCCGAAGTTCCGCATCGACGCGGCGAACGCACTGATCGCCGACGTCCCGCCACTGCGCGACGAGGTGGCGCTGCGCGCGCTGGCCACCGCACGCCTGGGCAAGGACGTCGTCGATCTGCTCGAGGCATCCGTCGCCTACCCCGACCCCGACACCGGCACGCCGCACGAGGTGCTGCACCGGGTCGAGTGGCGCATCGCACCCGGGGAGCGCACCGGCATCCTCGGGGTCAACGGCGCCGGCAAATCGACGCTGCTGGGCCTGGTGGCCGGCACTGTGGCGCCTACCGGCGGACGTGTGAAGCGCGGCAAGACCGTGCAGGTCGCGACCCTGTCACAGCGGATGGACGAGCTGACCGAACACCTCGACAAGCCGGTGCGGATCGTGCTCGACAAGCTCCGCACCACGTACACGTTCGGCACCGGGTCGAAGGCGGCCGAGTTGACGCCGGGGCAGCTGCTGGAACGGATGGGGTTCTCGTCGGCGCAGCTGTCGACGCCGGTGAAGGACCTGTCGGGCGGGCAGAAGCGGCGGTTGCAGCTGCTGCTCGTCCTGCTGAGCCAACCGAACGTGCTCATCCTGGACGAGCCGACGAACGACCTCGACACCGACATGCTCGCGGCGATGGAGGAACTGCTCGACTCGTGGCCGGGGACGCTCCTGGTGGTCTCGCACGACCGGTACTTCGTGGAACGGGTCACCGACCAGCAGTACGGGATTCTCGCCGGTGCCGACGGTGCCGGGCGGTTGCGTCACCTGCCGGGCGGCGTCGACGAGTACCTGAAGCTCCGCGCGGCGCTCCCCGTCCTCGAGCGGGCGAAACCGGGTGACTCGTCCGGGAGTGCCCCGGTCCGCGAGCCTGACGGGCTCTCGGGTGCCGACCGGCGCGCCGCGCAGAAGGAACTGTCGGCGATCGACCGGCGCTTGCAGAAGCTGCAGGGCGAGATCGGGCGACTCGACGATCGGCTGGCCGCCGCGCACGACGACTACACCGCACTGCTCGCCCTGCAGCGCGATCGGGACGCACTGACCGACGAGACGGCCCGGCTCGAGGAGCGCTGGCTGGAGCTCTCCGAGCAGTTGGAGTGAGCGGTCAGATCGGCCGGACGTCGCAGTAGCGCCGCGCCGCGCGCGCGAGTCGGTGGTCGCCTCAGTCACGATCCTCTCGCCCTTCGTGCACGAGACGCACGATCTCGTCGGGGTCGAGCGCGTCGCCGTGCGCACGCGACGCCGCGCCGATCTCGGCGTTGGAGCGGTACCGCACGAGCTGCGTGAGCTCGCGGGCCACGAAGTCGGACGGGGTCATCCGTCCGGAATCTGTGGATGACCTATTTCAGCCCGTTGTCGGCGAGGAACTTCTTGGCGATGTCGGCGGCGGACTTCTGGTCGACGGTGTTCTGCACGTTCATGTCGACCAGGGCCTCCGGGGTGAGCTTGGCCTGCACGGCGTTGATCACGTCGGCGACCTTGGCCTCGACATCCTTGTTCACCACCGGCACCACGTTGGATGCGAGGATCATGCCCTTCGGGTCCTGCAGCACGACGAGGTCCTTCGTCTTGATCTCGGGCTGCGAGGTGTAGATGTCGGCCACGTTCACGGTGCCGGCAAGCAGGTCCTCCAACGTGGTGTCACCGGTGCCCTTGAACCCGATGTCGATGCCGTAGACCTTCTTCAGCCCCTTCGGGCCGTACGGGCGATCGGCCAGCTCCGCGTTTCCGCCGAGCACGAGCGGCTCGGTGACGTTCGCGAGATCGGCGATCGAGACGAGGTGGTATTTGTCGGCGAACGCCTTGGTGACCGTGTACGAGTCCTGGTCGGTGGCGGTCGCTTTGTCGAGCACGGTGAGCCCGGCGGGCATCGCCTTCTGCAGTGCCGCGTAGACGTCATCGGGCGTGGTGGCGGTGGCGGTCTTGTCGAGCCACTGCAGCAGGTTGCCGGTGTACTCCGGGAACACCTGCACCTCGCCGTCCTCGATCGCCTTCATGTAGGCATCCCGCTGGCCGATGTTGAACTTGCGCTGCACCTTCAGTCCGGCGCCCTCGAGCGCCTGCGCGTAGGTCTCGGCGATGATCTCGTTGGACGGATAGCTCTGCGAGCCCACGACGATCGCGGACGAATCCCCGCTGCTGCCGCCGGACGGCTTGTCGAGGGGGTTGCTCGACGCGCAGCCGCCGAGGGCCAGCGCCGCACCGACGATCGCGGCAGCGACGGCGATGGTCTTCTTCGCGGTGATCATGGTGCTTCTCCTTCTGTTGGGGACTGTCGGGGTTCTGTGGGGACTGTCGGGGTCGGGTTGGGTCGGTCTCATGCGGTCTGCGGTTCGGGGGCGGGATGCCGCGGCCGCGCGGGACGCGCCCGCACGCCCCGTGGCACCACGACACGCTGCAACAGCGCGAACAGCCCGTCGAGCACCAGTGCCAGCGCCGCGACGAGCAGGGCCCCTGCCAGCACCATGTCGAACCGGCCGAGCGGCAGCCCGGTGATGATGTACTGGCCGAGCCCGCCGATGCCGACGTACGCGGCGATGGTCACCGTGGCGACGACCTGCAGCACGGCGGAGCGGATGCCGGCGACCAGCAGCGGCATCCCCAACGGCACCTCGATGCGCCACAACACCTGCCAGGGCGTCATTCCCATCGCATACCCGGCGTCGATGACGGAACGGTCGATCGCCTCGAAGCCGGAGTACGCGCCGGCGAGGATCGACGGGATGCCCAGCACGACGAACGTCACCACCGCCGCCTCGGGTTTGTGGATCACGCCCATCAGCAGCACGAGCAGGATGAACAACCCGAACGACGGGATCGCGCGCGCCGCCCCCGAGATCGCGACGGCGATGTCGCGTCCGCGGCCGGTGTGCCCGATCAGCCAGCCGATCGGCACCGCGACCACGGCGGCTGCGGCCACCGACACGGCGGTGAACAGCAGATGCACACCGAGGCCGACCGGAATCGGGTCGGTGCCCGACAGATCACCGGAGAGGATCCAGCGGATCGCGTCGACGAGGTAGTTCATGCCGTCGCCTCCGCAAGCCGCGCCGCGCGCCGCGGGCGCCGGGATGCCCGTGCCCACGGCATGAGCAGGCGCCCGGCCAGCACCAACAGCAGGTCGACGACGACGGCGATCACGATCACCGCCACGATGCCGGTGAACACTTCGACGAGGATGCGCCGCTGCAGGCCGTTCGTGAAGAAGTAGCCGAGGTTCGTGACGCCGACCAGGATCCCGACGGTGGCGAGCCCGATCGTGCTCGAGGCCATCACCCGCAGGCCGGCCAGGATCACCGGACCCGCCAACGGCAGATCCACCGTCCAGAACCGGCGCAGCGGCCCGTACCCCATCGCCACCGACGCGAGCCGTACGTCGGCGTCGACCGACGCGAGTCCGTCGGCGACGGCCCGCACCATGAGCGCGATGCCGTACAGGGTCAGCGCGACGATGAGGTTCACGTCGCTGAGCACGCTGATGCCGAGAAACAGCGGCAGCAGGATCAGGAGTGCCAGCGACGGGATCGTGTAGAGCAGCCCGGTGACCACGAGGATCGGGCCGTGCAGCAGCCGGTACCGCCACGCCGCCCAGCCGAGCGGGATCGAGATCACGAAGGCGAGCACGATCGGGATCGCGCTCTGCCGCACGTGCACGAGCGACAGGTCGAGGATCGATCCGAGATTGTCGGCGATCCAGCTCACCCGCCGTCTCCGTCCTCGACGAGGGCGCCCTGGGTGCGCCCCTGCGCGTCGACGACCACGGTGCCGCGCGAGGTCTGCTTCAGGCGCAGTGCCCGGCGGCCGCGTTCGGCGCCGATGAAGCTCGACACGAAGTCGCTCGCGGGCGCCTCGATGATCTCGCTGGGCGTGCCGACCTGGGCGATCTGGGCCCCGACCTGCAGCAGCACGACCTGGTCGCCGAGCAGGAACGCCTCGTCGACGTCGTGCGTGACGAACACGATGGTCTTGCCGATCTCGCTCTGCAGCCGCATCAGCTCCTGCTGCAACTCGGCGCGCACGATCGGGTCGACGGCGCCGAACGGCTCGTCCATCAGCAGGATGTTCGGGTCGGCGGCCAGCCCCCGCGCGACGCCCACCCGCTGCTGCTGGCCGCCCGAGAGCTGGCTCGGGTAGCGGGTCGCCATCTGCTCGTCGAGGCCCACGGTGTGCATCAGCTCGCGCGCCCGGGCCCGGGCATCCTTCTTCTTCGTGCCCTGCAGCACCGGCACGATCGCGATGTTGTCTTCGACGGTCAGGTGGGGCAGCAGCCCGGAGTTCTGCATGACGTAGCCGATGCTGCGCCGCAGGGCGACCGCGGGGCGCGAGGCGATGTCGTCGCCGTCGATCTCGATCACGCCGCCGGTGGGATCGACCATCCGGTTGATCATGCGCAGCAGCGTCGTCTTGCCGCAGCCGCTCGACCCGACGAACACGGTGGTCCGGTGCGCGGGGATGACCAGATCGAAGTCGCGGACGGCCTCGGTGCCGTCGGCGAAGCGCTTCTGCACGCCGCGGAACTCGATCATCCGGTTCTCCGTCCGTCGCGTGCGGGGCTCAGTCGACGACCTCGACTTCTTTCCAGAACGCGACGTACCCGGAGAAATTCCGCCCCACCTTGTCGATGGCGCTGGGATACGGCGTCGGGTACGCCCACGCCCGGTCCTTCAGCACCTCGTTGCCGACCTTCACCGAGTAGTACTGGCACTCCCCCTTCCACGGGCAGGTGTACGGCGTGTCACTGGTCTGCAGCAGGTCGAAGTCGACGGATTCCGGGGGGAAGTACCAATTGCCCTCGATGCGGATCAGATCGGCCTCGTCCGCCTGGGCGATGGTGGTCTCACCGAGTCGTGCCTTCATGGTCGTGCCTCCGTGCCGCTCGTTTTTCGCGTGCCTTCGAGGGTAGCCCAGCCCTGAGACACCGGTCAGTACCAGATGCTGAGCCGGGGTGCGTCCCGTGCGGCGAACAGGTGTGCCGCGGCCGTGGCATCCGTCGCCTCGATCCGCCCGGCGGCGGCGAGTGCGGCCGGGCAGACGCCGCCGAGGTACACGGCCGACAACTCCGCGACACCGGCGCGCACGAGCGGCACATCGCCGGCGTCGGGGCCGTCGTCGGGACGTACCCGCCCCTCGCCGCCGGCGGACTCGAGCAGCCACCGGCCGCCGGTCAGCCCGAGTGGATCGTCGATGTCGACGGCGAGCGCGCCGGGCGTGTCGTATCCCCGCGCCGCGAGAGCGGCGGGCACGTCGAGCAGCCGGATCCAGTGGTGGTCGGCGAGCGTGATCTGCGCGGCGCGCTGGTCGGCGATCATCCACAGCAGCGGCTCGTCGACGGCGAGTTCGCGCGCGGTCACGGTGCCGATCAGGGGCAACTCGAGCACGTACCGCCACAGCGCGGCGTAGGCGTCGCGGTCTTCGGCCAGCAGATACACCACGTGCACCGACGATTTCGTGTAGTCGTCCTCGTTCTCGGTCGCCGTGTACAGCAGGATGCCGCGGGCCTGACCGGTGACGTCGGTGTACTGCACGGCGCGGATGCGGCCGGGGTTCTCGGCTGCGGGGTTCACCCCCGCCAGCCGGTCCCAGACTCCGTCCGGCACCGCGATCTCACCGGGCCGGTGCGGCCGGATGCGCTCGTGCAGCAGCGGCAGCACGTGGCGCGCGACCTCGCGCGAGACGAAGTCGACGCGGCCGGGCGCGTCGGGCCCGACCCAGCCGGCACGGCGCGCCTCGATGCGCCAGGTCGCCGCCCATGCGGCGGGGGCGAACCCGTACCGCCCGTACAGGGTCGACTCGCTGGCGGTCAGGCCCGCCACCGGCACGCCCGATCGGGCGGCGTGGCGCAGCTCGCCCTCCATCATCGCGCGCGCGATGCCGCGACCGCGGTGGGTGGGCGCGACGGTGACCGCGCTGACCGCCAGCATCGGCACGGTGCGGCCACCGGGCACGGTCAGTTCGGTGAGCCACGTCGCGAACGTGCCGACCGGCACGTCCTCGAGCGGGCTGTCGGGGTCGAACACGCCGATCAGCCGGCGGTGCCGACCGGATGCCGCGGACGCATCCACCTGCGCGGGCGTGCGCTCCGGGTCGAGAAAGCCCCGGGCGGCCGCCTGCGACCAGCCGGCGAACCCGGGGCCGTCGTTCGCGACCGTGCGCAGCTGCAGTCCGGTCGCGGCGAGGGTTGCCGCGGCGGCCGGGTCGACCGGGCCGTCGTGGTGGCGGATCGGATCGGTGTCCATGGGGTCCTTCCGGGTGGGATGCGGCAACCGCGCGGGCGCGGATTCAGCTCGTCAGCAGGTGGGCGCCGGGCACGGGACCGTGCACGTGCAGCGTCTGGTGGCCGGCTGCGCTGAAGGTCACCTGCAGGGCGAGCGCGGCCTGTTCGTCGTCGGCGAGGAACGCCAGGGTGGGGCCCGAGCCGGAGACGATGCCGGTGAGGGCACCCTCGTCCAGGCCGAGGTTGATGATGTCGTCCAGCTCGGGCCGGCGCCGCAGCGCCGCGTCGGTGAGATCGTTGTGCGCGGTGGCGCCGAGCATGCGGGCGTCGCCCTGGCGCAGCGCCTGCAGCACCGGCGGGAACACCGCGGGCCGCGCAGGCGCGCGGGGCACGTGCGCCCCGGGGCCGGAACGGTACTCGTCGAGCTCGGCGTACACCTCGGGGGTCGACAGCCCCTCGTCGCTGATCACCAGCACCCAGTCGAACCGGCCGCGCGCCAGCGCCGGGCTCAACTGCTCACCGCGTCCGGTGCCGACGGCGGTGCCGCCCAGCAGGGCGAACGGCACGTCGGCGCCCAACCGTGCTCCCAGCCGTTGCAGCTCGTGGGTCGACAGCCCGGCGCCCCACAGCGCGTCGCAGGCGACGAGTGCGGCTGCGGCATCCGCCGACCCGCCGCCCATGCCGCCGGCGACCGGCACGCCCTTGTGCACGCGCAGGTGCACGCCGCCGTCGTAGCCGATGTGCTCGGCCAGCAGCCGCGCCGCACGCACGGCCAGGTTGCCGTCGTCGAGTGGAACGCCGCTGACGTCGACGGTACCGGTCACCTCGACGGTGAATCCGTCGGATGCGGTGGCCCAGACGTCTTCATAGGCCGACACCGCCTGGTAGGCGGAGGCGACCTCGTGGTACCCGTCCGCACCGGGCGGGCCCACCTCGAAGAAGACGTTGATCTTGCCGGGCGCGCGCGCGTGCACGCGCTCGAGCAGGACGGCTTCGCTCACAGTGTCGAGGACTCCGCCCACAGGTCGACGTCGATCGAGTCGCTCAGTGCGTCGATGCGCTCGATCTCTTCGGTGACGAAGGCCGGACCGTTCAGCGCGCCGAGGTTCTCGTCGAGCTGAGCCGGGCGCGACGCCCCGATCAGCGCCGAGGCGACGACCGGCTCACGCAGCACCCACTGCAGCGCCATCTGCGCGAGGGTCTGGCCGCGCTCCTTCGCGATCACGTCGAGGCCGCGCAGCGCGGCCAGTGCCTTCTCCGACAGCCGGCCTTCCGGCAGGGACGAACGCTGCTGGGCGCGCTCGGCGGTGCCGTCGCCGAGGTACTTCGAGGTGAGCAGACCCTGCGCGAGCGGGGTGAACGCGATCGCGCCCATCCCCTCCTGCCGCAGCACGCCGGTCAGTCCGTCCTCGACCCAGCGGTTCAGGATCGAGTACGCCGGCTGGTGGATCACCAGCGGGGTGCCCAGGCTCCGGGCGACCGCCTTGGCCGCGGCGGTGCGTTCGGCGCTGTACGACGAGATGCCCACATACAGGGCTTTGCCCTGGCGCACCAGGGTGTCCAGCGCCCCGATGGTCTCCTCGACGGGGGTGACCGGGTCGACACGGTGCGAGTAGAAGATGTCGACGTAGTCCAGTCCCATGCGCCGCAGTGACTGGTCGGCGCTGGCCAGGATGTACTTGCGACTGCCCAGGTCGCCGTAGGGGCCGGGCCACATGTCCCAGCCGGCCTTCGACGAGATGATCAGTTCGTCGCGGTACGGCCGGAAGTCCTCGCGCATCATGCGGCCGAAGTTGGTCTCGGCCGATCCGTACGGCGGTCCGTAGTTGTTCGCCAGGTCGAAATGGGTGATCCCCGCGTCGAACGCGTGCCGCAGCAGTTCCCGCTGCCGGTCGAAGGGGATGTTGTCGCCGAAGTTCCACCACAGCCCCAACGAGATCGGCGGCAGGTAGAGGCCGGAGGTGCCCACTTGCCGGTACTCGGTTCCGGTGTATCGGTCGGCTGCGGCGGTGTAGGGGCGGTGGATGTCGTCGAGATCGCTCTGGAAACGGTCGCTCACCCCTCCAGGCTAGCGGGCGGTGCCCGCCAGGTGGTGAGGGTCGTGACACGGGTGCTCGCCTGGCCGACGGCAGTGGCAGGCCGTGCCCACCAGGTGGTGGGGGACGTGACGCGGGTGCTCGCCTGCACGACTGCGGTGGCGGGCCGTGCCCACCAGGTGGTGAGCGAAGTGGCGCGGGTGCTCGCCTGGACGACGGCGGCGGCAGGCCGTGGATCAGGGTGGTGCGCTCGGGCGTGAACGCAGGTGCTCGGCTGGACGACGGCAGTAGCAGGCGGTGGATCAGCGCGAAGCGCTCGGGCGTGGACGCAGGTGCGACGCTGGGTTGCCTCGTTCGAATGTACGCAGCTCGCGGCGGCTCTGCCTGCTCCCTTCACGTCGCACAGAGAAGATTCTCCTCGTATTTTCGCACTTCGGGGTTGTCTTTTCGAATCTATCTGCTAGTCTAGAGGTATGGAACTTCTCGAGGGCGAGCCCGCCGAACGCGTCGATGACGCGTTCGTGCTGAACGCCCTGTTCCAGGATGCCGAGGCCGATCAGTATGAGACGAACCGGCGCGACGCCCGGCGGTGCGAGGCGCTGGCCGAGGCGCTCGACTATGCGCGGCGGCATCCCGAGGTGTACGTGAACATCGACCTCGATGCCGACACCCCGATCCGCCGGTACAGCATCCCTCCGCTCGGCGGCGACGCCGAGCTGGCGGTGCGCTGCGCGGTGACCGAGGCTGCGTCGCGACTGAGCCTGACCGAGCACCAGGTGCGCTCGCTCGCCGGCACAGCGCGGCGGGCCCGCGCCGAACTCCCCCGGGCGTGGCAGGCGGCGCGCGAGGGGCTCCTCTCGGTCGCGCACGTCGACGGTCTGCTCGCGCAGCTCGGTGCGTTCGCCGAGCATCCGGATCTCGTCGACGAGTTCGACCGGATCATGACGCAGGTGGCTCTGCACGCGTCGGCGTCGTCGGTGCGCCGCAGGGCCCGTACCGTCGCCGACCGACTCACCTCGCGCACCCGCACACAGCGGCACGCCGAAGCCTTCGCGCAGCGGATCGCCTACGTCGAAGACGTCCCCGACCAGATGTCGTGGGTGCATGTGTTGATGCCCTCACATCGCGCGCACGCCGTCGACCGCGCGCTGACGGCGACGGCAAAGGCGATGACGACGGCCGAGCGCGACGGGCGCACGGCCGAGCAGATCCGCGCCGACGCGGCCGCCGATCTGCTCACCGGCGCGGCCTTCGGCGGCTTCGTCACGACCAAGGTGTTCGTGACCGTTCCTCTCGACCGTCTCACGCCCGAGGCGCAGGCGAGTGTGCGCCCGCACCGGTCGGGCCGGGTCGGACTCGACCTCAACCGCGAGTGCCTCATCCCCGGTGAGGGGCCGATCGACGATGCGACGGCCCGGCAACTGCTGCTCGAGGCGGGTTCGTTCACCCGGGTGATCACCGATCCGGTCACCGGAGTGATCCTCGACATGGACCGCCGCTCCCGCCGGGCCACCGAAGCACAGCGCACCTGGCTCACCCTGGTGCACGGCACCTGCGCACGCGACGGATGCGACCGACTGGCGATCACCGCCGACATCGACCACCACTGCGCCTTCCACGGCCCCGGCCGGGGTGCGACCGATTTGGCGAACCTCGATCCGCTCTGTGATCCCGATCATGCCCCGAAGGATGTCACGCTGATCCGACATCACCGACGGGATGACGGCACCATCAGACTCGAATTCCCCACCGGGCACGGCACCGTGAACCCCGATGCCGGACTCGACGCGCGCGTGCAGGCCGCGCTCGCCCGCGCCGAAGCGCGTGATGGTCAGGCGCCGGCGGAGACGGGCGGTACGGCGTCCGCTGACGGCACCGCATGCGCTGACGGCGCCGCCGGCTACCCCGTGGCAGAACGACCCGACGTCGCGTCGGCAACGCGAGGCGGAGGTAACGTCGCATCCGCTGACGGCCCGGCATCCGCTGACGGCCCGGCATCCGCTGACGATCCCGCCTCTGCGGACGCCGCCGACGACGACCCGCCGTTCTGACGGGCGATCGCGATGAAGTCGTCGATGGTGAGCTGTTCCCCCCGCAGCGTCGGCGCGACGCCGGCACGCTCGAGCACCTCGGACGCGGTGGCCGACGAGCCGCCTAGCACCGGCGCGAGCGCCTGGCGGAGCATCTTGCGGCGTTGACCGAACGCCGCATCGACCACCTCGAACACACGACGTCGCTCGCCGGCGGTGCCCCGTGGCTGCGGATCGCGGACGAAGCCGACCAGCACGCTGTCGACGTTCGGCACGGGCCAGAACACCTGCCGTGACACGTGCCCGGCCAGCCGCCACGCACCGTACCAGGCGGCCTTGACGCTCGGTGCGCCGTACACCTTCGACCCCGGCGCGGCCGCCAACCGCTCCCCCACCTCGGCCTGCACCATGACCACACCGCGGCGCAGGTGATCGAACGTCTCGAGAAAGTGCAGCAGCACCGGCACCGACACGTTGTACGGCAGGTTCGCCACCAGCACCGACGGGTCGCCCGGCAGCGACCGCACGCGCAGCGCGTCGGCATCCATCACCGTGAGTGCCCCGTCGGCGACACCGTGGGATGCCGCGGTGCCGGGCAACCGCGCCGCCAGGCGATGATCGATCTCCACCGCGGTGACGCGGGCACCCGCCTGCAGGATCGCCAGGGTCAGCGACCCCAGTCCCGGACCGACCTCGACCACGTGCTCGCCGTCACGCACCCCTGCGACCTGCACGATGCGCCGCACCGTGTTCGCGTCGACGACGAAGTTCTGCCCGAGCTTCTTGGTCGGGGTCACCTCGAGCTCGGCGGCCAGGGCGCGGATCTCGGCGGCGCCCAGGAGTGAGACGGTCATCGGGCCATTGTCCCATCCGCGTGCGGTGCCGACCGGTCGCCAGGATCATCCGGTGCCCTCACTCGGCGACCTGGTCGCGCCCCGCCGTCTGGGCCGGGACTTCCGCTGGCTGCTGGCGTCGTCGTGGACCAGCAACCCCACCCCCGAGATGTGGCGCATCCCCGAGACCAAGGGCATGGAGCCCGATCAGACCGAGACGCTCTTCGGGCCGCCGAAGGCCGCCCAGCCCGGCACCGCTCAGTCTTCGAACGCGCCGTAGACGGCGAGCGTGTTCGCGGCCAGCTGTGCGCACAGCTCGTCGAGATCGACACCGAGTTCGGCGGCCATGAACCGCACCGTCACCGGCACCAGATACGGCGCGTTCGGTCGGCCTCGGAACGGGGTCGGTGTCAGGAACGGCGCGTCGGTCTCGACGAGGATCCGCTCGGGCGGGGCCACCGCCAGCGCGTCGCGCAGGTTCTGCGCGTTGCGGAACGTGACATTGCCCGCGAACGACAGGTAGTACCCGCGGTCGGCGGCGTACCGCGCCATCTCGGCGTCGCCCGAGAAGCAGTGGAACACCGTGCGCTCGGGCGCACCCACCCGCTCCAGCGTCTGCAGCACCGCCTCATGCGCGTCACGGTCGTGGATCTGCATCGCGATGCCGTGGGCCTTCGCCAGCGCGATGTGCGCCTCGAACGACCGCATCTGGGCCGGGATGCCGTCCTCCCCGGTGCGGAAGAAGTCCAACCCGGTCTCGCCGATCGCCCGCACCCGGGGCTGCGCGGCCAGCTCGTCGATCACCGCGATCGCCTCGTCGAGCCGGCCGGCGGCGGCATACGCCGGTGCCTCGTTCGGGTGGATCGCCACCGCCGCCAGCACGCGCGGGTGAGCGGATGCCGCCTGGGCCGACCATCTGCTCGACTCGATGTCGCCGCCGGCCTGCACCACTCCGGCGATACCGACGGCCAGCGCCCGCTCGAGCTGCTCATCAAGCGTCAACCCGCCCTCATCGCCGTCCGCGATCTCGAGGTGGCAGTGATTGTCGTACACCGGCACCGGCAGCGCCTCGGGCGCCGGCGGATACGACACGTCGCGCGAACCCTTCTCGCGGTGCCGGACATAGGTCGACGGATCGTCGGGCATCAGGCCGGTTGCTCCACGCGCGGAAAGAGCGGGGCGAGCCCGTTCACCGATGTGCCGGGCTTCAGGATGCCCCACCGCCCCGCGTCGCGGATCGGCTGGTCGACGAGTCGACCGAGCGACTCGGCGGCGCCCAGCGCCACCCACAGCTTCTCGGTCGCGATCGGCATCACCGGCGACAGCAGCACCGCCAGCGCCCGCAGCCCCTCCGCGGCCGTGTACAGCACGGTGCCCAGCCGCTCCCGCTGCGCGTCGTCCTTGGCCAGCGCCCACGGCTCATTGTCGGTGATGTACGCGTTCAGCTCGTCGACGATGGTCCAGATCGCCGCGATCGCCTCGTCGATGCGGAACCGCTCCACGGCCGCGTCCGCGGCGGCCGCGGCATCCGCCACCGTGCGCTGCACCGCGACATCCCGGTCGGTGTCCTCGCCGGGAGCGGGCACGATCCCCTCGAAGTACCGCTCGATCATCGCGGTGGTGCGCGATGCGAGGTTGCCGAACCCGTTCGCCAACTCTGCTTGGTAGCGCGCCGACAGGTCCTCCCACGAGAACGACCCGTCGTGGCCGAACGGGATCGCCGACAGGAAGTAGAACCGGTACGCGTCCGAACCGAACACGTCGGTGATCTCGGTCGGGGCGATGCCGGTCAGCTTCGACTTCGACATCTTCTCGCCGCCCACCAGCAGCCAGCCGTGTGCGAACACGCCCCGCGGCACCTCGAGTCCGGCTGCCATCAGCAGCGCGGGCCAGATCACGGCGTGGAAGCGCAGGATGTCCTTGCCCACCACGTGGTACGCCGGCCAGCGCCGCGCGAAGGTCTCTTCGTCGCTGCCGTACCCGATCGCGGTGATGTAGTTCAGCAGCGCATCCACCCACACGTAGATGACGTGCGACTGGTCCCACGGCACCTTGATGCCCCAGTCGAACGTCGACCGTGAGATCGACAGGTCCTTCAGCCCCTGCTTGACGAACGAGACGACCTCGTTGCGCGCCGACTCGGGCCGCACGAAGTCGGGCTGCGTCTTGTACAGCTCGAGTAGCCGGTCGCCGAACTCGCTGAGCTTGAAGAAGTAGTTCTTCTCCTGCAGCAGCTCCAGCGGCTTGGAGTGGATCGCGCAGACCTTCAGTCCCTCGAACGGGCCGGTGCCGTCGACGATCTCGGACTCGGGCTTGAACTCCTCACAGCCCACGCAGTACAGCGCCTCGTACTCACCGGCGTAGATGTAACCACGGTCGTACAGGGCCTGGAAGAACACCTGCACGTTGTGCTCGTGGCGCTCCTGCGTGGTGCGGATGAAGTCGTCGTTGGCGACATCCAGCGTCCGCAGCAACGGGAACCAGCTCTCGGTGACCAGCTTGTCGACCCACTGCTGCGGGGTCACGCTGTTCGCCGCGGCCGCCCGCAGCATCTTCTGGCCGTGCTCGTCGGTGCCGGTGAGCATCCAGGTGTCATCCCCCGCCTGGCGGTGCCAGCGGGCCAGGGTGTCGACCGCGACGCTGGTGTACCCATGCCCGATGTGCGGCAGATCACTCGGGTAATAGATCGGCGTCGTGATGTAGAAGGAACCGGCGGAAGTCACCCCCCGAGTCTAGATTGCGCCAGAGGTCGGATGTCTTTCGTTTCAGTCGCTACCATGTGCACATGGCAGTGACCGACGATGCGATCCTGCGCATCAAAGAGATGATCGTGTCGGGGCAGCTGCGCCCCGGCGACCGGCTTCCCCCCGAGAAGGAGCTCGGCGAGCGGCTGGGCGTCTCGCGCAGTTCGCTGCGGGAGGCGGTCAAGGCGCTCGAGGTGATCCGCGTGCTCGACGTGCGTCGCGGCGACGGCACGTATGTGACGAGCCTGGAGCCGCGGCTGTTGATGGAGGCGCTGAGCTTCGTGGTCGACCTGCACTCCGACCGCTCGGTGCTCGAGATCTTCGGTGTGCGCCGCATCCTGGAACCCGCCGCCACCGGCATGGCGGCCGGTCGGCTCAGTGACGAACAGCTCGAGCACATCGGGCAGCTGGTCGACGAGACCGACATCGACGGGCCCATCGAAGACCTGGTCGCGCACGACCTGGCGTTCCATCAGGCCATCGTCGAGGCGGCCGGCAACGAGTACCTCAGTCGGCTGATCGAGTCGATGCAGTCCGGCACCCAGCGGGCGCGGGTGTGGCGCGGTCTCACCCAGCACCGCGCCGCCGACCGCACCATCGACGAGCACCGGCAGATCCTGCACGCGCTGCGCCTGCGCGACGCCGATCTCGCCCAGGCGCTGGCGCTGACCCACATCGCCGGCACCGAGCAGTGGCTGCGCGACGCGTACGAGAGCGGGCAGCAGCGATGAGAGTCGCACTGCACTCGGTGATCGCGCCCGGTGCCGTCGACGACTACCGCACCGAGCACGCCCGCGTGCCCGACGAGCTGGCGGCGCTGTTCGAGCGGGCCGGCATCCACGACTGGACCATCTGGCGCAGCGGTGACCGGCTGTTCCACCTCGTCGACTGCGACGACTGGGACGCCGCCATGCGTGTGGTCCAAGGCGACCCGGCCGACGAGCGCTGGCAGGCGCACATCGGCCGCTTCGTCGCCGGGTTCCGCGGCCCCGACGGCGAGGACGCGTACGCCCCGCTCGAGACGGTGTGGTCGCTGGCGCAGCAGGTGGGCCCATGACGCTGATCGACGCGCACGTGCACGTGTGGGACACCGCCGTGCTCGACTACCCGTGGTTGACGGATGCCACCGGCCCCGGTCCCCGGTTCCTGCCCGCCGACATCGACCGGGCCGACGGCCAGAGCACCCGCATGGTGTTCGTCGAGGCCGATGCGCTCGCCGGCCAGGCACTCGCCGAGGCACGCTGGGTGGCCGGGCTCGACTGGCCGGAGCGGGCCGGGATCGTCGCCCACGCCGACCTGCGCGCTGCGGATCTGTCCGCCGCACTCGATGCGCTGCAGGCCGTACCGCAGGTGGTGGGCGTGCGACACCTGCTGCAGGGCGAGGATGCCGCCGCCTGGCGTCCGGACGTGTTCGCAGCCGGACTGGGTGAGCTCGGCCGGCGCGGCCTGGTCTTCGACGCGTGCGTGCGCGCCGGTCAGCTGGACGCCCTGGCGCAGCTTCTGGATCGCGCCCCCGGCACCGCCACCGTGCTCGACCACCTCGGCAAGCCACCGGTGGACGCCGGGATCGACTCCGCCCCGGGCCGTGCCTGGCGCGCCGGGATCGACCGGGTCGCCGCCCTGCCCCACGTCTGGGTGAAGCTGTCGGGCCTTGCCGCCGAGGCGTCGGATGCGGCATCCTTCGACCGCCACGCCGACGGATTCATCGCCGCCGCGATCGACGCCTTCGGCATCTCACGCTGCATGATCGGCAGCGACTGGCCGGTCTCGGCGCGCACCGGCGCCGGCATGACCCTGGCCGACTGGGTCGACCGGGTGCGCCGGGTCAGCGGCACGAGCGGCGCGCAGTGGGACGAACTGGCAGAACGCAACGCCGCCCGGTTCTACGGGCTGGACTGATCGGCGCGCCCGGCTGCGCCCGCGTCGGCGCGCACGAGGGCGCCCGCCCGAAGACGGGTGAAGGGGGACGGCCGCAGCCGTCCCCCTTCACGTCAGCGGATCATTCGTACAGGACGGCCTGGATCTTCGGGTCGTCGATGTTGCTCTTGTCGTACCAGTAGAAGCCGGTGTCGATGGTCTTCGGCAGCTGCTTGCCGTCGATCGCCTCGACCGCGGCCTTCACGGTCTCGTAACCGATGCCGATCGGGTTCTGGGTGATGGCCCCGAGCATGAGCCCGTCCTTGATCGCGTCGATCTGGGCCTTGCCCGAGTCGAACCCGACGATGACGAGCTTGTCCGGCGAGATGCCGAGCTCTTTCACGCCCTGCACGACGCCGATCGCCGAACCCTCGTTCGACCCGTAGATGCCCTTCAGGTCGGGGTGTGCCGACAGGATCGCCTTGGTCAGGTCGGCCGACTTGGCCTGGTCGCCGCCGCCGTACTGGATGTCGACGATCTCGATCTTGGGCTCGTTCTGCTTCATGTAGTCCACGAAGCCGTCACGGCGCTCCTTGCCGGTGACCGACGTCTGGTCGTGCACGACCAGCGCCACCTTGCCCTCATGCCCGATCGCCTCGGCCATGTGCTTGGCGGCGTCGGCCGCGGCGGCCTTGTTGTCGGTGGCGGCGGTCGTCAACGGGATGTCGCTGTCCACCCCGGAGTCGAACGCGATGACCGGGATGTTCTGGTCTTTCGCCTGCTGCAGCAGCGGCGCGGCCGCCTGGCTGTCGAGGGCGGCGAAGCCGAGCGCGGCCGGATGCTTGTCGAGCGCGGTCTGCAGCATCTGGATCTGCTGGTCGACGTTCGACTCGCTGTCGGGGCCCTCGAACGAGATCTTCACGTTGAACTCGTCGGCGGCCTGCTCGGCGCCCTTCTTCACGGCCTGCCAGAACTGGTGCTGGAAGCCCTTCGAGACCAGGGCGACGTACGGCTTGTCGCCGCCCGGCTTGTCGCCGTCCTTGCCGCCGTTGCCGCCGTCACCGGCGCAGCCGGCCAGGGCGATCGCGGCCGCGGTCAGGCCGACGACGGCTGTGACCATGCGCTTCTTCCACATGGGAACTCCTTTGTCGTGTGTGTTGCGTGATTGTGTGGACGAGACTCCGGTGCCCCGGAGCGATCTCAGGCCCGCTTGCGGCGCAGCATGTCGAGGTACACCGCGATCAGCACCACGATGCCGACGACGACGTTCTGCCACTCCTGCGGAACTGAGATGATGCGGAGGCCGTTGGTGAGAACGGCCATGATCAAAGAACCGATGACGGTTCCGACGATGGAGCCCTTGCCGCCCTGCAGCGAGGTGCCCCCGATGACGACGGCGGCGATGGCCAGCAGCTCCAACCCCATGCCGCCGGTCGGCTGGGCCGACGACAGCCGCGAGGCCGAAAGCACACCGGCCAGGCCCACGAACAGGCCCGCCATCGTGTAGATGATGATCTCCCAGCGCTTCACGTTCACGCCCGACAGCGCCGTGGCGGCGCGGTTCGAGCCGATCGAGAACGTGTAGCGACCCAGCACGGTCTTCGACAGCACGATCGCGGCGATCACGATCGCGACGATGAAGATGACCACGCCCAGCGGGAACCGGATGCCGGGGATGATCGACAGGTTCATGATCGACTGGAACGCCGGGTGGTCGGGGAAGTAGATCGGCTTGGTGCCCGAGATCACCAGCGACAGGCCGCTGGCCACGAGCATCATCGCCAGGGTGGCGATGAACGACGGGATGCCCAGGATCGACACGTTCACGCCGTTGACCAGCCCGATCAGGCCACCGAACAGGATCGTGGCGATCACGCCCAGCCACAGCGGCCAGCCCCAGTAGGTGAGGAACACGCCCGCCATCACCCCGCACAGGATCATGCCGGTGCCGATCGACAGGTCGATGCCGCCGGTGATGATCACGAACGTGGTGCCCAGGGCCAGGATGCCGGTGACCGTGGCCGCGGTCAGGATCGAGATCAGGTTGTTGACGGTGAAGAAGTACGGGCTCGCGAACGAGAAGAACGCGACGATCAGGATGAGGCTCACCCCGGCCAGCAGCTGCTGCAGCGAGCCGCGCAGGCGTACGAAGCGTGACCCGCCGGCCTGCATGGTCTGGTAGGCGGTGGTCGACGGGGCCTTGTCGGGGTCGAGCTGCGGTGTCGTGGTCATCAGGCGACCGTCCCTTCGGCACTGAAGCGGGTGGCGTATTCCATGAGGTTCTCCTGGGTGGCGTCGGCGTTGTCGAGGACGGCGGTGAGGCGCCCCTCGGCCATCACGGCGATGCGGTCGGACAGTCGCAGCACCTCGGGCAGTTCGGACGAGATCATCACGATGGCCTTGCCGGCATCGGCCAGCTCGCGCAGCAGCGTGTAGATCTCCTCCTTGGCGCCGACGTCGATGCCGCGGGTGGGCTCGTCGAAGATGAGGATGTCGCAGTCCTTGACCAGCCACCGGGCGATCACGACCTTCTGCTGGTTGCCGCCGGAGAGGTTGCGCACCAGCTGCGCCGAGGACGGCGTCTTGATGCGCAGCTTGGCGATGTACTCCTGCCCGACCTGCTCGATGCGGCGGTCTCGCACGAACCCGGCACGGCTGAAGTCGCCCGACAGCGACGAGAGCGCGATGTTCTCGCGCACACTGCGTTCGAGCAGGCACCCGAGCAGCTTGCGGTCCTCCGAGAGGTATCCGATGCCGAGTCTCGCGGCTGCGGCGGGGTTCGCGATCTCGACCGGTGCCCCGTGCAGACGGATGGTGCCGGCGGTGCGCCGGTCGGCGCCGACGATGGCACGGGCGACCTCGGTGCGTCCCGCGCCCATCAGCCCCGCGAATCCGAAGATCTCGCCCCGCCGCACCTGGAAGCTGACATCCCGCAGCAGATGCTTGGTCGACAGCCCCTCGACCTCGAGGACGGTCTGCGCGTCCGCGGGCAGCTGCCGCGGCCGGGTCTCGCCGGCGATCTTGCGTCCGACCATCATCGAGATGACCTCGCGCTGATCGGTGGCGGCCGTCTCTACCGTGCCCACGTATCGTCCGTCCCGCAGCACGGTGATGCGATCCGAGATGCGCTCGAGCTCGGGCATCCGGTGCGAGATGTAGACGACGCCGCGCTCGGGGGTGCGGAACCGCCCGATCAACTCGAACAGCACGTCGACCTCGGCGTCGTTCAGCGCCGCGGTGGGCTCGTCCATGATGAGCACCTTCGCGTCGAACGAGAGCGCCTTGGCGATCTCGACCATCTGCTGACGGGCCACGGTGAGCCGCTCCACCGGTTCTGCCGGGTCGAGCGCCAGGCCGAGTTCGTCGAACAGCGCCTGCGCCTTGCGGTTCAGCGCCGTGTCGCTGAGGAAGAACCCGGATGCCCGCGGCTCGCGGCCGATGAAGATGTTCTGCGCGACGGTGAGATCGGGCATCAGGTTGAACTCCTGATGGATGATGCTGATGCCCTGCTCCTGCGCGTCGCGCGGGCCGGTGACCTTCAGCTCGCGCCCGTTCAGGCGGAAGGTTCCCGCGTCGGGCGTGTAGATGCCGGCGAGCAGCTTCATCAGGGTGGACTTGCCGGCGCCGTTCTCGCCGACCAGGGCGAGCACCTCGCCGTGCCGCAGGTCGAACCGCACGTCGTCGAGGGCCTTCACCCCGGGGAAGCCCTTGGAGACCCCTTCGGCCTCGAGCAGCAACGTCTGGGTCACGACACGACCTCCTCGTCGAGGGTGCGCAGCTGCTCCCACAGCTGTGCGGGGATCTCCGCCGCCATCCGCGCCAGGTTCTCGTCGACGGCCTCGGCCCGGGCGGTGCCGACGGTGACCGAGACCACCTGCGGGATCTGCAGCGGGAACTGCAGCGCGGCGGTGGGCAGGTCGACGCCGAACGACTCGCACAGCTGCGCGATCTTCTCCACCCGCCCGATCAACTCCGCCCCGGCGGGACGGTAGTCGTAGAGCGCACCGGGCGCCGGGCGCCGGGTCGCCAGCAGCCCGGAGTTGAACGGGGATGCCGCGACGATGCGCGTGCCGCGGGCGGCGCACTCGGGTGCGAGCTCGTCGAAGCCGTGCGGGCGCAGCAGGCTGCACCGGCCGGCGACCATGACCACGTCGAGGTCGGCCTCACGCACCGCCCGCGCCGCGACGGCGGCGTCGTTGACCCCGACCCCGATCCGGCCCACCAGGCCCTCGTCGCGCAGCCGCGCCAGCGCGGGCAGCCCCTCGCCGAGTCCCCGCTCGAGGTCGTACACGTCGGGGTCGTGCAGGTAGGCGATGTCGATGCGGTCGAGGCCCAGTCGGTCGAGCGACTCCTCGATGCTCCGGCGGATGCCGGCCTCGGAGGGGTCGAACACGCGCACCAGGTCGTCGGGCACGTCGAAATCGTGCGCCAGGTCGCGGCCGCCGCGAAAGTCCGGGTTTTCCACCAGCAGCCGGCCCACCTTGGTCGAAAGCACGAAGCGCTCGCGTGGCTGCTCGCGCAGGAACGCGCCCAGTCTGCGTTCGCTCAGGCCCAGGCCGTAGTGCGGTGCGGTGTCGAAATACCGGATGCCGCCGTCCCAGGCCGCCTGCAACGCCTCGTGCGCCTGCCGATCCGACACCTGCCGGTACAGGTTGCCGATCGAGGCGGCGCCGAACCCGAGCGGGTTCAGGTCTGCGAGCGCGAGGCGATCGGTCACGCGTCCACCTTCTGGTCGGTCTGCTGCGCGGTCCAGGTGTACGCCGCGATCGAACCCGGCAGCATCTGCGTGCCGGCGCCGGCCGCCTCGGGGGCGCGGTAGCGACCGGCGGTCACCACGGTCGGGGTCACGAAGTGCTCATGCAGATGGTCGACGAACTCGATGCAGCGCCCCTCCATCGTGCCCGACACGGCGACGAAGTCGAACATCGACAGGTGCTGCACGACCTCGCACAGGCCCACCCCGCCCGCGTGCGGGCACACCGGCACGCCGAAGCGCGCGGCCAACAGCAGGTTCGCGATGTTCTCGTTGACCCCGCCCACGCGGGTGGCGTCGATCTGCATGACACCGATCGCCTCGGCCTGCAGCAGCTGTTTGAAGATCACCCGGTTCTGCGCGTGCTCGCCGGTCGCGATGCGCACCGGCGCGACCTGGCGGGCGATCGCCGCGTGCCCGAGCACGTCGTCGGGACTGGTCGGCTCCTCCACCCAGGCCGGGTCGAACCCGGCCAGGGCCTGCACCCAGGCGACCGCATCCGGCACGTCCCAGCGCTGGTTCGCGTCGATCGCGATCGGAAAGTGCTCGCCCACGCACTCGCGGGCGATGCGCATGCGCCGGATGTCGTCGTCGAGGTCGGCGCCGACTTTCAGCTTGATCTGCCCGAACCCGTCGGCCACGGCCTCGCGGCACAGCCGCGCGAGCTTCTCGTCGGAGTACCCCAGCCACCCCGGGGTGGTGGTGTAGGCCGGGTAGCCCACCTCGCGCAGCCGCGCGATGCGCTCGGCGCGGCCCGGTTCGGCGTCGCGCAGGATCTGCAGCGCCTGGTCGGGGGTGAGTGCGTCGGTCAGGTAGCGGAAGTCCACCAGCGACACGAGCTCTTCGGGGCTCAGCGACGACAGGTGCAGCCACAGCGGCTGCCCGGCGCGCTTGGCGCGCAGGTCCCACAGCGCGTTGACCACGGCGCCGATGGCCATGTGCATGACGCCCTTCTCGGGGCCCAGCCAGCGCAGCTGCGAGTCGCCCACCAGCCGGCGCGAGGTCGCTCCCATGTCGCCCAGCAGCGCGTCGACGTCCTGCCCGATCAGGTAGGGCCGCAGCGCGTGCAACGCGGCCGTCTGCACGTCGTTGCCGCGGCCGATCGTGAAGACGAAGCCGTGGCCCTCGAGATCGTCGCCGGCGTCGGTGCGCAGCACCAGGTAGGCGGCGGAGTAGTCCGGGTCGGGGTTCATCGCGTCCGAGCCGTCGAGGCTCAGCGAGGTGGGGAACCGGATGTCGACCGTGTCGACGGCGGTGATGACGGCCATGTCTTCCTTTCCGGACTGTCGAGAATCGAGAATAAACGTCGGATGTCTACTCGTCAAGTGCCGGCATCTGTGCGAGAATCAGCGGTGGCGACCGGTGAAGGTCGTCGAAGAGTTCCGACCTTCGGAGAGATTGCCCATGCGCTTCGCCCGTCTCGGACCCCTCGGCCACGAGGTGCCCGTCATCGTCGAGGACGACCGTGTCCTCGACCTGTCCCCCGTCACCGCCGACATCGACGGCGCCTTCTTCGCCGCCGGCGGAATCGAACGCGCCCGTCAGGCCGTGGCATCCGATGCCCTGCCCGTGATGACGGATGCCGCCACCGCCCGCATCGGCGCGCCCGTCGCGCGCCCACAGGCGGTGTACTGCATCGGCATGAACTACGCCGCCCACGCGGCCGAGTCGGGCTCGGCACCGCCGGAGCACATGGTGATGTTCATGAAGGCGCCGAACACCGTGGTCGGCCCCGACGACGACGTCGAGATCCCCGCCGGCAGCACGAAGACCGACTGGGAGGTGGAGCTGGCCGTCGTGATCGGCCGTCGCGCGACCCGGCTGCGCTCGGCCGAGCACGCCGCCGCGCACATCGCCGGCTACGCCGTGGCCAACGACCTCTCGGAGCGGGACTGGCAGATGGCGGTCTCGGGCGGGCAGTGGTCGAAGGGCAAGTCCGCCCCCGGCTTCCTGCCGCTCGGGCCCTGGCTGGTCACCCCCGACGAGGTCGACGCGGCCGATCTGCGGCTGCGCTCGTGGGTGAACGGGCAGAGCCGGCAGGACTCGCGCACCTCGGACCTGATCTTCTCGATCGATCACATCGTGTGGGAACTCAGCCAGTACCTGACCCTCGAGCCCGGGGACCTCATCCTGACCGGCACGCCCGAAGGCGTCGCCCTGTCGGGGCGGTTCCCGTATCTGAGCGCCGGCGACGTCGTCGAGATGGAGATCGACGGGCTCGGCCGGCAGCGTCAGCAGTACGTGGCCGTGCGCGGCCAGAAGGAGGACTGAGATGGCACAGGAGCTGAACGGACTGGTCGCAGTGGTCACCGGCGGCGCATCGGGCCTGGGCGCGGCGATCGCCGCCCGGTTGCGCGCCGACGGGGCACGGGTCGCGGTCTTCGACCTCAACCCCGACGCGGCGACCGAGACCGACCTGGCGGTGGCCGTGGATGTGACCGACGACGCCTCGGTGCGCGCGGGCGTGGCCCGGGTGGTCGACGAGTTCGGCGGCATCGACATCGTCGTGAACAACGCCGGCATCGGTGCGCAGGGGGATGTCACCGCCAACGACGACGACGAGTGGCACCGCGTGTGGGACATCAACGTCGTGGGCATGGCCCGTGTCACCCGGGCGGCGTTGCCGCACCTGCGCGCGTCGCGGGCGGCGGCGGTGTGCAACACCTCGTCGATCGCGGCGACCGCCGGGCTGCCGCAGCGCGTGCTGTACAGCGCCACGAAGGGCGCCGTGCTGTCGATGACCAAGGCGATGGCCGCCGACCACCTGCACGAGGGCATCCGGTTCAACGCCGTGAACCCCGGGACCGCCGACACCCCGTGGATCGGCCGGCTGCTCAGCCGCGCCGACGACCCGGCCGCCGAGCGCGCGGCGCTCGAAGCGCGCCAGCCGCATGGCCGGCTCGTCTCGCCCGACGAGGTCGCCGGTGCGGTCGCCTACCTGGTCAGCCCGTCGTCGGGGTCGACCACCGGCATCGGCCTGGCCGTCGACGGCGGCATGCAGGAGCTGCGGCTGCGCCCGCGCGGCTGATCGGGTGCCGGCGCGGCTGAGCGGGTGCGCTTGCGCCGCCGGCCGGGTGGCGGCGCGGCCGACCGGGTGCCCGCCGGCGCGGCGTGCCGGTCGGGTCAGTTCTTGACGGCGAGCGCGGCCTGGTACAGCTCGCGTCGCGAGTGCCCGGTGGCCTCGGCGACCTCGGCCGCGGCATCCTTCAACCGCTCGCCGGAACGGGTGAGCTCGAGCACCTGGGTGACCGCGTCGCCGAACGGCACACGCCGGGGTGCGGCCCCGGCCACGACCACGACGATCTCGCCGCGCACCCCCTGAGCCGCCCACGCCGCCAGCTCGCCCAGCGGCCCGCGGCGCACCTGTTCGTGCAGCTTGGTCAGCTCCCGGCACACCGCCGCGGCCCGGTCGGCGCCGAACGCGTGCGCCATGTCGTCCAGGGTCTGTGCGATCCGCGACGGCGCCTCGAAGAACACCAGCGTGCGCGGCTCGGCGGCCAGCGCGGACAGCGCCTGTGCGCGCTCGGCCGGCTTGCGCGGCAGGAACCCCTCGAACGCGAACCGGTCGGTGGGAAGCCCCGACACCGCCAGGGCGGTCAGCACCGCCGACGGCCCCGGCAGCGCGGTCACTGCGACCCCGGCCGCTGCGGCGGCGGCCACCAGCGAATACCCCGGGTCGCTGACGGTGGGCATGCCCGCGTCGCTGACCACCAGCACATCGCGCTCGCGTGCCAGTTCGACCAGCTGTCCCGCCCGCTCCTTCTCGTTGTGGTCGTGCAGCGCAACCAGCCGCGGCCGGTTGGCCACGCCCAGCGCCTGCAGCAGCCGTGCGGCGGTACGGGTGTCTTCGGCGGCCACCACGGTGACCGTCTCGAGCGCCTCGACGAGCCGGCGGGTCGCATCGCCCAGGTTTCCGATGGGCGTGGCCGCGAGGATGATCACCGCCCCAGCATAGGCTGGGACGGTGACTGCGACGGTGGATGCGCTGCTGCCGGGCGCCGACCCGTCCCGCTTCGAGAGGTGGCGTGCGCGGGTGCGCGCCTCGGCACCGCTGCGCCGCCGCGTCGATGTCGCCGCCCCGATCGCGGTGACGCTGCTGGCCGCCGTGCTGCGGCTGTGGGACCTCGGCCATCCGCACCAGCTGGTCTTCGACGAGACCTACTACGTGAAGGATGCCTGGAGCCAGTGGAACCTCGGCGCCCCCGGCGACTGGCCGTCGGACGCCGACAAGGGTTTCGTCGCCGGTGACACCGGCACATACCTGAGCACCGGCAGCTTCGTGGTGCACCCGCCGCTGGGCAAATGGTTGATCGGGCTGGGCATGTGGATCTTCGGCCCGGACTCGTCCGTGGGCTGGCGGATCGCGGCGGCGCTGTTCGGCACCGCCACCGTGCTGCTGGTGTATCTGCTCGGCAAGCGGCTGACCGGCTCGACCGCGTTCGCCACCGTCGCCGGCCTGCTCATGGCGATCGACGGGCTGGCCATCGTGCTCAGCCGGGTGGCGCTGCTGGATGTGTTCCTCACCTTCTTCACGGTGCTCGCGTTCCTGTTCGCGGTGATCGACCGCGGCCGCCATCTCGACCGGCTCGGCGCCGCGCTCGCCGCCCGTGCCGACGGCGCCCCGGCCGACGGCACGGGCGGCCTCGGCCCGCTGCTGTGGAACCGGCCGTGGCTGGTCGCGGCCGGCGCCGCCGCGGGGGCGGCGACGGCCGTGAAGTGGTCGGGCCTGTACGTGCTGGCGGCGCTCGGACTGTACGCGGTGGTCAGCGACGCGCTCACCCGTCGCCGCGCCGGGGTGCCGCTGTGGCCGTGGGGGGCGCTGCGGCAGGGCGTGGCATCCTTCGTGCTGCTGGTGCCGGTGGCGCTCGCGGTGTACCTGGCGTCGTGGACCGGGTGGTTCGTCAGCGCCGACGGTTACGACCGGCACGCCGCGGCCGGGCCGCTGCAGAGCCTGTGGATCTACCACCAGGCGATCTACGCGTTCCACGTCGGGCTCACCACACCGCACAGCTACGCCAGCCCGGCGTGGCAGTGGCCCCTGCTGATCCGCCCCACCTCGATGTACTGGCATCAGGACGCGTTCGGCCAGGCCGGGTGCACCTGGACCAGCAGCTGCGTGCAGGCGATCTCGTCGATCCCCAACCCGGTCATCTGGTGGGCGGGCATCGCCGCGACCGTCTACCTGGTGGTGGCCGTGGTGCGCCGGCGCGACTGGCGCCACGCGATCGTTCTGACCGGCGTGGCCTCCACCTACGTCCCGTGGCTGCTGTTCCCCGAGCGCACGATCTTCCAGTTCTACACGATCGCGATGCTGCCGTTCACGGTGCTGGCGCTGACCTTCGCGCTGCAGGAGGTGGCCGGCGGCCGCCACGCCGATCCCCGCCGGCGGCGTGCCGGTCAGCGGGTGGTGTGGGTGTTCCTGGCGGTCGTCGTGGCGCTGTCGGCCTTCTGGTACCCGGTGTGGGTCGGGATGCCGGTTCCCTACGCGTTCTGGCGGCTGCACAACTGGATCCCCACCTGGATCTGAGCCGGTACCCTCGTACCGTGACTGTCCGCATCGAGAAGGTCGATCTGCCCGGCATCGGCGTGCGCCATGATCTGGTGACCGAGAGCGGGCGACGGCTCGCCGTGGTCCGCTACCGCGACGGCGAGCGCGAACTGGGCGTGTACGACGCCGACGACCCCGACGAGTGCCGCGAGTCGCTGCGCATCACCGAAGACGAGGCCGAGGCGCTGGCGGAGCTGTTCAGTGCCTCGCTGGCGGTCAGCCGGCTCACCAAGCTCACCGACGAGACCGACGGCCTGTACACCGAGAAGATCGTGCTGCCCGAGGGCTCCCCGTTCGTGGACAAGACCCTCGGCGACACCAAGACCCGCACCCGCACGCACGTGTCGGTGGTGGCGATCATCCGCGACCGTCGCGTGATCCCCTCCCCCACACCGTCCGAGGTGCTGCGGGCGGGGGATGTGATCGTCACGGTGGGAACGCGCGCCGGGCTGGATGCCGCCACGCACCTGATCACCGACGGACCGGAATGATCCCCGGGCGCCGCCGATGAACGAAGACCCCGTCCTCGTCCTGATCGAAGTCGGCGCCCTGCTGTTCGGGATGAGCCTGCTCGGCCGGCTCGCCGCCCGGATCGGGCTGTCGCCGATCCCGCTGTACCTGATCGCCGGGCTGGTGTTCGGCACCGGCGGCCTGCTGCCGATGGACGCCAGCGCCAGCTTCTTCCAGATCGGCGCCGAGATCGGCGTGATCCTGCTGCTCGCGCTGCTGGGACTGGAGTACTCGGCGGCCGAGCTGCTGCACGGGCTGCGCCGGTCGAAGGTGGCCGGTCTGCTCGATGCGGCGCTGAACGCCCTGCCCGGGTTCGTGTTCGCGCTGATCCTGGGCTGGCCGATCCCCGCGGCGGTCGCGGTGGCCGGCATCACCTGGGTCACCTCGTCGGGGGTCACCGCGAAGCTGCTGCGCGACCTCGGCCGCATCGGGAACCGGGAGACCCCCGTCGTGCTGTCGGTCCTGGTGATCGAAGACCTGGCGATGGCGTTCTACCTGCCGACCGCGTCGGCGCTGGTGATCGGGGTGAGCCTGCTGCAGGGCGCGATCCGGGTGGCGATCGCGGTGGCGGTGGTGCTGCTGATCCTGTTCATCGCGCTGCGGTTCGGTCCGGCGGTCTCGCGGCTGTTCACGCCCGATCTGACCGAGCCGCTGGTGCTCGGGGTGCTCGGGTTGACGATGCTCGTGGCGGGACTGGCCGACGAGGTGAACGTCTCGGCCGCGGTGGGCGCGTTCCTGGTGGGCATCGCCCTGTCGGGGCGGGTCGCCGAATCGGCCCGCGAGGTGCTCTCGCCGCTGCGCGACCTGTTCGCAGCGGTGTTCTTCGTGTTCTTCGGCTTGGCGACCGATGCCTCGCAGCTGCCCCAGGTGATCGTGCCCGGGCTGATCCTGACGGCGCTGACCATGGGCACCAAGATCCTCACCGGCTATCTGGCGGCGCGGCGGGCGGGCATCGGCGTGCCGGGCCGGTGGCGTGCGGGGATCGCACTGACCCCACGCGGCGAGTTCTCGATCGTGATCGCCGGCATCGCCGCCGGGACGGTGCCGATGCTGGCCCCGCTGGCGGCGATCTACGTGTTCTTCACGGTGATCGGCGCGACCCTGCTCGGCCGGCTCAGCGACACCGCCTGGTTCCGCAAGGTGACCACGCGCAAGAAGAAGGCGGTCAGTCCAGCGCAGCCGGGTCGGTGACCGGCAGCGCGCAGGCGAACGCCCGGCAGTCGTACACGGTGGCCCGGTCCGGCTGCCGGTGATCGAACAGCGAGAAACCGGCATCCGCCAACGCCGCGGACTGCGCCGGCGTCGCCACCGCCGTCAGATCGGCCGGCAACGTGACCGCCGCGCGCACGAGCGGGTCGCCGCCCTCGGCGATGACCACGACCTGCCGGGGCGAACCGGTCAGGGTGGCCGCGACCCGCAGCAGCGCACCGTGGGCCACCGGCTCGGCCAGCGCCCGCACGGCGTGCGCGGCGACGACGGATGCCGCGGCCTGACGGTACCGCTCCCCCGCGCCGAGCAGCCACAGTGCCGTGGCGGCTTCGGCGATCGCGCTCGGGCCGGACGGATGGTCGGTGTCGGCGGGCGACGGGTCGGCCGGCACCCCGCCCGCCGCGAGCACCGGGTCGGGCCCGGCCGGCGCCGCCGGCGCGGTCGCATCCGCCAGGCAGGCGTCCACCAGGTCGCGGGCGCGGACCGCGTACGCAACCTCGCCGGTGGCGGCGCACAGCGCCAGCAGGCCGGTGGCGATCAGGCCGTGGTCTTCGAGCGTCGCCGGTGCGGGCGAGAGCACCTCGTCGAGCCACGCCCGGTGCCACCGGCCCTGCTCGTCGACGGCGGTGGTCAGCACCGCGTCGGCCGCCCACCGCGCCGCCTCGACCAGGCGCTGCTCACCGCGGCGGAGCCCCGCGCGGGCCAGGGCGCCGATCGCCATGCCGTTCCAGCCGGTGACGATCTTGCCGTCGAGCGCCGGGGGTGCGAGGCGGGCGCGGGCTGCCGCGTCCCGCGCATAGTAGCCGCCCTCGCTGCGCACCCCGTCGATCCACGACTCGGAGTCCTGCGCGGCGGCGAACCCGCCCGTGCCCTGCTGCAGCACGTCGATCAGAAACCGGGCCACATCGTGCACGGTGCCCTCGTCACCGGCGTCGACGGCGACCTCGAGCAGCCCGGCGTTGTCGGTGAGCATGCGCTCGTAGTGCGGCACCGTCCAGTCGCGGCGGGTGGCGTAGCGGAAGAAGCCGCCGTCGATCGCATCGTGCAGCGGCGAGGCCGCCATCGCCGCCAGCGCACGGCCGGCGGCGGCGGCCGCCTCGGGCACGGCATCGGCGAGCGCGGGCGCCTGCAGAAAGCGCAGCACCGGCACGGTGGGGAACTTCGGCGTGCCCATGCCCGCACCCGGCGGAGCGAAGCCGCCGTACTCGCGGTCCTCGCGGGCGAGGACGGCCCGGGCCGCAGCGGCGAGCGCGTCGAGGGTCGGCAGCGGTGCGGGGGTGGCATCCGCCGCCCGGCGCAGTGCGCCCACGACCGCGTCGGCCGTCTGCACCACCTCGTCGCGGCGCACGGTCCACGCCTCACGCACCGCCGCCAGCACCTGCCGGAACGACGGCATCCCCGGCCGCGGCTGCGGCGGAAAGTACGTGCCGGCGTAGAACGCGCGCCCGTCGGGGGTGGTGAACACGGTCAGCGGCCAGCCGAGGCTGCGGGTGAAGGCCGACGCCGCGGCCATGTAGGCGGCGTCGACGTCAGGATGCTCCTCCCGGTCGACCTTGATCGCCACGAACCCGTCGCCCAGCTCACGGGCGGTGTCGGGGTCGGCGAACGACTCGCGTGCCATGACGTGGCACCAGTGGCAGGTGGAGTAGCCGATCGAGACGAGCACCGGCACGTCGCGCTCGCGGGCCCGGGCGAACGCCTCGTCGCCCCACGGATACCACGCCACCGGATTGTCGGCGTGGGCCCGCAGGTACGGGCTCGCCGAGGCCGCCAGGCGCGAGGTCACCGAACCCGTCCCTCGCTCAGTTGACCTCGTCGGGGTGGGCCGAGACCCGGCCCGACCCGTCGCCGGGCTCGAGCGCGTCGATCGCGGCGACCTCGTCGTCGGTGAGGACGAAGTCGAACACGTCGATGTTCTCGGCCAGACGCTCGCGGTGCACCGACTTGGGGAACAGGATGTACCCGTGCTGCAGATGCCAGCGGATCACCACCTGCGCGGGCGTCTTGCCGTGCGCGGCGGCGGCACCGGCGACCGCGGGGGTGCCGAACAGGTCATACTTGCCCTGGCCCAGCGGACCCCACGACTCGATGCGCACGTCGTGGGCGGCCGCCCAGGCGGTGACGGCGGGCTGCTGGTGGGCGGGGTGCAGCTCGATCTGGTCGACGGCGGGGACCACCCCGGTGGCGGTGACGATCTTCTCCAGGTGCGGCACCAAGAAGTTCGACACGCCGATGCTGCGGGCAAGACCGTCGGCGCGCAGCTCGATCAGCCTCTGCCACGCGTGCAGGTAGTCGTCTTTGGCGGGCGTCGGCCAGTGGATGAGATACAGGTCGACCTGTTCGAGTCCGAGCCGCTCCAGGCTCTCGCCGAGGGCCGCCCGCGGCTGGTCGCCGTCGTGCCGGTCGTTCCACAGCTTGGTCGTGACGAACAGCTCGTCGCGCGGGATGCCGCTGGCCGCGATCGCCGCGCCCACGCCCTGCTCGTTGCCGTAGACGGCGGCGGTGTCGATGTGCCGGTACCCGAGCTCGAGCGCCTCGCTCACCGCGCGTTGCGCGTCGTCGGCGGGCACCTTGAAGGTGCCGTAGCCGAGCTGGGGGATGCGGGTGCCGTCGTTGAGGGTGATCTCGGGAACGCTCATCCTCCCAGCCTACGAGGCTGTGCGTCGTGCCGGACCGGCGTTTTTCACGGCGGTGCCCCTACCGCCACGATCCACACCGGGGTTTGGATGGAATCCGGTGCGCAGGGTGCGTGCCGGAGGGAGGATGCTCGGATGGCGGTTGCCGGTCGACTGTTCCGCGCCCTCGCGCCGCTGTTCGCCGTCCTCGCTCTGGTCGCGGCATCCGGCGTCGCGGCGGCGTGCACACTCGGACCGTGGGAGCCGCCGCCGGGTGCCACCGCCCCGGCGTCCGCCGGCATCCGGTGACCGGCATGAGCAGCCCGACCGCCGGGGACGTGCCCGCGCCCGCCGACCGGCCGATCGGCCTCGCGGTGCTGCTGGTGGCGGCCGGTGCGCTCGGGTGGTGGGCCGCGTTCCGGCTCACCCTGGAGCATCTGCACGCGCTCGAGCATCCGGGTGCCGTGCTCGGCTGCGACATCAGCGTGCTGGTGCAGTGCGGCGATGCCCTCGACTCGCCGCAGGGCAGCGTGTTCGGGTTCAGCAACGCCCTGCTCGGCGTCGCGTTCTGGGTGGTGCCGGTCATCGTCGGCGCCGCGATCCTGGCCGGGGCTCGCTTCGCCCGGTGGTTCTGGCTGCCGGTGTGGCTGGGCACGGCGGGGGCGTTCGCGTTCGTGTGCTGGTTCGTCGTGCAGAGCGTGTTCGTGCTGCACGCGCTGTGCCCCTGGTGCATGCTCACCTGGGCCGTGACGATCCCGATGTTCCTGGCCGTCACCGTGCACGTGCTGCGTGCCGGGCACCTGCCGGCCGGCGCGGGCGTGCGGCGCGCGGCGGCGCACCTGATGGCCTGGGTGCCGCCGGCGACCATCGTGCTGTACGGCGTGATCGTGCTCGTCGCCCAGGTGCGGCTGGGCGCCGTCGTGAACATCTGGCACACCTTCTTCGGCTGAGAAAACCTGACGTGCACATCCACGCCTGAGCGCACCGCCGGGCGGTACGATGGCAGGCTGTGTCTGCGCCCGAACCCGTGATCGTCTACCCGCCCGAGCTGCCCGTCAGCGCGGCGCGGGACGAGATCGCGCGCGCCGTGGCCGCGCACCAGGTCGTGATCGTCGCCGGCGCGACCGGGTCGGGCAAGACCACCCAGCTGCCGAAGATCCTGCTCGAAGCCGGGGCCGGCCGCATCGCGCACACCCAGCCACGGCGGATCGCCGCCCGTTCCATCGCCGAGCGGATCGCGGGCGAGCTGCAGGTGCCGGTGGGCACCACGGTCGGGTACAAGGTGCGGTTCACCGACAAGGTCTCGGACCAGACCCGCATCGCACTGATGACCGACGGCATCCTGCTCAACGAGATCCACCGCGACCGGCTCCTGACCCGCTACGACGCGATCATCGTCGACGAGGCGCACGAGCGCTCGCTCAACGTCGACTTCCTGATCGGCTATCTGCGCCGCATCCTGCCGCGCCGGCCGGATCTGAAGGTGGTCATCACCTCGGCGACGATCGACCCCGCCAGTTTCGCCGCGCACTTCGCCGACGCGCAGGGGGTGCCCGCCCCGATCATCGAGGTGTCGGGCCGCACCCACCCGGTCGAGATCCGGTACCGCGCGCGCACCGACGACGCCGACGACGACATCGACCCGCTGCTGGCGGCGCTGCGCGAGCTCGACCGGGAGCCGGCCGGTGACGTGCTGGTGTTCCTGCCGGGTGAGGCCGAGATCCGTGATGCGATGGATGCCGTCCGCGGCATGTACGCGAAGGATGCCGCCCCCACCGAGGTGCTGCCGCTGTACGGCCGACTGTCGGCCGCCGACCAGCATCGGGTGTTCGAACCCTCGGCGGTCCCCGGCGTGCGCCGACGCGTCATCCTCGCCACCAACGTCGCCGAGACGAGCCTGACCGTCCCGGGCATCCGGTACGTGGTGGATTCCGGCACCGCCCGCATCTCGCGGTACAGCACCCGCAGCAAGGTGCAGCGGCTGCCGATCGAGCCGATCTCGCAGGCATCGGCCCAGCAGCGCTCCGGCCGCGCCGGGCGTACGGCGCCCGGCGTGGCGATCCGGATGTACTCCGCCGAGGACTTCGCGTCGCGTCCGGAGTTCACCGAGCCCGAGATCCTGCGCACCAGCCTCGCATCGGTGGTGCTGCAGATGCTGGCACTCGGGTTCGGCGACATCGCCGACTTCCCGTTCCTGACCCCTCCCGACTCGCGCGGCGTGAAGGCGGCGTTCGACCTGCTCGTCGAACTGGGCGCGGTGACGACCCGGCCGCCCCGCGAGCGCGACGACGCCCGGCCGCACCGCGAGCGCGGCGGGTCGACGCGTCGCCGGGTGCTCACCGACATCGGCCGAGAGCTGGCGCGTCTGCCCATCGACCCGCGGTTCGCGCGCATGCTGCTGCAGGCGCGCCGCACCGGGGTGCTGCCCGAGGTGCAGGCGATCGTCGCCGGACTGTCGATCCCCGACGTGCGCGAGCGGCCCGACGAGCACCGCGACCAGGCCGACCGGCTGCACGCCCGGTTCACCGATCCGACCAGCGACTTCCTCACCCTGCTGAACCTGTGGAACCACCTGCAGCAGCTGCAGCGCGACCTCGGCTCGAGCGCCTTCCGGCGCACCTGCCGCGCGGAGTATCTGAACTATGTGCGGGTGCGCGAGTGGTTCGACGTGCACCGGCAGCTCGGCTCGCTGCTGAGGCCCTCAACCCACGACCGGGGTGGGCCCGGCGACCGGGGCACGGCCGACCCCGACGCGATCCACCAGGCGATCCTGTCGGGGCTGCTCTCGCACATCGGCGTGCTCGACACCCGGTCGCTCGCGGCAGCCGGCGACCGTCGTCAGCCCGGCGGTACGCGCGGCAAGCCCCGTGCCGAGTACCTCGGTGCCCGCGGCGCGCGGTTCGCGATCTTCCCGGGCTCGGGGCTGCGCACATCCCGCCCGCAGGCGGTCATGGCCGCCGAGCTCGTCGAGACCAGTCGGCTGTTCGCGCGCACGGTCGCCGTCATCGACCCGGCTTGGGCCGAGGCCCCGGCCGGCGACCTCGCCAAGCGGTCGCTGTCCGACCCGCACTGGTCGAAGGACGCCGGTGCCGCCGTCGCCGACGAGAAGGTCACCCTGTTCGGGGTGCCGATCATCCCCCGCCGCACCGTGCAGCTGGCCCGCATCGACCGGCCGATGGCGCGCGAGCTGTTCCTGCGACACGCCCTGGTCGACGGCGAATGGGACACGACCGCGCTCGGCACGGGGCTGACCGCGTTCGACCGGCGCAACCGCGAGCTGCGCCGCCGCCTCGAGAAGCTCGAAGAGCGCGAGCGCCGACGCGACATCCTCGCCGGCGACGAGGCGGTGTACGCGTTCTACGACGCCCGTGTGCCCCGCGACGTGTTCGACGTGCGCTCGTTCCAGTCGTGGTGGCGCGAGGCGCAGGCGCGCACCCCGCGGCTGCTCGAGATGACCGAGGCCGACCTCGTCGACGAGGCATCCCGCGCCGACGAACGCGACTTCCCCACGCGGTGGCGGCAGGGCGACCAGCAGCTGACGCTGGCGTATCGCTTCGAGCCGGGCGCGCCCGACGACGGGGTCACCGCCGTCGTGCCGCTGGCGCTGCTGCCACAGTTGCGTCCGGACGGGTTCGACTGGCAGGTGCCGGGTCTGCGCGACGAGCTGATCGCCGCGCTCATCAAGGCGCTGCCCAAGGCGATCCGCCGACATGTGGTGCCGGCATCCGATTGGGCGTCCCGCTTCGCCGACGAACTGGCCGGGCAGGGGCCCGAGCACCATGAGGGCCTGCCCGCCGCGACGCTGCGTCAGGCGCTGGCCGACCGCATCCGGCGGGTGGCGAGCCTGCCGGTGGGCGTCGACGACTTCGACATGACACGCGTGCCCGGCCACCTGCAGGTCTCGTTCCGCGCCGTCGACGGCCGGGGCCGCACGGTCGGCTCCGACCGTGACCTGGCGGTGCTGCAGGCCCGGCTCGCCGACAGATCGCGGGATGCCGTGGCCAGGTCGCTGGGCGACACTCCGCGCCCGACCCCCACCCGCCGCGGTGCCGCCGGCGGCCGTTCCGACGCGCCCCGCCCGCCGCAGGGCGCCGCCGCGGCCGAACGAGCGGGCATGACCACGTGGGATCTCGGCACGCTTCCCGAGGTCGTCGACACCACCGTCCCCGGCGGCGTCGTGCGCGGCTACCCCGCCCTGGTCGACACCGGTGCGGCCGTCGACCTGCGCATCATGGCCACACCCGAGCAGGCCGAGGCGAGCACCCGCGCCGGGGTGCGCCGGCTGGTGCTGTGCTCGACGCCCAGTCCGGCCGAGTACGTGCTCGACCACCTCACCGCCGCCGAGAAGCTGGCGCTGGCCGCCTCGCCGTACCCGTCGGCCCGCGCCGCGGTCGAGGACTGCCGTGTCGCCGTCGCCGACGCCGTCATCGGCCGCGTGCAGCCCGACGGCGTCGTCCGCACCGCCGCCGACTTCGACCGCGTGCGCGAGGCGTTCTCGGCCGCCGTGGTCGACGAGCTGTTCGCCGCGGTCTCGTTGCTGGCGCGCATCCTGGTCGCCGCCCGCGACGTGGAACGCGCCGTCAAGGGCACCAACGCGCTCACCCTGCTGGCGGCGCTGAACGATGTGAAGGGCCAGCTCGCGGGCCTGGTCCACCCCGGATTCGTCTCGCGCACCGGCCTGGACCGGCTCGTGCACCTGCCCCGCTACCTGCAGGCCGCGCTGCAGCGGGTGCGCGAGCTGCCCGACGCGCCCGGCCGTGACCGGCAGCGGCAGACCGAATACGAGCGCGCCGCCGCCGCGTACGCCGACGCCGGCGGCACCATCCCGCCCGCCTCCGACGAGGCGGCACGGCTGGTGACGGTGCGCTGGATGCTCGAGGAGTACCGGGTGAGCCTGTTCGCCCAGGCGCTGGGCACCGCCGGTTCGGTGTCGTTGCCGCGCATCCACAAGGCGCTGTCGGGGACTTGACGCGACCGCCCCGCCGGGTGAAAAGTGTCTTCCCGGGTCGGATGGAATCCGACCCGGACGACAACTGAATGCGGAAGGAACGACGATGACCTCCCCCGACACTCCGACGCGCGGTCCGGCACGGCCCGGACCGTATGTCATCTCCGGCATCCTCATCGCGCTCGCGATCGTGATGCCCCTGCTCGTGCCGATGTACGCGAGCTGGGACCCCGCCCTGTGGGGCATCCCGTTCTTCTACTGGTACCAGCTGCTGTGGGTGTTCATCGCCTCGGGCCTGCTGGCCGTCGCCTACGTGATCATGCGCAATGAGGACCGGCGCCGTCGCGCCGAGGTCCGTGGCCGGAGGGATGCCTGATGCCTGTGCTGTTCGCAGACCCGGTCCCCCCGCAGCGCCCGGTCGACTGGGTGCCGCTGGTCATCGTCGTCGTGCTGTTCGTGGTGGTGGCGGTGATCGGCTTCCTCGCCTCGCGGTGGCGTACCGCGCCGGCCGAGCGCGGCCTGCACTCGCTGGACGAGTGGGGCCTGGGCGGCCGCGGGTTCGGCACCTGGGTCACCTGGTTCCTGCTGGGCGGCGACCTGTACACCGCCTACACGTTCGTGGCCGTGCCGGCCGCGATGTGGGCCTCGGGTGCGGTGAGCGGCTTCTTCGCCGTGCCGTACACGATCGTGCTCTACCCGATCGTGTTCCTGCTGATGTCGCGGCTGTGGTCGGTGTCGCATCGGCACGGCTACGTCACCCCGGCCGACTTCATCGGCGGCCGGTACGGCAGCCGCAGCCTGTCGCTGGCGGTGGCCGTCACCGGCATCATCGCGACGATGCCGTACATCGCCCTGCAGCTGGTGGGCATCAAGTCGGTGCTGACGGTGCTGGGCCTGGGCTCGAACACGAACTGGTTCATGGCCGACCTGCCGCTGATCATCGCGTTCGTCGTGCTGGCCGCCTACACCTACACGGCGGGGCTGCGGGCGCCGGCGCTCATCGCGGTGGTCAAAGACATCCTCATCTACGTGGCCATCGTGGTGGCGATCATCTACCTGCCGACCAAGTTCGGCGGGTGGGAGAACATCTTCTCGGCCGCCGACGACAAGCTCAGTGCCACCAACCCCGCCACCGGCGCCCCGTTCGGCGCCGTGATCCCGGGCGCGGCGTCGTTCAACGCGTACTGGACGCTGGCTCTGGGCTCGGCGATGGCGCTGTTCATGTACCCGCACTCGATCACCGGCGTGCTGGCCACCAAGAGCCGCAACACCATCCGCCGCAACGCGATGATCCTGCCGCTGTACTCGCTGATGCTCGGCGGTCTGGCGCTCCTGGGCTATGTGGCGATCAAGGCGGGCACGGCGCCGGTCGACGTGAACGGGGCGGTGAACGCGCAGCTGGTGGTGCCGCAGCTGTTCAGCGACGCGTTCCCGAAGTGGTTCGCGGGCGTCGCGCTGGCGGCCATCGCGATCGGGGCGCTGGTGCCGGCGGCGATCATGTCGATCGCGGCGTCGAACCTGTTCACCCGCAACGTGTACCGGGACTTCTTCAAGAAGGACGCCACCCCGCAGCAGGAGGCGAAGGTCTCGAAGCTGGTGTCGCTGATCGTCAAGGTCGGTGCGCTGGTGTTCGTGCTGGGCATGGACCAGTCCTCGGCGATCAACCTGCAGCTGCTGGGCGGCATCTGGATCCTGCAGACGTTCCCGGCGATCGTCGCGGGCCTGTACACCCGCTGGTTCAACAAGTGGGCACTGCTGGTCGGCTGGGCCACGGGCATCGTGTACGGCACGGTCGCCGCCTACAACGTCGTGAACCCGGCCACGCACAAGCACTTCGGCGGGTCGATCGCGGCGTTCCCGTTCACCGACATCCCGGTGTACATCGGCGTGTCGGCGTTCGTGATCAACGCGGTCGTGGCCACGGTGCTCACCCTCATCCTGCGCCTGGCCAAGGTCGTGGATGCCACCGACAGCACGCGCGCGTCGGACTACGGTGCCGACGAGCACGACCCGAAGGTGATCGAGATCGAGAAGGAGGCGGCCGCCGAGCCCGGCAACCCGCTGGCCGGGTGAGATGCTGGTGAGATGGCACAGGCGATCGAGTACATCCAGTTCGGTGGACCGGAGGTCCTGACGCGTGCGGAGGTGACCTCCCCGGCACCCGGTGCCGGGGAGGTCACCGTGCGCATCGACGCCGCCGGCGTCAACCCGATCGACGCGAAGATCCGCTCGGGGCTGCGCCCCACCGGCGCGATCACCGCCCCGCGACGCATCGGCGGCGACGGGGCGGGCACCGTGATCGCGGTCGGGCCCGACGTCGAGGACGTGGCGGTGGGTCAGGACGTGATCGTGTTCGGTGCGACCGGTACCTACGCCACCGAGATCACCGTGCCGACCGGGTGCGTGCAGCCGCGGCCGCCGCAGGTGTCGGCCGCCGAGGGTGCGGCCCTGGGGGTGCCGGCAGGGACGGCCTACCAGACGCTGCGCTCGCTGAGCGTGCGCGCCGGCGACACGGTGCTGGTGCACGGCGGCTCGGGAGCGGTGGGGCAGGCCCTCGTGCAGTTCGCGACGCTGTGGGGTGCGGCCGTGGTGGCCACCGCATCCGGCCGCCGGCACGATCGGCTGCGCGAACTGGGCGCGATCCCGGTCGCCTACGGCGACGGGCTCGAGCAGCGGGTGCGCGCCGCGGCGCCGGCGGGCATCACCGCGGTGGTCGATGTCGCCGGCACCGACGAGGCGATCGACGTCTCTCTGCGGCTGGCACCGGACCGCGCTCGGGTGGCGACGCTGGTGCGGGGCGCGGATGCTGCGGCCCTGGGCATCCGCGCGTTCCTGGGCGGCTCTCCCGAGCCGCTGACGCCCCGCCAGCAGCAGCTGCGCGCCGAGGCGATGCCGGTCACCCTGGCGCTGATGGCGGCCGGCCGGTTCTCGGTGGAGCTCGGGCCGAGCTTTCCGCTCGCCGAGGCCGCCGAGGCGCACCGGGCGCTCGCCGCGGGCGTGGACGGCAAGATCACGCTGATCCCGTAGCCGCGCTCTCGGTTCCGGTCGCCACGTCGCGTCCGGGCGTGTTCGACCACTGGCTCCACGAGCCCGGATACACGGTCACGTCGATCCCGGCGACCGCTCCGGCCAGCGCGGTGTGCGCGGCGGTCACCCCCGATCCGCAGTAGGCGGCCACCGGCACGGCGTCGGTCGCGCCGGCTGCGGCGAACGCATCGCGGATGGCCGCGGCATCCGCGAACCTGCCGTCGCGCAGATGCACGGTGCTCGGCAGGTTGACGGCGCCCGGGATGTGTCCGGCCACCGGGTCGAGCGGCTCGCTCTCGCCGCGGTACCGCTCCGGGGCCCGCACGTCCAGCAGCACGCCGCGCGCCGGCCACGCGGCGGCCTCGTCGATGGAGGCCACGCCCTGCGTGATCTCGTGCAGCACCACGGTGCCGGGTGCGGGCCGCACCTCGCCGGTCTCAAGCTTCCCGCCGGCGTCGCGCCACGCGCGAAGGCCGCCGTCCAGCACCCGCACGTCGTCGATGCCGCACCCACGCAGCAGGAACCATGCCCGCGCGGCGCCCATCATGTTCCAGTCGTCGTAGGCGACCACGACCTCGCCGGGGTTCAGACCCCACCGCCGCGCCGAGGCCTGCAGGTCATCGACCGGTGGCAGAGGGTGCCGGCCCTGCGCGGGGGCGCCGATGTGCGCGAGCTCGGTGTCCATGTCGACATACACCGCGCCGGGCAGATGTCCGGCCAGGTACGCGGGCCGGCCGTCCGGCTCGTCGAGGCGGTAGCGCACATCCAACAGGCGCACCGGGGCGCCCGTGGCGAGCAGGTCGGACAGGTCGGCGGCGCTGATCAGCGGGTTCATGGTTCCATCGTGCCGCGTCGGACGCAACAGTTCGACACACGCCACACTCGCGCACGGCCCCGGCCCGGACAATGGACGCATGTCCGACGCCTCCGACTGTCCCACCCGGGGCTTCGCCACCACCCAGGTGCAGGCCGGGTTCTCCGCCGCCACCGCGGTGCGGTCGGCGGTCCCGCCCATCCACCAGTCCACTGCGTTCGAGCCGGCTTCGCTCTCGCACGCCCGCGACCTGTTCGCGCACCGCTGTGACGGCGACGTCTACTCGCGCACCGCGAACCCCACCGTGACCGTGCTCGAACAGCGGGTCGCCGCACTGGAGGGCGGAATCGCCGCGGTGGCGCTCGCGTCGGGGCAGGCCGCGGTCGCCCTCACCCTGCTGGCCCTCGCCGGCCGCGGCGGTCACATCGTCGCCGCCCGGCAGCTGTACGGCGGCACCGTCGACCTGCTCGAAGACACCCTGCCCGACTGGGGCATACAGACCTCGTTCGTCGACCAGGACGACATCGCCGCCTGGCGCGGCGCGGTACGCCCCGAGACCCGCGCCTTCTTCGCCGAGACGGTCGCGAACCCGATCGCCCAGGTGCTCGACGTGCGCGCGGTCGCCGACGCCGCCCACGCGGCCGGGGTGCCGCTGGTGGTCGACAACACCGTGGCCACCCCGTACCTGCAGCAGCCCCGGCAGTGGGGGGCGGATGTCTCGGTGCACTCGGCGACGAAGTTCATCGGCGGTCACGGGTCGGTGCTCGGCGGAGTGGTGGTCGACCTGGGCACGTTCGATTTCACGGCCGATCCGGGCCGTTGGCCGGCGCTGACCGCACCGTCGCGCCGACTCGGCCACGAGCGCAGCCTCGCCGAGCACTTCGCCTCGCCGCTGGTCGCCCTGATCAGGACGAAGTACCTGCACGACCTCGGCCCGACGCTCGGCGCCTCGGCCGCGTTCACGCTGCTGCAGGGACTGGAGACCCTCGATCTGCGCATGCAGCGGCACGCGGCATCCGCGCAGCGCGTGGCCCAGCATCTGGCCGGCCACCGCGGTGTCGCCCGGGTACACCACCCCGGACTGCCGGCCAGCCCGTGGCACGCGGCATCCCGCATCTACCTGCCCCGCGGGGTGCCGTCGGTGTTCTCGATCGACCTGCCCGGCACCGGCGACGCCGACGCCGATTTCGCGCTCGTCGAACGGTTCGTGGACCGGCTGCGGGTGCTGCGGCTGCTGGCGAACATCGGTGACGCACGCAGCATCGTCACCCACCCGGCGTCGATGACGCACAGCCACCTGTCGGCACGGCAGCTGGCCGAGGCGGGCATCTCGCCGACCACGGTGCGTCTCTCGATCGGCCTCGAGGACCCCGACGACCTGATCGCCGACCTCGACGGCGCGCTGACCGGCGCACTGACCGGCGGGCTGCGGCCGTAGTCTGAGGGGCATGAGCACACCGGCACCCGGCCTGCGGTGGGGCATCCTCGCCACCGGCGGCATCGCCCACGCGTTCACCGCGGACCTGCGCACGGCAGGTCTCGACGTGCGCGCCGTCGGCTCACGCAACGCCGCGTCGGCCGAGCGGTTCGCCCGCGCATTCGACATTCCGCGCGCGCACGGCTCTTACGAGGCCCTCGCCGCCGACGACGAGGTCGACATCGTCTACATCGCCACACCGCACCCGATGCACGCCGACGACGCCCTGCTGTGCCTGCGGCACCGCAAGCACGTGCTCGTCGAGAAGGCGTTCACGCTCAACGCCCGGCAGGCGGCGGCGGTGCGCGATGCCGCGGCCGCGCACGGGCTGCTGGCGATGGAGGCGATGTGGACCCGCTATCTGCCGCACATGCGGCGGGTGCGCGAGCTCGTCGCTTCGGGCGCGATCGGCGAGGTGCGGGTCCTGCATGCCGACCACACCCAGTCGCTGCCGACCGACCCGACACATCGCCTGAACGCGCTGGAACTCGGCGGCGGCGCGCTGCTGGATCTCGGGATCTACCCGATCTCGTTCGCGTGGGACATCCTCGGCGCACCGGTGCGCATCGACGCGCAGGCCCGGCTGGGCGACACGGGTGCCGACACCGAGGTGGCCACCGTGTTCGGCCACGCGGGCGGGGCGATCTCGACGACGCTGTCGTCGTCGCGTGCCGCCGGCCCCAACGTGGCATACATCGTGGGCACCGAAGGCCGCATCGACATCGACCGGGTCTGGTACACGCCGACCTCGTTCCGGTTGATCGGGCCCGACGGCACCGTGCGCGAGGAGTACGTCTCGCGCATCGACGGCCGCGGCATGCAGTTCGAAGCGCTCGAGGCCGAGCGGATCATCGCCTCGGGCCGGCGCGACGGCGACGTGCAGCCGATCGACCAGACCGTGGCGATCATGGCGTGCCTGGACGAGGTACGGGCGCGCATCGGCGTCGCCTACTCGGCCGACTGACCGTCCTGCGCGCGGCGTCGCGCCTCGGCCCGGCGCCGCTCCTGCTCGATCTCGCGTTCCAGGTCGGCCAGCTGCTGCTCGGTGGTGCGGGTGTCGCGCGGTGGCATCGGCGCCGACGGCGCCGGCGGTGGGTCGGCGTACCCGCGGGGGCTGCGCACCGGCCGGTCACGTTCGGGATACTCCCGCCCGATCGTGAACCACAGCACGACCCCCAGAAGCGGCAGCAGGATCACCAGCAGCAGCCACACCACCTTGGGCATGTGCCGCACCTGGCCCTCGTCACGGGTGATGATGTCGACCACCGCGAACACGGTCGCGGCCACGACCAGCAGCGAGAACAGGTACGGCATGGACACGAGCATAGGCGGACCTGCCACACTGGTGAGCATGTCAGCACAGGATGCCCGCGTCGCCGTCTATCTCGATTTCGACAACATCGTGATGTCGTGGTACGACCGGGTGCACGGCCGCAACGCCTATTCCCGCGACCGGCAGCGCATCGCCGCCGACCCGTCCGAGCCCGAGATCGCCGCCCGCCTGGCCGAGGCGACGGTCGACGTGGGCGCGATCATCGACTACGCCGCCTCGTTCGGCACGCTCGTGCTCACCCGTGCGTACGCGGACTGGTCGAACCCGGTCAACGCCGAGTACCGCACCCAGCTGGTGGCCCGCGCGGTCGACCTGGTGCAGCTGTTCCCCGCCGCCGCGTATGCGAAGAACGGTGCCGACATCCGGCTGGCCGTCGACACCGTCGAGGACATGTTCCGCCTGCCCGACCTCAGCCATGTGGTGATCGTCGCTGGCGATTCCGACTATGTGCCGCTCGCCCAGCGCTGCAAGCGGCTGGGGCGCATCGTCGTCGGGGTGGGCGTGGCCGGGTCCACGGCCAAGTCGCTCGCGGCGGCCTGTGACCAGTTCGACAGCTACGACTCGCTGCCCGGGGTCCCCACCCCGGTCCCGGCGAAGAAGACCGAGCAGACGGATGCCACACCCACCCGCCGGCGCAAGAAGAAGGAGCCGGACGTCGCCGCCGAGCTGCTCGAGCGTGCGCTCACGCTCGAACACGTGCGCACCGACGACGAGTGGATGCACCTGTCGGCGGTGAAGAACCTCATGCGCCGGATGGATCCGTCGTTCAGTGAGAAGGCCCTCGGCCACCGGTCGTTCTCGGACTTCGTGAAGGCGCACCCCGAGGTGGCCGAGCTCGACGAGTCGACGAACATCGTCACGGTGCGCCTGTCGCCCTCACGCGCCTGATCCGCGGGTGCGGCAGGCGCCACGCGGGAATGTCGCGGGGCGTGTGCGTGGTTGGCTGTTGACATGGCGGGTGTGGGATTGCGGACCGAGCGCGGCCCGATCCTGCTGTCGCTGATGCTGTCGACGTTCCTCATCGCGATCGACTCCACGATCCTCGCCACCGCGGTGCCGACGATCGTCGGCGAGCTGGGCGGGTTCAGCCAGTTCCCGTGGCTGTTCTCGGTGTACCTGCTCGCGCAGGCCGCGTCGGTGCCGGTGTATGCGAAGCTGTGCGACACGCTCGGCCGCAAGCCGATCATGATCGTGGGCATCGGGCTGTTCCTGGCCGGGTCGGTCGCCAGTGCGCTGGCGTGGAACATGACCGCGCTCATCGTGTTCCGTGCCGTGCAGGGCCTGGGGGCCGGGGCGATCACGCCGACGGCGATGACGATCGCGGGCGACATCTACACGGTGCGCGAGCGCGCCACGGCGCAGGCGTACCTGGCCAGCGTGTGGGCGATCTCGTCGGTCGTCGGCCCCACCCTGGGCGGCCTGTTCGCGCAGTTCCTGTCGTGGCGGTGGATCTTCTGGGTCAACGTGCCGCTCGGTATCCTCGCGCTGTTCATGCTGGTGCGCAGCTACCACGAGGACTTCACCCGCCACCGGCGGCGCATCGACGTGGCCGGCTCCGCCCTGCTGATCGTCGCGCTGGTGCTGCTGGTGCTGGGCGTGCTCGAGGGCGGGCAGGGCTGGGCGTGGAACAGCTGGCAGTCGATCGGATGCTTCGCCGCCGGCGCCGGCCTGCTGGTGCTGTTCGCCGTGGTCGAGCGGCGGGCGGCCGACCCGGTGCTGGCGCCGTGGGTGTTCACGAGCCGGGTCGTGGTGACCACGTCGCTGGCCGCGCTCGGCGTCGGGGCGGTGATGATCGGGCTCACCTCGTTCGTGCCGACGTTCCTGGAGTCGACCGCTGGCGCCACTCCCCTGCTCGCCGGGCTCGCGGTGGCCGCACTGAGCCTCGGCTGGCCGATCAGCGGGTCGCTCGCGGGCCGGTTCTACCTGCGCATCGGGTTCCGTTCCACCGCGGTGATCGGGTCGACGCTGGCGGTGACCGGTGCCGTGCTGCTGCTGGTGTTCGCGGCGGCCCCGTCGCTGTGGCTCACGGCGCTCGGCTGCTTCGTGGTCGGGCTGGGCCTGGGACTGGTCGCGAACCCGTCGCTGATCGCCGCGCAGTCGTCGGTGCCGCTGCGCCGGCGCGGCGTCGTGTCGGGCACGAACATGCTCGCCCGGTCGGTGGGCAGCTCGGTGGGCGTGGCGGTGTACGGGGCGATCGCGAACGCGGTGATCCTCGCCGGCGGGGGGTCGGCGCATCCCGCCGCCGTCCAGGCGGGCTCGACCGCCGTGTTCGTGGGCGTGGCGGTCTCGGCGGTGCTGCTGGTGGCGTGCACGCTGGTGATCCCGCACGTGGCGATCGCCGACGAGCAGCCGACCGGCTGAGCGTGGGCCCGCGCACCCGCGCTATTCGCGCATCCGCCGCCAGACGTCGGCGAGCGCGGCGTCGAGGTGCGGATGCGAGAACGCATAGCCGGCCTCGGTGAGCCGCCCGGGCAGCACCCACCGGCTCTTGAGTACGAGCTCGGGTTCGGTGCGCAGCGCCCACATCGCCGGTTCCAGCATCCACCGCGGCGCGGGCAGACCCACCGGCATCCGCACCGTGTGGCGCAGCATCGCCATGAGGGTGCGATTGTCGCGCGGACCGGGCGAGGCGAGGTTCACCGGGCCGTCGAGCCCGGGAGTGTCGCGCAGCAACCGCACCGCGCCGACGACGTCGTCGATATGGATCCAGCTGAACCGCTGCCGGCCGCCCGATCGGTGCCAGGGCGCGCGCCCGTCGCCGGTCGGGTGCGGTCCGATGCCACGGTATCGGCGGTGCGGCACCCAGCGGCCGTCGTACTGCGGTCCGCCCAGTCCGACGCGCGCGAGCCGGAACAGCATGCCGGTGGCGGGCCCGTCGCCGAGCACGATCGCCATCCGCAGCGCGACGCGCCGGGTGGCGGGTAGATCGCCGCGGAAGAACTCGTCCTCCCAGGCGCGGGCGACGTCGACCGAGAACCCGGTGCCGTACTCGCCGTCCTGCTCGCGCTGCGGGCGGTCGATCGCGTAACGGTAGATCGTCGCGGTGCTCGCGTTCAGCCACACCGTGGGAGGTCGGGATGCCGCGGCCACCGCGTCGTGCAGCGCCCGGGTGGTCTCGACGCGGGAGCGCAGGATCTCGTCGCGGTTGGGATCGTTGTAGCGGCAGTCCACGGACTTTCCGGCGAGATTCACGAGCAGGTCGGCGCCGTCCACCGCGCGCCGCACCGACGCGGGGTCATCCCAGCGCGCATCGGGTCCTGCGCGGCCGATGAGGCGCACGGTGTATCCGTCCTCGCGCAGCGCGGTGGTGATCGCCCGCCCGACGAATCCTGAGCCGCCGGCGACGACGGCGATCGGAGCGGACACACGGCGAGCCTACGTCAGACGGCGACGATCTCGACGAGACCGTCGACCCCGACGAAGTCGCGGGGGTTCCGTGTGTACAGGCACGCGGAGTGGGCAAGAGCCGTGGCCGCGATCAGCAGGTCCATCGTGCGCGCTCGTGGCTGACGCCCGATGTCGACCAGGGCGGCCGCCAATTGCCCGTAGCCCGCAGCAACAGCCTCATCGAGCGGAAGGGCGTCGAACTCGTGCTGCAGGATGGACAGCCGCCGCAGTCTCTCCGCCCGGATCTCGGGACGCCTGGCGACGAGAACGCCGAAGTGCAGCTCCGCAAGCGTCACCGCGCTGATGGCCAACTCTCCCTCGAGCGGTGCCACCGCGGGCGCGGTCACGACACTTGTGTCGAGGACGGCTCTCACACCGCCGCCCACGGATCGCGCAGCGCCTGATCGATGCGATCACGATCGTCGTCCCACTCGGTGTCGTCGACACCGGTGTACAGGGCCGCGATCGCCGTGAAACCGCGCCATGGTCGAGGCGCTGCCGCAACCAGACGTGCACTGGGTCGCCCGGCGACGGTGATCGTGATCTCCTCACCCTCCTCGACCCGTCGCACGAGGTCAGAGGCACTCTGGCGCAACTCGCGCAGTCCCACCGTGGTCATGGCTTCAGAGTAGCACAAGTGCTACCCTGAGCAGGTCATACCGCCGCAAGCTCCGCGGCGCGATCGGCGAACCGCACGTACGCGGCCACGTCGTCCGATGCGGTCATGGCGCGCAGCACGACCTCGTCGACGGCGGCGCGGTAGGCCGGCAGCCGGTCGGCTGCGTCGTCGGGGGTGAGCACGGTGTCGTCGGCGGCGATGCCCAGCCGGGCGAAGTTGGCCGCGTACTTCGGGAACGTCGCGTACCTGCCGGCCTCGGCGCGCAGCCGGGGCATCCCGCCGTCGTCGAGGGCGGTGCGCACGTACAGCGCGACGTACGCGGACGGCGAGACCGCGTGCGCCTGCGCGGTCTGCGCCGCGGCGGCGTCGGGCGTCAGCCAGTTCAGCAGCATCCCGTCGGCGTCCGATGCGGCCAGCGCCCGCATCTTCGGACCCAGCGCCCCCACCACGATGCGCGCCGTGGTGCCTTCGCGCAGCGTGTGCACAGCGTCGCGCGTCGCGGCGAGCACGGGGCCGGATGCCTGACCCGACCCGATCCCAAGCACCAGCCGATCCGCGGGCAGGTCCGCGACGGCTGCGAGGATCTGCTCCGGCGTGCGGCGGTCCAGCGGCACGACGCCGGTGCCGAGCGTCAGCCGCCCGGTCACCGCGGCCGCAGCGCGCAGTCCGGCCAGGGCGTCGCCGCCGGGGGTGTCGTTCACCCACAGCGCGTGCAGGCCGGCATCCTCGACCCCGACGGCGATCCGTGCGATCGCGTCGGGCCCGAGCGTGCCGGCCACGCCGATCGAGACGAGTGCGTGCGACATCGGATCAGCCTTCTCGCGGGGCGAACCGGTCGCCGATGAACATGGTGTGGTGCAGTTCCTGCACGTGGGCGCGCATCACCTCGACCGCCCGCACCGGATCGCGATCGGCGAACGCGGCGACGATCTGCGCGTGGTCCTCGTTGGCGGCGCGCAGCCGGTCGATCGGGTACGGGATGAAGTAGCGGTACAGGCGCTCCAGCACGCCCGCGTACAGCGGCGCCGCCCAGTCCAGGCCGCTCGCCTGCGCCACCGCGCGGTGGAACCGCTCGTCGGCGTGATGGTAGGCCGTCCAGTCCTGAGCCCGCGCCGCCTCGTCGACGTGCGCGCGCAGCGACCCCAGCTGCTGCGGCGTGGCCGCCAGCGCGGCGTGGTGCGCGAGCGCGCACTCGTACAGGGTGCGCTCATCGATCAGCCGGTGCACGGTCGCCGCGTCGGCGCGGTACGCCTCGACGGCGGCGTCGGGCAGCCGCATCCGCCGCCCCGTCGCGAAGGTGCCGCCGTTGCGCCCCCGGCGGCGCTCGACGAGACCGTCCTCGGCCATCGCCTCGAGCGCGCGCCGCACGGTCATCTCGCTGACGTCGAGCGCCTGCGCGATCTCGGCGTCGGGGGGGAGCCGCTCGTCGGGGCCGATCAGTTCCAGGTCGACGGCGAGCGCGATGCGCGCGCGCACGGTGTCGGATGCCGAGAGCCGCGTGATGCCGTTCAACTCGGGCCCGGCCAGCATCGGCCCGGCGCCGTCGGAAGTGACCGGCGAGGTGGACATGTGACGACTCTAGCGAAACGGGTAGACAAAAGTGATCATCTTGATCTATTTTAGTTCCACGAAGGCCCAGCCGGCGGTTCCACCCAACGAAGGGAAACCCGTGACACGCACGATGCCGATCTCCTGCATGCAGGCGCCCCCGGTGCCCATCGGGGCAGACCTGGGCGCGTTCCGCGCCGAGGTCGCCGCCGAGGCCGCCGCCGGGGCGCGGCTGGTGGTCTATCCCGAGCTGCACCTGTTCGGCGCCGATGCCGCGCCGGACGGCGAACGCAACGCGCTGCTGCGCGCATCGGCCGTCGACCTGGCCGATCCGCTCATCGCCACACTGGGCACCGTCGCACGGGATGCCTCGTGCTGGCTCGTACCGGGAAGCATCTGCGAGCGCGGCGGGAACGGCGAGCTGTTCAACACCGCGGTGGTCTTCGATCCGCAGGGCGCCCTCGTCGCCACGTATCGAAAGGTCTTCCCCTGGCGGCCGTACGAGCCCTACGATCCGGGAGACCGGTTCACGGTCTTCGACATCCCCGGCACCGGGCGATTCGGGCTCTCGATCTGCTACGACGCCTGGTTTCCGGAGGTCACGCGCCACCTCGCCTGGATGGGAGCCGAGGCGGTGCTGAACATCGTCAAGACGACGACGCCGGATCGCGCCCAGGAGGTGGTCCTGGCCCGCGCGAACGCCATCGTGAACCAGAACGTCACGATCAGCGTGAACTGCGCCGGTCCGGTCGGCCGCGGTCAGAGTCTCATCGTCGATGCCGAGGGCGCGGTGCTCGCATCCTCCGACGACGCCGCGCCGTGCGTGCTGCGCCACGATCTCGACCTGGATGCGGTCGCCCGCACCCGGGAGCACGGCACCGCCGGCTCCAACCGGATGTGGGAACAGTTCCTGCCCACCGACCGTCCGCTGGCCCTGCCGTTGTACGAGGGCCGCATCGACCCGGCGCGCTGGCGGCCCCGGCATCCCGCCGCCGACTCCGCCACCCGACCCTAGGAGAAACCGCCATGTCCGCACCCACCCCCACGCCCACGCTCGCACGCTCCCTGGGGCTCACGTCCCTGGTGCTGTTCGGGCTGGCCTACATGACACCGCTGATCGTGCTCGGCATCTTCGGCGTCGTCGCCGAGACGACCGGCGGCGCCAGCGCGTCCGCCTACCTCATCGCGCTGGTGGCGATGCTGTTCACCGCGTCCAGTTACGGACGCATGGCGGCCGTCCATCCCGTCGCCGGATCGGCGTACACCTACGTGCGACGCACGATCGACCCGCGCCTGGGCTTCCTGGTGGGGTGGGCCGTGCTCCTGGACTACCTGTTCCTGCCGATGGTCATCTGGCTCATCGGCGCCGCATATCTGAAGGCAGAGTTCCCCGCCGTCCCCGGCTGGGTGTGGATCGTCGGGTTCGTCATCGTCACCTCGATGCTCAACATCCTGGGCATCAAGGTCGCCGACCGCACCAACTACATCATGATGGCGTTCCAGCTGCTGGTCATCGCGGTCTTCGTCGCCCTCTCGATCGGGTCGGTGATCGCGCACCACGGCGGCGGCGGTCTGGTGAGCCTCGCCCCCTTCGCCAACGCGACGTCATCGTTCTCGGCGGTGACAGCGGGGGCGGCCATCGCGGCATACTCGTTCCTCGGCTTCGACGCGGTCACCACGTTCACCGAAGAGACCAAGGACCCGCACCGCACCATGCCGCGGGCCATCATGCTGATCGCCCTCATCGGCGGCGCGATCTTCATCCTGGTCGCCTACACCACCCAGCTGGTGCACCCTGGCGGCGTCTTCACCGATTCGTCGTCCGCGGCGTTCGACATCGCGCTGACGATCGGCGGAAACGTGTTCGGGGCGATCTTCCTGGCAGGCCTGGTGATCGCGCAGTTCGCCTCGGGCCTGGCCGCCCAGGCGGCCGCGGCGCGACTGTTGTACGCGATGGGCCGGGACGGTGCGCTCCCCCGGCGCGTGTTCGGCGAGCTGAGCCGCCGGTTCCGCTCGCCGGTCGTCAACATCGTCATCATCGGCGTGGTCGGGATGCTGGCGGTGTTCCTGGATGTCGCGACCTCGACGTCGTTCATCAACTTCGGCGCGTTCACGGCCTTCACGATGGTGAACATCTGCGTCATCGTGCACTTCGTCAAGGAGCGCCGCCAGGGCCGCCGGCCCAATCCCGTGCTGTACCTCGTGGTGCCGGGGATCGGGGCGATCATCACCGGGTATCTGCTGACCAAGCTCGACATCGCCGCGATCGTCCTCGGCGTCAGCTGGCTGTGCCTGGGTATCATCGTGCTGGCGATCGTGACGCGCGGGTTCCGACAGCTCCCCCCGGAGCTGACCTACGAGCAGGACGACGCGGCGGCCGTCGCCGTCGGCGGCTGAGGAGCCGGTGCCGAGGAGGCGGTGCTGAGGAGGCAGTGCTAAGGAGGCAGAGTGCGGCTGGCACTGGCGCAGATGGGCTCGACGACGGATGTCGCGGCCAACCTGGAACGGGTGCGCGTGCTCGCCGGGCGGGCCGCAGCGCGGAACGCGGACCTGGTCTGCTTCCCCGAGTACACGATGTACGAGAAGAAGACCGTGGACGCGAGCTTTCCCCCCGCGGCGCAGCCGATCGACGGATCGTTCGCCCGCGAGCTCTCGGGCATCGCGGCGACCGCGGGCGTCGCGCTCGTGGCGGGCATGGTCGAGAGCCGGCCCGGCGGGGGTCATCCGTACAACACGCTCGTCGCGTTCCACGCCGATGGACGGCTCGCCGGCCGCTACCGCAAGCAGCATCTGTTCGACGCGTACGGCTTCCGCGAATCAGCCTGGATCTCGACGCCGGCGCCCGAGGACGTCGTCCTGACGCTCGCCGGCGTACGCGTGGGCCTGATGATCTGCAGCGACCTGCGCGTGCCCGGGCCCGCGGCCCGGCTGGCCGACGCCGGCGCGCAGCTGCTGCTCACCGCGGCGTCCTGGGTGCCCGGGCCGACCAAGACCGACCAGTGGCGGGTGCTGAACCGCGCCCGCGCCGTCGAGAACGTCTGCTACGTCGCCGGCGTCTGTCAGTGCCCGCCGGTGTCGATCGGCCAGAGCCTTGTCGTCGACCCACTCGGGCAGGTGATCGGCGCTCTCGGGGCGGACGAGGACCTCCTGCTCGCCGACGTCGACCCCGACCGGCTCGACGCGATCCGGGTCGACGCGGCCCGTTGAGCGGCGTCAGGCGCGGCGGGCGGCCACCGGCGCAGCACGCACGCTGAGTGCGTCGCCCGCGGCATCCACCAGCACCGCCGAACCGTCCACCAGATCTCCTGCCACGAACAGGTCGGCGATGCGGTCGTCGACCTCGCGCTGGATGAGCCGGCGCAGCGGGCGGGCGCCGTACTCGGGCTCGTAGCCGTGGTCGGCCAGCCACGACACCGCGGCGTCGGTGACGTCGATGCGCACATCGCGCCCGTGCAGCCGGGCGCCGGTGGCATCCAGCAGCAGCCGCACGATCTGCCGCAACTGCTCGCGATCGAGCTTGCGGAACAGCACGATCTCGTCGATGCGGTTGAGGAACTCCGGACGCATCGCCTCGCGCAGCTTGGCGAAGACCCGGTCGCGCAGGTCCTTCTCCGACCCGAACCCGGTCTCGCCGCCGCCGTCGGCGAGGAAGCCGATGGCGCCCGCCCGCGACGCGAGGAACTCGCTGCCGAGGTTCGAGGTCATCACCACCACGGTGTTGCGGAAGTCGACGGTGCGGCCCTGGCCGTCGGTGAGGCGCCCGTCGTCGAGCACCTGCAGCAGCAGGTTGAACACGTCGGGGTGCGCCTTCTCGATCTCGTCGAACAGCACCACCGAGTACGGATTGCGCCGCACCCGCTCGGTGAGCTGCCCGGCCTCGTCGTAACCCACGTATCCCGGAGGGGCGCCGACCAGCCGTGCAGCGGTGTGCCGTTCGCCGAACTCGCTCATGTCGAACCGGATCACCGCGCCCTCATCGTCGAACAGCGACTGGGCCAGGGCTTTCGCCAGCTCGGTCTTGCCCACGCCGGTCGGGCCGAGGAACAGGAACGAGCCGATCGGCCGGTGCGCGTCGCCCATGCCGGTGCGGTTGCGTCGCACCGCCTTGGCGACCGCGGTGACCGCGTCGTCCTGACCGATCACGCGCCGGTGCAGTTCGTCTTCGAGGCCGGCGAGGCGCTCCCGCTCGGTGGAGGTGAGTCGAGAGACCGGGATGCCGGTGGCCCGGCTGATCACACCGGCGATCTCGGGCTCGTCCACGACCGCATCCGAGCGCGGCCCGCCCGCACCTGTCGCGATCTCGTCGAGCGAGACCTGTACCGTGGCGATCTCGTCGCGCAGCCGCGAGGCCTCTTCGTAGTGCTCGGCGGCCACGGCGGCGTTCTTCTGCGCCTCCAGCTCTCCCAGGCGCTGCAGCAGCGCCGCGGCGTCGGCCTGCAGTCCCAGGCGCAGCCGCAGCCGGGCACCGGCCTGGTCGATCAGGTCGATGGCCTTGTCGGGCAGCACCCGGTCGGGCAGGTACCGGTCGCTCAGCTCGACCGCCGCGCGCAGCGCGTCGTCGGTGTACGTGATGTGGTGGTGCTGCTCGTAGGCATCCTTCAGCCCATGCAGGATCTTCACCGCGTCGTCGACGCTCGGCTCGCCGACCTTGACCGGCTGGAACCGGCGTTCCAGGGCGGCGTCCTTCTCGATGCGTCGGTACTCGTCGAGGGTCGTCGCGCCGATCAGGTGCAGCTGACCGCGAGCAAGCCGCGGCTTGAGGATGTTGCCGGCGTCCATGCCACCGGCATCCCCGCCGCCGCCGGCGCCGACGACGGTGTGCACCTCGTCGATGAACACGATCACCTCGTCGTTGTGCGCGGCGATCTCGTCCATGGTCTTGGTGAGGCGCTCCTCGAAGTCACCGCGGTAGCGGGTGCCGGCGACCATCGCGGGCAGATCCAGCGCGATCACCCGTTTGCCGCGCAGCTGGTCGGGCACCTCGTTCGCGATGATCGCGCGGGCCAGGCCCTCGACGATCGCGGTCTTGCCGACACCGGCCTCACCGACCAGCACCGGGTTGTTCTTGGTGCGGCGCGAGAGGATCTCGATGGTCTGCTCGATCTCGTCGGCCCGCCCGATCACCGGGTCGAGCGCGCCGGCCTCGGCCAAGGCCGTCAGGTCGGTGCCGAACTGTGCGAGCATCGGCGTGTCGGGCGCGGTCTGACCGCCCTCGGCGCCCTGGGCGCCCGGCGCCGGGACGGTCTCGTGCGCGCTCTGGGTGAGCGCCTCGGCGGTGACGCCGGCGGATGCCAGCACCTGGCCGGCGGGGGTGTCTTGCGCGAGCACGAGCGCGAAGAACAGGTGCTCGGGGTCGATGTAGGTCGCGCCGGAGGACCGCGCCACCTGGAAGCTGTGGAACAGCGACCGCTGCAGCGCCGGGGTCACCACGGCGCCGTCGACCGGGCCGGGGGTTCCGACCGGCGCGGGCAGCCGGTTCTCGGCCTCGCGCGCGATGGCGGCCGGATCGGCGCCGATGCGGCGCACCGCCTCTTGGGCGGGCCCGGTCTGCATCAACACCTGCAGTACGTGCAGAGTGTCGACCTCGCGCTGGCCACGGCGCAGCGCGAACTCGGCGGCGTTCTGCAGCAACGCCTGGGTGCGCGAGGTCATGAAGCGGCCGAGGTCGACCGATCGCTGCTGACGCGCGCGCTCACCGGCGAGGTAGCGCGCGAGGAAGTCGTCGAACGCGCTCGCGCCGCCAGGGGCGCCCTCGACCGGGGGTGTGCCGTCGTCGAACATTCGCTGATACTCCTTGAAGTTGAGTCGTGATGCATCAAGCTTACGAACTTGAGCATACCTGTATCAACTTCAACGCGCGGCGCTGCCGGCTATTCCCGCACGGTGCTCAGCCGGATGCTCAGCGGGTGCTCTCCGGCGGCGTGCTCAGCGGGGCGCTCAGCGGGGTGCTCTCCGGCGGCGTTCTCAGCGGGGCAGAAGCGACGGGTCGACCTCGCCCCACTTCTGCACGGTCTGCGCGAGCCAGTACACCGCGAACAGCACGATGAGCGCCGCCTCCCCCACCAGCACCCACGGCCGGCCGGTCTGGTCAGCGCCGGCGAGTCGGGCGATCACCACCCCGCCCAGGTAGACGAGGGATGCACCCATGCCGATCGCCACGGCGGCGTACAACCGGCGCCATGCCGCGGGTGAGGTGATCGCGGCGATGACCGCGACGGCGATCATCAGCGTGAAGAAGACGCCGGTGGCCACCAGGTGCCCGACGCGCATCAGCGACGCCGGATCGGCGAGCACCCAGGCCAGTGCGCCCGCGGCCACGAACACTGCGGCGCCGATCGCCACGGCCACCCCGCGGCTCAGGGTCCCCTGCAGGCGGGTCAGCACCACGGCGACCACGGCGCCGGCGAGCACGCAGATCGCGTAGGTGGTGACCCCGATCCGCACCTCGGGGCCGAACAGCGCCGGCACGCAGGGTGAGGCACCCGCGCACCCGCCGCCGACCCCCGGCACGTCCCCGGGCGCGATCGGGGTGGGCAGCAGCGCGATCAGCGGGGCGAACACCGCCGCCAGATCCAGCAGCAGCTGCTCGAGGCTGTGGCCCGACAGCGCCAGCAGCGCGAGTGCGATGGCGAACAGCACCCCGGTGAACAGCGTGCGTGCGGGCGTGTAGAACAGCGCGCTCAGCGAGGTGACCGGGCCGAGCGCGACCGTCACGACGAGCAACGAGAGCGCCATCACGCCGACCGCGCCGACGATCCCGATGCGCAGATAGCGGTAGGTGCGCTGGGTCGATGTCGTGCCGGTTCGCATATTCACGATCCTGCACCCGGCGGCCGACATCCGCGCCCGCTACCCTGAACGCGTGATGAGGACGTCCACCCTTCTCGGCCGCGCCGACGCCGGAGTCGCCGCGCTGACCCCGGGGTATTTCGCCCTGGTGATGGCGACCGGCATCGTCTCGATCGGGATGCGCACCAACCACTGGGTCGCGGCATCCGTCGTGCTGCTGGTCCTGGCCGCCGTCGCCTACGTGGTGCTGGTCGCACTGAACATCGTGCGGGCGGTGCGGCACCGGGCGCAGCTGGCCGAGGACTTCGCCGACCCGGCGCGGGCGTTCGGCTTCTTCACGTTCGTGGCCGCGACCTGCGTGCTGGGCAGCCGGCTGAGCCTGGAGGACCACTTCCACAACGTCGCGATGGTGCTGCTGCTGATCGCGTCGCTGGCGTGGATCGTGCTCGGCTACACGGTGCCGTGGACGGCGGTGCTCGGGCCGCGCACGACGACGCAGCCCATCGCCACCGCGAACGGCACCTGGTTCATCTGGGCGGTGGCCAGCCAGTCGATCGCCGTGTTGGCGGCGACGCTTGAGATCGAGTTCGTGCCGTACCGGGCGGGGCTGGCGCTGCTGGCGGTGTTCTCGTGGTCGGTGGGCACGTTCCTGTACTGCGCGGTGGGCGTGTTCGTCGGGGTACGGATGCTGTCGGTGCCGTTCCGGCCGACGGATCTGACACCGCCCTACTGGGTGGCGATGGGGGCCACCGCGATCACCGTGGTGGCCGGGGCGCGCATCGTGATGATGGCCGACGCGCCGATGGTGGACGCCACCCGGGGTCTGATCGCGGGCGCCGCGGTGTTCTTCTGGGCCTTCGGCACGTGGCTGATCCCCCCGTTGATCCTGGCGGGACTGTGGCGGCACGTGCTGCACCGCATCCCGTTCCGGTACGAGGCGACGCTGTGGAGCATCATCTTTCCGCTGGGCATGTACGGGGTGGGCTCGCAGTTCCTCGGCGACGTCGACAGTCTGCCGATCGTGCACACCATCGGCTACGTGGAGAGCTGGGTGGCCCTGGCGGCGTGGATCGCCACGTTCGTCGCGATGATCGTGAACATCTGGCGCACGGTGCTGCGCCGGCCGCGCGAGGCCGTCGACGCGACGCCGACGGCGGCGCGTTGATCAGGCGCGCCCGCCGGGCGGGCCGATGACCAGCAGCACGGTGAACAGCGCGGCCACTGCGACGACCGCGATCCCGCCCAGCAGCACGGGCCGGCCGAGGAAGAACCGCAGCAGACGGTCGTGCCACGTGGCATCCCGCGGGTCATCGGTGGCGTGCAGCCGCCAGGAGCCGGCGAGTCGCCCGGTGCGGTGCAGCCAGATCTCGGCCGGGACGGTGGCGTAGGGCACGATGGCGGATGCCAGGGCCAGCACGACCGGCAGCGGCCGCCAGCGGTTGTTCTTGGCGACGAGGATGACGGTGGCGCCGTAGCAGAGGAAGACGAAACCGTGGATGCCACCGCCCACGAGCACCGCGACCGACAGGCCTGCGGCCTGCCGGAGGATGAGGCCGGCGATCAGCAGGGTCCAGGTGATGGCTTCGGCGACCGCGAACACGCGGAAGAGTCGGGAGGGAGTCTGGAACACTCCTTCAGTCTAACTGAAGATGTTTCAGTGTTCCTGAAGGTCTTCTCCGAACGGCTCCTCGTGCAGCCCTTCCAGGGCCGCACTGAGGGCGGGCGCGGCTGACGCGAAGGCGATGTCGAGCCGGGCCAGGCGGGCGTCGGCTTCGGCGAGCGCGCGGGCGCCGGCCTCGGTGACACGCAGGTTGGAGGCCGCGCCGGCGTGGGCGGTGGCATCCGCCACCAGCCCGTCGTCGACGAGCGCCCGCACCGCGGTGTGCGCGGTCTGCACCGTGATCTGCGAGCGGCGGGCGAGTTCCGAGAACGAGATGCCCGGGGTGCCCTGGATGTGCGCGAGCAGCCCGTACTTGCGGGTGGTCAGTCCCAGATCCTTCAGCTGCGTGCCGAGCTGACCGTCCCAGATGCTGCCGACGGTCAGCAGCGAGATGACGGGGCTGAAGCGGCGCGGCTCGGGCATGCGTCCATCGTAGTCTTCGGCATGTTCTACCCTCGTCTGGGTGCCCGACGCCGTGCGGCGTGCGGGGCGCGGATCGAAGGGAGATCACCGTGACAGCACCTGTGGGCGGGTCGTCGGCGCAGTGGCGGCGGGTGGTCGCACTGCTGGCGAACGAGCACACCGCGCGCATCCTGGCGCGGCTGATCCTGGGCGAGGACGTGCGCGATCGTCTGCAGCGCTACTCCCCTTCGCGCCGGGCGCACATCGAGAACGCACTGGTGGGCTCGGGTGTGGCGCACCGTGACCAGACCGGCGCGCTGACGCTGGATGCGGATGTGTTCCGCCGCCTGCTGGCCGAGGACGCGCCGACCAGGCTCGTCGGTGTGGAGCGCTTCATGCGGGATGGCCGGATCGAGAGCTATCCGGCCTCGCCGGCCGAGCGGGGCGAACTGCTGCGCTGGGTGGCCGCCCGTGTGCTCACCGCCGGCGAGGTGGTGCACGAGCGTGAGATGAACGAACGGCTCGGCCGGTTCACCGCGGATGTCGCGGCGTTGCGCCGCTACCTCGTCGACGCCGAGCTGGTGGAGCGCCGGCGCGACGGCACCGAGTACGCCCTGGCGTAGCGAGTGCGCCAGGGCGTCACGACGACCACCGATGCCATCAGCGAGGCGAAGGAGCGCTTGCCGATCTCCTCGCCGCAACGATCCCGAGCGCAAGCAGCACACCACCACCGAGCACGGCGCACACCGAAACGCAGACACCCGTCTGCTGAATCCACGTGCCCGCCAGAGGAGAGTCCTGGCTGGTCCCGACCGTCAGCCCGAGGACCACGACGGCACCCAGGACAATGAGTACTGCGGCCCACACGAAGAACGGTAGGGGGCGTGATGCCCTCTTGCTCGCCATCATCTTCTCAGAAGGCCCAGTCCTCGTCTTCGGTGGCCTCGGCCTTGCCCATCACGTACGACGAGCCCGACCCGCTGAAGAAGTCGTGGTTCTCGTCGGCGTTGGGCGACAGGGCCGACAGGATCGCCGGGTTCACGTCGGTGACCGTCGCCGGGAACATCGCCTCGTAGCCGAGGTTCATCAGCGCCTTGTTCGCGTTGTAGTGCAGGAACTTCTTGACGTCCTCGGTCAGCCCGACCGCGTCGTAGAGGTCCTGCGTGTACTGCACCTCGTTGTCGTACAGCTCGTACAGCAGCGAGAACGTGTAGTCCTTCAGCTCGTCACGCCGCGACTGGTCGAGCTTCTCGAGACCCTTCTGGTACTTGTACCCGATGTAGTACCCGTGCACGGCCTCGTCGCGGATGATCAGCCGGATCAGGTCGGCGGTGTTGGTGAGCTTGGCTCGGCTCGACCAGTGCATCGGCAGGTAGAAGCCCGAGTAGAACAGGAACGATTCCAGCAGCGTCGACGCCACCTTGCGCTTCAGGGGCTCGTCGCCGCAGTAGTAGTCCAGGACGATCTGGGCCTTGCGCTGCAGGTTCTCGTTCTCGGTCGACCACCGGAACGCGTCGTCGATGTCTTTGGTCGAGCACAGCGTCGAGAAGATCGACGAGTAGCTCTTGGCGTGCACCGACTCCATGAACGCGATGTTGGTGTACACCGCCTCTTCGTGCGGCGTGACCGCATCCGGGATCAGCGACACCGCCCCGACGGTTCCCTGGATCGTGTCCAGCAGCGTCAGGCCGGTGAACACCCGCATGGTGAGCACCTGTTCGTCACGGGTGAGCGTGTTCCACGACTGGATGTCGTTGGACAGCGGCACCTTCTCAGGCAGCCAGAAGTTGCCGGTGAGCCGGTGCCACACCTCGAGGTCCTTCTCGTCCTCGATGCGGTTCCAGTTGATGGCCTGCACCTGGTGCAGGAGTTTGAGCGATTCGGGTGTCATGTCCTTTGGTCCTGTTCGAATGGATGCCGGGGTCAGAGCATGCAGCTGACGCAGCCCTCGAGCTCCGTGCCCTCCAGCGCCATCTGGCGCACGCGGATGTAGTACAGCGTCTTGATGCCCTTGCGCCAGGCGTAGATCTGCGCCCGGTTGACGTCACGGGTGGTGGCGGTGTCTTTGAAGAACAACGTCAGGCTCAGCCCCTGGTCCACGTGCTGGGTGGCCACCGCGTAGGTGTCGATGATCTTCTCGGGGCCGATCTCGTACGCGTCCTGGTAGTACTCCAGGTTCTCGTTGGTCATGAACGGCGCCGGGTAGTACACGCGACCGAGCTTGCCCTCCTTGCGGATCTCGATCTTCGACACGATCGGGTGGATCGAGCTGGTCGAGTTGTTGATGTACGAGATCGACCCGGTGGGCGGCACGGCCTGCAGGTTCTGGTTGTAGATGCCGTGCTCTTGGATCGACGCCTTCAGCGCCCGCCAGTCGTCCTGCGTCGGGATGTGGTGACCGGCGAACAGCTCGGCGGCCCGCGCGGTGGTCGGCACCCACTCCTGCTCGATGTACTTGTCGAAGAACTCGCCGCTCGCATACGTCGAGTCCTCGAACCCGTCGAAGGTCTCCCCTCGCTCGATCGCGATCCGGTTCGACGCACGCAGCGCGTGGTACAGCACGGTGTAGAAGTAGATGTTCGTGAAGTCCAGCGCCTCTTCGGAGCCGTAGTGCACGTGCTCACGGGCGAGGAAGCCGTGCAGGTTCATCTGCCCGAGCCCGATCGCGTGCGAGCGGTCGTTGCCGTCCTCGATGGAGCGCACCGACGAGATGTGGCTCTGGTTGCTCACCGCGGTCAGCGCCCGGATCGCCGTCTCGACGCTGGCACCGAGGTCGCCCCCGTCCATCGCCAGCGCGATGTTCATCGAGCCGAGGTTGCACGAGATGTCCTTGCCGATCCGGTCGTACGACAGGTCGTCGTGGTACGTGGTCGGCGTGTTCACCTGCAGGATCTCGCTGCACAGGTTCGACATGTTGACCCGGCCCTTGATGGGGTTGGCCCGGTTCACGGTGTCTTCGAACATGATGTACGGGTAGCCGGACTCGAACTGGATCTCGGCGAGGGTCTGGAAGAACTCGCGCGCGTTGATCTTCGTCTTGTGGATGCGCGGGTCGTCGACCATCTCGCGGTACTTCTCGGTCACCGACACATCGCCGAACGGGACGCCGTACACCCGCTCCACGTCATACGGCGAGAACAGGTACATGTCCTCGTCGTTCCGCGCAAGCTCGAACGTGATGTCGGGGATGACCACGCCCAGCGACAGCGTCTTGATACGGATCTTCTCGTCGGCGTTCTCACGCTTGGTGTCGAGGAACCGCATGATGTCGGGGTGGTGCGCCGACAGGTACACCGCGCCGGCGCCCTGACGCGCGCCCAGCTGGTTGGCGTACGAGAACGAGTCCTCGAGCAGCTTCATCACCGGGATGATGCCGGAGGACTGGTTCTCGATCTGCTTGATCGGGGCGCCCGCCTCACGGATGTTGCTCAGCAGCAGCGCCACGCCGCCGCCGCGCTTGGACAGCTGCAGCGCCGAGTTGATGCCCCGCGCGATCGACTCCATGTTGTCTTCGATGCGCAGCAGGAAGCAGCTGACCAGCTCGCCGCGCTGCGCCTTGCCGGTGTTCAGGAACGTCGGGGTCGCCGGCTGGAACCGGCCCGAGATGATCTCGTCGACCAGGCTGCGGGCCAGGTCCTGGTCGCCGTCGGCCAGGCCCAACGCGGTCATCACCACACGGTCTTCGAAGCGCTCGAGGTAGCGCTTGCCGTCGAAGGTCTTCAGCGTGTAGCTGGTGTAGTACTTGAACGCGCCCAGGAACGTGGAGAACCGGAACTTCGCCGCGTAGGCGCGGTCGTTCAGTTCCTGGATGAACTCGAACGGGTACTTCGCGAGCACCTCGGGCTCGTAGTACTGCTTCTCGACCAGGTAGTCCAAGCGCTCGCGCAGCGAGTGGAAGAACACCGTGTTCTGGTTCACGTGCTGCAGGAAGTACTCGCGCGCGGCGCGCTTGTCGGCGTCGAACTGGATCTCACCGTTCGGGCCGTACAGGTTCAGCATCGCGTTCAGCGCGTGATAGTCCATCCCGTCGAAGCGAGAGTCGGTCTTGAACGACGCCTGGTCGGTCAGTGCAGCTTCCACCATTGTTCCAATCCGTCGCTCACACGGGCGACGTCCTCGGGCGTGCCGAACAGTTCGAGCCGGTACAGGTGCGGCACGTGGCACTTGCGGCTGATGATCTCGCCGGCCAGGCAGAACGCCTCGCCGAAGTTCGTGTTCCCCGCAGAGATGACTCCGCGGATCCACCTGCGGTTCTGCTCATCGTTGAGGAACCGGATGACCTGCTTGGGGACCGCACCCTTCTCTTCACCCCGGCCCTGGCCGCCCCCGTAGGTGGGGGTGACCAGCACGTACGGCTCGTCGATGCGCAACGGCGGTTCGGAGGTGCGCGGCCCGTTGTGCAGCGGGATGCGCACGGCCGGCAGCGCGAGCTTCTCGACGAAGCGCGCGGTGTTGCCCGACACGCTGGAGAAGTACACCAACAGCGGCGCGGCGGTTGCCAACGGCATGATCGCCCCCCTGATCAGATCGCGAGCGGCGGCTCAGCCCAGGCGGGCGGCCAGTTCGTCGATCTTGTCGGGACGGAAGCCCGACCAGTGGTCCTCGTCGGTGATCACGACCGGGGCCTGCAGGTAGCCCAGGGCCTTCACCTGCTCGAGGGCCGCCGGGTCCTCGGTGAGGTCGTGCACCTCGTAGTCGATGCCCTTCGCGTCCAGCGCCCGGTAGGTCGCGTTGCACTGCACGCAGGAAGGCTTCGTGTAGACCGTGATCGCCATCTCGACCACTCCCCTCTCATTCGAATCCGTCTGGGTCCGGCCATCCCCCGTGCCGGTCACCCAATACTACATATGGGTGCCGACATCGGGAAGCACCACAAGGGGTAGTAGTTACACGGATGTAGTTTTCCACCGCTCTCCCCTGGTACAACACAGGTTCTCCACCGTTTCATCCACAGCCTCCCGGCGTGTCGCACACCCCGGCAACGGCCGGAACACGCGGCCCGCGGGCACGCACCCGCGCGGCTGTCCACAGCCGAGACGATACGAGCCGGTTCCGACATCGGATTCGCTGTGGAGAACGCCCGTCGGCGTGTCGCGGAGTGTCCGCGGAGTGTCCACAGCGTGTCGGCCACGTGCCGGGCACACGTCGGCCACGCGTCCACGTGCCCTGTCGGCACGGCGGGACGATCTTGTCCGGCCCGGGCGGGTCGCCGCGCCCGGGCGCGGGTCGGTAACGTGGAGTCGTGACGGGATACCGGGACCTTCTGCGCACGCCCGGAGTCGGGCGCATCATCGCCGCACAGCTGACGGCGCGGTTCCCCTCCGGCATGACGAGCCTGGCGATCCTGCTGCATGTCGAGCACGCCACCGGGATGTACTCGGCGGCCGGGCTCGTGCTGGCCGCCGCCTCGATCGGCCAGGCCGTGGCCGGCCCGGTCACCAGCCGGTGGATGGGCATGTGGGGCATGCGTCGCGTCCTGATCCTCACGATGCTCGTGTGCGCGGCATCCGTCACCGGCATCGCCCTGTTCACGCTGCCGGTGCCCGCCTACATGGTGCTCGGGCTGATCGCCGGGGTGTCCACCCCGCCGGTGCAGGCGGCGGTGCGCACCATCTACCCGAAGATGGTCAACTCCCGCCAGCTGACCCCGCTGTTCTCGCTGGACGCTTCACTGCAGGAGATCATCTGGATCCTCGCGCCGGTGGTGGTCACGTTCGTGTCCATCCAGATCAGCACCGTCGTCGGGCTGCTGTTGATCGTGGTGATCCTGCTGGGCGGCGGCACCTGGTTCATCGCCTCACCGGAGCTCGGCCGGGTGCGCATCCCGCGCAGCCGCCGGCGCCTGGGCACGGTGCTCGCCCGCCCGCCCGTGGTGCTGGCGACCGTCACCGGCCTGCTGCTGGTGGGCGCGTGTGCCGCCGTCGAGGCGGGCGTGGTCGCCACCTTCAGCGAGGGCGGCCTGGAGGCGGGGCTCGTGCTGGCGGTCTTCTCGTTCGGCAGCCTGGCCGGGGGTCTGCTGTCGGGCCGCATCGCGATGAGCCGTTGGGCCATGGCCCGCCGCATGGCGATCGTCGCGATCGGACTGGTGCTGAGCACCCTGTTCCTGTCGGTGTGGTGGATCGGCGGGTCGCTGCTGGTGGCCGGCATCGGCGTGGCGCCGGCGTTCGCGGTGATGGCCGCGATGACCACCGCCAGCGTCAAGTTCAGCGACACCGCCGAGGCGTTCGGCTGGCTGAACACCGGTCAGCTCATCGGCGCCGCCGCCGGCTCGGCGGTCGCCGGGTTCCTCATCGACGGACTCGGCCCGGCCGGCGCGTACTGGACGGCCACCGGGTTCGCCGTGGTCGGGGTGCTCGTGGCGGTGCTGTTCGTGCGGGGCTTCCCCGACCTGCGGTTCCGCGACGCCAGCCCGCTGCCCGACACCGAGCCGGTGCAGACCATCACCTCGTGAACCGACCCGGCGCCGTCAGCGGGTGCCGACGTCGTAGGCCTTGAGCAACTCGCTCACCGCCTGCTCGCGCTGGTCGCCGCCGTGCTCGAACATGTGCGTCACATGCGTGCGCAGGTGGTTCTCCAACAGCAGCTTGTCGAGCGAGGCGAGCGCCTTCTGGATCGCACGGGACTGACCGAGGATGTCCATGCAGTAGTCCTCGTTCTCGATCATCTTCGCGAGCCCGCGCAGCTGCCCCTCGAGGATCGCCGTGCGGTGCAGGGCGCGCTTCTTGATGTCATCGATCACGCGGCCAGGGTACCCGCCCGACCGGGCGCGCGTGGAAGGATGAGCGCATGGTGCGCACCCCGACCGCCCTGCTCAGCCCGGCCGATCAGCAGCGCCGCCGGGCGCTTCGCACCATGAAGGCCATCGCCCTGGGTGCGCTCGTGGCCCTGGCCGCCGTCTTCGCGGTGGCGTTCGTGTTCGAGCACGATCGGCCGTGGCTGTCGTACGTGCGCGCCGCGGCCGAGGGCGGCATGGTCGGCGCGCTCGCGGACTGGTTCGCCGTGACCGCGCTGTTCCGCCACCCGCTGGGCATCCCCATCCCGCACACCGCCATCATCCCGACCCGCAAGGACGAGATCGGCCGCACCCTGGGCGAGTTCGTCGAGACCGAGTTCCTGTCGGGACCGGTGGTGCGCACCAAACTCCAGTCCACCGCGATCGCCGCCCGGGCAGGCGCCTGGCTGGCCCAGCCCGCCCACGCCGAGCGGGTGAGCGCCGAGGCCGCAGCGGCGGCGACGGGTGTGCTGCGCGCCCTCTCAGACGCCGACGTGCAGCAGGTGCTCGAGTCGCTGGCCCGTGAGCATCTGCTCGCCCCGCCGTGGGCCCCGCCGGCGGGCGCGTGGCTGGCGCGGGTGGTGGATGCCGGGGCGCACACCGGCGCGGTGGACCTGGCCGTCGACAGCCTGGCCGGGTGGCTGGATGCGAACCACGCCGCGTTCGAGGGGCTGGTCTCCAGGCGACTGCCCGGATGGGTGCCGCGCATCGCGCACCGGTTCGTGGACGACACCGTCTACAGCGAGGCGGTGAAGTTCGTGCAGGCCGTGCAGGCCGACCCGCAGCATCCGGCCCGCCGCGCCCTCGACGACTACCTCGTGCGTCTCGCCGACCGGCTGCAGCACGATCCGGCGATGATCGACCGGTTCGAACACGCCAAGGCCTCGGTGTTCGACTCGCCGCGGCTGCGCGAGCTGGCCGCACACGCCTGGGAGGGCGTCAAGGCGGGGCTGTTGGCATCCCTCGCCGACCCGGGCAGCGGGCTGCGCCGGCGCGCCGCGGCGGCGGTGGCCGAGATCGGTCAGCGGCTGCAGCACGAACCGGCGCTGCAGCACCGTGTGGACGCGTGGGTCACCGACGCGGCGGTGTTCGCCGTGGACCGCTACCGGCACGACATCGCCTCGATCATCACCGACACCGTGGCCCGCTGGGATGGCGCCGAGACCACCGAGAAGATCGAGCTCATGGTCGGCCGCGACCTGCAGTACATCCGCCTGAACGGCACCGTCATCGGCGCGCTGGCGGGCCTGGGCATCTACACCGTCGCCCAGCTGCTGCTGGGGTGAGATACGGTGCGAAGGTGGCTCTTTCACACGACCCCCTCTGGCCGCGCGCGGGCTCCTGGCCGGCGTTCGACGGCTCCCGTTCCGACGTCGCCCTGATCGGCGTTCCCACGCATCTGAGCTCGCTGTCGCCGACGGGGGCGGATGCCACACCCGCCGCCGTCCGCGAGGCGCTGCGCCGGTTCAGCCCCACCCTCGTCTCGGGCGAGGCGGTCGACCTCGACACGGCGCTGCGCATCGTCGACGCCGGCGACGTGGCCGACCCGGACGGCCCGGACGGCGAGAAGCGTGTCCGTGCGCGGGTGCGCGAGCTGGCGGCATCCACGGGCCTCGTCGTGGCCCTGGGCGGCGACAACTCCCTCACCTATCCGGTGGCCCAGGGCGCCTTGGCGGGCGGTCTGATCACGCTCGACGCGCACTACGACCTGCGCGACGGCGCGTCGAACGGCTCGCCCGTGCGCCGTCTGGTCGACGACGGGCTGGACGGGCGGCGCATCGTGCAGATCGGCATCTCGGACTTCGCGAACTCCGCAGCCTACGCGCGCCGTGCCCTCTCGTACGGCATCACCGTGATCACCGTCGACGAGGTACGCCGCCGCGGCATCGACGACGTGGTGGCGCAGGCGGTCGAGGTCTCAGGCACCGGGCCGGTGCACCTGGACATCGACGTGGACGTGTGCGACCGCTCGGTCGCGCCCGGCTGCCCCGCCTCGGTGCCCGGAGGCCTTGCCGCCTGGGAGCTGCGGGCGCTGGTGCGGCGGATCGCGACAGCCGGCCAGGTGGCCTCGGCCGACATCGCCGAGGTCGACGCCACCGCCGACGCCCCGGACGGGCGCACCGTGCGGCTGGCGGCGCTGTGCGTGTTGGAACTGCTGGCCGGCTACGCGGGGCGCGGCGCATGACCGCCGCCATGCCCGACGCCGTCGCGGTGCTCGACGCGCTCGGTGAACCGCGGGCGTGGGGCCCGATCGGCACCGGACCGCTCGAACTGGACGGGCAGGCGTTGTCGTGCGGGGTGGTCGAGAACGGCCCGTGGCAGGTGCGCGCCGTGCGCGCCGACTCGGGCACACTGCCCGGTCTGCGCCTGACCGGCCAGGCGGTGACCACCGCGCCGCACGACCCGTTGCTGCTGACCCGGCTCGAGCAGGGCGTCGACCTATGCGTGGCCCGTCCCGAAGGCGACGGGTTCGTCGAGGACCACAGCGAACTGCGGATCCTCATCCCCTACGACGCGGTCGTCGACGAGGTGCGCAGCCGCGACGACGAGGGCCGGGTCACCGGGGTGCCGCGGGCGAGCGTGCGGGACGTGCCGGCGGGGTACCCGGTCGTGGTGGCGGTGCGCCGCGGGGCCGAACCACCGGCGATCCCGCAGGTCGACGAGAAGCCGCGGGACGCGAACGGCCGCCCGATCCGGATCTGGCAGACCGGGTCGTCGATCCCCCAGGTCGAGATCGCGCCGTACGGCGCCGGTCACCGCATCGACGTGCGCTGGCCGGACCGTTCGACCGCGGCGCTCATCCTGAGCTGACGCCGCCTGCGTAGACGGCGTGCACGAGCGGTACGCCCGGGCGGTACGCCAGGTGCGTGCGGCTGGGCGCGTCGAGCACCACCAGGTCGGCCCGGGCGCCGGGCGCCAGTCGGCCGATGTCGTCGCGCCGCAACGCCGCCGCACCCCCGGCGGTGGCCGCCCACACCGCCTCGGGGACGGTCATGCCCATCTCGCGTACGGCCAGCGCGATCACGAACGGCATCGAGCTCGTGAAGCTCGTGCCCGGGTTGCAGTCGCTGGCCAGTGCCACCCTCACGCCCGCGTCGATGAGCCGCCGCGCATCGGGATACGGGTGCCGGGTGCAGAACTCCACACCGGGCAGCAGGGTCGCGACCGTGTCGGATGCGGCGAGCGCGGCGACGTCGTCATCGGTCAGGTACGTGCAGTGGTCGACGGATGCCGCCCCCAGCGCGACCGCGAGGCGTACGCCCTCGCCGGGCGTGAGCTGGTTGCCGTGCACCCGCGGCACCAGGCCGTGGCGCACACCGGCCTCGAGCACCCGGCGGGCCTCGTCGGGGGTGAACGCCCCGGTCTCGCAGAACACGTCGATCCACCGCGCGTGGGGCGCGACCGCGCGCAGCATGTCGCCGCACACGAGCTCGACATACTCGGCGCGGCGGTCGGCGTATTCGGCGGGCACCACGTGCGCGCCCAGATAGGTGACCTCGGGCGTGACCTCGGCGGCCAGCCGCGCCAGACGTGCCTCGTCGTGCACGGTGAGCCCGTACCCGGTCTTGATCTCGAGGGTGGTCGTGCCCTGCGCGCGACACTCGGCGACGAACCCGGCGAGCCGGCGGCGCAACGCGTCGTCGCTCGCGGCCCGGGTCGCCGTGACCGTGGTGCGTATGCCGCCGGCGGCATACGGCTGCCCGGCCATGCGCGCGGCGAATTCGTCGGCACGATCGCCGCCGAACACCAGATGGGTGTGACTGTCGACGAACCCCGGGATCACGGCGCGCCCGCCGACGTCGACTCTCGAGGCACCGGCGTGGCCGGCCGCGCGCGACGCCGGACCGACCCAGCCGATGCGGCCGCCCTCGACCAGCACCGCGGCGTCGTGCAGCGTGCCGCACGGATCATCGGGCGTGCCGACGTTGGTGGTCAGCTCGCCGATGTTCGTCAGCAGCACGGCGGTCACAGCATCGGCACCGTCAGGCCGCGCTCGACGGCCACCTCGCGGGCCCGCTCGTACCCGGCGTCCACATGTCGCATCACCCCGGTGCCCGGGTCGTTCACCAGCACGCGCGCGATCTTCTGCGCGGCCAGGTCCGAACCGTCAGCGACGGTCACCTGCCCGGCGTGGATCGAGCGGCCGATGCCGACGCCGCCGCCGTGGTGGATCGAGACCCAGCTCGCCCCCGACGCGGTGTTCAGCAGCGCGTTCAGCAGCGGCCAGTCGGCGATGGCGTCCGACCCGTCGGCCATCGCCTCGGTCTCACGGTACGGCGAGGCCACCGACCCGGCGTCGAGGTGGTCGCGGCCGATCACGATCGGCGCGCTCAGTTCTCCCGAGGCGACCATCTCGTTGAACTTCAGCCCGGCCAGGTGACGCTCCTGGTAGCCCAGCCAGCAGATGCGCGCCGGCAGCCCCTCGAAGTGGACCTTCTCGCCGGCCTTGGCCAGCCACCGGTGCAGGGCGACGTCGTCGGGGAACAGCTCGGCGATCGCCCGGTCGGTCTTGCGGATGTCTTCGGGGTCGCCGGACAGCGCCGCCCAGCGGAACGGTCCCTTGCCCTCGCAGAACAGCGGCCGGATGTACGCGGGCACGAACCCGGGGAACGCGAACGCCCGCTCGCAGCCGCCCAGCTGCGCTTCGGCGCGGATGGAGTTGCCGTAGTCGAACACCGCGGCACCGGCATCCTGGAATCCGACCATGGCGCCCACGTGCGCGGCCATCGACTCGCGGGCGCGGCGGGTGAAGTCCTCCGGGTCGCGGGATGCCTCGGCCTTCCAATCGGCGAAGGCCACGCCGATCGGCAGGTACGCGAGCGGGTCGTGGGCGCTGGTCTGGTCGGTGACGATGTCGATCTCGGTGCCGCGGCGCAGCAGCTCGGGAAACACCTCGGCGGCGTTGCCGACGACGCCGACCGAGAGCGCCCGGCCCTCGACCTTGGCGGAGACGGCCCGGGCGACGGCGTCGTCGAGGTCGGTGGTGTACTCGTCCAGGTAGCCGTGCTCGACGCGGCGGGCCAGCCGCGACTCGTCGACGTCGACGATGAGCACGGCGCCGTCGTTCATGGTGACCGCCAGCGGCTGCGCGCCGCCCATGCCGCCGCATCCCGCCGTCAGCGTCAGGGTGCCGGCCAGCGAGTCACGGCCGAGCGAGCGGGCGACCTCGGCGAAGGTCTCGTAGGTGCCCTGCAGGATGCCCTGCGTGCCGATGTAGATCCACGATCCCGCGGTCATCTGCCCGTACATGGTCAGCCCGAGCGATTCGAGGCGGCGGAACTCGGGCCAGGTGGCCCAGTCCCCCACGAGGTTCGAGTTGGCGATCAGCACCCGCGGCGCCCATTCGTGGGTGCGGAACACGCCCACCGGCTTGCCCGACTGCACCAGCAGGGTCTCGTCGGGCTCGAGCTCGTCGAGGGTGCGCACGATGGCGTCGTACGCCTCCCAGCTGCGGGCGGCGCGGCCGCTGCCGCCGTAGACGACCAGGTCGTCGGGGTGCTCGGCGACCTCGGGGTCGAGGTTGTTCATGAGCATGCGCTTGGCGGCCTCGGCGCCCCAGCTCTTCGCGGTGCGCTCGGGGCCCCGTGGGGCGCGCACCTCTCGTGCTCCCTGCATCACTTGCCTCCTTCGAACGCGGCGGCACGCACGGCGCCGCTGATCACCAGTTCTGTCACGGTCTCGATGTCGGGGCTGACGAACCGGTCGTGGCCGGGGCCTGCGACCCCGTGCGCGCGCAGCAGGTCGCGCACCGCACCGGTGCCCGGCCCCGGCTGCAGCGGCGCCCGCAGGTCGAGCGCGCGGGTGCCGGTGATGACCTCCACGGCGAGCACCCGGGCCAGCCCGTCGACGGCGCGGCGCAGCTTGCGGGCGGCCGCCCACCCCATCGAGACGTGGTCCTCCTGCATGGCCGACGACGGGATCGAGTCCACCGACGCCGGCACCGCCAGGCGCTTGAGTTCCGAGACGATCCCGGCCGCCGCGTACTGGGCGATCATCAGCCCGGAATCGACCCCGGCCTCGTCGGCCAGGAACGGCGGCAGCCCGTGGCTGCGGGCCGGGTCCAGCGCCCGGTCGGTGCGCCGCTCCGAGATCGAGGCGAGATCGGCGACGGCGATCGCGAGGAAGTCGAGCACGTACCCGACCGGTGCGCCGTGGAAGTTGCCGTTGGACTCCACCCGGCCGTCCACGGTGACCACCGGGTTGTCGACGGCGGCCTGCAGTTCGCGCTCGGCGACGGTGCGGGCGTGGTCGGCGGTGTCGCGGGCGGCGCCGTGCACCTGCGGCGAGCAGCGCAGCGAGTAGGCGTCCTGCACGCGGCCGTCCTCGGGTCCGGCGTGGCTGGCGACCATCGGCGACGGGTTCAGCAGAGCGCGCAGGTTCTTGGCCGATCGGGCCTGCCCGACCTGGGGGCGCAGTGCCATCAGGTCGGCGGCGAACACCGCGTCGGTGCCCAGCTGGCTCTCGATCGACAGTGCGGCGGCGGCATCGGCGGAATCCAGCAGCACCTCGAGGTCGGCCAGCGCCAGCAGCAGCATCCCCAGCATGCCGTCGGTGCCGTTGATGAGGGCCAGCCCCTCCTTCTCGGCGAGCACGAGCGGGGCGATGGATGCCGCGGCCAGGGCATCGGCGGCATCCATCGCCTCGCCGTGCACCCGCACCTCGCCCTCGCCCATGGCGGCCAGCGCGACGTGGGCGAGCGGGGCGAGATCGCCCGAGCAGCCGAGCGAGCCGTACTCGCGCACGATCGGCACGATGCCGGCGTTGAGCAGGTCGGCGTAGGTGGCGACGACCTCGGGCCGCACCCCGGTGCGGCCGGTGGCGAGGGTCTGCAGCCGCAGCACCTGCAGCGCGCGCACCACCTCGGCCTCGACCTCGGCGCCGGTTCCGGCCGCGTGCGAGCGGATGAGGCTCTGCTGCAGCTGCCGGCGCCGGTCGGGCGCGATGAACGTGGTCGCGAGCGCCCCGAACCCTGTGGAGACGCCGTAGTGCGGCACCGGATCGTCGGCGAGCCGCTCGATGAGGGCGCGGGAGGCGGCGACGGCCTGCAGTGCGGCGGGGTCGATGTCGACGCGGGCGCCGTGCCGGGCGACGGCGACGACCTCGGCGGCGGTCAGCGCGGCGGCGCCGACGACGACGGATGCGGGGTGGCTCATGCTCCCGATTCCACACCGTCCCGCTTCCGTGCGGGAGGCGGCCGTGGCATCCTGTGTCTGTGATCCCAGACATGCGTGGCCAGGTGCCCGCGGCCGACCAGACGCTGCGGATGCTGGCGTTCCTGGCCCGGCAGCGCGGACCGGTGGCCGCGCGCACCATCGCCGACCAGCTCTCGCTGCCGCGGTCGACGGTGTACTTCCTGCTGCGGACGCTGGCCGCGCACGGGTTCGCCGTGCACCTGGAGCGCGAGCACCGCTGGGGGCTGGGCACGGCGGCGTTCGAGCTGGCGGGCGGCTACGCCCGGCAGGAGCCGCTGGCGCGCCTGGGCCGCCCGCTGGTGGCCGCGCTCGTGGACCGGGCCGGCGAGAGCGCGCACCTGGCGGTGATGACCGGGCGCGACGTGCTGTACATCGTCGAGGAGCGGGCGCCGCGTCGCCCCGCGCTCGTCACCGACGTCGGCGTGCGGCTGCCCGCGCACCTGACCGCGACCGGCCGGGCGATGCTCGCAGCGCTGCCGCGCGAGCAGGTGCGGGCGCTGTATCCGGATGCCTCGGCCTTCGCCGACCGCACCGGGCGCGGTCCTGCCCGGCCGTCCGAGCTGCGGGAGCTGCTGCGGCAGGCGCGCGCGGCCGGCTACGCCACCGAGGACGGCGAGGTGACGCTCGGCACCCGGTCGGTCGGCGTCGCCGTCACCGACCACGCCGGCTGGCCGGCCGCGGCCATCGCGGTGACCTGGCCCGACGAGGCCGGGCGGGATGCGGCATCCCTCGTCCCGCTGGTGACCGGCGCTGCCGCGGAACTGTCGCGGCGCATCTCGGGCCGGTGACCACCCCCTCCCCCGCACCCACTCGAACCCGCGAGAGAACATCTGCCGGACGAGAGAGCGGGTATTACCCGCATTCTCGGCGGTCAGATGTTCTCTCGGCGACAAGGGGCCGGGCGCACGGGGCGAGGGCGCGGGGCACGCGGGGCGAGGGCGCCGCGGCGAGGGCGGCGGATGCGCGGGGTGAGCGGCACGGTGGCGGTGGCGCTCAATCAACCTTTTCGACGGTGCCGCCGGTGAGGTGCACGAGTTCCGCGAAGGTGAGCGGGAACACCGTGTGCGGGGTGCCGCCGGCCGCCCACAGCTGCGGGAACTCGGCGAGCGCAGGATCGACCACGGTGGTCAGCGGCCGCGGGTGGCCGGCCGGGGCGACCCCGCCGATCGCCTGACCGGTCGCATCCCGCACCTGCTCGGGGGTGGCCCGCCGGATCGTGCCGCGGCCCAGGCGCTGCGCGAGCGCGGCGGTGTCGACCCGGTGGGCGCCGCTGGTCATCACCAGCAGCGGCTCGTCGTCGCACCAGAACACCAGGCTGTTCGCGATCGCCCCGACCTCGACGCCGAGGGCGGCCGCGGCCAGGGCGGCGGTGGCGGCGGAGTCGGGCAGGGTGCTGATCTCGCCGGGGATGCCGGCGGCGCGCAGCGCGTCCTGGACGGCGCGGCTGCGGGGCGGAAGCGGATCGGACATGACATGAGCCTACGGGGGCGCGGCGGCCGCCGCGGTCCGGCAAGCTGGGGGCATGAGGCTCGTGCGTGCGGTGCGCCGCTACCCGATCGTCGTGGCCGCCGTGGTGGTGCTCGCCGTGGTGCTCGCGCTGGTGGCGGCGGGGCGCACGGATGCCGCGCGGTGGACCGCGATCGTGTTCGTGTCGGTCGTGGTGGTCTGGACCCTGATCGGCATGATCCGGGACGTCCTTCGCGGGCACGTCGGGCTGGACGTGCTCGCGGTGGTGGCGATGGTCGCCACCCTCGCCGTCGACGAGTACATCGCGTCGCTGGTCATCGTGCTCATGCTGTCGGGAGGCGAGGCGCTCGAGGATGTGGCATCCCGCCGCGCCACCCGCGAGCTGACCGCCCTGCTCGAGCGCTCGCCGCAGCGCGCGCACGTGCTCGTGCACCCGGCCGACCACGCCTCGGGCGAGCTGCAGGACGTCGACGTCGAAGACGTGTGCGTCGGCGACGTGCTGCTGGTGCGCCCCGCCGAGGTGGTGCCGGTGGACGGCGTGCTGCTGAGCGACGACGCCTCGTTCGACCTGTCGTCGCTGACCGGTGAGAGCATGCCGGTCGCCCGCGGTGCCGGTGCCGAGGTGCCGTCGGGCGCGGTGAACGGACCGGTGGCGGTGCGGCTGCGGGCGGTGCGGCGCAGCGCCGACAGCCAGTACCAGCAGGTGATCGCGCTCGTGCGCAGCGCGCAGGAATCGCGCGCCCCGGTGGTGCGGCTCGCCGACCGGTTCGCGGTGCCGTTCACCGCCGTCTCGCTCGTCATCGCCGCCGCGGCGTGGGCGATCTCGGGCGAGGCGGTGCGGTTCGCCGAGGTGCTGGTGCTGGCCACGCCCTGCCCGCTGCTGATCGCCGCGCCGGTCGCCTACCTGGGCGGACTGTCGCGGGCGGCGAAGGCGGGCGTCATCGTCAAGGGCGGTGCCGTGCTCGAACAGCTCGCCCGGGTGCGCTCGGCCGCGTTCGACAAGACCGGCACCCTCACCCGCGGGCACCCGCGACTGGTCGCCGTTCGTCCGCAGCCGGGGTTCGACGAGGACGGGCTGCTGGCGCTGGCCGCATCGGCCGAGGACTATTCCGCGCACGTGCTGGCCGACGGCATCCGTGCCGCCGCACTCTCACGGGGCGTGCCGCTGCGACCGGCGACCCACGCCGACGAGGTCGCCACGAACGGGGTCACCGCGGTGATCGACGGGCGCACGGTCGTCGTCGGCAAGCCCGCGTACGTCGCGGCCATCGCCCCCGACACGCAGCGGGCGGTCCTGGAGCCCGGGCATGCCGCCGCCTATGTCGCGGTGGACGGCCGGTTCGCCGGCGTCCTGGTGCTGGCCGATCAGGTGCGACCCGAGGCGGCCGCGGTCGTCGGATGGCTGCGGCGTCACGGCGTGGCACGAACGGCGATGCTCACCGGCGACGTGCACGGCACGGCGGCATCCATCGCCTCACAGGTGGGGATCGACGAGGTGCATGCCGAGCTGACCCCGGCGCAGAAGGTGGCGCTGGCCGCCGGCATCCGGCCCCGACCGGTGCTCATGGTCGGCGACGGGGTGAACGATGCCCCGGTGCTGGCGGCCGCCGACGTGGGCATGGCGATGGGGGCACGCGGCAGTACCGCGGCCGGGCAGGCGGCGGATGCCGTCGTGTTGCGCGATACGCTGACCGGCGTGGCCGACGCGGTCGCGATCGGGCAGGCGACCCTGCGGGTCGCCCTGACCGCGATCGGGATCGGCATCGCGCTGAGCATCGGGCTCATGCTCGTGGCGACCACCGGCGTCATCCCGGCGGTGGCGGGCGCGCTCGTGCAGGAGGGTGTCGACCTGACGACCATCCTCTATGCGCTGCGGGCGCTGCGCGGGCGCACCGCCGATCTCGGCGCGGTGGACGGGCGCGCCGGCGAGGGCACGCTCAGCTGCGAGCCAGCACCTCGGCATGGGGCATGACGAGCCATCCGTCCTCGTCGGCGGCCCACTCCCGCCACGCGTCGCTGATGCGCTGCAGGCCGTCCTGATCGGTGACGCCCTGCGTCAGGGCGTGCTCGGCGAAGGCGGACTGGAGGGCGCGGTCGGCCCACATCCCGCCCCACCAGGCACGGTCCTCCGGCGTGGTGAACAGCCACTGCGACGCGGTGGCGGTGATGTCGGCGAAGCCGGCCGCGCGGGCCCAGGCCTTCAGCCGGCGGCCGGACGCGGGCTCGCCGCCGAGGCCACGGTGCATGCGGCAGTACACGTCGAGCCACTCGTCCAGCCCGGCCGAGTGCGGATACCAGAACGTGCCCTCGTAGTCGACCTCGCGCACCGAGACCACACCGTCCGGGCGCACCACGCGCCGGAACTCGCGCAGCGCATCGATCGGGCGGGACAGGTGGTGCAGCACCTGATGCACATGAACGACGTCGAACGCGTTCTCGGGCGCGTCCAGCCGGTAGGCGTCGCCGACGCGGAAGGAGAGATTGGTCACGCCGCGCGCGGCGGCCAGCGCCGCGGCCTTCGCGACCACCTCGGCCGAGGCATCCACGCCCACGACCTCGCCGGGGGCGACCCGCTCGGCGAGCTCGACCGTGATCGTTCCGGGACCGGCACCGACGTCGAGCACCGACAGTCCGGGCCGCAGCAACGGCTCGAGGTGGGCGGCGGAGTTGGCGATCGTGCGCCATTCGTGCGAACGCAGCACGCTCTCGTGGTGCCCGTGGGCGTAGGGATCCGACATCCTCGAAGGCTACCGGGCGGGGGCACCCCGCAGGACGGGATCGGCCCGGGGTCGGGCCGTCCCGCCGCGGCCCGAGAACAGGCACAATGGAGAGGATGCCGCGAAGCCGCGGCACCACCCGCACAGCCCACAAGGCCGGCCGAAAGAGGACGCGATGACGCACACCCTGCCCCTGCCCGATTTCACCCACGAGCGCGTGGAGGTGATCACCGGCCCGCGCAGCGGCCTGTTCATCACCGTCGCCCTGCATTCCTCGGCCCTCGGGTCCGCCCTGGGCGGTGCCCGGCTGTGGACCTACCCGCACTGGAGCGACGCGCTCGGCGACGCCCTGCGGCTGTCGGCCGCGATGACCCTGAAGAACGCCGCCGCGGGGCTGGACGCCGGCGGCGGCAAGTCGGTGCTGCGCCTGGAACCCGGTCAGACCCTCGACGCCGACCGACGCCGCGCCGCCTTCCTCGACCTGGGCGACGCCGTCGAGTCCCTCGGCGGCCGCTACCGCACCGCCGAGGACGTCGGCTCCACCGCCGAGGACATGCTCACCGTCAGCGAACGCACCGCGCACGTGGTGGGACTGCCCGACACCGCCGGGGGCGAGGGCGAACCCGCCGGCCCCACCAGCCTCGGCGTCTACGAGTCACTGCGTGCCACCCTCGAGCGTGTCACCGGAACGGCCGACGTCGCCGAGCGGCGTGTCACGATCTCAGGCCTCGGTCAGGTCGGCTCGCGCCTGGCCCGGCGGCTGGCCGGTGAGGGCGCGATCCTCACCGTCACCGACGTCAACCCCGCCAAGAAGGACCTGGCCGCCGAACTCGGCGCCACCTGGGTCACGCCGGGCACCGAGCAGCACGTGCCCGGCGATGTGTTCGTGCCGGCCGGCATCGGCGGCGTGCTCGACGACGACACCATCGACGCCCTGCAGGTGTCGGCCGTCTGCGGCCCGGCGAACAACCCGCTCGCCGACCGGTCCGGCGCCGACCGGCTGGCCGCCCGCGGCATCCTGTACGCGCCCGACTTCGTGGTCAACGCGGGCGGTGTGATCTACCTCGACCTCGAGGCCAAGCATCACGGCACCCACGACGAGATCATGCAGCGGGTCAGCGGCATCGGTGACACACTGCGTCGCGTCTTCGACGAGGCGGCGAGCGCGGGCACCACGCCGCTGGCCGCCGCCGAGCACCTCGCCGCGCAGCGTCTGGGAGCCGCCCGCGCCGCCCGGGTCTGAGCCGGCCCGGCCCGGCCGGGCCGCCGCAGCCCGGCCCCTCCATGCCCCACGCACACTCGGACTCGGTTTCACATCGTGTGAAACCGAGTCCGAGTGGCATGATGGACGGCAACCGGCGACGACGCCGGTTGCCGGCACCCGCACCGGCATGCACGAAGAATCAAGGGAGAAGCCTCGTGTTCCACAGCCCGTTCGCCGACGTCGAGATCCCCGCGCTCAGCGTCTACGACTACCTGTTCGGTGATCTGTCCGACGCCGACGCCGCCCGCATCGCCCTCGTCGACCCGGCCAGCGGTGCCGAGACCACGTACGGGGCTCTGAAGGCCCAGATCGACGCGTTCGCCGGTGCGCTGGCCGCCCGGGGCGTGGACGCCGACACCGTCGTGGGCGTCCTCTGCCCGAACATCCCCGCGTTCGCCACCGTCTTCCACGGCGTGCTGCGGCTGGGGGCTGCGGTCACCACGTTCAACTCGCTGTACACCGCCGACGACATCCGCACGCAGATCTCCGACGCCGGCGCCACCTGGCTGGTGACCGTGAGCCCGTTGCTGCCGCAGGCCACGGCCGCCGCCTCGGCCTGCGGCATCCCCGACGACCACGTCATCGTCCTCGACGGCGCCGACGGCCACCCGAACCTGCGCGAGCTGCTCGGCGAAGGGCGCACCCCGCCTGCGGTGAGCTTCGATCCGGCCACGCACCTGGCGGTGCTGCCGTACTCGTCGGGCACCACCGGCATCCCCAAGGGCGTCATGCTCAGCCACCGCAACCTGGTCGCCAACGTCGAGCAGTCACGGGTGAACATCGACCTGCGCTCCACCGACCGGGTGCTGGCGGTGCTGCCGTTCTTCCACATCTACGGCATGACGGTGCTGCTGAACCTCGCGCTGCGCCAGCGGGCGAGCCTGGTCACCATGCCGCGGTTCGACCTGGCCGAGTTCCTGAAGAACATCCAGGACTTCGGCTGCACCTACCTGTACATCGCCCCGCCGATCGCGGTCGCCCTCGCCAAGCATCCGATCGTCGACGACTACGACATCTCCACGGTGCACTCGGTGTTCTCGGGCGCCGCCCCGTTGGATGGTGAGACCGCCCGGCTGGCGGGAGCCCGCATCCACGCCCGCATGATGCAGGGATACGGGCTCACCGAGACGAGCCCCGTCACCCACGCCATGCCGTACGACCGCGACGACGTGCCGGTCAGCTCGGTGGGCGTGCTGCTGCCGAACACGGTCTGCAAGCTGGTCGACCCCGACACCGGCGAAGAGATCACCGAGTTCGGTCAGAACGGTCAGACCCGCCCGGGCGAGCTGTGGATCCGCGGCCCGCAGGTGATGATGGGCTACCTGAACAAGCCGGATGCCACGGCGAACGCGATCGACGACGAGGGCTTCTTCCACACCGGGGATGTCGCCACCGCGCACGAGGGCGGCTGGTTCACCGTCGTCGATCGGGTCAAAGAGCTCATCAAATACCACGGTTACCAGGTGCCGCCGGCGGAGCTGGAGGCGCTGCTGCTGGGCCACCCGAAGGTGGCGGATGTCGCCGTCATCGGCGTGCGCGACGACGAGGGCGAGGAGATCCCGAAGGCGTTCGTGGTGCCCGCGGCCGGGGCCGAGCTGGGTGCCGACGAGGTGATGGCGTTCGTGGCCGAGCGGGTCGCGCCCTACAAGAAGGTGCGCCGCGTGGAGTTCGTCGAGGCGATCCCGAAGTCCAGCTCGGGAAAGATCCTGCGCAAAGACCTGCGCGCCCGCGAACAGGGCGCCTGACCCGCCTCTCCCGCGCGGACCCCTCTCGCACCGGGGGCCCCGTTCGATCCGGCGGCCCCCGAGCGCGGGAACGGACCTATCCTGGGGGCAGATCCGTCTCACGACGAGGGGGTTCGGCCATGACCGGCAAGTACGTTCCGACCACCACTCACAGTGCCTGGGGATCCGGGCACCCGCACCTGATCCTGAGCGGGCCGGGCGATCACCGCGAGGTGCCGCTGGACGAGGATCTGGTGCGCATCGGCTCGGGCGCGGACGCGCACGTGCGCATCGACGGGCTCGACCCGCTCCACGCCGAGATCCACCACGACGTCCACGACGAATACGTCCTGGTGCTGCACGGGCAGGCGCAGACCAACCACCGGCCGGTGCCGTTGGCCTCGCTGGACGGAAAGCCCGGTGAGGTGCTGCGCACCGGCGCCCGGTTCGTGCTCGGCGACTGGGCGTTCACGTTCGCGCGCGACGAGTACGCCGACCACGGCCTGCCGTACGGCGGACGCCAGGGCGGCGAGGGGGCGCCCGAGCCGCACCAGCCGCCGCGCCCGGACTACACCGGCGCGCACCCGGTCGTGCCGCCGGCGGACGGCGCCGACTGAGCGCACGCGCGGCACGCGGCATCCGGTCGATTAGATTGGATGCCGCGGGCACCGGCGCCACATGCCGGGAACGCCTGCGGCAAGGAGGCGCCGTGAAGGCACTGTTCAAACCAGAGCCGGGACCCGGACTGGAACTGACCGACCGACCAGACCCCGTCGCCGGGCCCGAGGATGTCATCATCCGGGTGCTGCGCACCGGCATCTGCGGGACCGACCTGCACATCCTGCGGTGGGACGACTGGGCGGCATCCGCGGTGACGACCCCCCTGATCCCGGGGCATGAGTTCTTCGGCGAGGTCGTCGAGATCGGCTCGCTGGTGCACGACGTCGCCGTCGGCGATCTGGTGTCGGGCGAAGGGCACATCGTGTGCGGTACGTGCCGCAACTGCCGGGCCGGTCGCCGCCAGATGTGCATCCGCACCCAGGGTGTGGGCGTGCAGCGCGACGGCGCGTTCGCCGAATACCTGTCGCTGCCGGCCAGCAACGTGTGGGTGCACCACGAGTCGATCGAACCCGAGGTGGGGGCGATCTTCGACCCGCTGGGCAACGCCGTGCACACCGCGCTCGCCTTCCCGGTCGTCGGCGAGGACGTGCTGGTGACCGGCTGCGGCCCGATCGGGCTGATGGCGATCGCCGTCGCCCGGCACGTCGGGGCGCGGTTCATCGTCGCCACCGACGTCAGCGAGCCGCGGCTGCGGATGGCGCGGCAGATGGGGGCCGACGAGGTGGTGGATGTCTCTGCCGGTGACATCGCGGTCGCGCAGCGCACCCTCGGCATGCGCGAGGGCTTCGACGTCGGGTTCGAGATGAGCGGCGCGCCCACCGCGCTCCCCCAGATGATCGAGAACATGAACCACGGCGGACGGATCGCCATGCTCGGCCTGCCGTCGGCGCCGTTCGCGATCGACTGGGGCAAGGTCGTCACGCACATGCTGACGCTCAAGGGCATCTACGGGCGCGAGATGTTCGAGACGTGGAACGCCATGGGTGCCATGCTGCAGACCAGCGCCACCCTGCGCGAGGCGATCGCGTCGATCATCTCGGAGCGGTTCGCCGCCCGCGACTGGAAGGCCGGGTTCGACGCCGCCGCGGCCGGCGGCACCGGCAAGATCATCCTGGATTGGACGCAGCTGTGACCTCGACCCGATACGCCGCCCACGCGGCATCCGTGCTCGCCGACATCGAGGCCGCCGGTCTCACCAAGCGCGAGCGCGGCATCCACGGCCCGCAGCAGGCCGAGATCATCGCCGACGGCGCCGAGGTGCTGAACTTCTGCGCCAACAACTATCTGGGCCTGGCCGACGACCCGCGCCTGGTCGAGGCGGCCAAGGGCGCGTTGGATGCCTGGGGCTACGGCCTGGCCAGCGTGCGCTTCATCTGCGGCACGCAGGAGCAGCACCTCGAGCTTGAGCGACGGGTGTCGCAGTTCCTCGGCACCGAGGCCACGATCCTGTTCTCGTCGTGCTTCGACGCGAACGGCGGCGTGTTCGAGGCGCTGTTCACCGACGAGGACGCGATCATCTCGGACGAGTTGAACCACGCCTCGCTCATCGACGGCATCCGGCTGTGCAAGGCGCGGCGGCTGCGCTACCGCAACCGCGACATGGCCGACCTGAAGGCGCAGTTGGAGGCATCCGCCGACGCCCGGTTCCGGGTGATCGTCACCGACGGCGTGTTCTCGATGGACGGCTACATCGCGCCGCTGCGCGACATCTGCGACCTGGCCGAGCAGCACGACGCACTGGTGTTCGTCGACGATTCGCACGCCGTCGGGTTCGTGGGCGAGAACGGGCGCGGCACCCCCGAGCTGTGCGGCGTCGAGGGCCGTGTGGACATCTACACCGGCACGTTCGGCAAGGCGCTGGGCGGGGCCTCGGGCGGGTACGTGTCGAGCCGGCGCGAGATCGTCGACGTGCTGCGGCAGAAGGCGCGACCGTACCTGTTCTCGAACACGCTGGCCCCGGCGATCGTGGCGGGCACGCTGCGGGCGCTGGACCTGCTCGAGGGCTCCGGTGAGCTGCGCGAGCGGCTGCGGGCCAACGCGGCGCTGTTCCGCAGGCTGATGACCGAGGCCGGGTTCGACCTGCTGGACGGCGAGCACCCGATCGTGCCGGTGATGTTCGGGGATGCGGCGCGCACCGCGCGCATCGCCGACGAGATGGGCCGGCGCGGGGTGTACGTCACGGCGTTCAGCTTTCCGGTCGTGCCGCCCGAGAAGGCGCGCATCCGGGTGCAGTTGTCGGCCGCGCACACCGAGGAGCAGATCCGCCGCTGCGTGGACGCGTTCGTCGCCTCGCGGGAGGCCGTCGGCTGATCCGGGATGCCGGCTGCCCGGCCGGCGCCTGGTTCAGGCGTCGAGGTAGCTGACGGGGTTTCCGCCGCGATCAGGGTGGGGTTTCCGCCATGATCAGGGTGGGGTTTCCACCACCGGATGACCTGTTGCTTTGCGCCAAACTAGGTTACTTTAACCTACTATGGCCTATCCCGAGATTCTCATCCTGCGGCACCTGTCGCAGCATCCGGCGCACGGCTACGAGCTGCGCAAGCGCATCGAAGCCACGACCGGCATCGTCATCAACAACAACTCGCTCTACCCGGCCCTGAAGCGCTTCGTCGCCGCCGGCGCGGTGGAGGTGACCGTCGAGCAGCACGAGTCGAAGCCGCCCCGGCACGTGTACGAACTCACCGACGTCGGTCGCGAGCTGCTGCACGACCTGCTCTCGGAGTTCTCCCCCGCGCAGGCGGCCGACGACCTGGAGTTTCTGACCCGGCTGGGACAATTCGGTTTTCTCGATCCGGCCGAACGCACCGCGATCCTCGACGCGCGTTCACACGCATTGCGCCAGTCGCTGGCGCGGCTGGTCGATTTGACCGAGCGCTCGTCGGGAGAGTTCTGGGGTGCTGCCGCCGTCACGCACCTGCGTGAGCAGACCGAGGCCGAGCTGAGATGGCTCGCCGACCTTCGCACCGAGGCTGCACGCCGGTGACCGCCACCGCGGACGGCCGGCTCGGCATCACCGCCCAGTTCGCGTTGCTGGCCGGCCCCCTGCTGTCGATGCTCGACTCGAGCATCGTCAACGTCGCCATCGCCCCGATCGCGGCCGAACTGAACAGCGACCTGGTCACGGTGCAGTGGGTGACCAGCGGCTACATGCTGGCGCTGGGCACGGGGCTCGCGCTCACGTCGTACCTGGCGCGACGCTTCGGCACGCTGCGCACCTACACGACGGGTGTGCTCGCGTTCACCGTCGCGTCGGCGCTGTGCGCGTTCGCACCGAGCATCGAGTTGCTGATCGGTGCCCGCATCGTGCAAGGGGTCACCGGGGCGACCCTGGTGCCGCTGGCCATGAGCATGCTGCTGGGCGGCGGCGGCGCGTCGCGCGACATCTCGCCACTGGCCGGGATGCTGCTGTTCCTCGGCCCGGCGCTGGGCCCGACCCTCGGCGGGCTGCTGATCGGCGCGTTCGGGTGGCGGTCGATCTTCGTCATCAACCTGCCGGTCGGACTGCTCGCCACCCTCGCCGTGCGCGCGGTGCCGGCCCGGATCGCGCCACCGCGCCGACCCGACGCGCACCTGGACGCGCTCGGGCTCGTCCTTCTGGCCGTCGGACTGTTCGGTGTGCTGTTCGGCCTCGACCGCGGCAACAGCCAGGGATGGAACGAGCCGGACAGCTGGCTCCCCCTCGGAGTCGGCGCTCTGCTCCTACTGGCCTACGTACTGCACGCGCGGCGGGCACCGCATCCGGCGCTCGACCTGGCGATTCTGCGCGATCGCGGCGCGGCACTGTCGTTCGCGCTGTGCGCGGCGGCGTCGGTGGCGGCCTGGTCGATCCTGTTCCTGCTGCCGGTGTTCCTGCAACAGGTGCAGGGCCATTCCGCGGTGACAGCCGGCATCGCGCTGCTGCCGCAGGGCATCCTGACGGGCCTCGGCACCGTGCTCGGCCAGAAGGTGGCCGATCGCATCGGGGTGCGCTGGACCGTGGTCCTCGGGTTCGCCGTGCTGCTGGCGTCGAGTCTGGGCCTGCTGGCCATCGGCCTGGACACTTCGATCTGGCTCACCGCGGCGATCCTCGCGGCGCGCTCGGCGTCGATCGGTCTGGTCATCACGCCGCTGCTGACGGTGGTCAACCTGCACCTGAGGCCCGACCAGCAGGCCGATGCCAACACCGTGTTCAACGTCGTGCAGCGCATCGCCGGATCATTGGGGATCGGTCTGCTGGTGGGCCTGTTCACCACGCACAGCGCCGCCGCCGGTCCGGTCGATGCGTTGCACGAGATCGCGGTCGTCATCGCGGTGCTCTCGGGACTGGCGGCGGCCGCTGCGGTGTGGCTTCCGCGCTCTGGCCGACGGCTCTGACGGTGCCGATCACCGAATGGTAGTGTTGGCGCGTCTTCGCGTCGCCCCCCGTGCCGTACGGACGAGGACCAGAGCCAGGGCCCACCAGGAGGAGGCTCACATGGTTCTCAGCGACGTTCTCGGCCTGACAGCGGCGGGATGGGGAGTCGTCATGGCCATCGCCCCGGCTCTGCAGATTCGCACGATGCTGCGAACGCGATCCGCCCGAGACGTCTCACTCGGATACTTCAGCTTGCTGATCCCCGGATTCCTGCTGTGGGTCCTCTACGGACTGGCACGGCAGGACTGGCCGCTCGTGGTTCCCAACGCGGTGGCGACGGCCGTGGCGATCGCGACCATCACCGTCGCCGCCCGGCTCAGGTATCGAAACGCGTCCGGCGACGCCCGCCGTTGAGCCGCGATCGCCGGCCCGCGAACCGATCCGACACGTCGACGCGGTCGAGCGGCCGCAGACACTCAGAGGATCCCTCGCTTTCACAGAGCCACGCGAACGCGCACTCAAACGAGACGATTCGTCATCGGATACACTTACGTGTATACGTTTCGTATCAACGGAGGTGGCGGTGACGCCGACGGTGAGACCGGGCGCGGCCGAGGAGGCAGGTCTGTCGCGCAGTGGGCTGTATCGCGCTGCGCGTGAGGGGCGGTTGGAGCGGATCGCTCGGGGTATCTATCTGCCGGCTGACGCCACAGCAGTGGACTGGGATTGGCTCGAGGCTGCGACTCGTCGTCCGGATGCGACGATCTGCTTGGCATCAGCGCTCGCCCACCACGATTTGACTGATGCGATCCCCGCAGCGCTGGATGTCGCGATCCCCCGCGGATCGCGTACGCCGGCGAGCACTGGCGCGATCACGTGGCATCAGTTCGACCGGCCAACGTTCGAGATCGGCCGGGAGAAGATCCCGATTCCAGGCGCAGATCAGACGATCGGGATCTACTCGCCCGAGCGATCGATCACCGATGCGTTTCGCCTGCGTGGCGAGGTCGGGTACGAACTGGCGCGAGAGGCGTTGAAGGAGTGGCTGCGCCGCGGCGGAAAACCGGCCCGGCTGATCGAGATCGCCTCCCGGCTCCCTCGAGCGAAATCCCCCCTCCTCCAGGCATTGGAGGCGCTGGCATGAGTGTGGGCGATGAGGTGTTCCGCCGCCTCCAGTCCGCGGCACGCTCCGCCGCGGCGAAGGCTGGGACGGGCGCACCGACGCAGGAGTATCTGATCCGGCACACGCTGGAGTCGTTCCTGAGCCGGCTCACTCGCACCGCCCATGCCGAGGACTTCGTGCTCAAGGGCGGCATCCTGCTGGCCGCCTACGGCGTACGGCGCCCGACCAAGGACGCCGATGCGAACGCCATCGGAGCCGATGTCACTGCCGATCACCTCATCGCAGTCGTTCACGACATCGCGGCCGTCCAGACCGATGACGGGGTGGTGTTCGATCTCGACTCGATCAACGTGCAGGAGATCCGCGAACACGCCGACTACCCCGGATTCCGCGTCCGCGTCGGTGTCTCGATCGGGCCGTGGAAGGGCACGGCCGCGTGGGATGTCTCCACCGGAGATCCCATCGTGCCCGCACCCCGCAGGGTGCACATCGACCGCGTCCTGGGCGACCCGATCGAGATGCTCGGCTACGCGCCAGAGACCACCATCGCCGAGAAGGGCGTGACGATCTTGGAACGAGGGATCGCGAGCACCAGGTGGCGCGACTACGTCGACATCGTCCAACTGGCCCGACAGGGCATCGACACCGACGAACTACTCCGCTCAGCGCGAGCAGTAGCCCGCTACCGCGGCGTCGCCCTCGAACCCATCGCACCGCACATGGTCGGCTATGGGACGATCGGTCAGGCCAAGTGGGCGGCATGGCGCCGCAAAGAACGACTGGAAGCGGTCTGCGAAGCAGACCTCGACCGGCAGGTGGCGCTGGTGGCCTCCTACCTCGACCCCGTGTTCAGCCGCGGCGACGCCCCGCCACCTCGCACATAGCGCGCATCTGGGCCGCAGAGACGACTGAGGCCGCCCCCTCGGGCGGCCCCACAAGCGTCGATGTGCACTCTTGATGAGAGCAACTGGGTGGACCTGAGGGTGTCTGGGTTCGCGACATAGGTCACAGATGATGGGTCGCTGGTGAGTCGGGTCATAGGTCACAGTCGGGGGCATGTCGAAGCATCGTGTCGTCGTGTTGAAGATCGTTGCCCGGGAGCTGACGGTCACCGAAGCCGCTGACGCCTACCAGATGTCGCGCCGCCATATCCACCGTCTCCTCGCCCGCTACCGGGAAGGTGGAATCGACGCGGTCGAACCCCGGTCCCGGGCACCGCTGTCCTCGCCGCAGCGGGTCACCGACCGGGTTCGGGAACGCGTCATCGCGTTGCGCCGGTCGCTGACGGCAGAGGGGCTGGACGCGGGACCACTC
>NZ_AULS01000002.1 GCF_000422405.1 Microbacterium luticocti DSM 19459
ATGGTGGCGAGTGAGGGATTCGAACCCCCGAAGTCGATGACAGCTGATTTACAGTCAGATCCCTTTGGCCGCTTGGGTAACTCGCCGGGTGCGCACCCGCCCGGCTTGTCCAGTCGACCGGAGGCGCGATCATCAATACTACCGGATCGGTGGGCATGCGATGAACCGCTGCGGGCCCGGATCAGGTGCCGAGGCTGTCGAGGTCCATGCCGCGCAGCGACTCGGGATGCCGCAGCAGCGCACCCCGAAAACGCACCGTCGCTGCGGCCACCGCCATGGCCCGATCCAGCGCGGTCTGCCATGCCCCCGCTGAACCCACCGCATCAGAGTCCACCGGTGCCGCCGCATCAGTGCCCACCGGGGCCGCCGCATCAGAGCCCACCGATGCCGCGGCCTCCGCACCCGCCCAGGCCGAGGCATCCACGCCCGCCGCGCCCACCGCGCCCCCATGCACGAGCGATGCGACGATCGAGGCGAGCACGGCGTCGCCGGCACCCATGGTGTCGACGACCCGACCGGGCAGCGCGGCCACCGGTGACGCCACCTCGACCGCGCCGGCCCGCAACCGCGCGCCGTCCGCTCCCGCCGTCGCCAGCACGGCCCCGGCCCCCAGCGCCTCGAGCCGGCCGGCCAGTTCGTCCACCGGCATCCCGTACAGCAGCCGCGCGTCATCCTCGCCGACCTTCACGAGCGTGCACCGGGGCACCAGCGACTCGAAGCCGCGCACGAACGCCCCGCGGTCGTGCAGCATGCCGGCCCGCGGGTTCGGGTCGATCACCACCGGCCGCTCCCCCACCGCCTCGGTCAGTGCGGCCACCTGCGCCGCATCGTCGAACGGAAAGCAGCTCACCACGGTGACCGCGGCCGCAGCGATCGCCGCCCGCTCCGCCTCGCCGAAGACCACCGCGCGGGCCTGCCCAGCCTGGTTGAACACGTACTCGGGTTCGCCGCCCACCCGCGTCGACACCGCCCGCGACGACCCGTGCGGCCCGCGCGTGGCCAACAGCCGCACCCCGTAGTCGTGCAGGTATGCCCGGATGTGCCGGCCCGCCTCGTCGTCGCCGACCATTGCGATCAGCGTCGCCGGAACACCCAGCCGCACCAGCCCCACCGCCACGTTCAGCGCCGCGCCGCCGACCAGTTCGACGATCGACCCGTCGCCGTGCAACTCGTCGATCAGCGCATCGCCGATCACGACCACGCCGGCCCCGCCCGCGCCGGCACCGCCGACCGTCCGCGACCGGTCCGGGTCAGCCCGTCCCACACCCGCGCCGGCACCGACCGTCCCCGAACGGCCCGGGTCAGCCCGCCCCGCACCGGCCACAGCGGCGCCCACCGGCTCGACTTCCGTCATCCGACCTGCCCCATCCCGCCCTGCGGCAGCGCCCGCGCCACCGCGGTCGCCGCAGGCGCGACCACACCGGGCAGCGCCCATGCCGCGAACACCGGCCCTTCGGCAGACAGCACCACCGATCCGTCCCGCGCCACCCCGAGCGTCGCGTCGCCGAACACCGCCTCGGCCGCCGCCCCGCCGATCACCGCGGGCGTCGGCAGCTCCACGTCGACGTCGCCGCGCGAGGCCAGCACGAGCACGCTGTCGGTGGCGCTCTCGCGCACGAACACGACCGTCTCGTCGTCCACGTGCAGCCACCGCAGCCCACCGGTGCGCAGCGCCTGGAACCGCCGCCGCAGCCCGATCAGGTCGCGGTACAGCCCGATCCGCTCCGCGATCTCGGGCTCGTCGATGCGCTCCCACGGGATCGGTGTGCGGCTCATCTCGCCGTCGACCCCGGTCAGCCCGAACTCGTCGCCGGCGAACACCACCGGCAGCCCCGGCAACGTCATCGACAGCCCCACCGCGAGCGGCACCGTCCCGGGCGCCGCCCAGGTGGCGAACCGTGCGGTGTCGTGCGTGTCCAGCGGCTGCATGCAGCCGAGCCGCACCCGCCACGGCAGCTGGCAGGTGAACCGCTGCAGCTGCTCCACGAACTCGCGCGCGCTGTACCGCGGCATCCCGGTCGGGATGCCGAAGAACCACGCCCCCTCGGGCGCCTCGCACAGCCACGCCCACACCCCGCGGGTGAACGCCGGGTAGGTCATCGCGCCATGCCACGCGTCGCCGGTCAGGTCGCTCGCCGCATCGTTCGTCGACTCGGCCAGCAGCAGCGTGTCGGGGTTCGTGTCGACCATGGTGCGGCGCAGGATGCCACGGACCACGGCGTTCAGGTCCTCGGCACCCAACCGCCCGGTCATGTTCGCCACGTCGATGCGCCAGCCGTCGGTGCGGTAGGGCTCGGCCAGCCATCTGGCGACCACCGAATCGGGCCCCTCGATGAACCGGCGGCGCAGCTCGGCGGAGTTCCAGTTGAACTTGGGAAGGCTCGGCACGCCCAGCCACGACTCGTACTCGGTCAGCTCGGCGTCGCGGAAGTAGTAGAACGCGCTCTCGGGCGCCCCGGGGTGCCCGTACGCGGCGCGGAACCACTCGTGCCCGTCACCGGAGTGGTTGCTGGTCAGATCGCCCATGATCCGCATGCCGCGCGCGTGCACCGCCTGGATCAACCGCAGGTACGCCTCGTCGCCGCCGAGCACCTCGTCGACCCGGTCGAAGCTCGACGCGTCGTAGCGGTGGTTCGACCGGCCGGGAAAGATCGGCGTGTGGTAGACCACCGTCGCCCCGAGGCGGGCGATGTGCCCCAGCCGGTCGACGATGCCGTCGAGGTCGCCGCCGTAGAACTGATGGCTGCGCCCGGGCTGGGTGGCCTCGACCGGATCGTCCCAGTCCGCCGGGATCGCCCAGTCCGGCACCGGGCGGGAGCAGGCCCCGGCCGACCGGGCGAAACGGTCGGGGAAGATCTGGTACATCACCGCATCGTCCAGCCAGGCAGGCGGCGGGTTGCCGGCGACCAGCGCGAAGTCCGTGGCATCCAGTGCCTCGAGACGGGTGTGGCCGGCCTGGCTCAGCGTCGACGTGCCGCCGTCGGCGTGCACGAGGTTCCAGCGGTAGCCGTGCCGTGGGTTGGCGACGGTGATCACCGCCGACCACCACTGCCATCCGTCGGCTTCGCCGTCGCAGGATGCCTCGACCCACAGCGGCTCGTGATCCGGATTCGATCGCACCAGCACTCGGGCGACCGGCTCTGCCGAAGCGGGCACCCGCAGCCGCACGACGACCTCGTCACCGAGCGCGGGGTCCATGGTCGACACGTGCAACGAGGAACCGTCGTGATGCGGGGTCAGGTGCATGGCACCCATTCTCGATCACGCGGTGCAGATGACGCAGTGTTCGCTTCTATGACGACATGTTTGCCGATTCGGCACTGCGGTGGCCACAATCGCACCCGACCCGACGATCGTGACGACCGCGTCGACGACACCGCTCGCGCACCCGGTCGCAGAAGGAGCCACCGCCATGACCGACCACCGCATCGACCTCGAGACCCCCCTGAAGTTCGCCTACTGGGTGCCGAACGTCTCGGGCGGGCTCGTCGTCTCGACGATCGAGCAGCGCACGAACTGGGAGTTCGAGTACAACAAGAAACTGGCCCGCATCGCCGAGGACGCCGGCTTCGAGTACGCGCTGACCCAGACCCGCTACGCCGCCAGCTACGGCGCCGACAAGCAGCACGAGGCCACGTCGTTCTCGCTCGCCCTGCTGGCGGCGACCGAGCGCCTCAAGGTCATCGCGGCCGTCCACCCGGGCATGTGGCATCCCGGCGTGCTCGCGAAGTTCATCATCACCGCCGACCACCTCTCGGGCGGCCGCGCCGCGGTGAACATCGTCTCGGGCTGGCTCAAGAACGAGTTCACCGGGTTCGGTCTGCCCTGGCTCGAGCACGACGAGCGGTACGTGCGCACCGAGGAGTTCATCGACGTGCTGCGGGGCCTGTGGACCCAGCAGGGCTATTCGCAGTCGGGCGCGTACTACGACATCACCGACTTCACGTTGAACCCGCCGCCGGTCGACGTGCCCGGCCGGCCGCACCCCGAGATCTTCTTCGGCGGCAACTCCACCGCCGCGCAGGCCGCCGCCGGCCGGGTCGCGGACTGGTACTTCTCGAACGGCCGCGACATCGACGGCTTCAAGGACAACATCGCCGGCGTGCTCGCCGCGGCCGAGCGCGGTCGGCGGGCGCCACTGCCGCCGCGCTTCGGCCTGAACGGCTTCGTCATCGCCCGCGACACCGAGAAGGAGGCGCACGACACGCTGCGCGAGATCATCGCCAAGGCGCACCGGCCTGCCGTCGAGGGCTTCGCCGCCGCGGTCAAGGAGGCCGGGCAGTCCACCACGGACGGCAAGGGGATGTGGGAGGACTCGAGCTTCGAAGACCTCGTGCAGTACAACGACGGCTTCCGCACCAAACTCATCGGCACGCCCGAGCAGATCGCCGAGCGCATCGTCGAGTACAAGAGGATCGGCGTGAACCTCTTGCTCACCGGCTACCTGCACTTCCAGGAGGAGGTCGAGGCGTTCGGCCGCGACGTGCTGCCGATCGTGCGCGAACTCGAGGCCGACCTCGCCCGCAGGAACGGCACTGAACTGAACACCGACCTGCTGCCGCGGACGAACCTCGCCGGTGCGGCCTGATGGCCGACCGCACCTTCGGGTTCCGCACCCGTGCGCTGCACGCCGGCGGCACGCCCGACGCCGAGCACGGCGCCCGCGCCGTGCCCATCTACCAGTCCACCTCGTTCGTGTTCACCGACACCGAGGATGCCGCGAACCTGTTCGCGCTGCAGAAGTACGGCAACATCTACTCGCGCATCGGCAACCCCACCGTCGCCGCGTTCGAGGAGCGGATGGCGTCGCTCGAGGGCGGCATCGGCGCGGTGGCCACCGCATCCGGCATGGCCGCCGAGTTCCTCACCTTCGCCGCCCTCGCCCAGGCGGGCGACCACATCGTCGCCTCGTCGAAGCTGTACGGCGGCACCATCACCCAGCTCGACGTCACGCTGCGGCGCTTCGGCGTGGACACCACCTTCGTCGACACCGACGACCCGGCCGACTTCGCGGCGGCACTGCGCGAGAACACCAAGGCGGTCTACACCGAGGTCGTGGCGAACCCCTCCGGCGACATCGCCGACCTCGCGGGGCTGGCCGCCGTCGCGCACGCCCACGGCATCCCGCTCGTGGTCGACTCGACCCTCACCCCGCCCTACCTGCTGCGCCCCATCGAGCACGGCGCCGACATCGTCATCCACTCCGCCACGAAGTTCCTCGGCGGGCACGGCACGACCCTCGGCGGCGTCGTCGTCGAGGCCGGCACGTTCGACTGGGGCAACGGCCGGTTCCCGACCATGACCGAGCCGGTGCCCAGCTACGGCGGCATCTCGTGGTGGCACAACTTCGGCGAGTACGGCTTTCTCACCAAGCTCCGCTCCGAGCAGCTGCGCGACATCGGGCCGTCGCTCTCGGCGCAGTCGGCGTTCACCCTGCTGCAGGGGGTGGAGACGCTGCCGCAACGGATGGACGCGCACGTGGCCAACGCGCAGGCCGTCGCCGAGTGGCTCGCCGCCGACCCGCGCGTGGGGTATGTGAACTACGCCGGGCTGCCGTCGCACCCGCAGCACGAGGACGCCCGCCGGCTGCTGCCGCGCGGCGTCGGCTCGGTGTTCAGCTTCGGCGTCGCCGGGGGCCGGGATGCGGGAGCCCGGTTCATCGAGGCGCTGCAGCTCGCCTCGCACCTGGCCAACATCGGCGATACCCGCACCCTGGTGCTGCACCCGGCCTCGACCACCCACCGGCAGTTGTCGCCCGGCCGGCTCGTCGCCGCTGGGATCCCCGAGGACCTCATCCGCATCTCGGTCGGCCTCGAGGACGTCGACGACATCATCTGGGACCTCGACCAGGCCCTCACCGCGAGCCAGGTCGAGGCATCCGGCCCTGACTTCGCCGCCCCGACCTACGGTGACGCGTGCGTGCTGCCGTCGGCCCGCGAGCAGGGGGTCGTCGCGTGAGCGCCGCGACGCCGGGCGAGCGCACTCCGTCCGAACGAACCTGGACGGGCCCCTCGGCCGCGCAGCGGCTGGCGATCCTGCGCGACACGACCGTCGTCGCGATCGTCGGAGCATCCGACAAGCCCAGCCGGGCGAGCTACTTCGTCGCGACCTACCTGCTCGCCTCGACCCGGTACCGGGTCTACTTCGTCAACCCGGTGGTCACGAGCATCCTGGGCCGCCCGACCTACCCGTCGTTGGCCGACCTGCCCGAGCGGCCCGACCTCGTCGACGTGTTCCGCCGGCACGACGACCTGCCCGAGGTGTTCGAGGCGGCGCGGGATGCCGGAGCCCAGACGATCTGGCTGCAACTGGGCTCATGGCACGAAGGCGTCGCGGCCGCGGCCGAGGCGGCCGGCATGAACGTCGTGATGGACCGCTGCGTCAAGATCGAACACGCCCGCTTCCACGGCGGGCTGCACCTGGCCGGGTTCGACACCGGAGTGATCTCGAGCAAGCGGCAAGTGCTCGCCTGAGCCACTCGCCTGAACCCAGGCCTCGGCCCCTCGTCCCCCGTGAGAACAGGAGAATCCGGCCGGAGCAGGAGAATCCGCGCCGTTTTCTCCTGCAGCGGGCGGATTCTCCTGCAAACGGGCCCGCGCCGGCCCGCGGCATCGGGTGTCTACTTGACGCTGCCGGCCGTCAGACCGCTGACGATGTAGCGCTGCAGGGCCAAAAACAGCGCCATCGGCAGGATCGCGGCGAGCACCGCCCCGGCGGCGAACACGCTCCAGTTGCGGGCGGTCTCTTGCGACACGAACTGGTACAGCCCCACCGCAAGGGTCTGCTTGTCGGGGTCGACCAGGATCACCGAGGCGATCACGAAGTCGCTCGTGGTGCCGATGAACGCCAACAGTCCGATGACGGCGAGGATCGGGGCCACCAGCCGCAGGATGATCGTGAAGAAGATGCGGGCGTGCCCGGCGCCGTCGATCTTGGCGGCCTCGTCGATCGAGGCGGGCACGGTGTTGAAGAACCCGTACATGAGGAACGTGTTCACCCCCAGCGCGCCGCCCAGGTACACCATGATCAGCCCGATCTGCGAGTTCAGGCCGAGCACCGGAAAGATGTCGCCGATCGCCGACATGAGCAGGAAGATCGCCACGAACGCGAGCAGCTGCGGGAACATCTGCACCAGCAACAGCGTGAGCAGGCCGAACCGGCGCCCGGTGAACCGCATGCGCGAGAACGCGTAGGCGGCGAGCGCGCACAGGATGACGGTACCGACCGAGGTGGCCAGCCCGATGACGATCGTGTTGACGAACCAGGCGCCGTACGGGCGGGTCGGGTCTTGGAACAGGGCGACGTAGCTGCCGAGGTCGAAGCTCTGGAACAGGCCGTTGGCGGTCAGCAGCGTGCCGCCGGGGTTCAGCGACGCCGACAGCACGTACACCAGGGGGAAGGCCGCGAACACGAGCATGACGAGGCCGACCAGGTGCCGCCATCCGGTCTCGCGGAACCAACGGCCGAACGGGCGGCGCGGCGCGGGGGCGGGACGGTTGTCGGTGACGACGGCGGCGGTGCCGTCGGTCAGCGGGGGCGCGGGCAGGGCGGACATGTCAGTTCAGCTCCTCGAGGACCTTGGTCTGCCTGAAGCTCAGGTACGAGATCAGCGCGACCAGCACGAAGATGATGATCGAGAACGCACTGGCCAGGCCGTAGTCGCGGTTGGCGCCGACGAACGCGACCTTGTAGACCATCGAGATCAGGATGTCGGTCTGCCCGACGTTGATGCTCGCGTCGGCCAGCCGCGGGCCGCCGCCGGTGAGCATGTAGATCAGGTTGAAGTTGTTGAAGTTGAACGCGAACGACGAGATCAACAGCGGCGCCACCGACACCAGCAGCAGCGGGAACTTGATGTGCCGGAAGATCTGCCAGACGCTGGCCCCGTCGACCCGGCCGGCCTCCTGGATGTCGTCGGGGATGGACTGGATGGCGCCGGTGCACACCAGGAACATGTAGGGGAAGCCGAGCCACAGGTTCACGATGAGGATCGCGAGCTTGGCCAGCCACGGATCCTGCAGCCACGGCACCGACGCGCCGCCGAACAGCACCTGGTTGATGAACCCGAAGTCCTGGTTGAACATGCCCGCCCACACCAGCGCCGACAAGAACCCCGGGAACGCGTACGGCAGGATCATGATGACCCGGTAGAACTTCTTGCTGCGCATCCGGGGGTCGTTGAACACGATCGCCAGGAACAGGCCGAGGATGAACGTGGTCGCCACCGACAGCACGGCGAACACGAACGTCCAGATCAGCACGGCGAAGAACGGCCCGCGGATGGACGAGTCGGTGAACGCCCGCACGAAGTTGTCGGCCCCCACCCACACCTGCCAGCCGGGCAGCAGCGTGCTGCCGTCGGCGGCGGTGAACGCACCCTGGCCGGTGTCGCGGTACACGACGCCGGTCTTGGTATCGGTCATGGTGTCGGCTGAGGCATCCCATTTCAGCGTCGACGTGAACAGGTACGCGTTCGACCCGTCGGTGGTCTTGAGGAACCCGTCATTGGGATCGTCGGTCAACGGCACCGAGAGCGCACCGATGGCGTCCTGGTGCTGCACGATCTGGGCGAAGTCGAGGGCGGTGTAGCCGGGGGCGCCCGACGCATCCGCGCCCTCGACGGGCTCGAGGGGCCGGTCCTGGCCGCCGACCTCGAACCGGCCGGTGTCGGGGTCGGCGGTCAGCAGATAGAACGACCCGTCACGCTCGAGCACGGTGATGGGGAAGGTCGGCGAGTCCTCAACGCGGGTCTGCGACTGTTGCAGCAGCGACGAGACGGCATCGTCCTTGGTGGAGATGTGCCCCGACCCGTAGTTGGTGAAAGCGATGTAGACGGTGTACAGGACGACGAAGATCTGGAAGACGAACAGGAAGATCAGGCCCGGGGTCAGGTACTTCGCCGGCAGCAGTCCGGGCTTGAGGTAGACGACGTTGACCAGGACCGTCACCACCGCGATCACCACCGGAGGCAGCCACTGCCCGTTCGCGATGAGCACGAGCATCGCGTAGATCGCGAGCGCGTCGATCAGGCCGAGCAGCACGATCTTGACGAGCCAGACCTTCCAGCCCGCCGAGGCGGCCTCGGCGAACGCGGCCGCACGTCTGCGGCGGCGCGCGGTCGCGGCATCCGTCGCCTCGCGCTCGTCCTCGAGCGTGGGACCTGTCATCGTCGACTCCTCGGTATCGGTGCGAGCGTACGATGCGGGGCGACACCGCGCACGGTGCCGCCCCGCATCCCGGTCACTTCAGCTTGGCCTGGATGTTCGCGGTCATCTTGTCCCAGCTGGACACCGGATCGGCGCCCTTGATGATCGCCGCCTCGGTCTTGCCCCAGTCGTCCCACACCGCACCCATCTGCGGGATGGACGGCATCGGCACGGCGTTCTCGCCGACCTTGCCGAAGCCGGCGATGATCGGGTCGGACTGGGCCGCCTGGTAGGCGCTGGTCAGCGCGGGCGGCCGGCCACCGGCCTTGTACAGGGCGGTCTGCACCGGCTCGGTGGCGATGTAGTTGACGAGGAAGTCGGTCGCGGCCAGCGCGTTGGTTGACTTCGCCGACAGGAAGAAGGTCTGCACGCCCGCGAACGGCGCGGCCTGCTTGCCGCCCGCCGACGGGATCGGGTCGACCGACACGTCGATGCCCTTGGCCTGCGCGTCACCGACGTTCCACGGCCCGGTCAGGAAGTACGGCGACTCACCGGCGAGGAACGCCTCTTTGGCGATGTCGCCCGACAGGTTGATGTTGATCACCTTGGTGCCCTTGGCGCCCTGCGAGCCGAGCCACTTCGCGAACGACTGGCCGGCGGCATCCCCGATGGTCAGCTTCGAGGCGTCGTACGAGCCGTCGGCGTTCTGCGCGAACACCGAGTTGCCGAACGAGGTCTGGAACGGGTACAGGTGGTACGGGTCGGCGGCCTGCGGGTCGAGGCCGACCAGGAACGGGTACTTGGTGCCGGCGGCCTTGCCCTTGGCGATCATCTCGTCGAAGGTTGCGGGCGTGGCGTCGGCGAGCTTGGTGTTGCGCAGGATCGCGATGTTCTCGATGGCGTAGGGCAGGCCGTAGGTCTTGCCCTCGTAGGTGACGGCCTGGACGGCGACCTTCTCGAACTGGGATGCCTTGTCGCCGAGCTCGACCGGGGCGATGACGCCGTCCTGCACGAAGCCGCCGGTCCAGTCGTGACCGCCGATCGTCAGGTCGGGACCCTTGCCGGTGGGCACCTGCGCGGTGAAGTCCTGCTGGATCTTGCCGTAGTCCTTGACGACGAGCTTGACCTCGACGCCCTTGTCCTTCTCGAACTGGGCGGCGACGTCCTTCAGGGCGCGCGCCCGGTCGGCGTCGACCCAGACGGTCAGCGAGCCGGCGCTGGTCTTCTTGGGCGCCTCGGCGGCCTGCCCCGAGCAGCCGGCCAGGGCCAGCATGCTGGTGGCGATCAGCGCCGCGGCGGCCGCGGCGGCCTTCTTGTTCACCTTCATCGGTGTGTGCCTCTCTGACGTTCGTTGTGCGACGGTCGTCGCGCGAGCGATGTGCTGTGCACGACGCGGTGGTGTCGGTGTGCAAGCGCTTACATTCTGACCGAGCGAACCCCGGAGCGCAATCCCCCGCGACACCGAACCGAGCGCCGATATCATCTCGTGATCTTCGCCCGGGCTCCGGCATCGGGATGCTGGAAGCGTTTGCACTCTCGCGGCGCCGTGCCGGTGGCATCCGTGGCCGCATGCCGGCGCCTAGTCGCCGAACCGGCATCCCCTCGTCGCGCGCGAGATCAGTCGCGCGTGAGATCGGTCGCGCGGGAGATCAGGAGAATCCGGCCAGAGCAGGAGAATCCGCGCCGGTTTCTCCTGCAGCGGGCGGAATCTCCTGCAGCGGGCGGCAACCCAGGGCAAGAGGGCTCGGGCCGGCCCAGCAGATAGACTCGCGGCATGGCTGACTCATCCTTCGACATCGTCTCCAAGGTCGATCATCAGGAGGCGGACAACGCACTGAACCAGGCGCGCAAAGAGGTCGAGCAGCGCTACGACTTCAAAGGCACCGGCGCCACGATCGAGTGGAGCGGCGAGCAGATCCTGATCAAGGCATCGACCGAGGAGCGCGCGAAGGCCGTGCTCGACGTCTTCGAGTCGAAGCTGATCAAGCGCGGCATCTCGCTGAAGAGCCTCGATGTGGGCGAGCCCGTGCAGGGCGGCAAAGAGGTACGCATCACCTCGAGCCTGAAGGACGGCATCTCGTCCGAGAACGCCAAGAAGATCAGCAAGATCATCCGCGACGAGGGGCCGCGGTCGGTGAAGGCGCAGATCCAGGGCGACGAGCTGCGGGTGCAGTCCAAGAGCCGCGACGACCTGCAGGAGGTGCAGCGCCTGCTCAAGGCCGCCGACCTCGACGTCGATCTGCAATTCGTCAACTACCGCTGACCACGCCCGCCGGTCGCCGACCCGCGGATGTTGCGATCGGCGGACCCGGCACCCGCGCCCTGTTCTGGGCCGAGCCGACCGAGCCCGCCCGGCGATGCTCAAGATTCGCTGAAGATCGCCCTCTTGTCCCCCATTCGGTGGACAAAATCGGTCCTGCGCGGGTAGCGTGAGGACATCTGAAGCACTGGGGCGTGACCCGCGCGGTGACCGAAGCCGTCCGACGACTGGGGAGTCGGGGAGGGGCCGGGAACCGGATACCGCGGTGCGCGAATGCGAACAGAAGGTGGGTGCCGCGAGTGGTCGTCTTGGGGATCGAAGACTCGTGGCACCCACAGCGGTCGCTGTGTCGTCGCGACAGTCCCGTCTGGGGAACAGGCGCTGCTCGAGCTGGGGACTCGAGTGCCGCAGACACGTGTCAACCACCTCAACCGTAGTTCACCGCGCACGCTTGTGTCGAGCGCCACGCGCGGCGCACCCGCCGGTGCATCGCCTCGCCGTGCTGTGGCGACGAGGCGATGCCACCTCATCCGGCGCTGTGGGAGCCACCCCTGATCAGCGGCCGAATCCGCGCAGCCACTTCTCGGTGATGGCGAACGCCGCTGCCCGCGGTGCCGGCCGCGACAAGAACACGTCATGGATCGCGCCCTCGATGCGCGCAACCGTGACCAACCGCCCGATCCGGGTCGCCGCCCGGGCGATGTCGTCGACCACCAGTACCGAGTCCGACGACGTCATCTGCTCGGACCACACCAGCGGCGGCACCGAACGTGCCGACAACAGCACGAGCGCCGGACACGAGACATCCACCCCCGCCGCGATGCGCCGGTGCCCCTCGAGGATCGCCGCGAACCACGCCGCATGCACGCGGAACCCGCGCTCGGGCCGCCAGTCCAGCCGATACCCGGGCACGTCGAGCGCGCCGATCTCACGCTGCGCCCGCGTGTAATAGCCGAAGTCGACCGGCGGGTGCAGCCCCTTCGGGTCGAGCCGGGCGCGCGCCTCGGCGAGCGGCGTGATCGCCGCCCGCCCGATCGGCCCGGTCTGCAACTCGAGCCACGGGCTGTTCAGCACCAGCGCGTGCGCCCGGCCCGGATGCCGCGCGGCCCACAGCGTGAAGACCAGTCCCCCGGTCGAGTGCCCGAGCAGCACGAGCCGCCGCCGCGGCCGCTGCGACTCGCCGTGTCCCATCGCGGCCAGAGCCGCCTCGATGTCGGCGTCGTACTCGTCGAGCCGGGCGATGTCGCCCGGCGTCTGACCCGGCCGCAGGCTGCGGCCGTACTTGCGCAGGTCGAGTGCGAAGAACCGCGCGCCCCGATCAGTCCAGAACCGCGCCTGCTCGACCTGGAAGAAGTAGTCGGACCAGCCGTGCACGCTCAACACGTCGACGTCGGCGAACGGACCGAACACACGTGGGGCCGGGCGCGGGATGCTGCGCACCAGAGTCGCCACGACGGGTCCGGCCGCGTCGTGCCCCACAGGCAGGGTCAGCTGTGCGAACGGAACCCCGAGGATGTCGTGGTGCCAGTCCTGCATGACCCCAGGGTACGGGGTGCGGGGTGGGCCAGCCGGTCGACCGCCGGGCTGCACGCCGCGGTCCGAGTGGCCGGTCGCCCGCTGGGGGCGGTGCCGCAGCCCGCGCCGCGGGACCGATCGCCCGCCGCGGCCCGCGCCTCAGCGCCGGGAACGCCCCGCCGCTGCCACGGCCCGCGCCTCAGCGCCGGGAACGCCCCGCCGCTGCCGCGGCCGTACAGGCGGCGACGGCGAACACCAGCGCGATCACCGCCATCGGCACCGCCGTGTGCTCGCCCCACAGCCCGACCAGCGGCGAGGCAAGACCGCCGACGAAGAACTGCGACGCTCCCAGCAGTGCCGCCCCCGAACCGCGGGCCGCGTCGGCGCGGGCCAACGCCAGTGCCGACGCGTTCGACATGGTGAAGCCGGTCCCGGCCGTGAGCGTGAACGCGCAGACGATGAACGTGGCGATCGACAGCGTGCCCGTCGACGCCAGCACGGCCAGTGCGACGCCGGCCACGAGTGTCGTCACGACGCCGAGCACGAGCATCCGTCGCGGGCCGACCCGCCCGGCGACGCGCGCGTTGACGAGGTTCGCCGAGATCAACGCGGCCGCGCCGGCGGCGAACCCCAACGAGTACTCCACGGGGCTCATGTGCAGCACACGCTGCCCGACGAACGGCGACGCCGAGATGTACGACATCATCGCGCCGAACGCGCACGCGAACGCGACCAGGTACCCGGTGTAGCGACGGTCGGCCAGCAGCGTGCCGAACCGCGCGAACATCGATCCGACACCGCCGGAGTGACGCTGTGTACGCGGCAGCGACTCGGGCACCGCCAGCGCCGCCAGCAGGAACATCGCGGTCGCGATCGCGGCGAGCACCGCCAGCACCGCCCGCCACCCCCACACCTCGGCGACCGCCCCGCCCACCGGCGGCGCCAGCAACGGCCCGAGCCCGACCACGGTCGCCATCAGGCTCAGCGCCCGCACGGCGGTCTCGCCCTCGCTGAGGTCGACCGCGATCGCACGCGAGACGACCACGCCCGCCGCACCCGACAGACCCTGCACCGCCCGCAACGCGATGAACACCGCGAGGGTCGGCGAGAACACCATGGCGATGCTGGATGCCGCGAACACGGCGAGTGCGGCCACCAGCACCGGGCGGCGCCCGAACCGGTCGGACGCCGGCCCGAGCACGAGCTGGCCGGTGCCGATGCCGAGCAGGAACGCGGTCAGGGTCAGCTGCACCGACGAGGCGGGGCCGCCCAGGTCACGGGCGATGTCGGTGAACGACGCCAGGTACATGTCGGCGGCGAACGGGCCGACGGTGGACAGGAACCCGAGCGCCGTCAGCAGCCCGCCGGTGAGCCGCCGCGTCACCGCGTCACCTGCGGCATCCGATCACTCGCCCCGTGACACGCGCACCATCTCGTCACGCGGCACGACCTTGACGCGTGCCCGGTCGTGCGGTGCGCCCAGGGCGATCTCGTGCGCGTCCAGGCGGTGCCAGCCGTCCAGGTCGGTCCACGCCACGCCGCGCGCGGCCAGCAGGGCGGGGATCGCCTCTTCTTCGGGATGCGCCGGGTCCCACCACGATGCCTGGTCGTTGATCAGGTGCCGCACCGTCTCCATCGCATCGGACTTGGTGTGACCGATCAGGCCCACCGGCCCGCGCTTGACCCATCCGGTGGCGTACACGCCGGGCACCTGCTCGTTGGACTCCTTGTGCAGCACCTGCCCCTCGCGATTGGGGATGACGCCGTGCCGCTTGTCGAACGGGATGCCCGGCAGCGGCGTCCCGAAGTAGCCGATGGCGCGGTACAGCCCCTGCACCGCGACCTCGCGCAGCTCGCCGGTGCCCACCACACCGCCCTGCCCGTCGGGTCGCGTGCGCTCGTACACGAACGCGGCGACCCGGCCCGCGGCATCCGTTCGCACCTGGACGGGTTTCGCGTAGAAGTGCAGATGCAGGCGACGGGATGCCTCGCCCCCAGCGCCGTTCGCACTCGGGCGCTGCCGCCAGGACTGCAGGATGCGGTCGATCACCATGACCTGCTTGTTGGTGGCGATGGCCTGGCGGGATGCCTCGTCGTAGTCGAAGTCCTCGTCGTACAGCACCATGTCGACATCGCGCAGTTCGCCGAGCTCGCGCAGTTCGAGGGGCGTGAACCGCACCTGTGCGGGTCCGCGGCGGCCGAAGATGTGCACATCGGTGACCTGCGAGGCGGCGAGGCCGTCGTGCACGTTCTGCGGGATCTCGGTCGGCAGCAGGTCTTCGACGTGCTTGGCGAGCATGCGCGCGACATCGAGTGCGACGTTGCCGTTGCCGATGACCGCGACGGATGCTGCATCCAACGGCCATTCGCGCGGCACATCGGGATGCCCGTCGTACCAGCTGACGAAGTCGCCGGCGCCGTACGAGCCGAGCGCGTCGATGCCGGGGATCTCGAGCGCGGTGTCGCGCACCGCGCCGGTGGCGAAGATGACCGCGTTGTAGTGCTCGCGCAGGTCGTCGAGGGTCAGGTCGGTGCCGTACTCGACGTTGCCGAACAGGCGGATGTCGCCGCGGTCGAGCACGTCGCGCAGAGCGGTGATGATGCCCTTGATGCGCGGGTGGTCGGGCGCGACGCCGTAGCGCACCAGCCCGTACGGGGCCGGCAGCTTCTCGAACAGGTCGATCGAGACGTCGAAGCGTCGTTCGGCCTTGAGCAGGTTGTCGGCGGCGTAGATGCCGGCGGGGCCGGCGCCGATGATGGCAAGCCTGAGCTTGGTCATGGGGTCCTTCTGATCTGTGGCTGATCCGGCCGCGGTGCGCGGCCGCGTGCGGTCGTTCAGCTGCTGCGGTCGGCGACGGCCTCGGCGAAGCGGGTGAGCGCCTCACGGACCGGTCCGTCGGGCAGCGGTGTGAGTGCGGCGATCGCCTGGTCCGACCAGTCGCGGGCCAGGTCCCGGGTCTGAGCGGTCGCGTCATGGTCGCGCAGCGCGGCCAGCGCGTCATCGAGGATCGCCGGGTCGGCCCCCGCCGCGATGTCGGCCACCCCCGCGTCGATGCGCGTGCGCAGCTCGGCCGAGGCCGTGTCACCCCGGTGACCGAGCAGCAGGTAGGGCATGGTCGGCACCCCGGCGCGCAGGTCGGTGCCGGGCACCTTGCCGGTCTCGCCGGGGTCGTCGGACAGGTCGATCACATCGTCGAGCAGCTGGAAGGCGACACCGGCCTTCTCGCCGAACGTGCGCAGGGCCTCAACGTACTCTTCGGGCCCGCCGCTGAAGATGACGCCGGCCTGGGCCGAGGCGGCGATCAGCGACCCGGTCTTGTCCGACAGCACTTGCAGGTAGAACTGCACCGGGTCATCGCCGGCTCGGACGCCGATGGTCTCGTGCATCTGACCGAGCACGAGCCGCTCGAAGGTGTCGGCCTGCAGCCGGATGGCGCGCTCGCCGTGGCGGGCCATGATCTGGCTGGCGCGCGAGAACAGCAGGTCGCCGGTGAGGATGGCGATGTTGTTGCCCCACACCGAGTGCGCGGCGGGTACGCCGCGGCGCACGTCCGCGTCATCCATCACGTCGTCGTGGTAGAGCGAGCCCAGGTGGGTGAGCTCGAGCGCCGTGGCCGCCTCGACGACCGGCCGGCTGACGCCGCCGCCGAGCTGGCTGGTCAGCAGCACCAGCATGGGCCGCACCCGCTTGCCGCCGGCCTCGTACAGGTACCGGGTGGTGGCGTCGACGAGGGGGTCGGCCATGCGCAGCTCGGCCGCCAGGCATTCCTCGACCTGCCCGAGGCCGGCTTCGACCGTGCGCATGAGCTTGCGGGACCTGGCGCCGGCGAAGACCCGCTCGGAGAGGCCGAGTCGGCCCGCCGCACGCGAGCCCGGCACGGATGGGCTCTCAGTCACGCGCACAAGCCTACCCGGCCGCGCGGTGTACCCCCTCTCGGTCACGCCCGGTTTACATCGCGCGGCACACCCGCCGCGTTCCCGCCCGGGCGGGCGCGGGTGCGGGGCGCCTCCGCACGGGGTGGCTCGTCGCGGGGTGCCTCCGCGCGGGGTGGCTCGTCGCGGGGTGCCTCGTTCGGGAGCGCGCCGTTCACAGACTTCGGACGATCGCACGAACCTCGGACGATGGCGGCGGAATCGTCCGAAGTCGGCGGCATCCTCCGAACTCTGAAAGCCCGCGGCGGGGCGACGCGGCGGAAGCACGCGGCCCGGGAAGTGCGCAGGGCGGTGCGGCCCGGGAAGCGCGCAGAGCGGCGCGGCAGGGGCGCGGCGCGGGAAGCGCGCAGGGCGGCGCGGCCCGGGAAGCGCAGGGCGGCGGGGCCGGGCGGCGGGCGGATGCCTCGTCAGCGCGTGAGAGCAGGCTTGCGCGCGCGATGCAGCGCGACGACGCCGAACGTGAGGTCGCGGTAGGCCACGTCGGTCCAGCCCGCGGCGCGGATCCAGCCCGCGAGGGTGCGCTGATCGGGCCAGTCCCGGATGGACTCGTTCAGGTAGTCGTACGCGTCGGCGTTCGTGCTGACCACCCGGGCTGCCAGCGGCAGGATGCGGCTGTTGTAGAAGCGGTACAGTCCGCCGAACACCACCGACCGCGGGTGCGAGAACTCGCACACCACCAGCCGGCCGCCCGGCTTGGTCACCCGCAGCATCTCAGCCAGGGCGGTGCGCGGCTCGACCACGTTGCGCAGTCCGAATGAGATGGTCACCGCGTCGAACGAGTCGTCGTCGAAGGGCAGGTTCGTGGCATCCGCCTGCGCGAAGGTGAGGTTCGGGATCTCGGCGTGCCGGCGACGGCCTTCGGCGATCATGCCCGGGGAGAAGTCGGCGGCGACCACGTCGGCGCCGCTGCGGGCCAGCGAGACCGAGCTGGCGCCGGTGCCGGCGGCGAGGTCGAGGATGCGCTGACCGGGGCGCGGTGCGACCGCCCGGGTGACGGCGATGCGCCAGAGCCGGTCGTTGCCGAGGCTGAGCACGGTGTTGGTGCGGTCGTACCCGCCGGCGACCTGGTCGAACATGCCACTGACGCGCTGCGGGTCCTTGTCGAGGTCGGCGCGGTTCGGTTCGTGCTCGGGCGCGGTCATCACCCGTCGAGTCTAGGCGGCGCCGTCCGGCGCAAGCTGGGCGAGGCGATCGAGCCAGTGCTGTGCGGTGGCATCGTCGAACGGCGGGTCGCCTGCCTGCACCCGCGCCTTCAGATCGACGGCGACCTGTTCGAGTTGCACGACGACATCGAGCGGATAGCCGTAGGTGACGCGGTGCTCGGCCCACTCGTCCTCATCGTCGATGAAGATGCCGCGCTCGTCGTCGGCCCTCACCACGTCGAGGTCCATGTCGATCGCGGTGGGCTCGTCGCCCTGCCACTGCGCGTCCCACGCGACGTCGATGTAGATGCGCACGTGCCGCGGATGGTTGCCGCCGTAATAGGTGGCCGCCCACGTGCCGTCGGGCGGCAGCAGCGTGGCGTTCGGCGCCTCGGCGGTGAACTCCCGTCCCGGGCGGCGGCTATGCCATCCCAGCGGCTGCCCGACCCAGTCGCCGAACCGGTCCGACCCGAGATAGATGCAGTCGTGCACCCAGTGCGGCGACCCGTCCCACTTGCGCCAGCGGAACAAGAGCCTGCTGCCCGGGGCCGGTCGTCGCAGCGCGTTCACGTGCCGAGTCTACGGCGCACCGAATCGTGGGACGTCCGCGAGGGAACGCCGATTCGATCGGAGCACGTCGATGTCAGGCCGGGGTGATGCGCGTTCGGCACATCGCACGTTGTGGACACACCACCGCCGTCGCGGCCCGTGCGCACGGGCCGACGCCGGCGGGCCGATCAGGCGCGGGGAGCGGGGGCCGGCCGAGCGGGGGCGCGAGCGCGGCGGGCCGCCGGGCCGTGCGGGGCGCGAGCGCGACGGACCGAGCGCACGCATTGCGCGGAGACGGCGGCGAGCGCGGCGCGCCGCCGGGCCGTTAGGACGTACTGCGCGGAGAGGCTGACGGGCGACGGATCGTAGGCTTGAGACGTGACCGCTCCCGCCCTCCACCGCCTGCATGTGCACACGCGCGAGGTCGACCCGGGCGGGGAGCTTCTCGAGTACGCGGACCCCGACGCGCCCGTGGTCTGGCTGCGCCGCGGCGAGGGCATGGTCGGTTCGGGCGTGGCCGTGCGGCTCGACGCCGGCGCCTCGGATCACGAGCCACGCACGCATGCCCTCGCCCGAGCCTGGACCCGCCTGTGCGCAAACGCGCTGATCGACGACGAGGTACACGTCCCGGGCACCGGGCTGATCGGGTTCGGCGCCCTCACCTTCGACGGGCGGTCGGCAGCGCCCAGCACGATCGTCGTGCCCGAGCTGATCGTGGGCCGCCGCGGCGGGCGGGCGTGGGTCACCCGCATCCGCTTCGACGACGGGCCGGATGCCGCACCCGCGCCGATCGCGTACGGGCACTACTGGTCGGCCACCGTGGGTCCGGGGGCCCTCGACGCCGACGGATACCAGACGGCCGTGCGCGGCGCACTGGCCGCGATCGCGGACGGTGAAGTGGGCAAGGTCGTGGTCGCGCGCGACCTGGTCGGCACGGTGCCGGAAGGTGCCGACCTGCGCCGGCTGGTGCACGAGCTGGCGACCGGATACCCCGACACCTGGGCGTATGCCGTCGACGGCATGATCGGCGCGAGCCCCGAGACGCTCGTCACCGTCGACGCCGGGCAGGTGACCGCGCGGGTGCTCGCGGGCACGCGTCCGCGCGGAGCCGATGCGGCGGAGGATGTCGCGGCCGCGGCGGCACTGGCATCCAGCGCGAAAGACCTGGACGAGCACGGGTACGCGGTGCACTCGGTGACCGAGGCGCTCGCGCCACACACGACGTCGCTGCGCACCAGCGAGCATCCGTTCACCCTCGAACTGCCCAACGTCTGGCATCTGGCGACGGATGTCGCCGGCACGCTCACCGACGGATCGACGTCGCTCGATCTGATCCAGGCGCTGCATCCCACCGCCGCGGTCGCAGGAACCCCGACGGATGCCGCGATCGAGGTGATCCGGCGGCTCGAGCCGTTCGACCGTGGCCGGTACGCCGGACCGGTCGGTTGGATCGATGCGAACGGCGACGGCGAATGGGCGATCGCGCTGCGCGGCGCCCAGTTCGGGTCGGAGGCCGTCGGCGGGCTCATTCCGGTGACGGCATACGCCGGGGCGGGCATCGTCGCCGGCAGCGACCCCGGGGCGGAGCTGCTCGAGACCCGGGTGAAGTTCCGGCCCATCGTCGATGCGCTCGCCTGAGGACCCGCGCGGCGCGGCGAACGGCTCGCGGCGCCTCGCGAGCGGCGCGGCTCGCGGCACGCGGGTGGGCGGGGGCACGGGCGGAGCGGCCGGCGCGCGGTGGCCGCTATCCCGCGAAGGTGCTTCTGACGGACGAGGATGCGGGTACTACCCCGGATCTCGTCCGTCAGAAGCACTCTCGCCGCCGAGAAGCGGGAGGCGGGTGGTCGTGGGCCCGGGTCCGGCCCGCGGCCGCCGGGCCGGATCAGGTCGCGAGCAGCCGCTCGCGCTCGGCGGCGACGTCGTAGGTCGCGGCGGGCCAGCGCGGATCGATGTCGAGCAGGGCGTTCAGCAGCAGCGCCTGCACGGCCAGCCGCGCGTACCACTTGCGGTTGGCGGGCACCACGTACCACGGCGCGTGCGGCGTCGACGTGCGCTCGAACACGGTCTGGTACGCGTCCATGTACTGCGGCCACAGCAGACGCTCGTCGACGTCGCCGGGGTTGTACTTCCAGTGCTTGTCGGGGCGGTCCAGCCGCTCCATGAGCCGATCACGCTGCTCGTCGTACGAAACGTGCAGCATGACCTTGACCAGGCGTGTGCCGGCCTCGGCGAGCTGGCTCTCGAAGTCGTTGATCGCCCCGTACCGTCGCTCGATCTCGTCGGCCGGCGCCAGCTGCCGCACCTTGCCGATCAGCACGTCTTCGTAGTGCGAACGGTCGAACACCCCGATCATGCCCGGCTCGGGCACCCGCGCCTGGACCCGCCACAGAAAGTCGTGGGCCAGCTCTTCGTCGGTGGGCTTCTTGAACGCCGCCAGGTGCACGCCCTGTGGGTCGACCGACCCGACCACGTGACGGATGATGCCGCCTTTGCCCGCGGTGTCCATCGCCTGCAGCACGAGCAGCACCGAGGCATCCGTCGCCTGCGCGCGACTGGCGGCGAACAGCCGTTCCTGCAGCTCGCTCAGCTGGTCGGCGCCGGCGACGAGGTCGTCGATCGAATCGCGCTTGCGTCGGCCATAACCGGGCGTGGCCTCGGCGTCGACCCGATCGAGACGGAACCCGGGCCCGACGCGAAGCAGGCTCGCGACGTCACCGTTCCAGTGCTTGTGGTTGTTCGAGGGCATGGACCCATCTTCGCGGGGCCGCGCTCAGCGGTCCAGCGGCACTTCGATGATCGCGCGGTGACCGGCCGTCAGTGCCTGATCGAGCTCGGCGCGGGTGGTGGCACGCACGTACTGCCACCCGTAGCCGGCCGCGAGCTCGGCGATGCGCACCGACTGCGGCGTGTACATCACCCGCCGCAGCGCGGCGGGGTCGGCGGTCGAGGCGACCTCGAGCCCGTCGAAGATGGTGCCGCCGCCGTCGTTGCCGACGACGATCTGCACGCGCGGGGCCTGCTCGTCGTCGGGCAGCAGCAGCGCGCCGACGTCGTGCAGCAGCGCCAGATCGCCCAGCAGCACGCGCGTGATGCCGGCGTCGGGGCTGGCCGCGGCCACACCGATCGCGGTGGCGACGGTGCCGTCGATGCCGGCGAGCCCGCGGTTGGCGTGCACCGGCACCTTCTTTCCGGGCAGGATGCCGTCAGCCACGCGCACCAGTCGCGATGAGCCGAACACCAGCCGGTCGTGCGGCCAGCTCGCCCGCCACACCGCGTCGACGAGCAGCTCGCGTGTGAGCGGGGTGTGCAGCGCGTCGACCTCGGCGGCGATGGCACCCAGTCGTTCGCGGGGAACCGTCGAAGCCAGGCCTGCGGCGTCGGGGGCGGGCGGTGCCAGGTCGACCGCCTGCGCGCGGGATGCCCGCATCCACTCCCCCAGCCAGTCACGGTCGCCGTCGGGTTCGGGTGCGGCGACGGATGCCACGGCCCGGGTCGCGCCGTTGAGATCGAGCCGTTCCCCCGGCCCGTCGACGGCGATCACCTCGATGTCGCGGCGTGACAGCAGTGCAGTCACCTCGCGCGACAGGGTGGGGTGTCCGAACACGATCGCGCGTTGGATGCGGCCGCCCAAGGTCGGGTCGCGCAGCAGGGCGCGATAGCCGTGCACGAGGTGGCGGCCGTAGCGGGCGCCGCTGACGATCTCGGCGATCAGCGGCCATCCGGCTTCGTGGGCGAGCCGCTCGGCGTGCTCGCCGGCGTCGGCTCCCGCCACCACGACGGTGCGCGGGCCCGGCCGCAGCATGAGCGGCGCCCCGGCCTCCGCGTCGATGCGCCCCCTGCGGTCGACAGCCTCCGCGTCGACACGCCCCATACCGTCGACAGCCTCCGCGTCGACACGCCCCATACCGTCGACAGCCTCCGCCTCGACACGCCGCATACGGTCGTCAGCCTCCGCGTCGATGTGCCCCCTGCCGTCGTCAGCCTCCGCGTCGACACGCGGCGGCGTATCGGCCCGCTGTTCCCGTATCGCGACCTCGAGGTCGATCCGCCCCGAGAGCGGTTCGCGGTACGGCAGGTTCAGGTGCACGGGTCCGCGCAGGGCGCCGGGGGCGGCGCCGAGCGCGGCATCGAGCGCCCGGTCGGCGCAGGCCCGCACCTCCTCAGCCTGTCCGGCCGCCCAGGCGGTGGCATCCGGAACCGGCAGATCGTGCCACCAGCGCACATGGGCGGCGAACATGCCGGGCTGACGGGTGGTCTGATTCGCGCCGATACCGCGCAGTTCGGGGGGACGGTCGGCGGTCAGCAGCAGCAGCGGCACGCCCGCGTGGTCGGCCTCCATGACGGCCGGCAGCAGGTTCGCGGTGGCGGTGCCCGACGTGCACACCACGGCCGCCGGCATGCCGGATTCGCGCCCGATGCCGAGCGCGGTGAACCCGGCGACGCGCTCGTCGATGCGAACGTGCAGCTGCACCAGGTTGCGGCGCTCCAGTTCGGCGGCGACCAGGGCGAGCGCCTGCGAGCGTGAGCCGGGGCTCAGGACGATGTGGCGCAGCCCGCGAGCGACCAACCGGGCCAGCAGAGCGGCCGCGGCATCCGTCGCCGGCGCTCGGTCAGCGGGCACGACCCGGGCCCGCGGGCGGGTCGTCGTCGTCGGAGTCCAGGCCCTTGAGCTCTTGCTCGAGCAGCCGCAGCCGCTCCTGCAGGTCGGCACGGGACTCGGGCTCGCGGCGCCCGGACACGGGGTGCGTGCCGAGCCGCCGCAGGAACTCGGGGTCGTCGTCGGGGGCCACGACCGGGCGCGCGCGGGCGGCGGTGCGCCCCACCACGAACCACAGCACGCCGCCGATCACCGGAAAGACGACCACGATCACGATCCACATCGGTCTGCCGACACCACGGTGCCGCTCGGCGGGCTGCACCGCGACGTCGACCACGCTGAACACCCAGAAGATCACCGCCACGAAGGCGAGGATCAACAGCAGGCGTGCCATGCCCTCATCCTAAGCCGCGGGGCGCGGGCGCGGCCTGTGAGCCTGCGTAGACTCGAACGTGTGAAGACCCGATCCGTCGTCGTGTACTCGGTGCTGCGCCTGCTCGCGTTCCTGGTGCCGCTGGGGATCATGCTGCTGTTCCCGATCTTCCGCGAGATGTATTGGCTGGCGCTGATCTTCGCCGCGTTGATCGGGCTGTCACTGTCGATCATCTTTCTGCGCCGGCCGCTCGACGACGTCTCGTCGGGGCTCGCGGCCCGCCGCGCACGCCGTCAGCGCACGACGGCGGCCGAGCAGGACGCCGAAGTCGAGGACGTCGCGAACGCCGCCCTGCAGCCGGACGACGGCGACGGGCCCGAAAACCACTCCGCAGGGCGCTGACGCCGCAGGTCGGCCGTTGTCGGCGCACGGCACCTGGTCGATGGATGCCGCGGGCTCGGTCGATCGCTCAGTGGACGGTCACGATGTACGAGACCGCCGCCTTCGTATCGCCGACCGGAACGACTCGGATCGTCATTTCGCGTCCCGTCTGCGCCCGCTTCATGGTGATGTCGTCAGACGAGGCGCCGTCGGCGCCACAGATGAGTTCGTTCCCCACACGGGCGTCGTCATCGACCTCCAGCGTCCCCGTCACGGTGCCCTCACCAGAGCAGTAGAGCGTGAGGGTGATCACACCGGCGGGTACGTGCATGTCGAGTTGGTCGCGGACGATCATCGTTTGGACGCCTGCATCGGACGCCACCTGCGTTGGACGCGCGGGTCCCGTGGCGACGAGGTCACCATGGGGGTCCGCCTGTGCCTGTTCGAGCGCATCTCGAGCACGGTCGAGTGCCGCCGCCGGCACCGGTGCCGTCACGGTCTTTGTGCTCTCGACTGGTGTACTCCGGTGTGGATCAGTGCTCGAGGCAGTGCATCCCGTCATCGTGAGCATCCCGATCCCGATCAATGCGACAACGGCCGGAGCAGCGGCCACGCCGAGGCGGCCGCTGCTCCCCACAGTTCGTCGCTTCAACTCGAGGACTCCGTGTACATGTAGCCCCAGGTCGAGACGCTCGGAATCCGGTGAGGTGTCACGGCAATGCTCAGGCCGCGCCGGGTGGGTTGGCGTCTGCTCTTCATGATCCTTCTTCCTCTCCCTTGAGTCCTTTTGCTTCATAGCAAGGCCGCGCGAACCACAACCACGGCGAACGGGACGGTTTTGCCGTCCGATGCGATCACTTGTCTGGGATGTCTACGCACAGCAGCGATCCTGACAAACCGGCCCCGCACCGCGCTGCCCGGCCGTCAACGGCCTCAACGCCCCACGGCACACCTCACAGATCTCGATGTCAGGAATCCGGTTCACCGTAGAGTATCTCTGCAGGGGGTACCAGATGGGAAGCCATGGAGGACACAACCTCATCAGCAGCACGACGCGCGCGCATCGCGTGGTTCAGCGGGTTCTTCGACGAGCATTATGCACACCTCGTCAGATATGTCGAACGCCGTATTGCTGCAGCCGAAGATGCAGAACAAGTCGCTGCTGATGCATTCGAGGTTGCGTGGCAAAAGCTTGACACAGACGCACCTGACGCCGCTGCGTGGCTCTACAAGACGGCCCAGCAGAAGATCTACAACTATTGGACGCGCCAAAGAAGACGAGCACGAGCCATGGCGTGCACCGCAGCCCTCACGGTCCCACCGACAACACCAGAAGACTCGCTGGACAGTCTCGCTCTCCACAACGCGATCAGTCATTTGAACGATCGCGAACGTGAGGTTCTTTCACTCACCTATTGGGAATCGATGGACGCGCAGGATATTGCTGACCAGTTGGGAATCTCTGTTGCCGCCGTCTGGAAATGCGCAAGTCGTGCTCGATCAAAGCTGCGCAAGGAGTTGTCAATTCTGGAACCAGTCCACAAACCCTCTCCTAACCCCGTTTCTGCGCGGGCCAGGCATGCCGTAACGGCGACCTGAAGTCCGCGCAGGGATCGCCTACGGAACGTGACCCAGCCCAGTGAGCACTCATCGCCGATGTCGGCGCACGGCACCTGGTCGATGGATGCCGCGGGCTCGGCCGATCGCTCAGTGGACGGTCACGGTGTACGATCCCGCCGCCTCGTAAGATGACTCGCATCGTCACTTCTCGCATCGCCCGCCTCCGTACACAGCCGCTGCCGGCACCGCAGTGGGTACCGCGCGACGGCCGCGCGTCGCTGTCGTTCACTGCCGTGCGGGCCCGACTGTGGATGTTCGGGGCGACGATCGCAACCGTGACGATCGGCGCGGGCGCGTTGGTGAGCGTCCTCGCGATCATGCTCACCCCCGAGTCGGCCAGGGCAGCGCGGGTGCTCATCGTCGCCGCGGCGCTCTGTCTGTGCCTGCCGCTCGTGCTGCTGACCAAAGCACCGTTCCGGGCGCGCACCGTGCCGGTCGCCCTCAGCTACGACGCCGACGCGCTGACGATCACGGCCGGCGTCGAATCCCATCGGTTCCCGCTGCGTGAGATCACCGGCCTGCTGTGGTGCACCGGCACCGAGTACTCCCGCATCGTCGTCGACGGGCCGGGCCCACGTTGCTCACTCCTGGTCGGGATCGCCCGCCCCCTGCCCGGTCAGCGCGCAGACCTGCCCGAGATCGGCCACGACCTGCACCGCGCGCTGTCCGCGGCCGGTCTGTCACGTGAGGCGAGCAGACGCGGGTACACCCGCTACCGCCGGTGACCCGTCGTCAGAGCACTCGTCAGCCGATGTAGGCCCACATCAGCAGCGCACCGTACCCCACCGAGGTGAGCGAGGTGACCCCGAGCGCGACCACCAGTTCGCGCGGGTCACGGTACATCCACACGATGAGCAGGGCCGGGATGCCACCGAGCAGCGCGAGTTGCACGAGCCAGGCGATCGGGTAGAACAGCGCGAGCCAGGCGGCGAGCCCGAATGCCAGCACGATGCACGCGGTGAACAGGATCTGCGACCCGCGGCGGCCGATCACCACCGACAGGGTCTTCTTGCCGGCGGCGCGATCCTGGTCGATATCGCGCAGGTTGTTCGCGACGAGCACGGCGACCGCGAGCAGACCCGCGGCGATGCCGCCCAGCCACGCCTCTTGCGGGGCGGCCTGCACCTGGATCCACGTGGTGCCCACGGTCGCGACAGGCCCGAAGAACACGAACACGAACACCTCGCCGAGTGCGTGGTAGCCGTACGGACGTTTGCCACCGGTGTAGTACCAGGCGGCGAGGATGCATGCGACCCCGACCACCAGCATCCACCACTGCCCGGTGCGGATGACCAGAGCCAGGCCCACGAGGCCCGCCAGGGCGAAGAACGACAGCGCGACCACCAGCACGGTGCGTGGTGTCACCGCACGCGATGCGGTGAGGCGGGCGGGTCCGACGCGCACGTCGTCGGTGCCGCGCACGCCGTCGGAATAGTCGTTGGCGAAGTTCACGCCGATCTGCAGGAACACCGCGATGAGCAGGCAGCCCAGCGCGAGCAGCCAGTGGAAGCGCACGTCGATGATGTGCGCGGCGCCCGTGCCGATCAGCACCGGGGTGATCGCCAGCGGCAGCGTGCGCAGCCGCGCGGCGTTGATCCAGTCACCGACGGTCGGCCGCGGGATGTGCCGCGTCGGGGTCTTGGCGGGGTTGCCGCGGGTCTTGCGCTTGCTGCGTGAGGAGGATGCCACGAGTGGCCATTGTAGGGCGCGCCGCCCAGCGCGCCCGGTGCGGACAGTCGTGCGGTGCCGCCTCAGGCGCCGGCTGCGCCTCTTTCCGGAACCGCCCCAGGGGTTACATCCGGAGCAGAGATTTTCGGGAATCACAGTTGTTCGATCGGGCCGTAACCTCCCTGGCGTAATCACCAACTATCCAGCCAAGAGGATCATCCGGTCTCGGTGATCCACCCGCAAGAGTCCAACCGCTTGGGCTGGCACAAAGTATGGAGTGAACATGAGCAAGCGTTCGATTGCGGCCGCACTGGTGGGAGCCGCCCTCACGATCTCCGCTATTGGCACGTCTGCGGCGTATGCCTACCCCGCGGACTGCACCGGCGGAAAGGTCTGTCTGTACGACTACTACGACTTCGTGGGTCAGCTCGGTTGGCGAGCCGCAGGCGTGAGCCTGGCGAACATTTCGTCCGCCAACAACGACAAGATGGCGAGCTGGGCCAACTCGACCTCCACCAACGCTGCCTGGTATGAGGGCCTCAACGGCAGCGGTACGTGCCACACGATGAGCAAGCAGTCTCAGAATTCTGCCCTCGACATCTTCACCCGAGACACCGCCTCGTCGTGGAAGACAAACGGAGGGTGCTGAGCGCACGATGACGACAGTCCAGATCGACGACGCGGTCGTCGTCTTCGAATCGAAGTCGGAGCGCATCGTCGCTCTGGACCAGATCTCTCTCTCGGTGACCGCTGGCACCGTCGCCACCGTCTTCGGTGCCAGCGGCTCGGGCAAGTCCACGCTCCTCGGCGTCGCCGCGGGGCTGCAAACCCTGGACTCAGGTCGAGTCCGTGTCGCGGAAACGGACATCACGACGGCGAGCGAGGAGGCCCGCGCGCGCGTGCGCCTTCACCACGTGGGCGTCGTCTTCCAAGAAAGCAACCTCATCCCCGAGTTCACTGCACTGGAGAACATCACCCTGCCACTTCGCGCCCGTGGGCTGGCAGCCGACGCGGCGCGCGCGCAGGCTGCCGCCTGGCTGGCGCGCGTCGGGTTGGAAGGACTCGGCAAGCGGCGGCCGAGTGAGCTGTCGGGTGGCCAACGTCAACGGGTGGGAATCGCTCGAGCGCTCGCCGGAGACCGCGAGATCCTCGTCGCCGACGAACCGACCGGCGCATTGGACAGCGAGAACTCCGAGCAGATCTTCGCGCTCTTGAGAAGCCTCGCCGATGACGGTCGCGCGATTCTGATCGCGAGCCACGATGAACGCAGTCTCGCGGCGGCCGACGACATGTATCGGATGAGCGACGGTCGCATCGTCGAACACCGCACGCGAGTGATGGCATGAACACATCGGTTCGCAGGGACCTGACCCGGTTTCTGGCCCGATCCCGTCCATTGCGCGCGGCCGGGATCATCGCGCTCGTCGCCGCCGCGATCGCGGTCGCCCTGCTCGTCGCGCTGCAGTCGTTGCGGACCTCGCCCTCGCAGATCGCAGACCAGACGGTCGGGCGATTCCAGTATGCGATCGAGTCGCAGAACGCAGTCGGTCCACACCCGCCGAGCGAGGATCGCGCGATCACCGCCGCGCTGGCGGCGCACGGCGCCTCCGACACGGCAATCGGCTTTCGGTCGTTCGATCTTCAGGTTCCCGGCCAGAGTGCGAATCTTCTGTTCCAGGAGTATGACTGGCCTCGTCAGCCCTTTCCACAGCGAATCACCTTGCTCAGCGGGCGGTGGCCCACCAAAGCCGGTGAAGTCGTCGTGTCGCAGACGATCCCGACTCGGTCCGACCACTCGGTCATCATTCGGCCAGGCGGTGCACAGGTCGACGTCGTCGGCTTCGCAGTCGACAACTTCTCGCGCGACGCGCACTTCATCCTGGCGGCGCCCGGAACATGGCACCGACTGAGTCAAAGCTGGGCAGGCGATTCCTTTCAACCCGTCGCCACCCGGGACATCCTCTGGAACGGCGATGACGGCGACGACATCCTTGCGGCACTCGCCGAGGTTGTGAAAGAGCCGTCGGATCAACTCCGAAGCGAACTCTGGACGCGAGAGCCCTCACAGCCGCAATCCGCGAATCTCGGTCCTGATGAGTGGATGATCGCCGTCGGCGGACCCCTGACGGCATGCGCGGCGACCGGTGTCTACCTCGGCCTGTTCATACGGCGCATCCGCACGAAGCTGCTGCTTGTCGGGGTGCCGATGTCTTCGACGCGGGCAGCAGTGTTTTCCGCAGCTGCCCTCACCACGGGCGCGGGTGCGGCGACAGGCACACTCGCCGGTATCACCGTGGGATACCTGATCGTGCGACCGCTCATCGATGCCCTCGCAACGTCCCGGCCCGGCGACGTCCAGGCGCTTCCGATGTCGTGCCTGGTGATCGTCATCACGTCACTGGTGGGTGTCATCGGCGCCCTGGCGCTGGTCGGTTCGAACAAGAGTGCACCGCGGTCCACGCGGCAACGACGCAGTCCGATCGTGTTCACGCTGCTATCGATCGCAATGGTCATCCTGGGCGTGTCAGTGACCCGGCAATCACCCTCGTTCGACGGCCGGGTCGCCGGCATGCTTGTCGCAGGCATCGGAGTCGTGCTTCTGATTCCGGTCATCTGGCCCCTGCTCTTCCGTCACGCACACGGGGGCGGACCGGTCGACCTCGGTGTTCGGCGTTTGCTCGTGGATCGGCGGGCGGGAAGCCTTGCCGCGACACTGATCGCCGCCACCGTCGTGGTCGGTGCCGCGACATCGACCATGGTGCAGAGTGTCGTCGATGACGCCAACGCTGCTTCTGAGTCGACCGTCGCGCCCCATCAGATCCAATTCCGCCCGGCGACCGGTGATGCGCACACGGATGCCGCCGCCGTCGCCGCCGTGCAGAAGCGGCTCGGCCTCGCCGAACCGGTCAGGGTGGTCATCAGCGACGGGCACACGACGTATTGGGACGGCGCCACGCTCTTGGTCTCGGACCCAGCAGCCGTGGAACGCCTCATCGGGCGGCGGTTGAGCAAGCAAGAATCCGCTGTGCTCCGCGCCGGAGGCACGGTGCGTACCAAGACACCCGACAGCGGTTCGGTGGACTTTGAGGCAGCGAACGGCACGACTGTCCCGCTCACCAGCACCGTCATGGACGATCTCGACCCGAGCTATCGCACGATCGACGGGTTCATGCTGCAGTCAGCCGCCGAAGACCGCGGGATCAGTGGCTCCGACCCCGCGTTCGTGTTCACGAACGTGGCAGACAGCGTGATCGCAGCGACGGACGAGGCGGCCGAGACCCTCGGAATCGACCCTCGGTCGCTCGAGGTCTATCATGCTCCCGACCTGTATACAGTGCCCCTCGCCACGTTGTTGACGGCGCTCGCGGCCGCAAGCCTCGCGGCACTCGCCCTTCTCTCCTACAGCTCGGGGCTGGGCAGGCGAATGCGACCGCATCTGGCGAGCCTGCGCAGCCTCGGGCTGCCCCGGACATGGTTGATCAGACTCGTCACAACCCAGCTGGTGGGAATCGTGCTGGTTGCGCTCCTGTTCGGGATGATGGGCGGTGTGCTGGGCGCCGTGATGCTGCTGTCAGCGATCGGGGTGCAGACCACGACCACTCCCTGGAGCTTCATCACGGTGCTGCTCGGCATGCTCGTGGTCACCGTCGTTCCGGCGACGCTGACCACGACCCGTCGGTTGCGCACGGTGGAACGACTGGACCTGTAACGATGTCGCCCGATCTGGAAACATCATCCAAGAGGAGGTGGTCGGGTGACGGACTTCGCGCAGTTCTATCGGGATCACTACCGGCTCGTCGTGACGATCGCGGAACACCGCCTGGGCTCTCTCCAGGATGCCGAGGACGTCGCGTCAGAGACGTTCCGCATCGTGTTCCAACGCCACGCATCCGGCGGCGACCTGACCCTCCCCTGGCTCTATGGCGTCGTCCGTAACCTCGTCGGCAACGAATACCGGCGACGGACCCGATCCCGCGCATTGCACGACCGACTCGCAACGGAGTGGCACGAGACAGAACCAGAGGCATCCGACGCCGTCGAGATGGTGCGAGAAGCTCTCACGCTTCTGCCGACGGCGCAACAAGAACTGCTCACGATGATCTATTGGGACGAACTCACGATGGCTGAGGCAGCCGCCATACTGAAATGCCGAGTCGGTGCCGTGCGTGTGCGTGTCATGAGAGCTCGTCGCGCACTGCGATCGATGATCGAGCGCCTGAACGAAGACCCCGACCCAGGGGTGGCAGCATGCGGGGCGGTGGCCGCGCCGTGAACACTCAAGATCTCAGCGCCTCGCTGCGGCAGGCGAAACCGGGAACGAGCCACCGCGACGCTCCCCTCACGGATCGCGCCTTGCAGGAACTCGCCGCGTTCGAGAGCGAGTTGCCGCGAGTCGCGCAGGCGCCTCTGCCGAAACGTCGACTGGGCAGGAACAGCCTGCTCGCGGCGGCCGCGGTGATCACCCTCCTCATCGTGGTCGGTAGCGTCAACCTGCATGCACAATCCGCCCAGGCCGTCAGCGTGCTGCGCGATGCCGCCACGGCCACGATTCGCTTCAGCGACCCGACGCCGCGGCCGGGGCAATACCTCGAATCGTCTACCCGTGCCCAATGGATGCGCGAAGACGCGGGATCGGGCACGTCGGGTGCGCTCGGTGCCGTTCAGATGATCGATGTGTACGCGCCACAGGATCGCGGGGCGGACTGGGTACTCGTGCGTGACTGGGGCGGCGCACCGTCGGCGGGCACGCACGAGACCCGGCGAGCCAAAGACGGCTCGTTCTACGGCTCACCCTGGCTGTCGGTCGACCCAGCCGACATCCCCCGTGGAACCGGGCGACAGGTGCTGGACTACTTCGATGAGCACTACAGCGGTGGCTCGTCCTCCCGCGACGAGGACAACTTCGTCCGCATCTGCGACCTGCTGGCGTCCGGGCTCGTCCCGGCGCCGGTACGGGCGCGATTGTACGATGCGCTCTCCCTGATTCCCGGGGTCACGAGTACCGCCGGCGTCGCCAACCTCGACGGACGCACAGGCATCGCGATCGGCCGAACCGAGCCGTTGCGAGGCGGACTGCGGCAAGAGATCATCATCGACCCCGAGACCGGGCTCGTGCTCGGCCAGCGTCAGCTGCACACGGTCGCCCTCCTCGGCTTCGGCGTCAATGAGGTCGTCGGGCTGACGGCGGTCAGCACGCGCGTCGCCGACACCGCACCCTCGGTGGCGCCCTGAACGCCGGCGAGCCGATCTGGCGGCGCTGACGGCTGTCGCTCGGCCGGTGCCGCCTCAGGCGTCGGGGCGATGCAGGGCGAGCACGGCGCGACGGATGGCCTCGCGGTCGGGTTTTCCGCTGTGCAGCGTGGCCAGCTCGTCGACCAGCACGAGCCGGACTGGGCGCGCGTGCGGCCCGATCTGCGCCGCAACCGCACTGCGCGCGTGCTCCAGCTGGGCGGCCTCGCTGCGCCGCAGCGCGTCGCCGCGCGGGGCGACGATGACGGATGCCTCACCCCACGTCTTGTCGGGAACGCCGACGACGACCGCACCGGCCAGGCCCGCGACATCCCGGACGACCCGCTCCACCCGATCGAGCGAGACATTGATGCCGCCCGACACGATGACGTTGTCGATGCGCCCGTGGATGCGCAGCACGCCGTCGTCGACGATGCCGGCGTCGCCGGTGCGGTACCAGCGGGTGCCGTCGGCGTCGCACACGAACGCCCGGTCGGTGCGCTCGGGCTCGCCGAGGTAGCCGTCGGCCAGCACGGGCCCGGCCAGCCGCACCTCCCCGCCGGAGGCGTCCACGCGTACCCCGTCGAGCGGCACACCGTCGTACACGCAGCCGCCGCACGTCTCGGTGGATCCGTACGTGCGCACGATGCGTGCACCGAGTTCGGTCGCCCGCTCGAGCAGCGCCGGTGGCAGCGCCTGCCCGCCGACGAGGATGGCGGTGAAGCTGCGCAGCGCCGCAGCCACCGCACGGTCGGTCTTGGCGGCATCCACCAGGCGCGCCAGCTGTGCCGGCACGAGCGAGGTGTACGCCGGTGCGGTCGACATGCCCAACGCGGCGGCGGCGAACGTCACCGGATCGAACCGGCCGTGCAGCAGCACCGGCTCGCGCCCCGCGCGCAGCGAGCGGTAGAGCACCTGCAGGCCGGCGACGTATCCGGCCGGCAGCGCGAGCAGCCAGGTGCCGCTGCCGATGCGGGCCGCGGTCGCGTCGGCACTGGCGGCCAGGGCGTCGCGGCCGATCACCACCGCTTTGGGGATGCCGGTGGAACCCGACGTGGTGATCACCACGGCCGTGCCGTCGGGCACCTCGACCGGCCTGTGGCCGGCCGGCGACGCCGTCATGCCGAGGCCCAGCGCCGGGCCGGTGCCGTCGAGCACACCCCGCAGCGCCTCGCGGACCTCGACGGCACCGTCGGCGATGGGTGCGAGCCTCATCGTCGGGCCTGCCCGGGACCGGGGCAGCCGGGTCTGCCGGCCGGAGCGGGCCGCCGACAGGCTGAGAGGGCACTGCGACTGCCCCGGCGCGACGATTCGGCGGTTTCAGCCTGTCGACGGCCCGGACTGCGGAGGGCTGTGACGGCTGCAGCCCGCTGGGGTCGCATCAGAGGCCGTACGCCCCGGCTCTGGGGAGTACGACACGGCAGGCCGGCGGTACGGGCCATCAGAACGGCACGGGCCATCAGAAGTGCCAGGGGTAGGGCGACCAGTCCGGGTCGCGCTTCTGCAAGAAGGCGTCGCGGCCCTCCACGGCCTCGTCGGTGCCGTATGCCAGGCGGGTGGCCTCGCCGGCGAACACCTGCTGGCCGACCAGGCCATCGTCGACGGCGTTGAACGCGAACTTCAGCATCCGGATCGCGGTCGGCGACTTGGTGAGGACGGTGCGGGCCATGGCGATCGCCTCGCGCTCGAGGTCGGCATGCGGCACGACGCGGTTGACCGCGCCCATCTCGTACGCGCGCTGCGCCGAGTACTCCTCGGCGAGGAAGAACACCTCGCGCGCGAGCTTCTGCCCGATCTGCCGGGCGAAATAGGCCGAGCCGTACCCGGCGTCGAACGAGCCGACGTCGGCGTCGGTCTGCTTGAATCGGCCGTGCTCGGCCGACGCGACGGTCAGGTCGCACACCACGTGCAGCGAGTGTCCCCCGCCGGCGGCCCACCCGGGCACGACCGCGATGACGACCTTCGGCATGAACCGGATCAGCCGCTGCACCTCGAGGATGTGCAGCCGCCCGGCCCGCGCCTGGTCGTGCACCGACGCCTCGTCATCGGAGTACTTGTAGCCGTCGCGGCCGCGGATGCGCTGGTCGCCGCCCGAGCAGAACGCCCAGCCGCCGTCCTTCGGGCTCGGCCCGTTGCCGGTCAGCAGCACCACGCCGATGCGCGGGTCCTGCCGGGCGATGTCGAGCGCGGTGTACAGCTCGTCGACGGTGTGCGGCCGGAACGCGTTGCGCACCTCGGGTCGGTCGAACGCGATGCGGGCGATGCGGCCGTCGCGCGAGACGTGCGCGGTGATGTCGGTGTACGCGGCCGCGCCGCCGTCGGCACCGGGCGCGGGCATCCATTCGTCGGGGTCGAACAGCTCGGATACGGATGCGCGTTTCACAGGCACCAGCCTATTGCGCCGACGCCCGCGGCGACCGGCGAGAGGTTCACGCGGTGAACGGGTGCACGATGCGGATGCCACGGGTCACCGCGCCGGGTTCAGGTCTTCGGTGAGCACGCCCGCGCATCCCCGGCCACCGCTGCCTCGGCGATCGGCGCGTCCCCTTACCGTGGGACACTGGAACCGGCGCCGCCGCGGCGCCGCGGGAGGCGGGCATGAGGATCACCAGGACGTCGGACTGGCGGGAGGCGATCCCCTTCGAGACGCCGATGATCGCGGATGCCGTCATGCCGGGCGAGGCGGCCCGCTGCACCACGTGCGGGGTGGGGTCCACCCCGCTGCCGCGCACCGAGCTGTGGGCGGTCAAGCACCGCCACCCGCACGACCCGGCCGGCACGGTGCGGTTGTACTGCGCGGTGCACGTGCCCAAGACCGCGCAGAAACCCGAACCGGTGGCATCCGGCCCCGCCCGCAAGGGCGCCCGCACGTCTGCGTCGCGCACGCCCCGCACGCCCAAGCCGACGGTGCCCGAGCGGGTCGCGGCGGTGTGCCCGGACTGCTTCGTCGAGGTCCCGCCCACCGGTGTGTGCGGCATGTGCGGCCGGCGCGTGGACTGACTCAGCCGTTGCGCGCGTCGCGCCAGGCGAGCCGGCGCTTCACGACCTCATCGTCCCGCGTCGCGCAGGTCGCCGTAGCGGACGTGTTCGGGCCGCAGCCGGACGCCGAGGCGCACGGGGATCTCGAGCAGCACGGGTTCAGCCCACGGCGCGCGAGCGGCGGGCCTTGACGAACGCGTCGATGATGCCCCAGACGGCGATGCCGGCCACGCAGAACCAGAAGATCACGGTGAGGATGCGCTGCACGTTCGCGGCGTCGTCTGCCGCGACGACCTCGAAGAACGCCGGGTTGAGGATGTGGCCGTTCTCGTAGACGAGCACACCGACCACGGCGAGCGCGAGCACCGTGTGGTACGCGGCGAAGCGCATCGTCCAGCGGCCGCGCACATGCACCGCGACCACGAGCGCCGCCTGCAGCGCCATGAGCGCGAACAGGATGCCGATGGCGATCGGCCACAGCGCCGGGTCGATCAGCGAGACCCGATGGCCCGGGACGAACCCGAATTTCAGGTCCCACAGGATGACGCCCGCGAAGATCAGCAGCATCACGATGGTGGCGACCATGTCGCCGAACGTCGCCCCGGTCTGCTTGGGCTCGGGCAGCTTGTCGGGCGTCCAGGGTGTGGCATCCATCGTCTCGTGCCCGGTGCGCTCGAGCACCACGAACACCAGCGTCGTCCAGAACGCGACGTGCAGCCCGGCGGTGAGCATCGCGACCCAGACCGACGCGATGACGTCGCCGACCGGCGCGCCCGACAGCACCTTGCCCAGCGCGACGCCGGCACCCACGCACGGGATCACGATCCACAGCAGCAGCTTCAGCAGCCGCCACCAGTCGAGGTAGTAGCGCGGGCCGATCAGGTGCAGCTGCCGGCCGGTGTAGCCGGCGGCCAGCCGCTCCGGGTCGCCCAGCTCGGTGAGCACGGCCCGCTCGGCGGCGTCGGCGGGCTCGCCGGCGTCGGTGCGTGCCTCGACCTGATCGGCGATGGATGCCGCGAGCTCGGCGGCGAGGTCGCCGCGCTGTTTCTCGGGCACCGTGCGCATCGCAGCGGCCACATAACGGTCGGTGAGGGTTGCGGCATCCATGTCAGTCCTCCACGGGGAGTTCGGCGACCGCGTCGGCGATCGCACGGAAGTCGGTCGTCAGGGCGTCGGCGAGTTCGCGACCGGCGGCGCTGGTGCGGTAGAACTTGCGCGGTCGGGCCTCGTCGGTGTTCCACTCGCTGCGCAGGTACCCCTGCTTCTCAAGGCGACGCAGCAGCGGGTAGAGGGTGTTCGCGTCGGTCGGAAACCCGTGACGCTCGAGCTGCTGCAGCAGCCCGTAACCGTAACCGGGCTCGACGAGCAGGCGCAGGCAGGCGAGCACGACGGTGCCGCGCCGCAGCTCTTGCAGGTGCGTCTCGAGGCTCTCGTTCTCGCTCACATCCCACACTATAGCGTGTGACACACACTATCGTGCAACCTCCACTTTCCACCGCCGACGACGCGCAGGCGCGAGGATGGTGGGGTGAGGATGCCTGAGCTGGACGAGCTGCGAGAGTCGGCGCATGTGGTGGCCCTGCCGATGGCCACACGTTTTCGCGGGGTGACGGTGCGCGAGGCGCTGTTGCTGCGCGGGCCCGAGGGCTGGACCGAGTTCTCGCCGTTCGTCGAGTACGACGACGCCGAGGCGGCGACCTGGCTGGCCGCCGCGATCGACTACGGCTGGAACCCGCAACCGGTGCCGGTGCGCGACGAGGTGCCGGTCAACGCGACCGTGCCCGCGGTGCCCGCCGCGCAGGTGGCCGAGGTGCTGGCGCGCTTCGACGGCTGCCGCACCGCCAAGGTCAAGGTCGCCGAGGCCGGGCAGACCCTCGCCGACGACGTCGCCCGTGTGCACGCGGTGCGCGCCGCGATGGGGCCCGCCGGGCGCGTGCGCGTCGACGCCAACGGCGGGTGGAACGTCGACGAGGCCGAGCGGGCGATCCACGCCCTCGCCGACACCGACCTCGAATACGTCGAGCAGCCGTGCGCCACCGTCGACGAACTGGTCGAGCTGCGGCAGCGGCTGCGCCGGTGGGACATCCCGATCGCCGCCGACGAGAGCGTGCGCAAGGCCGACGATCCGCTCGCAGTGGCCCGCGCGGGCGCGGCCGACATCCTCGTCGTGAAGGCCCAGCCGCTTGGCGGCGTGCGGCGCGCCCTCGAGATCGTCGCCGAGGCGGGGCTGCCCGCCGTGGTCTCGAGCGCCCTCGACACGTCGGTCGGGCTCGCGATGGGCGTGGCACTGGCTGCGGCGCTGCCCGAACTCGACCACGACTGCGGGCTGGGCACCGCGTCCCTGTTCACGGCGGATGTCGCCGACCCGCCGCTGCGTGCCGACCAGGGCTTGCTGCCGGTCGGGCGGGTGAGCCCGGATGCCTCGCGCCTGGCCGAGCTCGCCGCGCCCGGCGACCGTGCGGCCTGGTGGATGGCCCGGCTCCAGCGGTGCTTCCAGCTGGTCGCCGGCTAACGACCGGGGGTGCAGAATCCCTCGACCACGGCGGCGGCCAGCGCCTGGGTGCGTGCGCTGATGAGTTCTCGCGTCGCGTCGTCGTCGAGCCGGGCGATGACGGCCTCGACCGAGGCGATCTCCCACAGCTCGAGCATGGTCTGCGCGAACATCGTCGACGGCATCCGCAGGGTCAGGCGATAAGTGGCCACCAGGCCGTCGATCAGATCGGCGACGCGCCGCCGCATCCCGTCGCCCCACTCGATGTAGGCGTGCGCCATGCGCGCATCGCGCATCGCGCGGATGCGGATCTCGCTCATCAGCAGCACGCCCTGCCGGCTGTCCAGTGACGCGTCGACCAGGCCTTGCACGACCTCGCCGGGGCTGCCCTTCTCGACGTCGCCGTCGGTGATGCGCTTGACCCGCTCGGTGATCGCGGCGAGCTTGCGGTCGGCCACGGTCGTCATCAGCTCGAGGAACAGCTCGTCTTTGGACTCGAAGTTCGAATAGAACGCTCCGCGGGTGAACCCCGCCCGCTCACACACCGCCTCGACCGAGGCCGCGTCGAGCCCGACGTCGGCGAACACGTCGAAGGCGGCGTCGAGCAGCCGCGCGCGGGTGTTCTCTCGGCTGCGCGTGCCTGTCGCGGTGTCGGCCACGGCGTCCTCCCGATTCACAACCGGCGCCCAGCAAACGCCGGGGCCGTGCGATTACGATACACCTGTGTATTCGATACATTTCTGTATCGAATACATGACTGCATCGGATTCCCCCGGAGGACCCGTGTCCACTCTTCTCGCCGCGCTCGGGCGTTGGTCGTACCGTCACCCGTGGCGCGTGCTCGTCAGCTGGCTGCTGTTGCTCGGGCTCGCCGGCGGCGGCGTCGCGCTGTTCGCGCACGGCACCGACAACACGTTCTCGATCCCGGGCACCGAGTCGCAGGCTGGGCTCGAGCAGCTGGGCCGCACCTTTCCGCAGGTGTCGGGCACCAGTGCGCAGGCCGTCGTGGTCGCCCCCGCCGGCGAGCGGGTGGATGCCGCACCCTTCGTCGACGACATCCACCACACGATCGACCAGATCGAGAAGCTGCCCGGCGTGCTCGCCGTGAACGACCCGTTCTCAGACCAGGTCGACGGACTGGTCTCGGATGACGGCACCGCCGCGATCATCCAGATGCAGTTCGAGGGGCAGGTCACCGACATCCCCGAGCAGACGACGACCGATCTCGAACACGTCGTCGACGGCCTGCGCGACGAACTGCCCGCCGGCAGCCAGGTCGCCCTCGGCGGCGACATGTTCGCGACATCGCTGCCCACCGTGTCGCTCATCGAGGCGGTGGGTCTGGTGATCGCGCTGCTGGTGCTGATCGTCACGTTCCGGTCGTTCTTGGTGGCCGGGATGCCGCTGATCACGGCGCTGGTGGGCGTCGGGCTGTCGATGGCGCTGATCTTCGTGTCCACCGCGTTCGCGACCATCTCGTCGACCACCCCGCTGCTGGCGCTGATGCTGGGCCTGGCGGTCGGCATCGACTATGCGCTGTTCATCATCTCGCGGCACCAAGACCAGGTCAGATCGGGCATGGACCCGGAGGAGTCGGCGTCGCGCGCGACCGGAACCGCGGGCTCGGCGGTGGTGTTCGCCGGCGTCACGGTGCTGATCGCGCTGATCGGCCTGGCGTTCGCGAACATCCCGTTTCTGACCACCATGGGCATCGCCGCCGCCGTCGCGGTCGCGATCGCGGTGATGGTGGCGCTGACGTTGACTCCGGCGTTCCTCGGCTTCGCCACCGGCCGCGTGATCGGGTGGCGGCGCCGCCGGCCGCGGTCGCCCCGCACGGGCGTTTCGGCGCGCCGCGCTCGGCAGACGGGCAGGGAGCCTGAGAACGTCTCGACCGGCACCGCGCGGCACACGGGCAGGGAGCCTGTGCACGCCTCGGCCGGCACCGAGCGGCAGGTGACCGGGGGAAAGAAGGGTTTCGCGGCGCGGTGGGTGGCGCTGGTCACCCGGCACCCGATCGTCACGACGATCGCCGTGGTGCTGAGCCTGGGTCTGCTCGCGGTCCCGGCGACCAGCCTGGCGCTGGCGCTGCCGAACGCCGGCATGCTGCCCAAAGACACCCAGGCCCGTCAGGCGTACGACCTGGTGAGCGAGCACTTCGGGCCCGGCTTCAACGGCCCGCTCATCATGACCGGCACGATCGTCACGAGCAACGACCCGCTCACGCTCATGCACGACATCGCCGCTGACGTCGAGAAGCTGCCCGGGGTCAAGACGGTGGCCCTGGCCACCCCGAACGAGACCGCCGATACCGGCATCGTGCAGATCATCCCGACCACCGCGCCCGATGACCCGGCCACCGCCGACCTGGTGCGCGAACTGCGCGCGCAGCACGACCGCATCCTCGACGAGTACGGCGTCGACGTGAAGGTGACCGGATTCACCGCGGTGGCAATCGACATCTCCGACCGGCTCGGTGCGGCGCTGCTGCCGTTCGGCGTCTTCGTGGTCGGCCTGTCGCTCGTGCTGCTGGCGATCGTGTTCCGTTCGATCTGGGTGCCGTTGAAGGCCACCGCGGGGTACCTGCTCTCGGTGGCGGCGGCGTTCGGTGTGGTCTCGCTCGTGTTCGTGCACGGGTTCGGCGCCGACCTGCTGCACGTGACCAAGGTCGGGCCGATCATCAGCTTCATGCCGATCGTGCTGATGGGTGTGCTGTTCGGGCTGGCGATGGACTACGAGGTGTTCCTGGTGTCGCGCATGCGCGAAGACTTCGTGCACGGTCGGCGGCGCCAGGGCGGGCGCACCGACCGGCAGGTGGCGCAGGATGCCGTGCGCACCGGCTTCACGGCATCCGCCCGCGTCGTCACCGCTGCCGCGGTCATCATGTTCGCGGTGTTCGCGGCGTTCGTGCCCGAGGGCGACACGAACCTCAAACCGATCGCGTTGGGGCTGGCTGCGGGCATCGCGATCGACGCGTTCCTGGTGCGCATGACGTTCGTGCCGGCGGTGATGGCGCTGCTGGGCGAGAAGGCGTGGTGGATGCCACGACGGCTCGGCCGTGTGCTGCCGCACTTCGACATCGAGGGCGAGGCGGTCGAACGTGAGATCTCGCTGGCCGAGTGGCCCGAGCCGCACACACGGGCGGCGATCGTGGCCGACGACCTGGGGCTGCGCGACGACGACGGGTTCGTGCTGTACGAGGGCGTCGCGACGCGCGTCGAGGTGGGCGGGTCGCTGCTGCTGACCGGGCCCGACCCGCGCGCGACCCGGGCGGTGGCGTTGACGCTCGCGGGCCGTGTCGCCCCGACCGCAGGCCGGTTGAAGGTCGCCGGGCACCTGCTGCCCGAGCGGGCGGTGTGGGTGCGCGCCCACGCGGGCGTCGCGCTGTTGCACGGCGCCCCCGACCCCGCCGCCGAGGTACGGCGGGCGCTGCGCCGTCGCACCCGCATCCTCGTGATCGACGGGCTCGACGCCGCAGCGGCACCGGGTGTGCGCGACCAGGTGACGGCGGCGCTGCGCGACGCGGCATCCGTCACCGGCGACCTGGTGGTGGTCGCGACGGTGACCGATGCCACAGTCGGTCACGCGATCCTCGCCGATGCCGCACGCACCGCGGTCGACACCGTCCGCGTCGGCGCACCCCACTCGTCGCGCGCCACGCCAGGCGCCGCCGCGCCGGGTGTGACCACGCGCTCCGCCGGCGCCACCGGTGCCGCACCCGACACCCCGGGCACATCGACGCCCGCCCCTTCGTCTTCTGAGGTGACCGCATGAGACTGCACATCGAACGCGCCCGCGCCCGCCGGCCGGTGACGTGGCTGACCCTTCTTGGGGTGCTGCTGCTGCCGGTGCTGATCGGCGGGGTGTTGGTGGCCGCCCTGTACAACCCGACCGAGCGGCTCGACGCCATGCACGCCGCGGTGGTGAACGAGGACTCCCCCGTGACCGTCGACGGCCAGCTGGTCCCCCTGGGCCGCCAGCTGACGGCAGGACTGGTCACAGGCTCCGACGCGGTGCCCAGCAACCTGGACTGGACGATCTCGAACGCCGCCGAGGCCAAGGCGGGGCTCAAGGACGGCACCTATCAGGCCGTGGTGACCATTCCCGAGAACTTCTCGGCCGCGGCGGTCTCGCCCGGCAAAGAACTCGCCGGCGACGGTGACGACGCCCGGCAGGCGACGATCCGTGTCGAGACCGCGCCCGACGCGCGCGTGATCGATGACGCCATCACCGCACAGGTGACCCAGGCTGCGGCATCCACCATCGGTTCCACGTTGTCGTCGTCGACGCTTCAGAACGTGTTCCTGAGCTTCACTACGCTCGGCGACCAGCTGGGCACCGCCGCCGACGGCGCGGCGCAGTGGGCCGACGGGGCGCGCACGAGCGCCGAGGGTGCACACAGCTTGGCCGACGGCGTGCACCAGCTCGCGAATGGTGCCGGCAGCCTGGCCGACGGCGCCGACGGCATCGCGGGCGGAGCCTCTCAGTTGGCCTCGGGGGCGAAGACCTGGGCGGCAGGTGCACGCTCGGCCGCTGAGGGGCTGGGCACCTGGGCGGGCGGGGCGCGCACCCTCGCCGGGTCGACGCGTGAGCTGTCGGCCCACCTCTCGACCATCGCCGACGGGCTGGCACAGGCACCGCAGATTCCGCAAGAACTGATCGACGCCGCGCACCAGCTCGCCGACAACAGCGCGCAGATCTCGCAGTCGGTCACCGGGGCGGTCGACCGTCTCGACGAGCTGGCGGCGCAGTGTGCAGCCCAGGGCGGGTCGGCCCAGCTGTGCGCGGGCCTGACCGAGGTCGCTGCGAGCGCCCGTGAGGCGCTGCCGCACGTGACCGGGGTGATCGACAACGCCGACCAGATCGCACAGGGCGTCGACGGGCTGAGCAAGCTGCCGCAGGTCGCCGAGGGCCTGGCGCAGATCTCGGGGGGCATGACCCAGGTTGCGGGCGGAATGGACGGGCTCGCGACAGGGGCGACGGATGCCGCGGCCGGCGTGCGTTCGCTGGCCACCGGCGCCGGGTCGCTGGCCGACGGTGCCGCGCAGGCTGCCGACGGCGCCTCGCAGTGGGCGGACGGGGCACGCACCTGGGCGGCGGGTGCCGCCCAGTCGGCCGAGGGTGCGACCGCGCTCGGTGACGGCATCGGTGCGCTCGCCGACGGCGCCGACGAGATCTCGTCGGGGCTGCACAAAGCCGCCGACGCGCTGCCGTCGTTCAGTGACGAGCAGGCCAAGAGCCTGGCCTCAGTGGTGGCCGACCCGGTGGCGGCCGAGGGCCTGGGTGAGAACATGTTCGGGACCTCGGCGATTCCTCTTCTGGCGATGCTCGCGCTGTGGTTCGGGGGGCTGGGTTCGTTCGTGGCGTTCCAGGCAGTATCGCGCCGGGCTCTGACATCACGCCGCCCATCGGCCCTGCTGGCCCTGCGTGCACTGGCGCCGGCGGCGGCACTCGGCGCCGCGCAGGGGCTTCTGGTGGCCGGAATCGTGCAGGTGGCGGCATCCTACGACTGGGGCACCTGGTCGGTGTTCGCGACGGTGTGCGTGGTCGCCGGGATCGCGTTCGCCGCGGTGAATCAGGCGCTGGTGGCGGTGCTCGGCGGTGCCGGGCGGTGGGTTGCGGCACTTGTGGGAGTGCTCGCGGTGGCGACCGGCGTCGTGTCGACGGTGCCCGGGCTGCTGGTGGCGATCTCGAGCTGGCTGCCGACCGCGCCCGCGCTCACCGCAGGGCTGGCCTCACTGACCACATCGGGCGGGTTGGGCGCCGGGCTCGCCGGGCTCGCGGTGTGGTCGCTGCTTGGTTTCGGTGCGACTGTGGTCGCGGTCATGCGACGGCGCACCACCGGCGTCAAGGCATTGTTGAGCGAGGTGCCCGTCGCCGCCTGACATGGGGTTTGGGAACTCACGCCAGGACGCCGTCGCGCGCAACCAGATGTGTCGCAAGACGTTGCGTCAGTGGCATTGTCTACACGCCTGCGAGTACTCTCTTGATCATTCCGTTGCTCCATTCACGGCTCACTGGGTGTGTCCCAAAGCGAATAAGAGATGACAGCTCCAGCGGGCACCGCCTCTGATGGGCTCGTTGCCACCGTCTCTAGGCCTACGATGCGGCCCGTGTCGCCCGACACAAGAAGCACCTTCTGCGTGCCGGGGAACCGATGGGAGTCGGCGGCGATCCCGATCACCGCCCGTCCCGCTCGGTCGGTCGCCGCACCGAGGATTTCAGCATCAGGTCTTGCTAGCAGCATCTTGATCAACGTCAACTGCTGCTCAGTCGTGAGCGTCCAGCTACTGAACGCATTGCCAATGGCATCGAGCATGTCCGCAGCGTCGCCGTCGCTGGTCAAGCCGGCACTCTCGAGAAAATCGGCCAGGGCCTTCGATGACGTTCCCGGTTCGTCACGCACCGACGGTTCGTACTCGCCTGGACCGAAGGTCATCTCTGAGATCAGCGCCCCTTCCGCAGGAGCTGCCGCATGCGGGATAGCTGAGCCCGACTCGTCAGCCCAGTAGGGCTTTCCTGCAACAGTCCGGATGCTGCCCGATTGGTCGGACGCCCAAGCGATCGTGGTCACCTGCGGCGCGATCACCGCCGTGGTCCCAGCTGTCTCATCTTGGGTGATCTGCGCGTACCAGCCAACCGTCCTCGATCCTCGCTCCGGTCGCGCTGGGCCGGCTGGGGCACCGGATGCGTGGCGCTCCAGCATCTGCAAGAGTTGCTGCGAAGTCTGACCGGTCGGGACGAAGTGCAGTGCCGGTGGTGTAAGTGCGAGTGCCGACTGTGGGCGGATACTTCCAACGGAAAGCACCACGACGGCAACAAGGCACGCCGCCAAGACCGCGACCGGCAAGGCTGTCTTCCACCAACGGAAGCGATCCTTTCGGGTCGCTGGGCGATGCGCGACATACGTGCCGGCGACGATGCTGTCGCGAAGTTGGATCTGCCTCAGCGTCAGAGGCGCGTCGACGGGCGTGCGTGCTGGGTCGGCTGCCTTGATCATGCGCTCCAGCGTCTCGTCATCCACCGATCTCACCTACCCCCTCCGTCTGCCTTAGCAACCCGCGCAAGCTCGCCCGTCCCCTACTCAACGCGGTCCACACAGCCCCGACCTTGCAGCCGAGCACTTCGGCCACCTGCTCCGCAGACAGGTCATCCCAATAGGTCAGTTCCACGACGTCCCGCTCGCGCGGCGTCAACGACGCCACCGCCTCGCGCACGGCGAGCCGTTCGATCTGGGCCAGGTCTTCGTCAGCGACGATGGCATCGCTCATCACGCGTCCCTCTGCTTCGCGCCGGCGCGCGTTTGCCCGGTAGTAGTCCTTGATCTTGTTTCTCGCCACCGTGAACAGCCACGGCAGCGTCACCTCGACGTGAGATCCGGCGCCCCAGGCCGCCGCGAACGTCTCCACAGTGATGTCTTCGGCATCACCACCGCCCCCTGCCCTGCGTTCCACGAAGCGCAACACGGTCCCGAAGTGCGCGTTGTAGAGGTCGACGAAGTCCTGCTCGATCAGTTCGCACCTCCTTGCGCTCCCTGCGCACCGGCCCCACCAGGGTTATCGCCGCAGAGCAGAAGAACCTTACATGAGACTTCTCCCGCCGGCATCGCCGACACCATCCATCCTGACAGGCGCCGGCGTGGCCGAGCACCGGAGCGTGCGCACGGCCGGCCGTTAGCCGATCGTGACCATGACGCATGTCAGGTTCCACCGCTCCCCGACGATGAACATGACGACAGCATCCCTCTCACGATCGGGGAAGAGGACGAGTGATCCGCAAGAAGAAAACCCACCGGCGAGCCGATAGCAGACGGTTGCTCACGGTCTGCGCCTGCGCCGCCGTCGCCGTCTTGTCGTGGGGCGCTCTGACGGCGTGCGACCCGATCACGACTGCACCGCCGCAAACCCCCGTGGCAACTGCCACGCCGAGCCGGCCGGCCGCGCCCGATGCCTCGAAGCCCTGCCTGGCAGCAGTCGCGAACACCCCGGGATTGCAGTCGCAGCAGCTCAACAAGAGCCTGCCGGTGGCCGATGTGCTCGACGACTATCTGCAGATCGAGATCTTGATCGGCCGGGGCGGTGGGCCGTGCTCGCCGACCCCGGTCGGTTTGGGCACTCTGCCCCGCCCCTGCCGTGCACTGGCAAGCTCACTGCAAGACAGCCTCGACATCATGCTGTGGTCGCCGTCTGATGTCGTCAACGAAGCGATGTTCGGCGCCGGTGCCGACACGTACTATGCGGTGGCATCCGTCGGTTACTCCGGATCGCGTGGGCACACGTTCATGTATCGGATGTCGGTGTGGCGATTCCCCGACGTCGGTTCTGCCGACACCCGCCCCCTCACCCAGGTGCTCGGCGACTGCCGCACGACTGACGATGACTTCGTCGGCACCGAACGCACCCTCCTCGACGAGAAGGGGGATGCCGTCGCCATGGTGTACCAGCGTGGCAACAAGGTGTACCTCATCGACAGCATCCGGCCTCTCGAGCCGTCGGGGAAGCCCCTCGGTGGCATGAACACCGCATCGGGCCTGTTGCCGACCTCGGCCATGAACGCCATCGAGCAGTGGTGGAACGACCAGTCCGACAAGGTGCTTGCGAGCATCGCGCCGGCCACAGCCTGAGCCGCCGCACGGTCCCGTCGGTTTCGGTTGCAGTCGCGCGGCACGCGCGGATCTGCCGTCCCGCGCGTTTCAGAACGGAATCACTCGATGTCGTGCACCACCGTCGCGGCAGCGATCACCGCGGCATCGTGCGTGGCGACGAACACGCCCCGTCCCATAGATGCAGACTCGGTGAGCAACGCGATCACGTCTGCGGCAGCGACCCGGTCGAGGCTTGCCGTCGGCTCATCCATGATCAGCAACTGGGGTTCACAGAACAGGGCCCGTGCGACCGCCACTCGCTGCACCTCTCCGCCGGAGAGCCGATCGGGTGTGTGCCCGGCGACATCCTGAAGCCCGACGCGGCGCAGCATGTCACCGGCGCGAGCCCGGTCGGTCTTCGTTGCATGCCTGCGCAGCACCGGAACGAGCACGTTCTCGAGCGCGGTCAGTCCGTGCAACAGCCCCCCGTCTTGCAGCACGATGCCGAAGCAACCGCGACGGAGCGCGGCGCGGTCGTCGTCGTCGAGCCGGTAGATGTCCTCACCCTGCCATCGCACTGTTCCACGAGCGGGGGGATGCAGACCCATCGCCATCGACAGCGCCGTCGACTTGCCTGATCCGGACCGGCCGCGCAACACCACGATGTCGCCCGGCCCAACGGTGATCGTCAGCGCATCGAACACCGACACCCCGCCCCGGTCCACCTGAGCTTCTTCCAGCTGCAGCAGCGCGCCAGTCACGCGTGACCTTTCCGCTCAACGGATTGCATGCTCATGAGAGCCATCACCAGCAGTCCTCCCCCGATCCCCGCGACCACCGCGAGCCAAGGCATCCCCACCCTTCCGGCGTGAGCGATGGCGAACGCCAGACACGCACCCACCAGCACCGGTCCCGTTGCGATCAGCATGAGCAGGCGCAGCTGAAGGTCACGCCTGTCTCGTCCCGACCAGCCCACGACTCGCAAGACCCGGTCTTCTCGCTGTCTGCCCATCAGCAGGTGCCTCCACAACAGTGTTGCGAACCCCGCACAGGTGACGAGTACCACCACCAACAGCGTGAGGTGGCGGGATGTCAGCGCTGCAACGGCGGCGTGCGCGAGAAGGGTGGGCCCTGCGGCGGCGATGCGCGCGGCGAAGACCGCCACAACGACGCCCGTGGCCGCCACTGTCAATGCAACGAACGCAGCGATCGCCATGACTTCGGTGCGGGCAGCCAACGCCGACCGCAACGCCACTGCGGTGCGACTCGACGCCATCCGGCGCCCGGTCCGCAGACCGGCGGCCGCGCCGGTCTTGGCAGCTCCCGTCACATCCCCTGCGGTCGCAGCCCGAGCAGCCAGCACGGCCGTGAGCGGGACGAGCAGACACACGAGTGTCCCGGCAAGGCCCATCGTCACACTCCATGCCGACATCCACCACGCTGACGCGAACACGCACAGTGTCGCGACCGAAACCACCAGTGGCGCCGCGAGGATTCGGCGCCGCACGCTCGCACGTGACCATCCCATCGCGCGAAGCAGGGCGGCATCACGGCGTGTGGACGCGCTCTCAAGTACTTGCGCTGCAATCGCGGCCGCCACCGCCGCGCCTCCACCGATCCCCACCAGCAGCATCGTCGTCAGGCTCAAGCTCGCGGTGACGGTGGTGGCCGCTCCCATCGTCGTCCATTGCTGTGCGACGACTCCCAACGGCACGACCGCGCCTCTGGCGGCGACGTACGCCGGAACATCGATGTCGACTTCTTGGGGACTGGAGCCGATCACCACGTCCACGTGCAGCCCCATGTCAGCGATTCTCGATGCCACGTCCTCCACTCGCCGCAATGCCTGGGAATCGTACCTGTCGATTCCGGCGACACGCACCCGGATCGCATCGACCGGTGCACCACCGCGCATCAAGGGCGCGTCGCGAATGTCGGCGATCGCTGCCGGCGGTCGCACGACCAGGCCCGCCGGGTTGAGCGTCGGCAACAGGGAGGTACCGGGCTTTGCCAGCGTGGACCGGACGACGGACGGCAGCGGCACATCGTAGATTCCGAGGCTCACCCGCCCCGCTGCCGGCGAGGTGGGCACCAGCTGCGTCGGGTCGAACGTCCGCACCGGATACAGCGCCACCTCGTCGCGTGCGTGTACGGGAGTCGTGCGGCGATAGCTCATCTCCTCCCCGTCGACGGCGACGCTGCCGACGCTCGTGCCCGGCAAGATGATCTCATCCGAGACCGGACCGTTCATGGGGACGGCGGAGCGTGGAACGATCCGAAGGTGCGGTGGACCGCTGCGGGGCGCAGTATCGCGATATGCCGGTCGCCCGACGAGCACGCCGCTCAGCCGGCTCACCGTTGCGCCACCGGCGAACTCCGCACCTGTCTGTGCGAGGTCGACAGTGATCGACCTGCCTGCAAGCGCCTGCTCACCAGCCGGCACGGTCATGCGCAATGGGTTCGTCGCTGATGTGGCGGGGGGCTTCCACTTCTGCAGGGCGGCCACCGGGTCTGGATCCGACAACAAGCGGTCGACGACGGCACCCCTGTCGACCAGGCGCGCACTTGCCGTCAGCGTCGTACGCGCAGGGTCGGACGTGGTGATGACCACCGGCGCCACCGGCATCGTCGAGCCCAAGGGAACCCCGGGCGAGACCTCATCGGTGTGGGTGAGGTCCCCCTTCTGCGACAGTCGCGTCACGACCTCAGCCAGAGCCTTCGCCGTGAACGACGTCGTGGCGCCGTCTCGAACCCGCGCAAGCTGGTCGAGCGCCTCGACCGGGTGCCCGACGAGCTGCTCCTCGGCGAGAGGGTCCACGGCGACCACGGATGACGTCACCGGAGGCAGCGGCGACCCCAGCGCACCCCACCCTCCGGCGGGCAGGGCTCCGGCGGCGCCGCCCGGTGCGGTGGACACCGCCTGCCCGTCCGGCGCACTGGGCGTTCCCACCCGAAACGTCTGCGTGGACACTGTGCGTTGCCGGATTCCATCATCGAGGCTCTGCGTGAGCGTGACCTCGAAGATGCCGCCGCCGGGTGTGTTCGGAAGGGTCACCCCGGGCGTCATCACCGCCGTCGTCACCTGGCCCACCACTGACACCGGTGCGGCCACCGCGACGCCGGCGACAGAACGCACGTGCGCCAGTTGCGCCAGCGTGATGCCGCCTTTGCCTGTGAACGACAGGTAGTTCGGCTCGATCACACCGTGGGTGTCGGACAGCCCCTCGTCATCCGCACCCATCGGCCTGACGAGAATGTCGAATGCCCCACGGGCGGTTCCCGCGATGTCGTCAGCGAGGCGCACCTGCGCGGACGTTCCGAGTGATGACAGCAGAACAGCCAGGACGCCGCACGCGATCGCCGCGACGACCGACGGACGTCGCAGTAGGCGAACAACCCGGTGCACCCCTCAGCCCGAGCAGGGAACGGCGTGCGGCTGACGACTCTTCATGATGGTGTCCTTCCTCACCTTGTCTATCTACGCGACCAGGCGGCGGATGCCGGGACTTGCCGTGAGCACGCCGGCGAGAGCCACGAGCGCCACCGCAAAGACGGCCAATGCGACCTGCCCGGATGCGACCTGGATGAGCAGTCCCGCGAGCAGCGGCGCGAGCGGTATCAGTAGCCCGGACACTACCTGGGCTGCCGCGCCGAGTCGGCCGGCCAGGTCTTCGGACGCCGATCCGAAGACATGACCCATCAGTGTGCCGTTAAGCGCGGGAACGAACAGCGTGTTGAGGAAACACGCGGGCAGTACGAGCCAGATGTGCGGGAAGACCAGCGCGATGAGCGCACCTCCCGCTCCGATGGCCCAGGCTGTGACGACGATCTGGCGACCAAGCGAGAGACGCCGCCCGAGCGGTCCGACCAGCGCCGCACCGGCGATTGCTCCCAGCCCGCTCATCGTCTCGGCCAGCCCGATCAAGTACACCGGCGTACCCGCCTCGCGCAGGCCGAGCACGAGACCCACCTGGATGCCGACGAACGGCACGTTCAGCACACACGCGGCGAAGAAGCAGGTGCGCACCGCGGTCGTACTCCACAGGTGCCGCACGCCTTCCAAAGCATCCGCGAGAAGTCCGCGTAGGAAGACGATGACCGTCTGCTGCGACGCTCGATCGCCGGTCGCTGTTACCCGATCGGGTCCGAGTGAGGTGCTGATCGCCACGATGCACAGAGCCGCGATGAGAAAGCCGGCGGAGTCTGCGGCGATCGCCGCCGCAGGCCCCAGGACGAGAAGCGCACCGCCGAGGGGCGCTCCCAGCAAGCTCGCCGTCGTTTCGCGGGCCTGGTCGATCGCAATGGCCTGAGGCAGCTGCGCGGTGGGGACGAGATGACGCACGGCGCCATTCTGTGCCGGCTGAAAGAACGTCATCGCCAACGCCGAGATGCCTGCGGCTGCGACCAACGCACCGAGCGACGGCGCACCGATCTGCAGGAGCAGCGCGCACACGCCCCAGGCCGCACACGCGGTCAGCGCCGCGACGACAAGGGTGAGCCGGCGTGGCCAGCGGTCGGCGAAGACGCCGGCGGCGAGCCCGAGGATGAGGGTGATCGCCATCGCCATCGCCGACACGCCGCCGGCTGCCGCGGATGATCCGGTGATCTCGAGCAGCAGAAGCGGCAGGACGATGGCAGCCACACCTTCGCCCAGCGAACTCGCAAGTTGTCCACCCATGAGCAGGCGAAACCCGCGATTCTGCGAGAGGGGGACGGACTCTTCCACGCCAGACTCAGTCGACATGCGAGTCAGCCGTGGGTACGCACGGTCAGCCCGGCGCCAGTCCCGAGGAGTTCGCGGTCACGCAGCAGGTCCAGAATGTGCGCATCGAGCCGGTCATGAATCTCTCTTTCAGCCTCGCTGTCTGATGCGGAGAAGCCGCAGCGTCGCCAGCGTGAACCGCGTCGAGTCTCAGAACCGAGCATCCCGATCCTTTCCTTCCTGCTCTCCTCCGGTGGCGTGTCGAGCTGTCTCACTTGCACGTCATCATGTCTATCTCTCGGCGCGGCCAGATCCTTACAAATGAGTTCGCGCAGGGCGCGGCGGATTCATCGATAGCCTCGTACGGGATGCGCTGCCCAGCCCATCCGACCTGGCGAAGGAGAGCTGTGACCCGACGACTGGCCGCCGCGGCGGTGCTCGCGGCCCTGTGGCTGCTGTGCGGACTCGGCCCCTACCTGCTGCAGTTCGCCGGCGGGCAGGCGGCGACGCTCGGGCGGATGATCCCCTCCCCCATGCGCGGCGGATTCTTCGGCGTCCCCGTCGGATGGGCGGTCACGGTGCACGTGATCGCGGTGGTGCTCGTCGCAGCCGCCTACACCATGCTCTGCGGCTGGCTGGCCCGCGACGGCCGCGTGTCGTTCGCCTCCGGGTGGCTCGCCGCTGTACTCACCGGCTTCACCGTCGGCGGCGTGCTCGATGCCGGCGAGTTCGTCACCACCGTTGCGCGCTCGGGCGTTCGGGGTGCCCTGTCGCTGCTGGGCGCCGCATCCCTCGCCGTGTTCTGGGGCCTGGTCGTCGGCTGGATCCCCGCGCTCATCGTGCGGGGTGGCGCGACCACGTCGTCACCGCGCGTTGCGACCGTCACCGCGTCGACCGTGGCCGTGCTCGCCGCGATCGCCCTTCCGTTGTCGTCACAGGCGGCCGACGCCGCCGCCCAGACCGCGCTGCAGCAGGCTCGCGCCCAGCAGCAGGCGCAGGCTGACCCGAGTGGGGCCCTTGCTCCCGACCCGGATGCCACGGGTGAACCGGTACCGCAGGTCGCGGCATCCGCCGACCCGGCCCCGGCCGGTGCGTGCGCGGTCACCGACATGACCCTCATGGCGCCGGCGTCGGACGCCGCCACCGGCCACCGCGTGCAGCCGCTGCAACTGGTCAACGTGGCCGACCACCCCTGCACACTCACGGGGTACCCCGATGTCGCCTTCGGCGATCAGAACGGCCACCTGCTGGCACTGACCGTGCGCCACGGCAGCTCGTTCATGGCCACCGACCCGGGCCCGAGCCGGATCACGCTCGCACCGGGCCAGACCGCCCGCGCCGCCATCGCGTGGGATGCGAACTCGATGCACGGCCAACTGGTCGCCCGCGCCCTCTGGGTCGCGCCCTGGGCGGGGCTGAACCGCTCACGCTGGGACGTCGACCTCGACATCATCCCGGGCACCACCCTGCAGGTCACCGCGTGGCAGACCGGCACCCCCGCCGCCGGCTGAGCCGAGCCAGGCTCTGAAGCGGGCCGTGCGCGCCCGATCGTCGGCTGCGGCGGACATGGCTGTTGCAGCGCGGCCAGAAAGCATACACAGTGCATATAGCTCTATACTGAGCGTATGTCTGGACTTCTGCAGATTCGTGACGTGCCCGACGAGACACGGCGCACACTCAAGTCACGCGCGGCCGCCCAAGGGTCGTCGCTCAACGCGTTCTTGCTCGAGGTGCTGCGCCGAGAAGCAGCCCAGCCCAGCGTCGCCGAGGTGCTCGCGCGCGCGGCCGCCCGCGCGGAACGCGCCACGGCGCCGGCACGAGCCGCGCTCGAATCCGAGCGTGCGCAGGCGGAGGCATCCCGCCGGTGATCGTCGCGGACTGCTCGGCGGTGGTCGACGCGCTCACCGGCGCACCCGGATCGCACGAGGTTCGCACCGTGCTTGCCGATGGCGACCTGCACGCGCCGACGCTGCTCGATTATGAGGTGCCCTCGGCGTTGCGCGGGCTGGTGCGCCGAGACGAGATCAGCACGACACGGGCGGTGGAGGCGTTGGCCGACTTCGACGCCCTGCCGATCCGACGCTGGAACTCGGCGCCCGCGCTGCGGGCACGGGTGTTCGCGATGCGGCACACCATCACCGCCTACGACGCGGCGTACGTCGCCCTCGCCGAGGCGCTCGGCTGCCCCCTGCTCACCCGCGACGTGCGGCTCGCCCGAGCGGCGGGAGCATTCGCCGAGGTGCAGGTGCGGTGACCGCGCCGCGGGCGGGTCAGTTGGTCAGGCCGCTGTAGGCGTGCAGGCCCTTGAAGAAGACGTTGACGACGGCGAAGTTGAACAGCACCGCGGCGAAGCCGATGATCGACAGCCACGCCGAACGGGTGCCGCGCCAGCCGCGGGTCGCCCGCGCGTGGATGTAGCCGGCGTAGAGCACCCAGATGACGAACGTCCACACCTCTTTGGTGTCGAAGCCCCAGAACCGGCCCCACGCGTCGTTGGCCCAGATCGAGCCGGCGATGAGCGTGAACGTCCAGAAGATGAAGCCGACGATCGCGAACCGGTAGGCGAGCGACTCGAGCGTCTCAGAGCTCGGCAGGGTGCGCAAGAAGCCCCAGGCGCGCACCGGCGCGCCGTCGGCGGCGGCGAGCTTGCGCTCGCGCCGGGTCTGCATCAGCTGCAGCACCGACAGCCCGAACGTGAGCGCGAAGAACGCGGTCGACAAGGATGCCACGAACACGTGGATCACCAGCCACGGGGACTTCAGCGGGTCTGACAGCGGCGCCACCTGCACATAGAACGCGAACACCGACCCGCCCAGCAGCAGCACCACCAGCCCGGTGATCAGCGCCCCGAGGAACCGCAGGTCGTAGCGGAACAGCACCGCCAGGTACACCGCCACCACGAGCATGGTGCCCGTCAGCGCGAACTCGTACATGTTCGCCCACGGCACCCGACCGGCCGCGATGCCACGGGTGACGTCGCCGCCGACGTGGAAAAGGAAACCCAGCCAGGTCAGCGACGTGCCGATGCGCGCGAACACCGGCCGCACGCGCTGTGACGGTGCGACCGCCAGCGAGGTGGGCCCGACCGGGGCCACCGAGCCGCCCCCCGCAGCCACGAGTTCGCGCTCGCGCACCGCCGCGGCATCCTTCTCGTCCAGCGTCTGCGCCGAGCGCCGGGCCAGGTCGATGGTGTACGCGATGAAGGCGAGGGCATAGATCGCCACAGCCGTCCAGACCAGCAGCAGCGAGACGTCGTCGAGGGAGGGCATGGCGTTCAGTCTACGCTCGGGGCGACGCGGCCAGATCGCCGGCCGCGTGGCCGCCGGCGTGCTCGAACGCCTCGCCGTGCTTGCGTTCCAGCGCCTCGACCGCGGCCGCGAGGGTGGGATCCTCACCGCGGGCAAGGCCCGCGTACTCGAGCGTCAACGTGGCACCCTGCGGCGTCGCCTTCACCCACATGCGCCGGCGTGGCACGAACAGCGCGAGCATGAGGCTGCCCAGCGCCAGCAGAGCGAAACCGAGCACCCAGGGTGCGGCCACGTCACGGTGGATCGACAGCGACGCGAACCGCTTGACCGACTGCGAGGCATCCGTCGCCCCCGCCGGCGACGCGTCGTCGAACGTGATGGTGCCGAGCCCGTCGGGCAGCTCGGCGGTGTGGCCGGGCGCCAGCTCGATGGACTTCACGCCGGTGGCGCCGCCGGTCAGCTGCGTCATGCCCGACGTGTCGAGCTCGTACACCGACCGCGGCACGCCGTTGTCGATGCCCAGGTCGCCCTCGTACACGTTCATGGTCAGCACCGGGTTCAGCAGCGCCGGGTACACCGACGTGAACGCCCCCGACGCGTTCGCGGTCTGCGTCGGGTAGAAGAACGACACCATGCCGACCTGTTTCGCGAGCCCGTCGGGCACCTTGATCACACCGAGCGAGGTGAGGTTGTCGTCCTGCGGCAGGAACGGGATGCTGTCGTGGAAGACGACCTTTCCGGACGGGTCGCGCACCGTCACCGTCGGCGCGTACCCGTTGCCCATCAGGTACACCCGGTCGCCGGCGATGTTCAGCGGATGGTTCACCCGGATCTGGTCGTCGACGGGCTTGTGCCCGGGAAGCGTGGTGGTCAGGTGCGCGACGAAGTCGCCCGCCTGCCCGGCCGACTCGCCGCCGAACGGCTGGTAGGTCACGTCGAACCGGTCCAGGCGCATCGTGTACGGGGTGAGCGCGTCGGGGTCGACGAACCGTCCGGGGTTGAACGACGAGTAGTCGGTGCCCACCGAGTTGACGAACGTGGTGCCCTCGACGATCACCCGCTGCCCGGTGTAGGTGTAGCCGCCGCCGATGCCGACGGCGATCAGCACGCCCAGCAGCGCGATGTGGAACAGCAGGTTGCCGGTCTCGCGCAGGTATCCACGCTCGGCCGACACCGAGAACGAGCCGCGGCCGTCGTAACGCTGCACGCGGTACCCGCCGGCTTTCAGCTGCGCGGCGGCGAGGTCGACGGCACGGGATGCCTCGGCCTGCGGGTCGACGCCGGGTGCCAGTTCGACGATCGAGGTGCGGTGGTCGGCCAGGCGCGCCAGCCTGGCCGGGGTGCGCGGCGGCCGGGCGCGCAACGCCTTGAGGTGGTGCTTGACGCGTGGGATCACGCAGCCGATCAACGAGATGAACAGCAGGATGTAGATCGCCGAGAACCACGCCGACGTGTACACGTCGAACAGCTGCAGCTTGTCGAGGATCGGGGCGAGGTCGGGGTTGTCTTGGAAGTACTTGGTGACGCCGTTCGGGTCGGCGCTGCGCTGCGGCACGATCGAACCGGGCACCGCCGCGATCGCCAGCAGCAGCAGCAGCACCAGTGCGGTGCGCATGCTCGTCAGTTGCCGCCAGCCCCAGCGCAGCCAGCCGATGACGCCCAGCCGGGGCGAGACGACGTCGGTCTGCCGTCCGTCGACGTGGTCGGCCGGACGCAGCGGGTCGGTGGCGGCATCCGTCGCCTGCGGCGCGTCAGATCGCGGGCGTGACACTGCCGATCACCCCCTGAAGCGAAGCCATGAGCACTCCCCACACCCCGGTGACCATGAGCACACCGAGGATGATCAGCACCGCGCCGCCGATGAGGTTGACGGCACGGATGTGGCGGCGCAGGAACGCCACCGAACGGGTCGCCCAGCCGAAGCCGAGCGCGATGAGCAGGAACGGGATGCCCAGGCCCAGCGAGTACGCCAGACCCAGCACGGCGCCGCGCGAGGCCGACGCCCCGCCCAGCGACATGTTGATGATGACCGCCAGGGTCGGGCCGATGCACGGCGCCCACCCGACACCGAGCGCCAGGCCCAGCAGCGGCGCGCCGACAAGGCCCAGGTTGCCGCGCACCTCGGGTTTGAACGTGCGCTGCGCGAACCCGAACAGACCCACGAACACCAGCCCGAGCAGGATGATCACCACACCCATCACCCGGGTGATGACGTCTTTGTAGCGCAGCAGGAACAGGCCGAGCGAACCGCTGAAGATGTTCACGGCCATGAACACGACGGTGAACCCGGCGATGAACAGCAGCACGCCCAGCACCAGCCGGCCGCGGCCGGTGGCCTGGCTGCGCCGCGGTGCCACCGCTCCCCCGATGAAACCCAGGTAACCCGGCACGAGCGGCAACACGCACGGCGACAGGAACGACACCAGGCCCGCCAGCACCGCGATCGGGATCGCCACCCAGAGCGCCCCGCCGGCGACCAGGTCGGTCACGACTCGTCCAGCGCGGTCTTGACCAGCGACGCCAGGATCGAGGCATCCGGCAACGCGCCGATGATGCGGGCGGTGGGGCGGCCGTCGGCGCCGAGCACGACCGTCGAAGGGGTCGAGCTCAGCGGCACGATGCCGGCGAACGCGGCGGTGACCGACTTGGTGTCGACGTCGATCACGCTCGGGTAGGTGATGCCGAACTCCTTCGCGAAGCTCTGCGCGGTCGCGGCCTGGTTGTACGTGTTCACACCGAGGAACGCGACATCCTGCCCCTGATACTGCGCGTACACCTTCTCGAGCACCGGCGCCTCTTGGCGGCACGGCGCGCACTCGGCGTACCAGAAGTTCACGACGGTGACCTTGCCGGCGTAGGTCTTGTTCGACACGGCCGTGCCGTCATCGAGCGTGCCGGCGAACCGCACCGCGGCCGGACGGTCGTCGCCGTGGTACTCCTTGACCGCGAAATCGCCCGCGATGTAGCCCTTGTCGGATCCTTCGCGGTACTGCGCGGCCAGGTCGTCACCCGCGCCGCTGCAGGCGGTCAACCCCGCCGCGAGCATGAGAGCGGCGACGACGGATGCCGCAGCCTTCGCCCACCGGGTGCGCCCGGTCCACCGGTTGTTCACACGGCCCCCACATCGACAGTTCCCGCGACGGTGGCGGGCTCGGCGTATGCGACCTCGACCCAGCCGTCGTCGAGCCGCTCGAAGCTCGTCACGCTCGACAGCGCGCAGCGGCGCCGGCGGGGGTCGTGCCGGGCCGGCAGGCCCGCGACGTGCAGGTGCGTCACCCAGATCGGCAGCTGGTGCGAGACGATCACGACGTCTCCGGTCTCGGCCCGGGTCCAGGCATCCGCCATCGCCGCCTCCATGCGGGCGATGACCTGCGCGTACGGTTCGCCCCAGCTGGGGGTGGCGGGGCTGCGCAGGTGGCGCCAGTTGAGCGGGTTGGCCAGGGCCCGCCGCATCCGCCGGCCCTCGAACACGTTGGTGGGCTCGATGACGCGCTCGTCGATCACCGGTTCGATGCCGAACAGCTCGGTGAACGGCTCGGCCGACTCGCGGGTGCGCTGCAGCGGCGAGCTGATCAACGCGGTGACCGGGCGGTGCAGGCCGTGCACGTACTGGGCGGCCTGCCGGGCCATCTGGCGCCCGGCGGCGCTGAGCCGGTAGTTCGGCAGTCGCCCGTAGAGCACGCGGCGGGGGTTGTGGACCTCCCCGTGGCGCACGAGATGAAGGCGATCGGCGGGCACGCGCCCCAGTCTACGGCGCGCCCGCTTCAGAGCGCGCTGAGAGCTGGGCCAGCAGCTCGACCAGCAGGCGCTCGGTGAGCGGATGCGGCAGCGCCTCGATCAGGGCCAGGAACGGCGCCATCCGCTCGGGCAGGGCGCCGCCGCCACCGCCGCCGTCGACACCGGCCGCGTCCACCCCGCCCAGGCCGATGCCGGCCAGCAGCGCGCCGGCGGTGTCGGAGTCGAGTCGCTCCGGCAGCGACCCGGGCAGCCCGGCCAGCAGCGACGCCGGGTCCACCGGCGGCACGCCCCGCACCGCGTCGGCCGCGGCGACGAGTGCCGGCACCAGCTCGCCGAGACCCGCCTCGGTCACCGGCGTGACGGTCAGGTGCGCGGTGTGCGGCAGGCGGATGCCGCCCGGCTGCACGAGACCCGGCTGCTGCTGCAGCATCCACCCCGCCTCGCGCACCCGATCGGCCCAATGGTGCGGGTCGACGCGCCGGGCGGCGGGCACGGTCTGGTCGGTCGCGACCGCGAACAGCGGACCGGCGGGTTCGCCGACCACGCGCAGCCCCTCGATGCCGCCGACCACGTCGCGCAGCGCATGCGTGGCGCGGGCGGCCTGCGCGGCCAGGTCGCGGAAGCCGTCGGCGCCCAGGGCGCGGATGATCGCCCACGCGGCGGCGAGCGCGGCGGCCGACTTCGAGCCGAGCAGCGTGGGATTGACCACCGGGTAGCCCGGCCAGTCGGTGGTGGCGAAGTATTGTGCACGGTGCCGGTCACGGGTGGCGTGCAGCAGCACGCTCACCCCCTTGGGCGCGTACCCGTACTTGTGCAGGTCGGCCGACAGGCTGGTCACACCCGGTACCCGCAGGTTCCACGCGGCGACCGGGTCGGGCCAGAAGGGCAGCACCCAGCCGCCGATGCACGCATCGACATGGCACGAGACGCCCGCGTCTGCGCATGCGGCGGCGACCTCGGCGATCGGGTCCATCGCCGCGAACGGATACGACGGCGCCGACACCACCACCAGCGCCACGTCGGGCCCCAGCCGGTCGGTGATCGCCGACGCGTCGAGCGTGCCGGTCGCGGGGTCGACCGGCACGCCATCGAAGGTCAGGTCGAACAGCTCGGCCGCCTTGCGGAAGGCGGCGTGCGCGGTCACCGGGGCGAGAAGGCGGGGGATGCCGCGGCCTCCGCCCGTGCGCCACAGATCCCGCGCGGTCTTCACCGCGAGCAGGCACGACTCGGTGCCGCCGCTGGTGACCGTGCCTGCGGCATCCGTGCCCGCACCGAGGATCTCACAGGCGAACGCGAGCACGTCGCGTTCGAGGGCGGCGACCGACGTGAACGTGGTGGGATCCAGACCGTTCACCGCCTGCATGCGCCGCGCCGCCTGCGCGGCCAGCTCGTCGAGGTCGGGCCGGCCGGCGTCGTACACGTACGAGAGCACTCGGCCGCCGTGGGTGGGTGCGTCGGCGGCACGCAGGGCGTCGAGCTCGGCGAGGATCGCTGCATCATCGAAGGTCACGCCGCCAGCCTATGACCGGCGGCTCCTGCCCCGCCCGCCACGCACGGATGACGGATGACGGATGACGGCGCAGAATGGCACCGTGCCCACCGCTGCGTATCTGTCGACGTACTGGTCGACCCCGGTCGACGACCTGGCGGTATCCCTCTCGTCCGGCCCCGGCGGGCTGAGCGCCGCGGCCGCGCAGGCGGCGCTGCCCACCACCCGCGCCCGCGCGGTGTCGACCCGGCGCCGCACCGGATCGTGGCGGATGCTCGCGCACCAGTTCACCAGCCCGATCATCCTCATCCTGGTCGCAGCGACCGTGCTCTCGGGCGTGCTCGGCGACGGGACCGACGCGATCATCATCCTCGTCATCGTGCTGCTGTCGGGGCTGCTCGACTTCGTGCAGGAGCGCGGCGCCGCCGGCGCGATGGACGAACTGCTCGGCACGGTGCGCCTGACCGCCACCGCGCTGCGCGGCGGCGCCCGCACCGAGGTGCCCTTCGACGAGGTCGTGCCGGGTGATGTGATCGTCGTGGCCGGCGGCGACATCCTGCCCGCCGATGCCGTGGTGCTCACCGCCACCGGGCTCGAGGCCGACCAGTCCACGCTCACCGGCGAGACGTTCCCGGTGCCCAAAGCGCCCGGCGTCTCGCCTGCCGGCGCGCCGCTGGCCGCCCGCAGCAACGTGCTGTACAGCGGCACACACATCGCGAGCGGCTCGGGCACCGCACTGGTGGTGGCGACCGGTCGTGACACCGAGTTCGGCCGGGTCATGCAGTCGATGCGTGCCAAGCCGCGGCCGACCGGGTTCGAGCGCGGCATGACCCGGTTCGGGCTGCTGCTGACCCGGGTGATGGTCGTGCTGGTGGTCGCGATCTTCGCGTTCAACCTCGTCGTGCCCCGCCCGATCGTCGATTCCGCGTTGTTCTCGCTGTCACTGGCGGTCGGCCTCACGCCGCAGCTGCTGCCGGCGATCGTCGGCATCAGCCTCGCCCAGGGCGCCCGCACCATCGCCCGGCACCGGGTAATCGTCAAGCGGCTGAACGCGATCGAGGACTTCGGCGCGATGACGGTGCTGTGCACCGACAAGACCGGCACCATGACCCAGGGGCACATCCGGCTGTCGGGCTCGCTCGCGATCGACGGCACGCCCTCGCCGGCGGTGCTGCGCACTGCCTCGTGGAACGCCGGCCTGCAGCAGGGGCTGAGCAACCCGATGGATGCCGCGATCATCGCGGCCGCGAAGGCCGCGGGCATCGATCCGGCCGAGGCATCGGCCCTCGGCGAGCTGCCCTACGACTTCGACCGCAAGCGGCTCTCGGTGCTCGTGGACTCGCCGGACGGGCGGGTGCTCGTCACGAAGGGCGCCGTCGGGCCGGTGCTCGACGTGTGCACGCACGCCCGCGCCGCCGACGGCGCGCAGACCCCGATCGGCGACGCCCGACCAGGCGTCGAGCAGGTCGTCGATGCCCTCGGCGCGCAGGGCATGCGCGTGCTGGCGGTGGCGACCCGGCCGCTGATGGCCGGCACGTGCACACCCGCCGACGAGTCCGGGCTGACCCTGATCGGGCTGCTGACCTTCGCCGACCCGGTCAAGCCCGAGGCGGCGGCCACCATCCCCGATTTCGCCGCCGCGGGAGTCGCGGTGCGGATGATCACCGGCGACGCCCGCCCGGTCGCCGCGCACATCGCGGGCGAGCTGGGCCTGGACCCGAGCGCGATCCTCACCGGCGGGCAGATCGACGCCCTGGACGATGACGCGTTCGCGCGGGCCGCGGCATCCGCCCACATCTTCTGCGAGACGAGCCCGCACCACAAGGAGCGGATCATCCGCGCGCTCAGCCGGGCCGGCGAGACCGTCGGCTACCTGGGCGACGGCATCAACGACGCCCCGGCGCTCAAGGCCGCCGACGTGGGCATCTCGGTGACCGGCGCGGCGGACGTCGCCGCCGAATCGGCCGCGATCGTCATGCTCGCCAACGACCTGCGGTCGCTGCTGGACGGGATGCGCCAGGGCCGGCGCACGTTCGCGAACACCATGAAGTACATCTTCATGACCACGAGCGCGAACTTCGGCAACATGATCTCGATGGCGATCGCGTCGATCGTGCTGCCGTTCCTGCCGCTGCTGGCCGCCCAGATCCTGATGATCAACCTGCTGACCGACCTGCCCGCCACCGCGATCGCGACCGACAACGTCGACGCCCGGCAGCTGGCCCGCCCTCAGCGGTGGAACATGCGGCTGATCCGCAACTACATGATCGTGTTCGGCCTGGTCAGCAGTGTGTTCGACATCGTCACGTTCATCGTGCTGCGGGCGGGATTCGGCGCCGGCGAGCACGAGTTCCAGAGCGCGTGGTTCCTCGGGTCGGTGCTGACCGAGGTGTTCGTGCTGTTCGTGCTGCGCACCCGGGGCCCGTCGTGGCGCAGCCGGCCGGGCGGCACGCTCACGCTGCTGAGCGTGCTCGTGGTGATCGTGACCTTCGCGATCGTGCTCACCCCGGTGGGCGGACCGCTGCGGCTGACCGTGCCGCCGGCGAGCCTGGTCGCGCTGGTGGTGCTGATCGCCATCGCTTACTGTGCGGCGACCGAGCTGACCAAGGTGGTGTTCTGGCGCGTGCCCGCGCACGCGCACCCGGTGCGCCCGGGCAAGGATGTGGCATCCGCTCGCCCGCACCCGTGACGCTGCGAGGACCGGAGCCCCCGCCGACCTCGCGGACGGCGTGGCGGGCGCTTCGGTCGACACGACCGGCGCTTCGGTCGACACGAATGGTGGCCTTCGGTGCGCTGCAGCAGCCATTCGCGTCGACCGAACGACACGACGCGTCGACCGAACGACACGAACGGATGCCACCGGCCCAGGCGCCGCGGGCGACGTCGCACCATCACGGGTGTGGCTCGACCCGCCGCCCGGGCCGTGGCATCCCGCCCCGTAGACTTGACGCTTGTGACCGAACGCATCCTCGTCGACCAGCTCGCCGCCCGCACCGACGGCCCCGTCCTCGTCTCCGGGTGGGTCGAGACCGTCCGCGACCAGAAGAAGGTGCAGTTCGTCATCCTGCGCGACGAGACCGGCGCGGTGCAGCTGGTGAACCCGGCGACCCGGCCCGACCCCGAGAAGGCGGATCAGGATGCCGCAGCCCTCGCGCTCACCGACACCATCTCGAACCTCGCCCACGGCACGTTCCTGACCGTCACCGGCGACCTGAAGCACGACGAGCGGGTCAAGCTCGGCGGCATCGAGATCAAGATCGCCTCGATCGAGGTCGCCGCGCCGGCCCTGCCCGAGACGCCGATCGCGGCCGATTCGAGCCTCGACAAGCGCATGGACTGGCGCTTCCTCGACCTGCGGCAGCGCCGCAACAACCTCATCTTCCGCGTCTCGACCACGCTCGAGCACGCGATGCGGCAGTACTGGGTCGACCGTGGCTACATCGAGATCCACACCCCCAAGCTGATGTCGAGCCCGTCGGAGTCGAACGCCGAGCTGTTCAGCCTCGACTACTTCGGCGAGCAGACCGCCTACCTGGCGCAGAGCCCGCAGCACTACAAGCAGATGGCGCAGGCGGCCGGGTTCGGCAAGGTGTTCGAGATCGGCGACGTGTTCCGCGCCGACCCCAGCTTCACCAGCCGCCACGCCACCGAGTTCACCAGCGTCGACGCCGAGCTCAGTTGGATCGACTCGCACGAGGACGTCGCCCGCATGCAGGAGGAGCTGCTGCAGACGGCGATCCGAGCGGTCAAAAACGCGCACGGCGACGAGATCGCCGAGCTGTTCGGCATCGACGTCGTCGTGCCGGCGCTGCCGTTCCCCCGCATCCCGCTGGCAGAAGCCCGCGAGATCGTCGCCGCCCGCGGCTACGAGAACCCCCGCACCGACGGCGACCTCGACCCTGAGAGCGAGCGCCAGATCTCGGCGCACGTGGCCGAGACGTACGGGCACGAGTTCGTGTTCATCACCGACTACCACCCCGAGATCCGGCCGTTCTACCACATGCGCGACGAGGCCACCGGACTCACCCGCAGCTACGATCTGCTGTTCAAGGGCGTCGAGATCACCACCGGCGCGCAGCGCGAGCACCGCATCGACGTGCTCGAACGGCAGGCGCTCGAGAAGGGACTGAAGCTCGAGGGGCTGGAGCACTACCTCGACTTCTTCCGCTACGGAGTTCCCCCGCACGGCGGGTTCGGCATGGGCTTGGCCCGCGTGCTCATGCTGCTGCTGGGCGAATCCTCGATCCGCGAGGTCACGTTCCTGTTCCGCGGCCCGACACGCCTGGCGCCGTAAGTCGGTCTGACACAGGCCTCTCGCGCGCGGCGCGCGCCGTAAGTCCCTTCCGCCGGGGCGCCGCGACCGCTACCGTGATGCTCGGCGGGTGTGGGACCCGCCGCACTCGACGGAGAGGGGCCGCTCATGGCCGGCACGTTCGAACTGTGGACCGACAAGGGTGGCGACTGGCGCTTCAACCTGAAGGCGTCCAACGGGCAGGTCATCGCGACCAGCCAGGGCTACTCGTCCAAGGCGTCGGCCATGAAGGGCATCGACTCGGTGCGCAAGAACGCGCCCGACGCCGGCGTCACCGAGATCGAGAGGTAGCTCACACCTCGTAGTCGACCGCGACACGGTCGCTGACGACGCTGCGCACGAACGCGACCACCTTCCGGTGCTCGGGGTGCACGGCATACGCGTCCAGCGCCGCACGGTCGGCGAAGTCGGCGACCAGGGCGACATCCCAGTTGCCCTCGACCACGTTCGCCCCGGCGTGCAGCGCACCGATCGTCGGCACCACGCCGACCAGGGCGTTCAGCCGCTCGGCGATCTCGCCGGCCTGCGCCGCGCGGGTCGCGGCATCCGGCGCCGCCAGCTTCCACGCGACGACGTGTCGCAGCGTCATCGCGGCACCGCCACGGCATCCTGCAACGCGTCGCGCAGCCGGTCGGGCGCGACGCGCCAGTGTGCGTGCAGCCGCCCATCGATGAGCACCACCGGGATCTTCTCCCACCACTGCGCATACAGCGCCGCATCGTCGGCGATCGACAGTCGCTCGAGCTCCACGCCGGCGGCGACCTCGTCGGGCAGCTCGTCGAGCACCTGCTCGATCACCCCGTGGGCGACATCGCACAGATGACAGCCGGGCTTGTCGATGAGGGTGAGCGTGGTCACGTGCTCCATCCTACGGCGACGGATGCCGCGGCCCGCCCGCCGCGGTCAGCGCTCGATCTCGTAGCCGGCGGCGATCCACTCGCCCGTTCCGCCCTCGACGTTCGTCGCGTCGTGGCCGCGCGCCTGGAGCGCCTGCACCACCCGGGCCGAGCGTCCGCCGGCCTGACAGATGACGTGGAACGGTTCGTCGGGCAGCTCGTCGAGGTGGTCGCCGAGGGTCGACATCGGCAGATTGACCGCACCGGGCACATGACCGGCGGCGTACTCGTCGGCCTCGCGCACGTCCACGAGCGGGACGCCGGCGCTCTCACGCAGCTGCTGCACGGTGATCGTCTTCATGTCGTCCTTCCGGGATGACGCGGCTTCGCGCCGGGATGACGCGGCTTCGCGCCGGGATGACGCGGCTTCGCGCCGGGTACACGAAGCGCCCGTCCGGATGGACAGGCGCTCGGTGTCGGGCCGCTTACTTCTTGTTGCGACGCTGGTGGCGGGTCTTGCGAAGCAGCTTGCGGTGCTTCTTCTTCGCCATGCGCTTACGGCGCTTCTTGATGACAGAACCCACGGAAAACCTCACTATGTCAGGGGTCTGGACGCAGGTGTCCGCGTCCGGGAACGGGCAGATCCGAAAAAATGCCTCGGATCAGTTTAGCCGACGTCGGCGATCGGCCGGTGCAGGGCCTCGGCGACCGCGGACTCCGGCACCCGATAGCTGCGCCCGAAACGCACAGCCGGCAGCTCGCCCGCGTGCACAAGGCGGTACACGGTCATCTTCGAGACCCGCATCAGCTCTGCGACCTCGGCGACCGTGAGAAACCGCACATCAGGCAACTCGGCCATCTTCTTCCCTCTCCCCAGCTCAGTCCGCTCCCCAGCGTTGCTGAGCACACTCTATGGTGTCAGAGCGGCCTGTGTAAACCCATGGGGCACGTGCGGCCCGTCGGGCGCCACCGATCCCGAGCACCCGTCCGGCGCCGCGCTCAGCGCTGCCGTGCCGCCCTGATGACCACCTGGAGCGCGGCGGCGTGCCGGTCGGGCTGCCGCTGCTGCGCGTACTCCAACGCGGCCTGCCCGGCACGGCGCAGCAGGTCGCGGTCCCGCACCGCCTGGACGAGGGATGCCGCCAGGCCCGCGGCATCCGGAGCCGGCGTGCCCACCGCGGCGGCACCGAACTCGTCGCGCAGCACCGGGTCGGTGACAAGCACCGGCCGTGCCCGCGTGAACGCCTCGAGCGCGATCATCGGCTGGTTGTCGAACCCCAGCGACGTGATCAGCACGGCATGCGACGCGGCCACCAGCCGCGCCACCTCGTCACCGGGCACCCGGCCGTGGAAGGTCACGTCGGGCAGCGGCCGGGCCTCGCCGCCGGCCACGTGCAGATGCACCCGTCCGGCGCCAAGGGTCTGGCCGACCAGGCGCACCGCGTCCAGCGCGACATCGAGGCGCTTCTCGGGAGCGAACCGTGCCGCCCACAGCAGGCTCAGCGGTTCATCGTCCGGCGGCGGGGGCGCCGGCGCCAGCGGCTCGGACACGTTCGAGAACGCACGTGCGTGCTCCACCCCGGCCTGCCGCAGCGCCTGCGCCTGGTGCGCCGACGGCGACAACACCGCATCGGCACGCAACGCCACCCGCAGCGTCATGCCGCGCAGCGCGTTGTTGATCGGGGTGCTGCCGCGGTAGCGTGCAGCGGCCGGGATGCCGGTCAACCCGCGATGGAACCACCCGACGGCGGGCGCGAGCGGCGACAGCATGCGCGGTGCGCGCCAGAAGAACGTGTGCACGGTGTGCAGCACCGGCACGCCCCGATCGGCCCCGGCCGCCAACGCCGCCGCGGCGAGCGCGAACTCGGAATGCACGATGAGCGCCTGCACCCCGTGCCGGTCGATGAGAGCGTCCAGCAGTGCGGTCAGACGGGTGACCGGTCCGAGGATCGGCAGGTCGAGCCCCGGCAGCGTGCCGCGCACGGCCGGCGCGACCGGCACGATGTGCGGCGTACCGCCCAGCACGTCGGCGTCGGGGGCGACCACGACGACCGTCCAGCCCTGTGCGGCCAGGCTCCGCGCCTGGCGCACGAACGCGGTCTGCGCCCCACCGAGGTAGCGCAGCGAATAGTCGCACAGCAGCATCACGGCGGGCTCGCCGCGTCGTCCCGGCCCGGTCATCGCGGATCAGCGGCCGGGGAGCTTCTTGAGCGCGCTCTCCAGAACATGCTTGGCGGATGCCGCAGCCCGGCCCACCACCTCGGCGGCGTGCGCGGCGGTGTCGGGCAGGTCGACCGGCGGCGTGGTGTGCTCGAGGAACGGCACGATCCATTCGTCGACCTCGTCCAGAGGCTCGGCCTGCAGCCGGTAGTAGCGGTGCTGCCCCTCTTCGCGCACCGCCACCAGGTCGGCCTCGCGCAGCACCTTGAGATGCTTCGACACGGTGGGCTGACTGACCCCCAGATCGGCGACGATCTGCGACACGCTCGTGCCCTCGTGCCCGCCGGCGGAGCGGTCCAGCAGCAGGCGCAGGATGTCGCGACGGGTGCCGTCAGCGATCACGTCGAAGATGTCCGCCATGCCCTTAGGTTAGCCGGGTGCCCGGCTGAGTACCATGACACAGGTGTCGACACATGCCCCCGAGCCGCCGAGAGCGCACCGGCTCTCGCGCACGTTGCGTGCGATCGGCGACCGGGCACGCGACCTGGGGCGCGAGGTCACCACGGCGTCGCCGGCCCGCTTCGCGGTGCTGGTGTTCCTGTGCCTGATCGCGTTGTTCACGACCCTGCTGGCGCTGCCGATCGCGAGCGCATCGGGCACGCACACCCCGTTCGCCGACGCCCTGTTCACCGCGGTGTCGACCATCTGCGTGACGGGCCTGACCACCCTCGACATGGGTACGCACTGGTCGCCGTTCGGGTTGACCGTGATCTTCATCGGCGTGAACGTGGGCGCGATGGGCGTGCTGACCTTCGCGTCGATCCTGGGCCTGGTGATCTCGAAACGCCTGGGCCTGCGCGCCAAACTCATCGCCGCCAGCGACACCAACCCGCTGCGCGCGCACGGCGGTCCGGTCAACGAGGGGCAGACGGTGCGACTGGGCGAGGTGGGCTCGCTGCTGGCGACCGTCGCGTTGTCGACGCTGATCATCGAGGCGGTCATCGCCGTGCTGATGTTCCCGTCGCTGCTGGTGGCGGGAGTGCCGCCGCTGCGGGCGCTGTGGGAGGCGCCGTACTACTCGGCGATGGCGTTCACGAACACCGGGTTCACCCCGAACCCGGGGGGTCTTGAGCCCTTCCTGCACGACTACTTCTTCCTCGGCGTGATGATGCTGGCGGTGTTCCTCGGCTCGATCGGGTTTCCGGTGATCTACACGCTGTGGCGGCAGCGGTGGCACGTGCGGGCATGGTCGCTGCACGCGAAGCTGACGATCATCACCACCGTGCTGCTGTTCTTCGTGGGCGGCGTGGTGTTCCTGGTGCTCGAGTTCGACAATCCGGCCACCTTCGGCGACCGCAACGCCTGGGACACCGTCTTCCAGTCCTTCTTCCTGTCGGGCATGACCCGTTCGGCGGGATTCTCGACCATCGACACCAGCCAGTTGCACGGTTCGTCGCTGATCGCCGGGTCGATGCTCATGTTCGTCGGCGGCGGGTCGGCATCCACGGCCGGCGGCATCAAGGTGACCACGCTGGCCGTGCTGGCGCTGGCGGTGTGGTCCGAGGCGAAGGGCCGTCCGTCCGTGCAGGCCTTCGGCCGCCGCATCCCCAGCGACGTGCAACGGGTCGCGCTGGCCGTCGTCGCGTGGGGGGCGACCATCGTGGCGGTCTCGACGATCACGGTCGCCCAGATCACCAAGGCGCCGGTGGGCGATGTGCTGTTCGACGTGATCTCGGCGTTCGCCACCGTGGGCCTCTCGTCGGGGGTGACGGACGCCGCCCCCGACCCGGCCAAGTACGTGCTCGTGGTCACGATGCTCATGGGCCGGATTGGTACAGTGACACTCGCCGCGGCGGTCGCCGCGACGAGCCGTTCGCAGCTGTACTCGCTGCCCGTCGAAAGGCCGATCGTTGGTTGAGCAGATCCGCGGCGACGCGCCGGTCCTGGTGATCGGGCTGGGTCGGTTCGGCGCCGCGTGCGCCGGCGAGCTGGACCGCCTCGAACGCGACGTGCTGGCCATCGACGCGAACCTCGAGCTCGTGCAGAAGTGGAGCGACCGGGTCACCCACGCCGTACAGGCCGACGCGCGCAACATCGATGCGCTGCGCCAGATCGGCGCCCAGGACTTTCAGGTGGCGGTGGTGGCCACCGGGTCGTCGATCGAGTCGTCGGTATTGATCACCGCGAACCTGGTCGACCTGAAGGTGCCGCAGATCTGGGCGAAGGCGGTGTCGCAGTCGCACGGCAAGATCCTCGCCCGGGTGGGTGCCAACCACGTCGTCTACCCCGAGCGTGAGGCCGGCGAACGGGTCGCGCACCTGGTCAGCGGTCGCATGCTCGACTTCATCCGGTTCGACGACGACTTCGTGCTCGCCAAGATGTACCCGCCGAAGTTCATCCGCGGCATCGGCCTGAACCAGTCCGGGGTGCGGACCAAGTTCAACGTCACCGTCGTGGGGGTCAAAAGCCCCGGCAAGCCGTTCCGTTATGCCGAGGCCGACACGGTCGTCACCAACCACGACCTGATCATCGTGTCGGGCACGAACTCCGACATCGAACGCTTCGCCTCGCTCGAGCGCTGACCCGCGGCGGGGCGGTCTCAGCCGGCGGCGAGTTCGCGGGCACGGGCAAGGGCCGCATCGGTCGCCCGCGCGAACAACTCGTCCAGGTGCGCGTCCTGCAACACGGCGACCGCCCGCTCGGTGGTGCCGGCAGGGCTCGTCACCCTGCGGCGCAGCTCGGCCGGGTCGTCGCCGGATGCCTTCAGCAGCGCGGTCGCCCCGATGAACGTGCCCTCGGCCATGGTGCGCGCCTGCGCGGCGGTGAAGCCCTTGCCGATCGCGGCCTTGGTGAGCTCTTCGATGAACAGGAACACGTAGGCCGGCCCCGACCCCGAGATCGTCGACAGCGCGTCGATCTGCTGCTCGGGCACCTCGATCACGGTGCCGCACGTGGCGAACAACTCGCGCACCACCGCCGTCTGCTCGGCCGTCACCGCGCTGCCGGCGGCCAGGCCGGTCACCGCCTCGCCGACCAGTGCCGGCGTGTTCGGCATCGCCCGCAGCACGGCCGCCCCGGCGGGCAGGATCCGCTCGAACGTCGCGATCGGCACGCCCGCGGCGATGCTCACCACGATCGCGTCCTCGCGCAGCACCGGCGCGATCTCGCGCACCAGGTCCGGCACCATGGCCGGTTTCACCCCGACGATGACGATGGATGCCGCAGCCGCGGCATCCCGGTTGCCCGACGGCTCCTCGTCCAGGGCGACGCTGCGCACGCCGCGCACCGCGCGCAGGCCGGCGGCCTTCGCCGCGGTGCGGTTGGTGACGGTCAGCCCCGTGGCCTGCCCGGAGCCGACCAGGCCGTGCAGGATGGCACCGCCCATGGAACCGGCGCCGAGGATCGCGATGGGAGGGAGCATGCGGCTCATCCTACGGCCGTCGGGCGCGGTTATAGTCGAATGGTCAGCGCTGAGGAGGCCGATCCATGACCGTGTTCGACGGCATCGCCGCACGCATCGTCTCCACGTCAAGGCTGCGGGTGAACATCCTGGAGCGCACCGCCGACGACCCGGCCACCCCGGCCGAGCGCACGGTCGTCTTCGTGCACGGAAACGTGTCGTCGTCGCTGTTCTGGCAGGAGATCATCGAAGACCTGCCCGGTGACATCCGGCCCATCGCCGTCGACCTGCGCGGCTTCGGCGGCACCGAGGCGCTGCCGGTGGACGCGACCCGCGGGGTGCGCGACTTCAGCGACGACCTGCACGCGACGCTGCAGGCGCTCGGCCTGGGTGCGGTGCACCTGGTGGGCTGGTCGATGGGCGGCGGCGTGGTCATGCAGTACGCGCTCGATCACCCGGTGCGCAGCCTCACCCTGCAGGCGCCGGTCTCGCCCTACGGATTCGGCGGCACCCGCCGGGACGGGTCCCGGCTCACCGACGACGACGCCGGCACCGGTGGCGGCGGCGCGAACCCCGACTTCGTCGCCCGGTTGGCGGCGAAGGATGCCTCGGATGAGGCACCCACGTCGCCGCGCAGCGTGTTCCGCTCGTCGTACGTGTCGGCCGACTACGTGACCGCCAACGAAGACGTCTGGGTGGAATCGATGCTCTCGACGGTCACCGGCGAGGACAACTACCCGGGCGATGGCACGCCCAGCCAGAACTGGCCGGGATTCGCGCCCGGTGCCCGCGGCGTGCTCAACACCATGGTGCCGCGGTACTTCGACGTGTCGGGCATCGTCGAGATCGACCCCAAGCCGCCGATCCTGTGGGTGCACGGCACCGCCGACGCGATCGTGTCGGACGCGTCGGCGTTCGACCTGAACCAGCTGGGCAAGGCCGGCGTCATCCCCGGCTGGCCAGGCGAGGATGTCGCCCCGCCGCAGCCCATGGTCAGCCAGACCCGCGACGTGCTCGACGCCTACCGCGCCGCCGGGGGCGCCGTCACCGAGCTCGAGATCGAGGGCGTGGGGCACGCCCCGCACCTGGAACGGCCGGGCGTGTTCCGTCGCGCGCTGCTGCAGACGATCGGCTACATCGGCTCGCCCACCGGCCCGCAGCCGCCGACCGAGGCGATCATCCTCAAGTCCGAGGACTGAGCCGGACCCATCCGTAGACTCGTTCGCATGAGTGCTACCGGCGGCGGCAAAGCCATCATCGCGGCGTTCCTGGCGAACATGGGCATCGCGGTGGCGAAGCTGCTCGCCTGGCTGTTCACCGGGTCGGCGTCGATGCTGGCCGAGGCGATCCACTCGGTCGCCGACAGCGGCAACCAGTTGCTGCTGCTGCTGGGCGGCCGCAAGGCCAAGAAGTCGGCCGACCGCGAGCATCCCTTCGGCTACGGCCGGGAACGCTACGTGTACGCGTTCGTCGTGGCGATCATCCTGTTCTCGGTCGGCGGGCTGTTCTCGATCTACGAGGGCGTCGACAAGCTCACCCACCCCCACGAGCTCGACAACGTGTGGGTGGCGGTGCTCGTGCTGGTGGTGGCGATCTGCCTGGAGTCGTTCTCGCTGCGCACCGCCGTCGGCGAGTCGCGCCCGCACAAGCAGTCCGGCGAGTCGTGGTTCGCGTTCATCCGGCATGCGAAGGCACCCGAGCTGCCGGTGGTGCTGCTCGAAGACATCGCGGCGCTGACCGGCCTGGTCTTCGCGTTGCTGGGCGTCGGGCTGTCATGGCTGACCCACAACCCCGTGTTCGACGCGATCGGCACGCTGATGATCGGCACGCTGCTGATCGTGGTGGCGATCACCCTCGGCATCGAGACCAAGAGCCTGCTGGTGGGCGAGGGTGCGAACGGCCGCGACCTCGACGCCATCGTGCGCGCGGTCGAGGACGGGCCCGAGGTCGAGAAGGTCATCCACCTGCGCACGCTGTACCTCGGCCCCGACGAGCTGCTGGTGGCTGCGAAGCTCGGCTTCGCGGCGGACAAGCCGCTGTCGGCGGTGGCCGGCGACATCGACGAGATCGAGAAGCGCATCCGCGCCGCCGTGCCCGCCGCGCGCGTGGTGTATCTCGAACCCGACGTGTACCGGCCCGGGCTCGATCCCGCCCCGCCGACCGACGCGTTCGTGCTGAAGTCCGAGGAATGATCCGGCTGACCGCCGGATGCATCACCGCCGCGCGTCGAAGAAGTCGCGCAGCAGTGCGGCTGCGGCATCCGCTCGCACCCCGCCGATCACCTCGGCACGCACCGGCAGCCGCCGGTCGCGCAACACGTCGTACATCGATCCGGCGGCGCCGGCCTTGTCGTCCCACGCGCCGAACACCACGCGTCCCAGGTGCGCCTGCAGCATCGCCCCGGCACACATCAGGCACGGCTCCAGCGTGACGACGAGGGTGTGGTCGTGCAGGTTCCAGGTGCCTGCGGATGCCGCGGCCTGCCGCAGTGCGACGACCTCGGCGTGCGCGGTGGGGTCGCCGGTGGCCTCGCGCGCATTGGATCCTTCGCCGACGATCCGGCCCGCGGCATCCACCACCACCGCACCCACCGGCACGTCACCGGCAGCACCGGCCCGGGCGGCCAGCGCGAGGGCGCGGTCCATCGCCTCGTCGAAGATCATCTCTGCAGGATACGGGCCCTACGCTGGTCTCATGCGCGTGCACATCGCCGACCACCCCCTGATCACCCACAAGCTGACGGTGCTGCGTGACGAGCGCACCCCGTCGCCGGTGTTCCGGCAGCTCACCGAAGAGCTCGTCACCCTGCTGGCCTACGAGGCCACCCGCAGCGTGCGGGTCGCACCGGTGCAGATCCGCACCCCGGTCACCACGACCACCGGGGTGCGCATCGACGAGCCGCGGCCGCTGGTGGTGCCGATCCTGCGTGCCGGGCTCGGGATGCTGGAGGGCATGGTCAAGCTGCTGCCCACCGCCGAGGTGGGGTTTCTCGGCATGGTGCGCGACGAACAGACGCTGCAGCCGACCACGTACGCCGAGCGGCTTCCCACCGACCTGAGCGACCGGCAGTGCTTCGTGCTCGACCCGATGCTGGCCACCGGCGGGTCACTGGGCGCCGCGATCGACTTCCTGTTCGCCCGGGGCGCGCAGGACATCACCGCGATCTGCCTGCTGGGCACCCCCGAGGGCATCGCCAAGATCGACGAGCAGGTCGGCGACCGCGACGTCACCCTGGTGCTGGGCGCCCGCGACGACGGCCTCAACGAGCATGGCTACATCGTGCCCGGCCTCGGGGACGCCGGCGACCGCCTGTACGGCACGGTGTGACCTGGCGGCCGCGGCCCGCGGCATCCTCGTCACAACCAGCGCTTGCGCTTGAAGATCGCGTACAGCGTGCCGGCGAAGCCGAGCATCAGCGCGAGCGCGAAGGGGTAGCCCCACGCCCAATGCAGTTCGGGCATGGCGTCGAAGTTCATGCCGTAGACGGTGCCGACCAGGGTGGGGGCGAAGATGATCGCCGCCCACGACGAGATCTTCTTGATCTCGTCGTTCTGGTGCAGCGCAGCCTCGGTCTGGCGGCGGGCGACCAGGGCGGAATGCACGGTGAGCGCCTTGTCGAGCAGCGACCGGAACTCCGCGACCCGCTCGTCGATGCGGATGACGTGGTCGAGCACGTCGCGCAGCGAGCGCTGCACCTCGACGTCGACCCGGTACTTGTCGTAGCCGCGCCGCAGCCACTCGAGCATGCCGGCCAGGGGCTTCACGGCCCGCTGGAAGTCGCCGACCTCGCGCGACAGGTCGTAGATGCGGCGGGCGAGCGCGTCGTCGTCGCCGTCTCCGAACAGCTGCTGCTCGATCTCGTCGATGTCGTTCTCGAGCCCGCGCACCACGGGCTGGTACTCGTCGACCACACGGTCGAGGATCGCGTACAGGATCGCCTCGGGGCCCAGGGCCAGCAGTGGGCTCTGCGACTCGAGCCGGCGGCGGACCCGTGCCAGGTCGGGTGACTCGGCGTGCCGGATCGTGATGACGAAGTCGGGGCCGACGAACAGGTGCAGTTCGCCGAACTCGACCTCTTCTCTCTCGTCGACGTAGCGCGCGGGGCGCAGCACCACGAACAGGGTGTCGCCGTAGCGTTCCACCTTCGAGCGCTGGTGCCCGCGGAAGGCGTCTTCGACGGCGAGAGGGTGAAGCGTGAATTCGCTGGCGAGGGATGCCAGTTCTGCCGCGGTCGGTCGGTACAGGCCGATCCAGGCCAGGCCGCCGTGGTCGGCGAGCAGGTCGTAGGTCTCCTCGAGGCTGGTGGGGGTGTCGACCCGCTCCCCCTCGACGTAGATTCCGTTGTCGATGAGCATGCGCGGCTCCTTGCGTCGGCGCGCGTTCGCGCGCAGAGGACGTGGGGCTGGGGCAAGCGCCGTGACAGCGCCCGGCCGCAGCCCGCCGACGCAGAAGTCAGCAGGTGTGCACGCGGAAGGCACCGTCGACGGCGCTGGGACTATGATCGGCCATCGCCGCCACCCCCTTCCGCTTCATGCCGCACAGGGCATGGGCCCCGCACATCGTGGCCCGAGGGGAGAGTCTACCCCCGACGCATCAGGACGGCGAGCGTCGGCCGGTCTCCTGCTCCCAGAACTCCAGCTGCTGGGTGAGCGCCTTGGCCAGCTCGAACACCTGCTCGGGAGGGATGCGGATGCGACTGACCACGCGCGCCGGCACGACCGCGACCCGCTCACCGGTTTCGGCGTTGGTGTCTTCGCGGGGCGGCTGCGCGAGCGTCACGAAGTCCATCACGAAGACCGTCGGCGTGTGCCACACGTTGGCGAAGTCGGCGTAGTTGCCGGCGATGATCTCGGGCGGCAAGTCGATCTCGAACTGCTGGGGCAGGTCCTCGCTCATGGGTCGAGTCTAGGGCGCATGTTCACAGACACCCCGTCGAGCGTGTCCCACAACATGCGACCTCGGCGCCCAGGAACCCGCACGTTCTGAGACACGCCCGAGTGAGGCGGCACCTGCAGGGGGTACTGCCCGGCGGAGGCGCCCCGGTGTCGTCCGGGACGGTGCTGCGTTTGAGGCGTGCCCGGGCGCGAGGCGTGCCCGGGCACGAGCCTGAGCCGGAGCCCGGGGCGGGGCCGCCCGCGCGCCTGTTCCACCCCGACCAGCCGCGCGCCTACTCCACCCCGACCAGCCGCGCGCCTACTCCACCCCGACCAGCCGCGCGAACGCGCTGAGCCGGGCGACGCCGTCGGGGGTGCGCGGCAGGTCATCGAGCAGGCCCGGGCTGTGCACCAGGTAGGCGGCCACCTTCGCGCGCGAGATCGCGACGTTGAGCCGGTTCTGCAGCAGCAGGAACTCCAGCCCGCGCGGGGCGTCGCGCCCCGACGAGGCCGCGAGCGACACGATCGAGACGGCGGCCTCCTGACCCTGGAACCGGTCGACCGTGCCGACCGGCACCCGGTCGAAGCCGCTCGCGGCGAGCGCCTGCTCGACCATGACCTGCTGCGCGTTGTAGGGCGTCACCACGATGATGTCGGACTGGTCGATCGGGCGCGGCGGCAGGGCGCGCTCATCGGCGACGTCGGTGAACGACCGGCCGAGCAGGTCGCGCACGAGGCGCACCACCTCGGCCGCTTCTTCGGGCGACTGGGTGGCGTTGCCGTGATGGCGCACCGGCACCGGGTGCACACCGGGGGCGACGCCATCGACCGACCGCAGCGCCGTGCAGGGGTGCGAGGCGAGCTCGCCCGCGTACGACAACCGTGACACCGCGGCGGCGACCTGCGGATGCATCCGCCAGGTGCGGTCGAGGAACACGCCGTACGCCGGCGGGATGACCGCGGCGCCGTCCATCACCCACCCCAGCGCCGACACGTCGACCGGCTCGGGGTGGGTGCCCTGGCTGACCTGCGGCAGCTGCTGCGGGTCGCCCAGCAACAGCAGGCGGTCGGATGCGGCGGCCACCGCGATCGTCGAGGCCAGCGAGAACTGCCCGGCCTCGTCGATGACCAGCAGGTCGAGCGACCGGCGCGGCACCCGGCCGGTGTGGCTGAAATCCCAGGCCGTGCCCCCGACCACGAAACCGGTGTCGGCGTGCTCTTCGGCGAAGCGCGCCAGCCCGTTCTTGGGGAACACGGTGAACGACACGTCACCGTCGGCACCCGCCTTGCGCGCCTTGCCGACCTGGGCGGCCGGCACACCGGCATCCACCACCCGGTCGAGCATGTGCTCGACGACGGCATGCGACTGCGCGACCACGCCGACCTTGTAACGATGCTCGCGCACCAGCGCGGCGATCACGTGCGAGCCGACATGCGTCTTGCCGGTGCCCGGCGGCCCCTGCACGGCCAGGTAGCTGCGGTCGAGGTCGCGCAGTGCCGCGGTGATCTGGGCGATGCGGTCGTCGCCGCGCGGGCGATCGGCCAGCGGCACCCCGCGCACCCGCGGGGGCCGACGGCGCAGGATGTCGGTGGCCGGATCGGCCGGGAATCCCCCGGCGGCGCCCGCCACGGCATCGGCCCACTCGTCGATCGCCGTCTGCTGGTTGCCCGCCCGCGGCGGTGCGGCCGGGGTGACCGCGACGGGCAGTTCGGCCCAGGTCTGCCCGTCGACCGCCGTCTCGGCCACCACGGCGCCGTCGTCGAGCACCTCGAGCACCTCGGCCTCGTGTGCGACGTGCACCCAGCGGGGCATGGTCGCGGCCGGGTACGGCGCCGGAGTCTCGTACAGCAGGAACGGACGCGAGCCCACGGTCAGGCGGGTGCCGGGGGCGAGCTCGCCGCGCAGCCGCAGCACCCGGCGCACCGCGCGCGGCCCGGGCGCCCACTCCTCGTTGGCGCCGCTGCGATCGGGGTCGATCACGACGACGTCGCGGGTGTCTTCCCACACCGAGACCGGCTCGCGCAGCCGCAGGAAGTGCAACGCCCAGAACGCCTTCGCCTCGCGCGGGTAGTAGTCGATCGCGGCCGCCCCCAGCCGCAGTGCCTCGACGTCGTCGGCCGGGGCGGCGGACGCCTCGGCGTCGGCGGCCAGCACGCGCAGGCGCTCCGCCCGCGGGGACGGGGCGTACGCGATCTCGACCGGCTCGACGTCGCGCGAAGGCACCAAGCCCGACTCCCGGGCCCGCTCGACCAGCCAGTCGCGCAGCCGCCGGGTCGAGACGCAGTCGTACCGGTTGTAGTCGGCGAGGTCGGCGAACACGGCCTGGGCCGCGGCATCCTGCCCCGCATCGCGCAGCGCCCGGGCCTGCACGTACTTGACGATGGAGTCGTCACCGCGCTGCACGTCGCTGGTGCGTACCTGGTCGCCCATGTACAGCGGCTCGAGCTTCTTGATCGAGTACGACCGCGAGCCCACCCGCAGCGCCCGCCGCACGATCGGATACAGGTCGACGAACACGCCGTCGCGCAGCAGCGTGTCGACGTCGGCCTCGCGCACGCCGTGCCGTGCCGCCATGGCGAGCAGGTGCGTGGGCTCGTACGGGGCGTAGTGGTAGATGTGCATGCCGGGATGCCGGCGGCGCAGCTCGGCCACGATGTCGAGGAACCGCTCGAGCGCGACCCGCTCGTCGGCGAAGGTGTGCGCCCACAGTGCGGAGTAGTCCTCGCGCATGTCGACCCAGCCGAACAGGTAGTCGATGCCCCAGTCGCGGGCGTCGCCCTCGGTGTACAGCGGGTCGCCCTCGAAGTCGAAGAAGATGTCGCCGTCGTCCGGGCGCGGCAGGGCGCCGAGCGCCTTGGGGAACACCACCTCGTAGCCGGGCACCGCCGGCGACCCCGCCCGGGCGCCGGGTCCGGACTCGGGCTCAGGATCGGGCACGCCGGCGGGGCTCGCCAACTGCACACGCGCCTGGGTGCGCAGCATGGTGAAGGTCTCATCGCTCATCCGCTGCGGCGGGGTGGATGCCGCGGCCAGCTCGTCGATGGTGGTGACCCCGGCCGCGCGCAGCCGCTCGCGCTGCACCGGGCGCATGCCGGCCACCAGCAACAGGTCGCGGTGCGCGATGACCTCGAGGTCGCAGGTCGGGCAACGCCCGCATGCGAGCACCCCGAGCTCGCCGCGGTCGTCACCCCACGCGATCGCGGGGTGGGCCGGATCGCCCGGCCGCCGGTCGGCGATCAGTGCGCGCAGCCGCTCGCGGCGCAGTCGGAACACCGGCATGAGGTCGTCGACGGCGTGCACGCTCGTGGTGCCGTCGCCGAGCAGCAGCTCGACGCGGTCTGCTCGCGGGATGCCGTTCGCGTCGAGCTGGTCGACATATGCCGCCAACTGCATGAGCGCGGTGACGCGCGCATGCCGGGCGAGTTTGGAGTCCTGCACGACCCAGCGTCCGTCGTCGCCGCGCACCAGGAAGTCGGCGAACCCGACGAACTCGCCGGTCGCGAAGGTGGCCTGGTACACGACCCGGGTGGTCTCGTCGCGCAGAGCGGCCAGCGTGGCGACGACGGCATCGGTCATTCCGGCGTCGTCGGACGACCGGGTCTCGGTGATCTCGACGACCGCGTCACCGAATGCCGCCCGGTAGGCATCGAGCACCCGCCGCTCGTGCTCGGTGCCCAGTCGCGCCGCGCGCTCGAGGGTGGCGTCGGCGGGCTCGGGCACCGGCGGCACCCGGCCGGCCTTCGCGTCGATGGCGCGCAGCCAGGCGAACTCGCATTCGGCGGCCGCCTTCAGATCGCTGGCACTCCACACGATCCGCCGTTCCTCGTCGATGTACCGCATCGGTCCCCTTTCGCCTCGACACTATCCGCCGCCTGCGACATCGCCCGGCCGGGTGCCAGACTGGGGGCATGAGCCTGCCCTTCGCCAGCGCGTACCGGCACGGGTTCGCGCGCGTCGCCGCCTGCACGGTGCCGGTCGCCCTCGCCGACCCGCAGACCAACGCCGAGGCCGTGCTCGCGGCCGCCCGCGAATGCCACGACGACGCGGTCGCGGTGGCCGTGTTCCCCGAGCTGTGTCTGACCGGCTACTCCATCGAAGACCTCGTCCTGGCCGATGCGGTGCTGGATGCGGTGCACGCCGCGCTCGATCGCATCGTCGCCGCCTCCGCCGACCTGCTGCCGATGCTCGTGGTGGGCGCCCCGCTGCGGCACGGCAGCAGACTTTACAACTGCGCCGTGGTGATCCACCGCGGCGAGGTGCTCGGTGTGACCCCGAAAGCGCACCTGCCCACCTACCGCGAGTTCTACGAGCGGCGCTGGTTCGCGCCGGGTCCGGATGCCGCCGAGCCGATCCGCGTCGCGGGGCGCACCGCCCCGTTCGGCACGCGCCTGCTGTTCGCCGTCGACGACGTGCCCGGCCTGGTGGTGCACGCCGAAGTGTGCGAAGACGTCTGGGTGCCGGTGCCGCCGTCGTCGCACGCGGCCCTGGCCGGCGCGAGCGTGCTGGTGAACCTGTCGGGCAGCCCCATCACCATCGCCCGCGCCGAAGACCGCGCGACGCTGTGCCGTTCACAGTCGCTGCGCTGCCTGGCCGCATATGCATATGCCGCCGCGGGAATGGGCGAGTCCACCAACGACGTGTCGTGGGACGGGCAGACCATGATCTTCGAGGCCGGCGACCTGCTGGCCGAGACCGAACGGTTCCCCGACGGGCCGCGCCGCAGCGTGGCCGACGTCGACCTCGACCGACTGCGGCAAGACCGACTGCGCCAGGGCACGTTCGACGACAACCGCTCGGCCGCCGACGCCGGGTTCACCGTCATCCACACCCGCCTCGACCCGCCGGCGATCGACATCGGCCTGCGGCGCCGGCTCGACCGGTTTCCGTTCGTGCCCGACGACGCGGCGCGACTGGCCCAGGACTGTTACGAGGCGTTCCACATCCAGGTGGAAGGGCTGATCCAGCGGATGGAGGCGATCGGTCGGCCCAAGCCGGTGCTGGGCGTGTCGGGCGGGCTGGATTCCACCCATGCGCTGCTGGTGATCGCCCGCGCGATGGACCGGATGGGCCGGCCGCGCAGCGACATCCTCACCTTCACGATGCCCGGCTTCGCCACCGGCGAGCACACGAAGTCGAACGCGATCGCGCTGGCCGAGGCAGTGGGGGCGACGATCCAGACCATCGACATCCGCCCGGCGGCGATGGAGTTGCTCACGAAGATGGGCCACCCGTTCGCGTCGGGCAAGCCGGTGCACGATGTCACCTTCGAGAACGTGCAGGCGGGGCTGCGCACCGACTACCTGTTCCGGCTGGCCAACCAGCGTGGCGGGTTCGTGGTGGGCACCTCCGACCTGTCCGAGATCGCGCTGGGCTGGTCGACCTACGGCGTCGGCGACCAGATGAGCCACTACGCGGTGAACGCGGGTGTGCCCAAGACGCTCATCCAGCACCTCATCCGGTGGGTGATCGCCACCGGCGCCGACGAGGGGTGGGTGGGTGCCACGGCCTCGGCCGTGCTGCAGTCGGTGCTCGACACCGAGATCAGCCCCGAGCTGGTGCCGGCGGGTCAGGACGGACGGATGCAGTCCACCGAGGACCGCATCGGCCCGTACGCGCTGCACGATTTCGCCCTGTTCCACACGCTGCGCTACGGGGCCCGCCCGTCGAAGATCGCGTTCCTCGCGCAGCGGGCCTGGGAGGATCCGGATGCCGGGGCCTGGCCGCCCGGCTTTCCGCCCGAGGACCGGTACGGTTACGACCTGCCCACGATCGTGAAATGGCTGCAGGTGTTCCTGCAGCGGTTCTTCGCGTTCGCGCAGTTCAAGCGCACCGCGATCCCGAACGGGCCGAAGGTGTCGCCGGCCGGGTCGCTGTCGCCGCGCGGCGACTGGCGCGCGCCCTCGGACGGCAACGCCCGGGTATGGCTGGCGGAACTGAAGGCGGCCCTCCCCGACCTGGTGGACTGAGCGGACGGGGCGGCGGGCCTTTCGACTCGCGCGCTGCGCGCGCCGGCGGAACGACCGGCGGCATCACCGAGCGGGCGCGCTCACTCGGTGGCGGGCTGGCCGTACGCGAGCGTGATGATGAAACCGTTGCGCGACAGGTCGACGAGCTTGTAGGCGTCGTGCCGGTCGGGGGTCCAGGCCTTCGCGAACGGCGGATCCAGTCGCACCTGCTCGGGCCGGACGCTCACGCCGCGCGGGTCGGCCTGGCGCACCGCCTGCACCCGCGACCAGTGCAGCAGCAGCTGATCGGTGGTCGCCTCTTCCCACAGGCTCTCGCCCCACAGGTGCGAGTGCGCACGGATCTCGTGCAGCATCCCCTCGTCGGGCTGGTGGTCGCGGATGTCGAGTCCGACCAGCAGGTGCGGTTCGGACACGGCCACCACCGACGCGGCGCGGAAGTCGGCGGTGCGCACCGCGACCGGCACCTCGCGGCCGTCGACGGTCGGCACCGGCCGGGTGTGGTGGCCGAACTCCTTCGGCGCCTCACGGTCGACGTTCACGAACGCGGCGTCGATCTGCAGCCGGTCGGCGAGGATCTCTTTGGCCAGCCGACGGATGCGTTCGGCGGGCGTCGTGCCCGGAGCCCAGCCCAGCAGCGCGGTGATGCCCTCCGGGGCGTCGAGCTTGGTGATCTCCATCGCGGCCTCCCCCTCATTCACGTGTGCCTCCATCATGTCATCCCGCCATGCGATCGACGGTGCGAGACTGGACCCATGGCACGTCGGGCGACGATCGTCGGCAGCGGGCCGAACGGGCTGGCCGCGGCCGTGGCTCTCGCGCGCGCCGGATACGCGGTGCGCGTGGTGGAGGCATCCGACACCCCCGGCGGGGGCGTGCGCACGGCCGAGCTGACCCTGCCCGGCTACCGGCACGACGTCTGCTCGGCGGTGCACCCGGCGGCGCTCAGCTCGCCGTTCTTCCGCGCGTTCGGGCTCGACCGCATCGACTGGATCGTCCCCGACGCCTCGTTCGCGCATCCGCTCGACGGCGGCCGGGCCGCGATCGCCTGGCGCGACCTCGACCGCACCGTCGCAGGGCTCGGCGCGGACGGACCGGCCTGGCGGCGCATCGTCCGGCCGCTGAACCGGCACCTGGCCCAGGTGGTCGAGTTCACCGGCGACCAGCTGCTGCGCGTGCCGCGGCATCCGATCACCGCCGCCCGGTTCGGCCTGCGCATGCTGCAGCTGGGCACCCGTGCCGGGCGCGGGATGCTGCCGGCCCTGCGCACCGACGAGGGTGCGGCACTGCTGACCGGGGTCGTCGCACACGCGAACACGGCCCTGCCGTCGGCGGCGGCCACCGCGTCGGCGTTGTACCTCGTGGCCCATGCCCACTCCACCGGCTGGGCGTTCCCGCGCGGCGGTGCGGACGCGATCGCCCACGCGTTGATCGCCGACCTGGCCGCGCACGGCGGCACGATCGAGCTCGGGCACCGGATCGACGACCTGTCGGCGCTGGATTGGGGGGATGCCGCAGCCGGCGACCTGCTGCTGCTGGACGCCGCGCCCCGGCTCGTGCTGACCCTGCCCGACGTGCCCGCAGGCTTCGCCCGCGCGATCCGTCGCTACCGGTACGGGCCGGCGGCCGCCAAGGTCGACTTCGCCCTGGACGGCCCGGTGCCGTGGACGCACCCCGACGTGACCGCGGCGCCCACCGTGCACATCGGCGGCAGCCGCGCCGAGATCGAGGCGGGTGAGAACGCCGTCGCCGCCGGGCGCGTGCCCGACCGGCCGTACGTGCTGACCGTGCAGCCGGGCGTGCTCGACGACACCCGGGCACCGGCGGGCGGGCAGACGCTGTGGGCGTACATGCACGTCCCGTCCGGGTCCACGTTCGACGCCACCGAGGCGATCACCCGGCAGATCGAGCGGTTCGCGCCCGGGTTCCGCGACCGCATCGTCGATTCACGGGCGATGACCGCGGCATCCCGCCACGCGTACAACCCCGCCGACATCGGCGGCGACATCCTCGGCGGGTCGTTCACGATGGCGCAGGCGTTTCGCCGTCCGGTGCTCTCGCGCACCCCGTGGCGCACCCCGATGCGCGGCGTCTACCTGGCGTCGGCGTCGACACCGCCCGGCCCGGGCGTGCACGGCATGGCCGGCTGGCGTGCCGCACGGCTGGCGCTGCGCGACGCGGGCACCCCCGCCGGGCTCGCGGACCTGTTCGGGTGATCGCATGCAGGGTTTCGCCGCCGTCGACTTCGGGTTCGCCCGCGAGGTGCTGCAGCGCGGCATCGCCGCCCTGTTCGTGGTCGCGTTCACCTCGACGCTGAACCAGTTCCCCGCACTGCTGGGCGAACACGGCCTGCTGCCGGCGCCGCGGCTGCTGGATTGGGCGCGGGCACGCACGCAGGCCGGGGCGCGGTGGATGCTGCGGCCCACGCTGTTCCGTTGGGTGCGCTACACCGACCGGCGGCTGCGGGCCCTGTGCGTCGGCGGGATCGTCGTGGCCGTGCTGCTGGTGGCCGGCGTGCCGCAACTGGGGCCGCCGTGGGTGCCGGCGCTGTGCTTTCTCGCACTGTGGCTGGGTTACATGTCGATCACCTCGATCGGGCAGACCTTCTACGGGTTCGGGTGGGAGATGCTGCTGCTCGAGGCGGGGTTCCTCGCCGCGTTCCTCGGCTCATCCGACCAGCCGCCGGCGACCGCGGTGATCGTGCTGTTCTGGTGGCTGCTGTTCCGGCTGGAGTTCGGGGCCGGGATGATCAAGATCCGCGGCGGACGGGAATGGCGTGACCTGACCGCCCTGATGTACCACCACGAGACCCAGCCGATGCCGGGACCGCTCAGCCGCCAGGCGCATCTGCTGCCGGCGTGGTTCCACCGGCTCGAGGTGCTCGGCAATCATGTCGCACAGCTGGTCGTGCCGTTCTTCGTGTTCGCACCGATCCTCGGGCTGTGGGTGCCGGGGCCGGTGCCGGCGATCGTCGGCGCGGTCGCGGCATCCGTCGTCATCGCCACCCAGCTGTGGCTGGTGCTGACCGGCAACTTCGCCTGGCTGAACTGGGCGACGATCGTGATCGCGTTCTCGGGGTACGGCATCCCGACCGGGCGGGGGTCGGGCACGCTGCCGGTCTGGTGGATCGTGGTGACCTCGGCGGTGACGGTGCTGTTCGTCGTGCTCAGCTGGTGGCCGCTGCGCAACCTGTTCGCCCGGCGACAGCTGATGAACGCGAGCTTCAACACGTGGCAGCTGGCCAATGCGTACGGTGCGTTCGGCACCGTCACGAAAAAGCGCATCGAGTACGTCATCGAGGGCACCGAAGACGAGAACCCGGATGCCGCGACCTGGACCGAGTACGTGTTCAAAGGCAAGCCGGGTCCGGTGCGCCGCATCCCCCGTCAGTACGCCCCGTACCACCTGCGGTTGGACTGGCTGATGTGGTTTCTGCCGCTCGGGCGGTCACTGGACGACTGGTTCCGGATGCTGCTGGTGCGACTGCTGGAGGCGGATGCCGCGACGCTGCGGCTGCTGGACGACGACCCGTTCGACGGGCGCCGGCCCCGCTACGTGCGAGTGATCTCGTACCGCTACCGGTTCGCCACGCGTGCACAGTTGCGCCGCAGCGGGCGGCGGTGGGAACGGGACCGGCGGCACGTGCTGGTGGCGCCGGTGTCGCTGGGCGCGCTCATATGATCTATCCAGCTTTCACCAAGGGTTGTTAGGCTCGGTCGAGACCGCCACCGTCCTGGGAGGACCCTGTGACCACTCCGCACGACCCGTCGAACGATCCGCAGCAGGTGCCCCCGGCACCGCCGACCGCGCCGTACGGCACCGCTGGATACGGCCAGCCCGCCGAGCAGACCGCGCCGTACGGGCAGCCCGCGCCGGCCGCCGCGCCCTACGCGCAGCCCGCCGAGCAGACCGCGCCGTACGGGCAGCCGCCGCAGGGCGGGGGTCCGTACACGCAGGGGCCGTCCGCGCCGCAGCCGGGCCAGCCCGACCGCCGGCCGAAGGTGCTGGCGATCGTCTCGCTGGTGCTCGCCGTCGTCGGCGTCATCGCGGCGCTGGTCGCGCTGGTGCCGTTCATCGGTCTGCCGTTCGCCATCGTGGGGATCGTACTGCTGGTGGTCGCCTTCGTGCTGTCGATCGTGGTGCTGGCCAGCAAGAAGCAGGGCGGCAAGGGCTTCGGCATCGCGGCCCTGATCGTCTCGGTGATCGGCGGCGCCCTGGCGGCCGTGTCGATCGTCGCCTCGATCTTCTGGGTCGCCGTCGCGGCCACGAGCTCCATCCCCGACTCCGACTCGGCCCCGTCGATCTCGAGCACCGAGGGCGCCACGCCGTCGGACGAGGCCACCGACGAGGGCGCCGACGACGGCGCCACCGGCAGCTACGACGAGGCCGCCTACCTCGACGACGTGCGGCCGAAGATCCGCGCGGTCTTCGCCGAGGTCGCCCCGAACATGACCGACGAGCAGATCGACGCCGTCTACTCGGACGACGTGCTGGTCGCCCTCGGCAAGAGCATGCTCACCCTGTCGCAGATCTCGGGCGACGACGCGATCGATCAGCAGGCCCAGTCCGCCGCCGATGCCAGCGGCGGCACCCTCAGCACCGAGCAGGCCAAGCAGTTGATGCGCGGCATCCTGGACTCCGCGAAGAAGTACCTCGCCGAGTGAGGTCAGGCCGGGTCGAGCACCTGCTGATGCACGGTGCTCGGCCCGTGCCCGGACGCGACGACCACCAGCTGCGCGGGGATCTGTTCTTTCATCGCCTCGACGTGGCTGATCACGCCGACGGTGCGACCGCCCTGGCGCAGCCCGTCGAGGGTGCGCATGGCCAACTCGAGCGTCTCGGGGTCCAATGAGCCGAAGCCCTCGTCGATGAACAGGGTGTCGAGGCGGATGCCACCGGCCCGGTCGGTGACCACCTGGGCGAGCCCGAGTGCGAGGGCGAGTGAGGCGAGGAACGTCTCGCCGCCCGACAGCGACTGCGCCGGGCGCGCCTGCCCGGTGTAGGCGTCGACGATCTCGAGCCCCAGGCCGCTGGCGGCGTTGCGCGCGGCCAGCGCGTCGGTGTGGCGCAGCCGGTAGCGGCCCGACGACATCTCGTCGAGGCGCAGGTTGGCGGCGGCGACGATCTGCTCGAGTTCGGCGGCGAGCACGAACGTCTCGAGGTCCATCTTGCGGTCGTTGCGCCCGGCCACGGCGTGCGCGACGCCGGCCACGACCCGGTGCCGGGCCTCGAGCTCGGCGATCTCGGCATGTGCGGTGCGGGCGCGGGCGACGGTCTTGCCGATGGCGCGCACCGCCTGGTCGGCGGCGGTCTTGGCGCCGGCGGCGGCCTCGGCCTTCTCGCGCGCATCGGCGTAGGCGGTCGCCGAGGTCTGCAGGTCGGGCAGCGGGTCGTCGGTGCCGGCCAGTTCCATCTCGAGCTGCATCAATCGTCCGCGCTCGGTGTGCAGCGCGGTCTCGTACTCGTCGATCTCGTCGTCGAGCCGGGTACGCTCGGCCGCATCGCGCAGGGCCGCGGCGACCGCGTCGACGTCGACGAAATCGGATGCCTCGACCCGGCGGTCGCGGTCGGCCACCGCCACGGCGGCGGCGGCCACGGCGGTGGCATGGGCGGCGAGCGCGTCACGCAGCGTGACCGCGGCCGACCGTCGCGCCTCGGCGTCGGCGATGCGCTCTGCGACGCCGGCGAACCCGCCACGCGCGGCGTCGACGGCGGCCGTGGCGGCCTGGGCACGTTCGGTGAGGGCGGCGAGCTCGTGCTCGAGCGCCGACAGCACGGTGTGCGTCTCGGCCAGTTCGTCGGCGGTGCGGGTGTCTTCGGCGTCGAGGGCGTCGCGTTCGTCGTGAAGGCGCGCGCGATCCTGCGCGGCCTGCTCGGCGGCGGCCAGCCGGCGTGCCGCGTCGGCGTGGGCGGCCTCGGCGGCGGCGACGTCGAGCCCGCCCGCGCGGGCGGCGGCGTCGGCACAGGCGGCACGGGCGGCGGAGGTGTGCTCGGCGGCGGCACGGGCGCGCTGCAGCGCGGCATCCCGTGCCTGTTCGGCCGCGGACAGCTCGTCGTCGGTGACCGGTGCGTCACCGCGCGGGGCGGGATGCGGGTGCTCGGCGGCGCCGCAGACCGGGCAGGGCTCGCCGTCGACCAGGGTGGCGGCCAGGTCTCCGGCACGCTCGTCGACCCGGCGCCGCAGCAGCGCGGTGTGCGCGGCCGCGGCGTCGTTGGCGGCCTGTTCGGCCTCGACCTGTGCCCGCTCGGCCTGGTGCACGCTCTCGCGCAGGTCGTGCTCGGCCACGGCGGCGTCGCGCCGGGCGGCAGCGTCGACGGCGGCCTGGCGGGCGTCGTCACCTGTGGCGGCGAGAGCGGCCGCATCGCGCAGCGCCTCGTCGAGCGCGGTGCGACGGTCGGGCAGGGCGGCGCGGGCCTGTTCCAGCTCGGCGATGCGGGCGCGGGCGGCGTCGGCCTCGGTGCCGCGCGTGTGGAGTGCGGCGCGCAGGTCGGAGAGTGTGCGTTCGTGCTCGAGTGCGGTGCGCCACACCGCGAGTGCGCCGGTGAGTTCGTCGACCACCGCGGTCAGGGTGTCGGCGGGGTCGGTGCCGTCGCCGCCGAGCGCGGTCCACGCCGCGCGTGCGTCGGCCACCCGGTGTTCGTGACGGGCGGCCTCGGCCTCGGCCGCGGCCGCCGTCTCGAGCGGTGCACGCAGCGCCTCGGCCGCGCGGGCGTCGTCGCGGCTGCGCCGCAGCGCGGCGACCTCGTCGGCGCGCTGCTGCAGCACGGCCAGCGCCGCGCGGGATGCGTCGCGCGCGGCCGCCCGCTCGTGCAGGCGGCTCAGGCGCTCGTGGGCGGTGTGCGCCGCGTCACGGTCGGCCGCGGCCGCATCCGCCGCCGTCTCGAGCACCTCGAGCCGGTACCGGCCCCGCTCGAGAGCACGCTCCAGCGCGTCGATGCGCTCCGGCACCGATCGGGGGCCACCGCCGTCGGCCCCGGTTCCGCCGTCCGCCCCGGTTCTGTCGCCCGCCTCGGTACCGCCGTCCGCCCCAGCACCGCCGTCCGCACCGGTCCTGTCGTCCGTCCCGGCACCTGCGGCATCACGACCGGCACCTGCGGCGCCCGCAGGGTCGGCATCCCCGCGGCCTACACCGGCACCGGACGTCGCTGCACCGGTGCCGGACGTCGCGGCACCGGCACCGAACCCGTGCTCGGCGACCATCCGCTCGCCCTCGTCGAGCGTCGCCTCGACCCGGCGCAGCCGGTCGGCCACGGCCGACTCGGCGTCTTTGCGGCGCTGCTCGAGCGCGGCCTCGTAATCCTGGTAGCGGCGCGTGCCGAACAGGGTGCGCAGCAGTGCCTGCCGCTCGCCGCCCGGGGCGAGCAGAAACTGCGCGAACCTGTTCTGGGCGAGCAGGATCACCTGCTGGAACTGCTCACGGTTCAGCCCGAGGATCTCGCCGAGCAGTTCACCGGCCTCACGCGGCTTCGCGGCCCGGCCGACCCACACGCCGTCGACCAGCTCTTCGACCAGGGCCCGGTGCGCCTCTTTGGTCGTGCCGGTGCCGCGCGCCTTCGGCCGCACGTACTCGGGCGAGCGGGTGACCCGCCAGCGCCGGTCGCCCACCGTGAACTCCAGTCGCACTTCGGTGCGGTCCTGGCTGCGGCAGTGGTCGCTGCGCAGCCGCAGCCCACCGACCGTGGTCGCGCCGTCATACCGCGGCACCGCCCCGTAGAGCGCGAAACCCACGCCGTCGAGGATGCTCGACTTGCCCGCCCCGGTGCGTCCGCCGATCAGGAAGATGCCGTCGGCGTCGAACGCGTCGAAGTCGACGATCTGACGGGTCAGGAACGGGCCGAAGCCCTCGAGCTCAAGGCGATGCAGCTTCATGCGCTCGCCTCTGCGGCGACCCGTTCGCCCAGCACCTCGCGGATGAGCTCGGCCTCGTCGTCGTCGGCGGACTGGCCGCCGCGCACGTGGGCGAGGAACGCGTCGACCAGCTCGACGTCGCTGCCGCGCGCCGCCTCGACCCGGGCCGCGAACGTGCGCTCGTCGGCTGTGGCGACCTGCGCGGGCGTGTACCGCACCTCGGCGCAGTGCGCGAACCGGGCCTGCAGCCGCCGCATCGGGTCGACCTGCGCCGCGGTGTCGGTGTAGCGCGCGCTCACCCAGTGGTCTTCGGCGAACGCGAACCGCTCGTCGCCGAGCAGCTCGTCGAGGGTGCCGGTGAGCACGGTCAGCGGCCGCGGCACCGGCAGACCCACCCATTCGGTGGCGACCTGGCCCGCGGCATCCAGCTGCACCAGCCACGCCCCGCGCGGCTTGTCGCGCTCACCGAAGCTGTAGTGCAGCGGCGCCCCCGCATAGCGGACGCGCTCCGAGAGCACCTGACGCCCGTGGATGTGCCCGAGCGCCGCGTAGTCGGGCCCGTCGAACACCGCCAGCGGCACGACGTCGAGCCCGCCTTGCTGGATGTCGCGCTCCAGGTGTGGCGTCGGCTCGACCCCGGCGGCGAAGCAGTGCGCGGCCACCACGTACCGCCCGCCGCGGACGGCGGCATCGGTCCGCACCAGGTCCATGGCATGCGCGAGCGCCTGCGCCTGCGTGCGTACGCCGGGCCACAGCCGGCGCACCAGGGCGGGCTCGAGGTACGGGATGCCGTAGACGTGCACCGGGCCGTCGGCGTCGGCGACGGTCACCGGGGTGGCGATCTGGGCGGGGTCGGTGAGCACATGGATGCCCTCGCGCAGCAGTCTCGCCTGAAAGCCCAGGCGCGCCGCCGAGTCGTGGTTGCCGCTGGTGACCACGACGCTCGCCCCGGCCTCGCGCAGCGCGGCGAGGGTGTCGCTGAGCAGGGTGTAGCAGTCGGCGGCCGGCGTCGCCGAGTCGAACACGTCACCGGCGACGATCACCACGTCGACGTCGCGCGCACGGACCTCGGCGACGAGCGCGTCGAGTACGCCGCGCAGCGCCGACAGCGTCGGCGTGCCGTGGAAGGTGCGCCCGATGTGCCAGTCCGAGGTGTGCAGGATCCGCATGGTTCCACGGTAGGCGCGCCCTCCGACATCGCCGGGGCGACGGGCCGGGTTAGTCTCGTTGCCATGGCGGACGAACTGGGCGGTGGCGGCGGCGCTCGCCCGTACCGGTTCGCGCATGCCGGCGCGTCGATCGTCGTCGAAGAGCAGGGCGCCGGCGACCGGGTGTTCGTGCTCGTGCACGGCATCGGCATGGGACGCAGTGTGTTCGGCGATCTCGTCCCGCTGCTGGCCGCCCACGGCCGGGTGATCGCGATCGACCAGCCCGGCTACGGCGAGGCGCCCGAGCCGGCGCGCACCCTGACCATGGAGCGCACCGCCGACCTGCTCGCCGCGTTCCTGCGCGAACGGGTGCGGCGACCGGTGGTGCTGATCGGTCACTCGATGGGCAGCCAGGTCGTGCTCGAGACCGCCGTGCGGCATCCGGCCCTGGTGGAACGCCTGGTGCTGGCGGCGCCGACGGTGGATGCCACTGCCCGCAGCGCGATCCGACAGCTGCTGCGTATGGCGGCCGACCTGGCCGTCGAGAGCCCGCTGGTGCTGCTGCGCGGCGCACGCGAGTACCTGCGGGCCGGCCCGCACCTGCGCCGCAAGATGCATGCGATGCTCGTGCACCGCCCCGAAGACGCCTACCCGCGGGTGCGGGTGCCGACCCTGGTGCTGCGCGGCGCGAACGACAGGGTGTGCCCGGCCGACTGGTGCTCGCGCGTGGCCCGCAGCATCCCGAACGCCCGCCTCGACCAGGTGCCGGCGCACGGGCACGAGACGATGATCCGCGACCCGCGGCCTGCGGCCGAGCTCATCCTGTCGTTCGCGCTATGAGGCCGGGCGCTCCTGCCGGCGCCGGTGCAGGATGCCGCGGCGGTCGGGATGCGCGTCGAACCACTCGGCGACGTACCAGCACACCGGCAGCACGTCGCGGTCGCCATGCGCTTCGAGGTCGGCGACGGCCCGGTCGACCAGCTCACCGGCATAGCCGTGTCCGCGGAACGGCGGCACCGTATAGGCCCGGGTCAGGGCGACGGTGCACCCGTCGTCGCGGTAGTCCAGCACGCTGACCAGGTCGTCGCCGCGATGCAGGGTGTACCGGGACTGCTCGGCATCGTGCGCGAATCGTAGCTCACTCACGAGGTCAGGGTAACCCCGCCCCGGCACGGCGGCGCCGTCCCGCGCCCACACCCCCAGAGCCGAGACCCAGAGCCGAGACGGCGTCTCAACTGTGCGGAAACCGCGTGTCACGCGGCCTGGTTGAGCAATCTGTCACATTCCGACGCACAACGGCCGTGGCATCCGTGCGATTTGACTCATGGGGACGCATTCGGTCATAATCGGCCACATGACTCACAACGCGCATTCTCTGTCCGCCCGGGAGGCGAACGGAACTGCCGGCATCATGATGCCGGGCCGCGTTGTCATGTGTTGTCGAATGTGCCGCTGAACCGGTAACCCCCGCCGGGCCCGCGTTGCGCCCCCTTCACACCTCGAAGGCTGCGTCACCGGCGCCCCCGAGCACCTCGGCGCACTCTGCGCAAGGATGCCTCGCTCCCGGCCCGTCCTCGGGTCGTACCGCTGCACAGTCGTACCCGGAAACCCCTAACGGTCCGGGTCCTTTCCAAGGACGTCAACCCATGTCGAACACCGCCCTCCTCGAGCGCCCCACCACCACCTCGACCACCGCCTCCCGCCCCGCCCTGCGCCTGGTGTCGGACCGCCCGACCCGCACCCCCGCCGCCGCTGCGCCGCAGCGCCACCTGCCCGCCGGTACCACGCCCCGCGGCTTCGCCCTGTACGTCGGCTTCGACGAGGCGAAGGCCGCGGCATCCGGTGTCTCGCTCGGCACGATCGTCGACGCGCTGCGCCGCACCCTCGCCGAGGTGGCACCCGAGGCCGAGACCTATGCGACCGTCGCCCTCGCCCCGGTGGGCGCGGGCGGGCGCGACGTCGACGTGGTGCGGCTGGCGCTGCACGAGCCGAGCGCCGTGGCGCGCACCAAGCCCGAGCCCGAGATCGACGACGAGCCGTCGACCGGCGGCGTCGTGGTCGACATCTCGCGCAAGCGCGTCGTGATCGACGGCGATTCGGCCGCCCTCACCTTCAAGGAGTTCGAGCTGCTGCAGTACCTGGTGCTGCGCGAGGGCCGCACCATCGAGCGCGCCGAGCTGGTCTCGTCACTGTGGCAGGCCACCGACAAGGACGCCCCCGGCGAGCGCACCATCGACGTGCACGTGCGGCGGCTGCGCGCCAAGCTCGGCCGGTACGAGGATGTCGTGCGCACGGTGCGCGGTGTCGGCTACCGCTTCGACCGGCACGCGGACGTCGCGATCCGCTACGGCCACGGCACCCCGTCGCCCGACCGCTTCTGACGCGCCTCGCCCCGGCGTGGCCGTACGGTCGTCACGCAGGATGTCGCGGCCGACGCGTAGGGTGGGTGCCATGCTCCCCGGGGTCGACGCCGCACCCGCGCCTGCGCGCGACCCGAGCACGCGGGTGGGGCGCCCGAGCGCCGATGTGCGCAGCCCGATGCCGGATGCCGGCCGGCCGCTTCAGACCGAGTACCGGCCGCGGCAGCCGCTCGACCTGCTCGCCACGGTGGGGTTCCACCGCCGGGGCCCGCGCGATCCCACGATGACAGTGACCGGCGGGGTGCTCTGGCGCGCCGCACGCACGCCGCAGGGCGTCGCCACGTTGGCGCTGCGCGAGACCTCACCGGGGCTGGTGCGCGCCGCCGCCTGGGGGCCGGGCGCCGGCTGGGCTCTCGAGCAGCTGCCCGCGCTGTGCGGCGCACACGATGCGCTCGACGGGTTCGACCCGGCGCGGCACCCGCTGGTCGCCGACGCGCATCGTCGCAATCCGGGGCTGCGCCTGGGCCGCACCGATCTGTTGTTCGACGCGATCGCGATCTGTGTGCTCGAGCAGAAGGTCACCGGGCTGCAGGCGTTCGGTGCGTGGCGACGACTGGTCACCTGGTTCGGCGAGCGCGCCCCGGGACCTGCCCCGGTACCGCTGTTCGCCCCGCCGACGGCCGAGGGCTGGCGGGCGATCCCGTCGTGGGCGTGGCATCGTGCCGGCGTCGAGCCACCGCAGTCCCGCACCATCGTCGAGGCGGCGCGCCGGGCCGGGTCGCTGGAACGGGCGACGGAGGCGGCATCCGGCGACGCCCGCGACACGCCGCTGACCGCGATCCGCGGCATCGGCGCCTGGACCGCCGCCGAGGTGCGCATCCGCGCGTTCGGCGACGCCGACGCGGTGAGCGTCGGTGACTACCATCTGGCGCACGAGGTCGGGTACGCGCTCACCGGGCGTCGCACCGACGATGCGGGGATGCTGCGGCTGCTGTCGGCGTGGCCGGGGCACCGGCAGCGGGTGATCCGGCTGATCCGCGCGAGCGGCGTGCACGAGCCGCGGCGCGGGCCGCGGCTGCATCCCGAAGACCACCGCGACCGCTGAGGCCGGACCGCGCGACACCGGGACGAACCGGGGCGGTGCCCGTGTCAGCGGTGCCGGGGCGACGCCGTGTCAGCGGTGGCGCCAGTACCCGCAGAACGTGATGTGGCCCTTCGGCACACCCGACTGCACCCAGTGCCGGCGCAGCCCGGTGGCCAGCGCCTGCTCGCCGACGACCCAGGCGTAGAACGGCGCGTCGGGATGCGCGAGGTCGGATGCCGCGGCCAGCGCGGCGGCACCCGGTACCGCCTGCGGGTCGGTGCGGGTGACCCAGCACACCTGGACGTCGTCGGGGGCGTCGATCGGGCGACGGTCGGCGGCATCCGGCACCTCGAGCACGGCGTACCCGGTGGCCGTGCGCGGCAGCGAAGCGAGCACCGATGCGGCCGCGGGCAGCCCGCTCTCGTCGGCGACGACCACCGTGCGCTGCCCGCAGTCGGCGGGCGGGTGGTACGAGATGCCTTCGTCGATCAGGGCGACCGCGTCGCCCGCGCGGCAGGTGCGGGCCCAGTCAGCGGCGGGTCCGGCGTGGCCGGCGTCGCCGTGCAGCACGAAGTCGATGTCGAGTTCGGGCCCGTCGGCGCCGTCGTCACGGTAGCCGGCGACGGTGTAGTTGCGCATCACCGGCCGCTCGGTCTTGGCGATCGTCAGGTAGCGCAGGTAGGCGACGGTGTCGAGCTTGTTCGGCAGCTTCGCCAGCGACCCGTCGCCACCGGTGGGCAGGAACATGCGGAACCACTGGTCGTACCCCATCGGCACGAAGTCGGCGATGTCACCGGACCCGACTCTCACCCGCATGAAACCGGGCGAGAGCTGCTCGCTGCCCAGCACGTGCAGAGTGAGCAGATGCGGCGTCGTGGGCTTCACGCGCGTGGCGGTCATGTTCGTGCGCACCATCGGCGCTCCCTTCCGGCCGGGTGGATGACTTAGGTTAGCCTAACCGACACGAGTACCCTCGGTCCAGGGAGACCCGGCGCTACCCTGGAGCCATGACATCGACGGGTTCGGGGTGGCCGCGCGGCCGCGTGGGCTGGATGGTCGGCACGGTCGTGCTGCTGATCCTGGGCGCGCTGGTCGGCATGGTGCTCGGCAGCGTCTGGCTCGGCCTGCTGCTGGCGGCGCTCGTGTCGATCGGGTGGATCATGGCGTACGAGTCCTGGCGCGGCAAGACCCCGCACCTGCACGACGAGGACGACGACGGCGCCCGGCTGTAGCGCGACGTCCGGTTTCGTACGCGCGGTGCGACCCGCCTCAGACGGCCGAACCGCCCTTACCCGTGCGGTGTGACCTCACCCCACTCGGTCGGGCCGGACCCACTCCCCGCCCCGAACGTGCTGGTCGAGGAACGCGAACACGGTCTGATACCAGACGACGGCGTGCTGGGGCTTCAGCACCCAGTGGTTCTCGTCGGGGAAGTACAGGAACTTGTGCGGTGACGTGCCGTCTTCCGCGGCGAAATGCTCGTTGAGATCCGACCACAGCCGCAGGCCTTCGCCGATGGGCACCCGGTAGTCGCGGTCGCCGTGCACCACGAGCATCGGCGTGCGGATGTCGCGCACGAACCGATGCGGCGAGTTGCCCACCATCGCCTCGGGCGTGAAGATGCGCTGCCAGTACCCGGAGTGGTCGGTGGTGCCGGCGAACTGGTCGAGCGCCCAGAGGCTCGCGTGCGTGACGATGGCGCGGAACCGGTCGGTGTGCCCGGCGACCCAGTTCGCCATGTACCCGCCGAACGATCCGCCCATCGCGGCGGTGCGGGTCTGGTCGATGTCGTCGCGCGCCACGACGGCGTCGGTGATCGCCATCAGGTCGGTGTACGGCTTGCCGCCCCAGCTGTTCCAGCCGCGGGCGATGAACTCGAGGCCGTATCCGGTCGACAGCGCCGGGTCGGGCAGCAGCACGGCGTAGCCGCGGGCGACGGCCAACTGCGGGTTCCACCGCCAACTCCAGGCGTTCCAGCTGTTCAGCGGCCCACCATGGATCCACAGCAGCAGCGGCGCCGGGTTCTGCGCCGAGGCGTCCTCGGGTAGCAGCAGCCAGCCCCGCACCCGCGCGCCGTCCTCAGCCACGGCATCCACCTCGGTCATCGTCGCCGGCACGTCGGGCAGCGGAGCCGGGGCCGGCAGCACGGCGACCTCGTCGCCGGCGATCCGCACCGGGTGCGGCGGGGTCATCCAGTTCGCGCGCAGGGCGACGACGTCGCCGGTGGTGCGGTCGACCGCGATGCCCGAATAGGTGAAGTCGTCGCCGGTCAGCTGGCTCACGGTGTCATCGCGCCCGATCCGGAACACCGGACCGCGCCCGTCCTGGTCGGCGGTGACGATGAGGGCGTCGTCGCCGGGGGTGAAGGCGATGCCGGTCGGCCAGCGGTCCCAGTCGCTCGCGAGGCGCCGCTCCTCGGTGATCGCAGCGCCGTCGAGGCGGCCGAGCCACAGCTCCTGATCGGTCGGGGCCGCGGCGGTGCTCTTGACCGCCCGCAGCCATGCCATCCAGACGCCGTCGTGCCCGATCACGGGGAACTCGTTGTCGACGCCGGGTTCGTCGCGCAGCACCGTGTGCGCGCCGGTGGCGACGTCGATCGCGACCAGCCGGGCCCGCTCGTCGCGGCCCTCGCGCTCCTGCATCGCTGCGACGACGGTGGACCCGTCGGGGGTGATCGCGACGCCGACCGTGGCGGCCGAGGTACCAGGGTGGGGCGTGAGGTCGACGGGGCGCGGCAGGAATGCCGGGTACGGGGCGGGCGCGGCATCCTTCGCGTCCGCGTCCGTCTGGTCGTCGCGAGGCGCGCCGACAGGCTCGGTCAGCTCGCCGAGGCGCAGCGCGAACAGGTGCGGCTCGTCCGGGCCGAGATCGTGGTCCCAGTACCGCACCGGGTAGCGCTCGTGCAGGATCGCGGCGACCCTGTGCTCTTTGCGGTCGGCGCGCAGGCGCGCGTCGTCGTCGATCGTGTCGGCGGACGGCAGCAGCGGCGCCGAGATGATGACGACGTCGGATGCCTCGGCCACCGCCTCGATCGACGAGACACCGCCCGCCAGCCGAGTGACCGGGCGGGCGTCTCCGCCGCCGGCCGGCAGCAGCCAGAGCTGGGCCGGGTCGTCGTCGGCTGCCGTGCCGTCGGGCCGCGCCGACAGGAACAGCAGGTCGCCGTCCTTCGTGTACACCGGCGCCGACTCTCCCTTGGCGGAGCGGGTCAGCCGCCGCACGCGCCCTTCGCCGCCGTCGGCGGGCACTTCCCACAGGGCCCGGTCGTGGCCGGTGCCGTCCTGGTTCAGCGTCGCGACGACCACCACGGCGCGGCGACCGTCGGGCGAGAGGGCGAGGGATTCGGTGCGGGGCAGGGCGACGTAGTCGTCGAGGGAATGGAACGGCGTTGTGCGCATTGCTCCACGCTACGCCGGGCGGGTCACCCGGTGGTGGACCCGATGCGGCGCAGCCGGGAGGGCATCGGGAACGGCAGCACGTACTCGATCAACGGCACGTCGATCGCACCCCAATCGTCGCGCTTGACGCGAATCCGCTCGGGGGATGCCTCGGTGATGCGCACACGCAGCCAGCGGCCGTCGTCGAGCAGCAGCTCGTATGGATCGGCCAGGTATCCGATGCCGAGCTCGTCGAGCACCTCCTCGGCGTGCAGCCAGTCGACCGGCCCGGTGCGCTCGCGCCCGGGCAGGTCGATCACGACGAAGCCGTCATCCGCCGGCCGGATCCATCCCACCCGCTCGCCGTCGTGCCGACGATGCTCGATCCACTCCGTGGGTGCAGCCATCCTGTGACCCTACCGGCCGCCGGTCTACATCTCCTCGTGGGTGTTCGGGTCGCCGTCCCACAGCCGGCCGCGCTCGAGGGCCGAGATCGCGGCGACCTCGTCGTCGGTCAGCGCGAACCCGAACACGTCGGCGTTCTCGCGCTGCCGACCGGTGTGGGCCGACTTCGGGATCGGCGTCGAGCCCAGCTGCACGTGCCAGCGCAGCACCGCCTGCGATTCGGTGACGCCGTGCGCGGCGGCGACATCGGTCACCGTCTGCTCGGCGAGCAGCTCGCTGCGCTTGGCCAGCGGGCTCCAGCTCTCGGTGCGGATGCCGTGTGCGGTGTGGAACGCGCGCAGCGCGGACTGCGGGAAGTAGGGGTGCAACTCGACCTGGTTGACCGCCGGTGTCACACCGGTCTCGTCGATCAGCCGGGAGAGCATCTGCTCGGTGAAGTTCGAGACGCCGATCGAGCGGACCAGTCCCTCCTCGCGCAGCCGGATCATCGCACGCCAGCTGTCCAGGGACTTGTCGACGCTCGGGTTGGGCCAGTGGATCAGGTACAGGTCGATGCGGTCGAGCCCGAGCCGGTCGAGCGATCCGCGGGCGCTCGCCAGCGTCTCGTCGAAGCCGTGGTCGCGGCCGGGGAGCTTGGTCGCGATGGTCAGCTCGTCGCGGTCGACGCCGCTGCGGCGCACCGCCTCACCGATCTCGGTCTCGTTCTCGTAGTTGACCGCCGTGTCGATCAGGCGATACCCCAACGCGATCGCGCCGACGACGGCGTCCACCCCCGCTGCGCCGCGCAGTTCGTAGGTGCCCAGCCCCAGTTGCGGAAAAGAGGTGCCGTCGTTCAGGGTGACTGTCGGAATCGATGTCATGTCTCCATCCTGCACCGATATGGTCTGCGTCTGAGGCGCGCCGGCCCGATCGCGCCATGGGAGCGTGTCGCGGGAATGCCCCGCCGCATCCGGCGTTGACCCTCGTATGAGCACTGTCGGAATCATCGGAGCCGGGCACATCGGCACGGCCCTCGCACACGGGCTCGTCGCCCGCGGGTACGACGTCGTGATCGCCAACTCGCGCGGGCCCGAGACGCTGACCGATCTGATCGCGTCGCTGGACGGCAAGGCGCGCGCCGCGACGGCGTCAGAGGCGGCGGATGCCGCGGACTGGGCGATCGTCACCGTTCCGCTGAAGGCGCTGCCCGACATCCCCGCCGCCCCGCTGGCCGGAAAGATCGTGCTCGACACCTGCAACTACTATCCGCAGCGCGACGGTCGCATCGCGGCCCTCGACGAGAAGCGTGCCACCACCTCGCAACTGATGCAGGAGCACCTGCCCGACTCGAAGGTCGCCAAGGCGTTCAACCACATCGTGGCCGAGCAGATCGTCACCGACGGCTCCCCTGCCGGCACGCCGGACCGCCGGGCGCTGGCCACCGCGAGCGACCACCCCGAGGCGACCGCGTTCGTCACCGCGCTGTACGACGACTTCGGCTACGACACCGTCGATGTCGGACCGCTCGGCGAGAGCTGGCGCGTCGAGCGCGACCAGCCCGCGTACGTGGTCCGCCAGAACGCCGACGAGCTGCGCGCCAACCTCGCCCGCGCCACCCGCTGACGCGCGCGCTGCGACGCGCTACGGTGGCACCGTGAGTGCTCCCATCGATCCCACGACCACCTCCGCCTGGGCCGAGCTGCTCCAGCACAAGGCCGGGTTCGATCCCGACCTGCGCGGCTGGTTCGCCGCCGACCCCGACCGTGCCGAGCGCATGACCCTCGACGCCGCCGACCTGCACGTCGACCTGTCGAAGAACCTCGTCACCGACGAGATCCTCGCCTCGCTGGTGCGCCTGGCCGAACAGACGCACGTCGCAGAGCGGTTCGCCGACATGCTCGCGGGTGTGCACATCAACACCACCGAGGATCGCGCGGTCCTCCACACCGCGCTGCGCCGCCCCGCCGGTGCGCAGCCGCCGCTCGTGGTCGACGGGCAGCAGGTCGACCGCGACGTGCAGCACGTGCTCGACCGCATGGCCGCGTTCGCGCGCCGGGTGCGTTCGGGCGACTGGCGCGGCGTCACCGGCAAGAAGGTCACGCACGTCGTCAACATCGGCATCGGCGGCTCCGACCTCGGCCCGGTCATGGTCTACGAGGCACTGCGGCCCTATGCGGACGCCGGCATCGAGGCCCGATTCATCTCGAACATCGACCCGACCGACCTGGCCCAGAGCACCGCCGACCTCGACCCGGCCACGACGCTGTTCATCGTGGCATCCAAGACCTTCACCACCCTCGAGACGCTCACCAACGCCCGTCTCGCCCGCGACTGGCTGTGGCGCCGGCTGCAGGACGCCGGCGCCATCGACGACAGCGGCCAGGCGCGAAAGGATGCCGTCGCCCACCACTTCGTGGCGGTGTCGACCGCCCTCGACAAGGTCGCCGAGTTCGGCATCGATCCCGACAACGCGTTCGGGTTCTGGGACTGGGTCGGCGGCCGCTACTCCGTCGACTCTGCCATCGGCCTGTCGCTCGAGCTGGCGCTCGGGCCCGACGTGTTCGAGGAGCTGCTGGCCGGGTTCCACGCGAGCGACGTGCACGCGGCATCCACCCCGCTGCATCGCAATGTGCCGGTGCTGATGGGGCTGCTGAACGTCTGGTACACGAACTTCCTCGACGCCCAGACCCATGCGGTGCTGCCGTACGCGCAGCTGCTGCACCGGTTTCCCGCGTACCTGCAGCAGCTGACGATGGAGTCCAACGGCAAGGGCGTGCGGTGGGACGGTAGCCCGGTGACGACCGACACCGGCGAGGTGTTCTGGGGCGAGCCGGGCACGAACGGGCAGCACGCGTTCTACCAGCTGATCCACCAGGGCACCCGGCTGATCCCCGCCGATTTCATCGCGTTCGCGAACCCCGCCTATCCGCTGGCCGACGGCGACCGCGACGTGCACGGGCTGTTCCTGGCGAACTTCCTCGCCCAGACCAAGGCGCTCGCGTTCGGCAAGACCGCCGCCGAGGTCGAGGCCGAGGGCACCACCGGCCGGCTCGTGGCGGCACGCACGTTCACCGGCAACCGGCCCACGACGTCGATCTTCGCCCCGGCGCTCACACCGGCCGTGCTCGGCCAGCTCATCGCCCTGTACGAGCACATCACGTTCACGGAGGGCACGGTGTGGGGCATCAACTCGTTCGACCAGTGGGGCGTCGAGTTGGGCAAGCAGCTCGCCCTGCAGATCGCGCCGGCCATCGAGGGCGATGCGGATGCCGTCGCCGCGCAGGACGCGTCGACCCGGGGCCTGCTGGAGTACTACCGGGCGCACCGGCGGTAGCGGCATCCCTCTCAGCGACCCGGGCTGAGCACCTCGAAACCTTCGCTGCGAGCCGCATCGGCGAGCCGGTCATCGTAGGTCATGATGGTCTGCGCCTCGACCACAAGGGCGGTCGCCAGGTGCAGGGCATCGAGCGTTGCGAGGTGCCGGTACGGGAAGCGACCGGCGAGCTGCAGCACCGCCTCGGTCAGGCGAACGGTACGGAACGCGCTGAGAATCGGCTCGGCGCGCCGCGGATCTGCCTCAAGACGGATCGCAACCCGCCGCAGCTCAACGGTCGCAATCGTCGACACCACGCACTCCTGACCCGCCGAAGACGCCGACGACAACGCCACGCGCAGGTCAGACGAGTACTCCTCAGCGACAAGCAGTTTCGCGAGCGCGGACGTGTCGACGACGATCACCGGTCACCCCGCAACTCTCGCAAGACATCCTCTGTCGACTCCGATACGGTGATGCCGGCCGGGAACTCCATGTTCTGGGTCCCCCGCCGAATCGTCATCTCGTCGAGCACACTGCGCTCGGCCGGCGAGAGCACCGCGATCTCTTCGCCGTTGCTGGTGACGCGGAACGAGACACCCCCGCGCACCTGACGCATGATCTCACCCGAGTTGTTGCGCAGTTCACGTTGGCTGATCGTTCGCATGCGAACACCGTAGCACGCCTGTAGCACAGACCGGCGGCCCAGCCGAAAAGATCAGCCGGCGACGGGCATGGCCTGCGACGGTGGTATCCCACCGCCGCGCCTCAGCGGATGACGACGCTCGCCTCGGAGGTGTTGACCAGGAACGCCAGCGATTCCTGCAGGTACAGCGTGACGGTGTCGGCGTCGTGCGAGAGGTAGCCGATCGACACGTCCTGGCCCAACTGCAGGGTGTAGTCGCCGCCCCGCAGCGTGACCAGCAGTGCGCCGTCCAGCGCCGGGGCGAACACGATCTGCCCGTCGCCCATGATCCGCTCGATGTGGCTGATCACCGGATAGCCCTGGTCGACCGATTCGGCCGCGGCCGTGTACAGCTCGCTCGACAGCAGCAGCGCGTACGGGCCTTCCACTCCGGCCATGCGCAGCGCCGTCAGCGCGCGGGCGACGGATGTCGGCAGCTCGCGCACATCGTCGGGCAGCGGCACCGCGGGGTTGGAGCTGGCCGGAGCGATACCGGTCATGCCCGCGGCGCCGGCGAACACGATGCGATCCTCGGCGGTGGCCAGCTGTTCGGCGGCGTCCTTCACCGGCTGCCAGTCCGAGTCCTCGGCGCCGCGCTCCACGTCGTCGATCGCGGCCCGGGTGACGGTGAACGGCGCCCGCAGCTCCACCAGCGGCTGCACCTGGCGGCGTCTGGCGTTCACCCCCGATGCCGGCGAATCCACGGCCACCACGTGACCGGTGCCGACCGCCGACAGCCCCGTGCCGGCGGCATCCGGCACGTCGACCACGCGTCGCCCCGCGATGCGCACGCGGAACGTGCGGCCGGCCTCTTCGGCGATCTGGTCCCAGGCCGCAGCCGAGATCGGTGCGAGTTCGCGATGCAGATTGTCCATGTCAGGCCCCTTCCGTGAGCCGGGTCTTCAGTCCGCCGATACCCAGACTGCCATCGGCGGGGGCGGATGCGGCGGGTGCGGCCGTCGCCGGTGCGCTCACGCTCGCGGGGTCGGCGACCGGCGGGTCGTCGAGGAACGCCACGGTCGGCACGAAGAACAGTCCGCCGGTGACCGCGGTCGAGAAGTCCAGGATGCGGTCGTGGGATGCCTCGGCCGTGCCGAGGAACATGTTGCGCAGCATCTGCTCGGTCACCCCGACGTCGCCGGCGTAGCCGATGAAGTAGGTGCCGAACTCCCCTGCGGCGATGCTGCCGAACGCCATGTTGTCGCGCAGGATGTCGCGCTCGGTGCCGTCGGGGTCTTCGATGGTGTTCAGCGCGACGTGCGAGTTCGCCGGCTTGACCGCGTCGGGCAGCTCGACGTCGTCGAGCTTGTGGCGCCCGATGACGCGCTCCTGCTCTTCGACCGGCAGCGCGTTCCAGGTGTCGAGGTCGTGCAGGTACTTCTGCACGATGACGTAGCTGCCGCCGGCATAGGCGGGGTCCTCGTCGCCGATCAGCACGGCGGCGGTGGCATCCGCCCCCTCGGGGTTCTCGGTGCCGTCCACGAACCCGAGCAGGTCGCGCTCGTCGAAATAGCGGAAGCCGTGCACCTCGTCGACCACCCGCACCGCGTCGCCGAGCCGGTCCGTCAGCAGCCGCGCGAACTCGAAGCACAGATCGAGCGCGCGGGCGCGCAGGTGCACGAGCAGGTCGCCCGGCGTGGCAGGCGCCGCATGGCGGGCACCCTGCAGCGGCACGAACGGGTGCAGGCCGGCGGGTTTCGGCAGCTGGAACAGCCGGTCCCAGGCATCCGCCCCGATGCCGATGACGCAGTTGAGCTCGTCTTCGGGGCGACGGAACGACACCGCGCGCACCAGGCCCGACACCTCGGTGAGCGCATCGCGCACCGTGCCTTCACCGCCGGGGGCGACGGTGAGCACGAGGAACACGGCGGCCCGCGCCGGAGGCGCCACCACCTGTTGCGTCACCATGTCTTGATCCCATCACGCCGAGCCGACATCGGGCAATCCCGTCGCCGGCCGGTCACTGGGTGCGGATCAGGGTCAGCAGCATCTTCGACGGCTCCAGTGCGCGCACCGAGTGCGGGATCCGTGCGTCCAGGTGCAGCAGCGACCCCGGTCGCAGTTCGTGCGTGCGTCCCTCGGCGCTGAAGGCGAGGCATCCGCTCAGCGCCTGCACCACGATCGGACCGGGCGCGGTGTGCTCGGTCAGCTCGGCGCCCGCGTCGAACGCGAACACCACCACCCGAGCCCCCTCACCCGACAGCGCCACCTGTGAGGTGCGCCGGCCCGGCTCGACCGCGACCAGGGCGTCCACGTTGTCGATCGTCGTCATTCCCATACGACCATCCTGGCCCGCCGACGCCCGGTCGGGGCCGCCGGTCACTTGACCGAACCGGCGGTCAGACCCCCGACCAGACGCTTCTCGATGACCATGAACAGGATGACCACGGGCACGATGGCCACGATCGACACGCCGAACACGTACTGCCAGGCGGCGTCGTACTGGCCCACGAACTTGGTCAACGCCACCGACAGCGGCTGGTTCGCGTCGGTGGAGAGGATGACCAGGGATGCCGCGAACTCGTTCCACGATGCGACGAACGTGTAGACGATCGCGGTGACGATGCCCGGCCAGACCAGCGGCAACTGCACCCGGAACAGCACCGTCCATTTGCCGGCACCGTCCAGCTGGGCGGCCTCGTCGACCTCTTTGGGCACGCTCGCGAAGAAGTTGTGCATGATCCAGATCGCGAACGCCAGGTTGAAGGCGGCGTTGACCAGGATCATCGCGGTCCAGGTGTCGTTGATGCCCAGGGCCACCATCTCTTTGAACAGACCGGTGGCCAGCACCGTCGGCTGCAGCATCTGCGTGACGATCACCAGGAACAGGAACACCCCGCGCCCGGGGAACCGGAACCGTGCGGTGTAGTACGCGGCGGGCACGCACACCAGCAGCACGAGCACCGTGGCGAACACCGAGATCACGATCGTCGAGATCATGTTCTCGGGCAGCGGCGTCTCGGGCGTCGACCACATGGTGATGTAGTTCTCGGGATGCCACGAGGTCGGCAGGTACGTCGGCGGGACGGCGAGGATGTTGTTGCGGCTCTTGAACGAGCCGATGAGCATGATCAGGTACGGGATCAGGAAGACGACCGCGATCACCACGCCGGCGATCGTGCGTCCGGCGAGGCGGGCGGGTGAGGCATCCACGCCCCGCGCGCGGCGGCGGGTGCGCGGCGTGGTGATGAGGGCTGCGGTGGCCGAATCGGTCATGACACGTCCTTCATCGGCTTGACGATCCACAGGTACAGGGCGACCACGATCAGCACGATCAGGAAGTTGATCACACCCAACGCGCTGGACAGGTCGATGCGCTGTTCGTTCTGCAGCAGCTTGAACATGTAGGTCGTGGTGGTGTCGGCTTTGTAGCCGGGGATCGAGCCGGTCATCAGCTTCAGGATCGGCAGCGAGTTGAACACGTTGATGATGTTGATCAGGCTCGCCAGCGCGATCGCGTTGCGCAGGTTCGGCAGGATGACGCCGAAATAGGTGCGGGCAGCGCCCGCGCCGTCCATCTTGGCGGCCTCGAGCATGTCGCCGGGGATGCCGGCGTGGCCGGCCAGCAGGGTGTAGGTGGTGAACGGCAGCGACACGAACACCGCGATCGCGATGGACGAGATGAACGCCGGCAGCGGCTCCTTGGTGAAGCCGAACGGCTGGGCGAGGATGTGCACGTCGACGAGGAAGCGGTTGATGATGCCGTAGTACGGATCGAGCCCGTACACGAACACCGTGGTCGTCATCACCACGCTGGAGGCCCACGGGATGATGATGGCCATGCGCACCCAGCGCCGGCCCGGGAAGTTCTTGTTCAGGAACTGGGCCAGCGCCAGCGAGATCACCACGGTCAGCACCACCACCGCGGCGACCCATACCAGCGAGTTCAGCAGGATGCCGGGCAGTTCGGGCCGCGCCAGCACCGCGAGGTAGTTGGCGAACCCGACCGATCCGTGGTCGACGCCGGCGACCGAGATCTTGCGCGTCGAGTTGTAGACCATGTATCCGGCGGGGAACAGCACGATCCCGAAGATCAGGATCAGCGCCGGCGCCGTCCACGGCACCGCGTGCCACAGGTCGGCGGCACCGCCGGATGCGGTGCGGGGACCAGGGGTGCCGCCACGGCGGGCCCGGCCGGTGGCCGGACCCGCCGTGGCGGTGGTGGTGAGCTGACTCATCGGGGTCGGATCACTGACCCTCGGCCTTGGCCTGGATCGACTTCAGCAGATCGGCGGGGTTCGCACCCTGGCCGAGCTGACCGATCTGCGCCTGGATGGCACCCTGTGCGGCCGACCAGTTCGGGTTCGTCGACGGGTAGAACTTGGCGCTGGGCAGCAGGTCGAGGAACGGCTTGATGGTCTCGTCCGATGCCATCGCCTCGGCGCCCGACTTGGTGGTGGGCAAGAAGCCCTCGGCACCGACCCACTTCGTGTAGACCTCGGGCGAGTAGAAGTAGTCCAGGAACTTCTTGATGGACTCCTTCTTGTCGACCTTGTTCTTGAACGCCATCAGGTGGTCGGCGACACCGAGCGTGAACGGCGACCCGTCCTTGGTGGCGATCGGCGCGATCGCGTAGTTCAGGTCGGGGTTCTTGTCCTTGATCTGGCCGACGATCGGCGGCAGGCCCACCTGCATGCCGATCTTGCCCTGGATGAACACGTTCAGCAGCGGCGTGCGGTCGGTCGAACCGGGGTTGGCCTCGGTCCAGCCTTCCTTGATGAACTTCTGCATCTCGGTGGCGGCCGCGACGTTCTCAGGGCTGTCGATCGTCAGCTTCTGCGCGTCGCCGTAGCCGCCGCCCCCGCCGTAGAACCAGATGGCGGTCTCGGCCTGCGCCTCTTCGGCGCCCAGCGGCATGCCGTACGGGGTGACCCCGGCCGCCTTCAGCTTGGCGGCGGCGGCCTCCATGTCGGCCCAGGTCTTGGGCGGCTCGGTGACGCCGGCCTTCTCGAACAGGTCCTTGTTGTAGAACAGCGCGCGGGCCGAGGCGATGAACGGCAGACCCCACTGGGTGCCGTCGATCGACGCGTTCTGCACGAACGACGGCTGGAAGTCGTCGAGCGTCTTGGCCGAGACGACGTCCTTGGCCGGGTAGAGCAGGTCGTCCGAGGCGAACCCGGCGAACGCATCGATGTTCAGGATGTCGGGCTGCTTGCCGGCCTGGATGCGCGTCTTGATGACGTTGTTGATGTCGTTCCAGCTCTCGACATCGAGGTTGACCGTGATGCCCTTGTTCTGGGCCTCGAAGTCCTTGATGATCTGCTGCCACTCCGCCTTGGTGTTGTCGGAGTAGCTGGCGACCATGAGCTCGAGCGTCTGGCTGTCGCCACCGGCATCGGTCTTGTTGCCGCCGAAACCGCAGCCGGCGAGCGTGGCGGTCGCGGCCGCTGCCGTCGCGGCAACGGCGACCCACCGCAGAGACTTCTTCATCGAGATCCTCATTTCCGAAGGGTTCCGCCGCCTCCGCGTGTCGGGACGGCTCTGTCCTGGATGACTAATCCTGATCTAAACAGGGACGTAAAGATCGTCAAAAGTCATCAGATGAATCATGACCGGGAGTCCCCCTCCCCGTCAAGCCCGCGACATCCGATCGTTACCGAGCGGTGATCGACGGATGCCGCGGTTCGTGCTCCGTGTTTTGGAAGGACGCCTCACAAACTAGGGGACCGCGGGCGGATCCGCAACCCCACACCCGATCCGGGATGCGCCGCTAGCGGATCGGGGCGGCGGTGGCAACCCCCGGGACACCCGCGCCGGGCTGCCGTAACGTGTGCGGCCGACGAAGGGAGATGCCCATGGGTATCGCAGACGACGCGAAGGACGCGGCCGAAACGCTCGGCCGCAAGGCGAAGGGCGCGTGGGAAGACGCGAAGGACCGGGTCGGCGACAAGGTCGACGAGGTCAAGGCCGACGCCGACGTGAAGCGGGCCGAGGCCGAGCGCGACGCCGTGCACGCGAAGAACGACATGAAAGAGAAGCTGCGCGACGACGAGTGACGCCGCGGTCGAGGGGCCGGGTCTGCGGGATGCCGCGACCCGGCCCCTCTGCCGTGCGACGGGTGCGTGTCGGCGATGCCTGATATACATCTGTCAGGGGCTTTTCGAAGGGGAACGATGCGCCTGCACTCGCCGGTGACGGCAGACCGTCGACGGACGACATGGTGACCGACCGCGCCGACGACGACGAGTTCGCCGACTTCGCCGAACTGTTGCGCGCCGGCCGCGGCGAGCCGGACGGCGGTGCCGGGGACGATCCGCGCACGCGACGGGCGCGGCGGCGGCGTCGGATCGTCGCGCTGGTCGTGGTCGCGGTGCTGCTGGCCGCGGGCGGCGGCTACACCGCCTGGGCGTTGACCGCCTCGGTGGCCGCCCCGTCGGCGGCGCTGCGCACCCCCGCGGCACCGGTCTCACCGGTCGCCGAGGTGCCGCTGGCCACGTCGGGCACGGCCGCGATCGGTCTCACGGGTGCCGATGGGTATTTCGCCGCGGCATCCACCCCGCTGGCCACAACGCGCGGGTCGGGCGGGGCACGCGTGATCGGCAGCATCACCAAGCTGATCACCGCGCTCGTGGTGCTCGAGGCCCGGCCGCTGAAGGGGCCGGATGACGCCGGCCCACGGATCACGTTCAGCAAGGCCGACCACGACCTGTACGACAAGTACTACGTGATGAATGCCACCATCGCACCGATGCCCACGGGGGTGTCGATGTCTGAGCGCGACGCACTGTCGGCGATGCTGATCCCGTCGGCGTGCAACTACGCCGAGGCGATGGCACGGTGGGCATACGGGTCGCAGGGCGCGTTCCTGGTCGCTGCACGGCGCTGGCTGTCGGCACACGGGATGACCGACACGACGATCGTCGAACCGACCGGCGTCAGCCACCGCAACACGAGCACGCCGCACGACCTGCTCACGCTCGGCGGGGTCGCGGCGGCGAATCCGGCGATCGCCGCCATCGCCGCCACACCCGCCGCCACGCTGCCGGGAGCCGGGGCGGTGTACAACACGAACGGACTGCTCGGTCGCGACGGGGTCACCGGGTTGAAGACCGGCAACCTCGGCGGGGGCACCTATGCGCTGCTGTACACGGCGTCGCTCGAGGTCGGCGTGGACGAACCGGTGGCCGTGACCGGGGTGATCCTCGGCGGTGACTCCCGCGGCGAAGTCGACTCCGACACGCTCGAGACGCTGGAGGGCATCCAGGCCGGGTTCCACACGGTCGACGCGGCCCACGCCGGCGACGTGCTGGGCACGTTCACGACGCCGTGGGGTGGCAGTGCGCAGGCGGTGGTGGGCGAGGATGCCTCGGTGCTGACCTGGTCGGACACGCCGGTGAGCGTGTCGATGACGACGACGACGACGCCGGCCCGGTATGCCGACGGTGAGGTGATCGGCACGCTGACCGTGACCGCCGGTCCGCAGACCGCCACGGCCCCGATCCGGATCGCCGGGACGATCGCGCAGCCGACCGCCTGGTGGCGCCTGACGCATCCGTTCGAACTCGCGCCTTTCGCCTGAGGCGATGGATCCGGTGAGAATCACAGAAAGATAACGCCGAACGGTGGCGGTCGTTACCTCGTCGTTATATACTCGACGCACGGTGGTTGTTTTGCTGTGGCAGCTGCCGGCATGTGATTGCAGGACACTCTTGGTGCAAGGGAAAGGGCCCGGTCAGTAAGCCTCTCTGACCGGGCCTTACTCTTGCCCGCGGCCGTGGCCGGCCGCGCCGGGCGTGGCCCGTGGCGTGGCCGGGCCGGACTGGTGCCGGGGCCGGGCCGGTGCCGCACCCGCGTCGGACCTGCGCGCATCGGGCCGGGCTCAGACCCCGCCGCCTCCGCCACCGCCACCGCCACCGCCGGCGAACCCGCCGCCACTGGAGCCACCCGACGTCGACGACGAACTCACCGCCGCAGCCGACAACGACCCGATCCCGGCCGCGAACGCCGCGGCGCTGAACCCGTGTGTGCCGCTGTACCAGTACGGGGTCGTCCCCTCCGGGTACATCGAGGCGAGCTGCGCCGCCCACTTCTTCTCCTGCCCGAACACCACCGCATACGGCAGCAGCGCCTCGTACAGCTTCAGCATCTGCTCGTGGTTCCCCGTGTCCACCGGCACCCGTTCCGCGCCGGAGGGCGACTGCAGCATCCGGATCCGGTCCGCCTCGGCCCAGTCGATGAACAGCTCCAGCCCCTTCAGATGGTCGCGCAGCTCCGCGCCCCGCCCGGTGAGCGGCCGGCGCACGCACAGCATCAGCGTCACGACGCACCCGGCGGCGCCGACCGCCATCAGCACGGCCGGCACCGCGGGGTGCACGTTCGCGGCCAGGGCGACGCATCCGAACGCCACGGTGAGCGCGAAGAACCCGAACGACAGCCAGATCGGAACCCGCCGCACCCGCTTCGGCACACGCCGGTACACGCCGATCTTGTTCAGGCTCGCCTTCGCCCACCGCAGGATCCGCTGCCCCTCCTTCGCGAACCGCGTGCTGTCGCGCCCGAACTCGAAACGCGTGCCCGGTGTCAGTTTCTTGCCGAACAGTCCGCGCAGCAGCATCCGCCCGTCTTCGTCGGCCCGTTCCGGGTCCACCAGCTTCGCGATCAGCTGCACGCCGCCGAACCGGCGCCGCTTGCCCTCGACGATGCGGATGCTGCCGGCCACCGCCTGCTCGAGCACCTCGGCCGGAATCGCCTTGTCGACCTTGCCGAGCAGCACCGCCGCCCGCAGTGCGTCGAGTTCGGCCGGTGGCGTGTACTCGGCGACGATCGTCGGCCGCCCCGGCACATCGCGCAACCGCCGCACCCGCACCACCACCGCCCACACGATCGCCCCGAGCACCCCCAGCCCGGCGACGCCCTGCGACCACCCCCACGGCGACGCCAGGAACGACGCGTCGAACGGCACGAACGTGCCCTGCCTGAACCCCACCGCGATCGTCATGGTCTCACCCGGCGACAACGCCCCCGCCGACGCCTCGACCCTCACCGCGCCGTCGGCACCGGGCTGTGTCGAGATCTCGCAGCGCACGGCCACCCCCTGCCGGCCCGCATAGCACGCCTGACCGCCCGTCATCGAAGCCGCCAACTCGGCCGGCACGTGCAGCGTCGCGCTCACGTCGTCGAAGCGCTGAGCCCAGTCCACCCCGTTCACGTCCCAGTAGAACTCGTCGGCGTCGGTGTCACCGAAGGTCCACGTCACATGCCGCAGCGTGTAGGTGAACACGTACGTCTGTTCGCCGTGCACGAACCCGTCCGCGCGCGATGTGATCGTGAACGCCCCGTCATCGTCGTCCACCTCCGCCGCACGCGGGTGCCCCTGCCCGTCGGTCACCGAGACCAGGTGGGGGTCCAGCGGCTGCCCGTTGTACGAATCCGGGATGCTGCGCCGCATGCCGTGGTTCTGATCGCTGCCGGGAAACACCGCGACGAAGGTCTCGACCACCCGCAGCGTGCTGGTGCCGTCTTTCTCGCGCCCGATCGTGTAGTCGGCGTGCATGCTGCGGAACGAGAAGTCGTCCACGCCCGCACCGACCACACCGACCGCGTGCCGCACCGGCGCGGTCTCGACGGCGGCGGCGGCGGGCACCGCCGTCAGCACGGATGCCACGGCCACGGCCGCGAGCACGAGGGTACGCACGATCCTGCTCATGCCCGCCAGCCTATGCGGCCGGATACGCTGGAGCGATGACCGACCGCCGCCTCGCCGTGGCCGCCTGGGAGAGCCTGTTCCGCGCTCAGCACGAGATCTTCGAGAAGATCGGCGGCGACTTCGTCTGCTCGCCGCTCAGCCAGGCGGAGTACGACGTGCTGCTCACCGTCACCCGCGCCCCCGACGCGACCGCCCGACTGCGCGACGTCACCGCGAACATGCTCATCAGTCAGCCGAGCGTGTCACGCCTGGTCGACCGGATGGTCGCCGACGGTCTGCTCGCCAAATGCCCCGACCCGCACGACGGCCGCGGTGCGCTGGTGCGCGCCACCGACGAGGGCGCCGCCCGGTTCCGCGCGCTCGCCGCCGCGCATGCCCGCTCGATCGCCGAGCAGATGTCGCGACTGGACGACGACGAACTGGCCCGGCTCATACAGCTCACCGAGAAGCTGCGCGGCCGCGACTGATCGGCGGGCTCACCAGCGGTTGTGCACGTCTTCGGCCCAGCCCTCGATGCCCTCGAATGCGATCTGCTCGCCGTCGGCGGTGCGCCACGTGCCCGCCCAGGTGCCGAAGCACTGGTCGGTGCGCGATGAGATCACGCCCAGGTTCGTCGCCGACCGTTTGTCGTAGAAGGGGGTGAAGGATGCCTCCAACCCGCCGCCGCTGACGCGCCACGGCCGCAGCCAGTCGGTGCGGTCGTACTCCCACCGCAGGTCGTCGTGGATCTTGTGCAGCCGTCCGTCCACGACCAGGCCGTTCTCGGTCTGCCCGGTGCCGTCCGTCCACCGACCGCCCACCTGCACGCCGATCGTGCGCCCGTCGCACACGCCCGAACCGGCACCCCAGTTCCACCGCACGTCGTACGGCCACCACCCGCGGCCATGGTCGAGCACCGCCCAGCTCGAGCCGGCCGGCACCTCGCAGGTGACGCCGTCGAGCGTGAGCGTGCCGGCGGCGGGCAGGGCCACGTCCTTCACCGTGTACTGGAACCGGGTGGGGCCGAACGGCACGACGACGGCCAGGCATTCGTGCCCGGCCGGGCGGGTGACCGTCACGTCGAAGGCCGCCCCCGCGATCGCCGCACGCAACCGCACGCGGCGGGCCGCGGCATCCTGCAGCGCCCCGATCGGCTCGATGTCGATCTCAAGGCCCTTCGCCCGGGCCCGGGCGCGGCCGGCGTCCAACCGCGGCGGCAGTTGCACGCCGCGCGCCGGCAGCACCGTCGCGTTGGCGTGCCGTTCCCGCCGTGTCGCCCGCTCGAACACCCAGACCTCGTGCACCGCGGCGTAGTCGATCGACGAGACGGTCAGCGCGAGGATGTGCGTGGGCGTGAGCACGTTCCAGTACTCCCACCGCTTGGTGCGCCCCCACCGTCGCCGGGGCCTGCGGCCGATGCCGGAGGTGTCGACGAGCGGATGCCGCGCCCACCCCACCGCGTCGGGGTTGGGCCGGCCGTCGGGTGTGACCAGAGACACCGGGTCGGTCAGTTCACGGGCGGTCATGCGTTCGCCTCCTCGCGCAGCCGATCGTTCATCGCACGGATCACGTCGACGTCGACCTTGACGAAGCGCCGGTCGTAGGTGACCAGTCCGTTCACCTCGTCTTCGACGTCCGACAGCTGGGTGTACACCAGCGCGGCCACACCGCGGCGCACCGCCGGGGCGATCTCACGCTCGTGCAGCCGCACGATCGCGTCTTGCAGGCGCCGCCGGCTGCGGTAGCGGCGGTACCCGAACGTGCGCGAGCCCCAGGTGTGTGCGGGCACGGCAAGGCTGTAGCCGCCGTACTCGGTGATCGCCAGCACACGGTCGTCGCGGCGGCGCGGCGCGCGCACCGGCCGGAAGTAGACGTGCAGGCTGCGCAGGTCGCCGGCGCCCTGGTCGTGCCAGCCGCTGGCGTGGTCGACCGGACGGGTCGGGTCCAGGCGCCGCACCAGGTGGGCGATGCGTGCCGCGTCGAACTGTCCCCACCCCTCGTTGAACGGCACCCACAGCGCAACGCTCGGCACCGAGCGCAGGTGGCCGACGAGCTCGGCCAGTTCCCGTTCGAACCGGGCGCGGCCGCGCGGATCGGACCGGCCGAACGCGGCATGGCGGGCGTCGTCGAGCGCGGGCGCACCGAACGCCGGGGCGGTGATCACCCACGGCCGGTACCTCTCGCCGCCGTTGACGGCGTCTTGCCAGACGAGCATGCCGAGCCGGTCGCAGTGGTGGTACCAGCGCAGCGGCTCCACCTTGATGTGCTTGCGCAGCATCGTGTAGCCCAGGCGCTTGGCGAGTCGGATGTCGTATTCCAGGGCCGCGTCCGACGGCGCGGTGTATCCGCCATCGGGCCAGTACCCCTGGTCGAGCAGACCCACCGGCAGATAGGGCCGTCCGTTCAGCAGCAGCCGCGGCACCCCCCGCCCGTCGCGCCCGACGCCCAGCGAACGCATGCCGACGTACGAGGTGACCACGTCGTCACCCAGGGCCACCTCGACGTCGTACAGGAACGGGTCTTCGGGCGACCACGGCCGGACATCGGCTCCGAGGGCCACCCGCGCGGGGGTGCCGACCGGCACGGCGACCGATGCCACGACCTGCCCCTCGGCCCGGACGACGACGGATGCCTCGGTGCCGGGCTCGGCGTGGTCGCTGCCGATCTCGATCTCGATCTCGATCTCGCCCTGGCTCTCGCTCTGTCCGAGATACGGGGTGAGCGAGAGCCGGTCGACCGCGACACGGGGCAGGATCTCGAGCCACACCGTCTGCCAGATGCCGGACTGCGGCGTGTACCAGATGCCCCCGCGGCGCGTGGACTGTTTGCCACGGGCCGGCCACGAGGCATCCGTCACATCGCGCACCGCCACGACGATCTCATGCGCACCTCGGTCGGCGGGCTCGGTGCGGCCGCGCTCGGCCTGCTCGGCCCGCTCCTGTTCGGCCTGCCCGGTACGCTTGTGCTCGGCCTGCGTCGCACGCTCCTGCTCGGCCTGCTCCTGTTCGGCCTGCTCGACACGCTCGTTCCCGGTGTGCTCACCATCCCCGGCACGCCCGGCGAGCGCCGCCGTGATGTCGACGACGACGGGCAGGTAGCCGCCGGTGTGGGAGGCCACCTCGACGCCGTCGACGGCGATCCGGCACGACTGATCGACGGCACCCAGATGCAGGATGACGCGCTCGCCTTCACCCGGGTCGGCGGTGAACGAGCGGCGATACCACAGCGTCTCATGGCTCTGGAGCGTACGCCCGACCCCCGACAGCGCCGTCTCGGGCGAGAACGGCACGACGATCTCGCCGTCCCACGTGTGCGGGGGGTGGGTCGGGTCGGCCACCGCGAGCGGATCATCGCCGGCCGCGAGCGGATCATCGCCGGTCCCGAGCGGATCCGCAGCCGCTGCGAACGGATCGTCGCCGGCCGGCCGGTCATCATGACCGAGTGCGCCCGCATCGAACGGCGTGATGGCGTAGTCCCAGACACCGTTGAGGTTCTGCCATCTGTTCCGCACCAGCTGCGGCCGGGGATACTCGGGCAGCGGGGCCGTGGCATCCATCGCCTCGCCCCACGGCGTGACCAGGCTCACGCCGTCACGACCTCGGGTTCGGGCGCGCGGCGCAGCGCCAGCACGGGGATCACGACGAGCACCGCCACCACCGCCGCAGCCAAGAAGATCCACGGCGTCGGCACCTGCTTGACCACGCCCAGGTCGGTGTAGGTCTCGTCCGCGCCCACGATCACCGAGGCGCCGATGAACGGCCCGGCGACCATCGGCACGAGCACCATCGCGATCATCCGCAGCCCCTGCACCATGCCCACCCGGTCGACCGGGGTGACGTCGCGCACGCTCGCCGACAGGGCGGCGACCGAGAGCATGAACCCGCCCATCATCACCGTGCCGAACACGATGACCTCGCCCATGCCACGTACGAAGAACATGCCGACCAGCCCCACGACCATGATCGCCACGGCCGGCAGGATGGCGCGGGTCTTGCCGATCCGGTCGATGACGCGCCCGCCGAGCACGCTCATGACGGCGGCGAGGATCAGCACGCTCGCCAGCACGATGGCGTACCCCTCGATGCGCAGATACCGCTGGATGTAGATGATCAGGTACGGGATGAACACCTGCGTGCTCGTGCCGACGACCGCCCACGCGATCAGCAGGATGTACAGGCGCGGGTTCGCGCGCATCGTGCTCGGCCGCAGCCCGTTCAGCACGGCCGCGAGATACCCGTCGGGCGGGGTGCGCGTCTGTGCGGGCTCGCGCACCAGAAAGAACGCGACCACGCCGACCACGGCGGTGACGGCGCCGACGATGCCGAAGAACAACGGCCACTGCCCGTCGCGGGTGAGCGGGTCGAGCGCGCCGAAGACGATGAGCATGCCCATCAGCGGCATGATCGCGAGCACTCCGTCGACCCGGCCACGGTTGGCGGGCACGGTCGACTCGGTGACCCACGCGTTGAACGCGGCGTCGTTGGCGCCCGAGCCGAAGAACGACATCACGCAGTCGAGCACGACGATGGCCACCACGGCGAGACCGACGGCCTGCGCGGCATCCGCCCCACCGGCGGGCTGCACCAGCCCGAACATCGCGGTGGTGGCACCCCAGAGCACGTATCCGACCGCGATGAACGGCTTGCGTCGACGCACCCGGTCGGAGGCCGCACCGATGAGCATCGTCGCGAGCGTGGCGGCGACGGCAGAGGATGCCACGAGCACCGCGATCACGGTGGGGTCGGTCGAGATGGTGTCGTACACGAACACGTTCAGGTACATGTTCTCGACGGTCCAGGCAAGCTGGCCCACCAGTCCGACGACGACCACCACCCACCAGGTGCGAGCGGGAACGGGCACGCGCGGGCGCGTCACGGTGTCGGGGGGCATCGGCATCCTTGCTGAAACGTGACCGGTGTTCGGCTTTGTGCCGATCCTAGCCCTCAGCACTCGATGACGTTGACGGCAAGTCCGCCTTCGCTGGTCTCCTTGTACTTCGTCGACATGTCGATGCCGGTCTGGCGCATGGTCTCGACGACGGTGTCCAGCGGCACGTAGTGCGAGCCGTCGCCGCGCAGCGCGAGGCGCGCGGCGGTGACGGCGGTCGAGGCGGCGATCGCGTTGCGCTCGATGCACGGGATCTGCACGAGCCCGGCCACCGGGTCGCAGGTGAGTCCCAGGTGGTGCTCCATGGCGATCTCGGCGGCGTTCTCGATCTGCCGGTTGGTGCCGCCCATCACCGCGGTCAGGCCGCCGGCGGCCATGGCGCAGGCCGATCCGACCTCGGCCTGACACCCGCCCTCGGCACCCGAGATCGACGCATTCGCCTTGAACAGCGACCCCAACGCGGTGGCGGTGAGCAGATAGCGACGGATGCCGCGGCGGCGGTTCGCCTCGGCCACGTCGGCGTCGTCGGCAGCGGCCGCGGAGGCCGTGGCATCCGGTCGCTGCGCCCCGAAGCCGAGCAGGGCGCTGCCGACCAGTTCGCCGTGCGGGGTGACGGCGTTGCCGATGCCGAGCCCGGAATCGGCGAGGAACCGCCACCAGTACATGGCGACGGCGGGGACGATGCCCGCGGCGCCGTTGGTGGGGGCGGTGACCACGCGGCCGCCCGCGGCGTTCTCTTCGTTGACGGCGAGCGCGAACGCGCCGAGCCATTCGCCCGGGATCTCGCGGCCGTTCTCGGCCTCGGTGCGTTCCAGCTGCTCACGGATGGCGCCGGCACGGCGCTTGACCTTGAGCACGCCGGGGAGGATGCCGTCGGCCTGCAGTCCGGCGTCGACACAACCGGCCATGGCGTCCCAGATCGCGTCGAGACCGGCCGCGACCTCTGCCTCGTCGCGCAGGCTCTCTTCGTTCAGCCGGGCGGCCTCGGCGATCGTCAGCCCGCGCTCGTCGCACAGGGCGAGCAGTTCGGCCGCCGTGTCGAAGGCCAGGGGGAAAGGATGCTTCGACACGGCGGTGGGTTCGCCCTCGCGGCGGATGAACCCGCCGCCGATGGAGTAGTAGGTCTCTTCGGAGAGCGGGGTCGCGTCGGCGTCGTACGCGGTCAGGGTCATCGCGTTGGGATGCGCGGGCAGCCGGGTGCGGGGCGCGAACGAGATGTCGTCCTTCGCGAACGGCACCGGGTGGGTGCCGTCGATCAGCAGGGTGCCGCCGTCGGGCCAGTCCACCCACGCGGCACGCACCCGGGCGGGGTCGACCGTGTCGGGCTCGTCGCCGCGCAGGCCCGCGACGACCGCGTCGGGGGTGCCGTGGCCGAGCCCGGTCGCACCCAGCGAGCCGAACAGGATGCAGGTCACCCGCGCGACGCGCGGCAGGACGCCCGTCGCGGTCAGACGGGTGGCGAAGTCGCGGGCGGCGCGCATGGGGCCGACCGTATGGGAGCTCGAGGGGCCCACGCCGATGGAGAACAGCTCGAACGCCGAAACATATGCGCTCACCCCTCCAGGCTACGGCCTGGCAAGGGGCAGGGGGTCGCGCGGCACGACGGCCGCGGTCGGAGCCGCGGACACGCGGGCCGGGCCGGTGTCGCGCACAGCCCGAACGTTCGGAACCGGAGCGGTGCCGCGCACAGCGGAAGCCCGGACGCGCGAAACCGCGCCGGTGCCGCGCGGCCGGAGCCGCAAAGTCGCGGATCCGGACGCGCGCGGCCCGGCCGAGCCTGCTCAGCTCTCGACGGCGTGCTTCTCGGTCTCGTGCGCCTGGATCACCGGCGAGTCCGTCTCGGTCGAGATCTCGACCTTGCGCGGCTTGGCCTTCTCGCTGACCGGGATCGTCACGCTCAGCACACCGTTGCGGTAGGTCGCGGCGATGCGCTCGGTGTCGATGCCCTGCCCGAGGCTCAGCTGGCGCAGGAACGAGCCGGCCTCACGCTCGCGCGTGATCCACTTGACGCCCTCACCGGCGGTCAGCGTGCGCTCGGCGCGGATCGTGAGCAGCTGCCCGTCGACATCGACGTCGACCGAACCGGGGTCGATGCCGGGCAGGTCGGCGGTCAGCACGTAGTGGTCGCCGTCCTTGTACAGATCCATCGGCATCTGCCGCGGGCCGCGGCGGCCGGTCTCGAAGAACGTGTTCGCGAAGCGCTCCAGGTCACGGAGCGGGTCGTACGTGGCCATACCTTCTCCTTCTTCCTCATGCGCGGTCGGAACCTCATCCGACCCACATCCCGACTTGAGTCAACCCGACTCAACTACGATCAGACTAGCACTCTCGATGTGAGAGTGCTAATGGTCTCAGCATCCTTTGAGCAACGCCGGCAGATGAGCAACACCGGCCGAACGCGTGCGCGAATGGGCGCCGCCCCGCACCCGCGCCACGACATCTGCGAACCGAGGTCGTCCACCCGGGAGGCAGGATCGCCTCACGCCCGCGCCGCCGCGAGCGCATCGACGTGGCAGGCTGGGCGGGTGACAGATCCGATCGACGACGACCCGTACCTGTGGCTGGAGCACATCCGCGACCCGAAGGCGCTCGCCTGGGCGCGCGAGCGCACCGCCGAGACCGAGGCCGCGTTCGCCGCCCCGGCACTCGCCGAGCGGCTGCGCTCGATCCTCGACGATCCCGACCGGCTGGTGGTCCCCACCCGGCGCGGCGACTGGATGTACGACCTGTGGCGGGATGCCACCAACCCGCGCGGGCTGTGGCGCCGCGCCTCGCACGCCTCGTTCACGGCGGGTGACCCGCAGTGGCAGGTGCTGCTGGACATCGACGCGCTCGGGCGCGACGAGGGCACGCCGTGGGCGTTCGCGGGTGCCGTGCACGCCCCGCGCGGCCTCGACCGCGCGCTGGTGCAGCTGAGCCCCGACGGCGGCGACGCCCACGTCGTGCGCGAGTTCGACCTGGCCGCCGCCCGGTTCGTCGACGCCGACCCGTTCGCAATCGACGCCGACAAGTCGCACAGCGCGTGGCTCGACGCCGACACGCTGCTGGTGGCATCCGCGCTCGCCGGCGGTGCACGCACCGAGTCGGGGTATCCCCGCAGCGCGCGGGTCTGGCGGCGGGGCACGCCGCTGGCCGACGCCCCCGTGGTGGCCGAGGCCGCGGCATCCGACGTCGCCGTCTTCGTGGGCGCCGACCACACCGACGGGCACCACACCGCGCTGGCCGCGATCGCGCACGACTTCTTCCACGAGGAGCACCTCGTGTGGCCGCACTCGGCGGCCGCCCCCGCGCCGGCGCGGCTTCGGGTGCCGCAGGACGCGTACACGAACGTGCACGGCGACCTGATCGCGGTGCGCACCACCACCGAGTGGACCGTCGCCGGAGCGACGCACCCGGGCGGCACCCTGCTGGTCGGCCCGCTGCGCACCGTGCTCGACGGCGACGGCGACGAGCTCGTGCCGGTGTTCACCCCGACCGCGACCGCGGTGCTCGAGGAGTGGACGTGGACGCGCACGCGTCTGGTGCTGACCGTGCTCGAGAACGTGCGCAGCCGCATCCTGTCGCTCGATCCGGCCTCGTGGGCGGCGACCGAGCTTCACACCGGCATCGACACCTCCGACATCCTCGCCGTCGACGTCGCCACCGCCGACGCCGACGAGGACGACGAGCTGTGGCTGCTCGCGCGCGGGTTCCTCACGCCGCAGACGCTGCTGGTGACGGATGCCGCCGCCCCGGCGCCGCGCGTCGTCGACCGCGCGCCCGAGGTGTTCGACGCGACGGGCCTGGCCACCACGCAGCACTGGGCGACATCAGCGGACGGCACCCGCATCCCGTACTTCCAGGTGGGACCGGTCGAATCCTACGGCGTACGCGCGGTGACCCTGAGCGGGTACGGCGGCTTCGAGGTGTCGCGGCTGCCCGAGTATGCGACGCTGGTCGGCCCGGCGTGGCTCGAGCCGGGGAACGTCTACGTGGTGGCGAACATCCGCGGCGGCGGCGAGTTCGGGCCGGCCTGGCACCTGGCGGCGCTGCGCGAGAACCGTCACCGCGCCTACCAGGACTTCGTCGCGGTGGCGCGCGACCTCGTCGCCCGCGGCGTGACGACGCCCGAGCGCATCGGATGCCACGGCGGCAGCAACGGCGGATTGCTGGTCGGCAACATGCTCACGCAGCACCCGGACGATTTCGGGGCCGTGGTGTGCGGGGTGCCGCTTTTGGACATGCGGCGGTACACCCGGCTGTCAGCCGGGGCGAGCTGGATCGCCGAGTACGGCGACCCCGACGACCCGGCGGACTGGGAGTTCATCCGCACGTTCTCGCCGTACCACCTGATCGACCCGGCCCGCGCCTGCCCGCCGAGCCTGATCTACGCGGCCACCAGCGACGACCGGGTCGGACCGGTGCAGGCGCGCAAGATGGCCGCGCGCCTGGCCGACGAGACCGACGCCGAGGTCCACTACCTCGAGCAGGACGAGGGCGGGCACGCGGCATCCATCGACAACGCCGCCAAGGCCGCGCTGCAGGCGACGATCCACGCGTTCCTGCACGACGTGCTGGTGCGCCGGCCAGCCGGCGTCTGACCCGGCGGGCGCGTCCCCCACCGGTCCGCCGACGTGAGGTGTCGGCGGGCCGGTGGCCGGTCAGGCCCGGTGGCCGGTCAGGCCCGGCGGCCGCGGGTGATCAGCACGATCCCGCCGCCGATGAGCAGCAACAGCAGGCCGCCGGCGGCGATCAGCAGCGACGGCCACAGGTCGCCGCCGGTGCGTGGCAGGTCGGGCTCGGCCGGCGGCGCCATCGTCACGCTCGCGTGCGCCTGCGGCGAGGTCACGGTGTCACCGGACGGGTCGGTGCCGGTCGCGGTCGCGGTGTTGGTCAGCGCACTCGTGGCCAGGTCGGCGGCGGTCACCGTGTAGGTGGCCGTGCAGCTGATCCGCGCCCCCGGGGCGAGGCTCGCCGCCTCGTCGGGGCAGTCGATCTGCGACAGCGACCCGGTGCCGCTGAACGCCACCTCGTCGATGGTGACATCGTGCACGGTCACGGTGCCGGTGTTGGTCACCTCGAACGTGTACACGACACGGTCGCCGGCGGCGTGGGCCGCATGGGCGTCCGCGGTCTTCACCAGGCTCAGCGCGGGCTGCGGGTCGCTCGGGATGACCACGCGCGACGGCGGCGAGACCACCCGGTCACCGGTCGGCGGCGTGCCCGACGCGGTCGCCGTGTTGCTCAGCAGCCCGGCGTCGACATCGGCCTGGGTGAGCGTGTACTCGGCCGTGCAGGTCGTCTGCGCGCCCGGTGCCAGCTCGGTCTGCGGGCACACGATCGCGCTGGGCGCGCCGCTGCCGCTGAACTCCATGTCGTCGATCGCGACATCGTGCAGCGTGACGTTGCCGGTGTTGGTGACCACGAACGAGTACGTGATCTTCTGTCTCACGGTGAAGTGGGCGGCATCCGCCGGGTCGGCCGACTTGACCACGGTCAGCGCCGGCGCCGATGTGGCCGTGACCCGGGCGCTCGCCTCGGGCGAGGTGACCGTCGCACCGTCGGGGGCCAGGGCGGATGCCGCGGCGGTGTTCTGCACGTCGCCTCGGTCGATGTCGGCCTGGGTCACCCGGTAGGTGGCCGTGCAGTCCACGAACGCGCCCGGGACCAGGTGCGCGGCGCCCGCCGGGCAGTCGATCGCCGACAGCGACCCGGTGCCGGTGAACGCGGTCTCGTCGATGGCGACCGAGCGCACCGTCACGTTGCCGGTGTTGGTCACGCGGAACGTGTACGCGACGGTATCGCCCGCGGCATCCACGGTGGCGCGCGACGCGGTCTTGACCAGGCCGATCGCCGGCTGCTGCGCCGCCGGGACCACCACCTGCGACGGCGGCGAGGGCACGCGGTCACCGCTGGGCGGCTGGCCGGTCGCGGTGGCCGAGTTCGACACGTGCCCCGCGTCGAGGTCGTCCTGGGTCAGCGTGTACTCCGAGGTGCAGGTCGTCTGCGCTCCCGGGGCGAGCTCGGTGGACGGGCACTCGATCGCGGTGGGGGTGCCGCTGCCCGAGAAGTCGGTGTCGTCGACGGTGATCTCGCGCATCGTCACGTTGCCGGTGTTGGTGACCACGAACGAGTACGTGATCTTCTGCCCCACGGTGAAGTGGGCGGCATCGGACGGATCGGCCGACTTGACCAGCGACAGCGCCGGCGCCTGCGTGGCGGTCACCCGCGCCTGCGCCACCGGTGAGGTCACGGTCGTGCCGTCGGGGGCGAGACCGGATGCCTCGGCCGAGTTCTGCACGTCACCCCGGTCGATGTCGGCCTGCGACACGGTATAGGTCGCCGTGCAGTCCACCGCGTCGCCGGGCGCCAGCCGTGCGGCCGCGGCCGGGCAGTCGACCGCCGAGACGGCGCCGCTGCCGGTGAACGACACCTCGCCGATGCCGACCGAACGCACGGTGACGTTGCCGGTGTTGGTCACGTGGAACGTGTAGGTGACGGTGTCACCGGCCGCGCCCACGGTCGCCGGGCCGGCGGTCTTCACCAGCGACAGCGCCGGCGCCTGTGTGCCGGACAGGGTGACCGATGACGGGTCGGAGTGCACAGGGCCGTCGGCCGGGTCGACCGCGTTCGCGACGGCCTCGTTCACGATCCGCCCGGCGTCCACGTCGTCCTGGGTGATCGTGTACGACGAGGTGCAGGTCGTCGACGCGCCCGGCGCCAACGTGGTCTGCGGACAGGTCGGTGCTGCCAGGGTTCCGCTGCCGGTGAAGTCCGTGTCATCCACGGTCACGCCGTGCAGTGTGACGTTGCCGGTGTTGTGCACGGCGAACGAATAGGTCACGACCTGGCCGACGGTGAAGTTCGCGGCATCGGACGGCGACGCCGACTTGACGAGGGTGAGCGCGGGGGCCTGGTTCACGCCCACGCGGGCGCTGGCAGGCTCGGCGTCGACATCGTCACCGGCCGGGTCGGTCGCGGTCGCGGTCGCGGTGTTGCGCACCTCGCCGGCGTCGATGTCGGCCTGGGTCACCGTGTAGGTGGCGGTGCAGTCGACCCCGGCCCCCGGCGCCAGCCGGGCGATGCCGGACGGGCAGGCGATCTGGGACAGCTGCCCGCTGCCGGTGAACGAGACCTCCGAGACGGCGGCGTCGGTGAGCGTGACGTTGCCGGTGTTGAGCACGCGGAACGTGTAGGTCACCGTGTCGCCGGCGGCGTCGACGGTCGTCGGCGAGGCCGACTTGACCAGCGAGAGCGCGGGGCTGCGCTCGCCGCTGAGGGTCACCGTGGACTCGTTCGAGACGACATCGCCGTCACGCGGGTCGGTGCCGTGTGCGGTCGCCGTGTTGACGATGCCGCCGGCGTCGACGTCGTCCTGGGTGATGGTGTACACCGACGTGCAGGTGACGTCGTCACCGGGGGCCAGCGTGGTCTGGGGGCAGGATGCCGCGGGCAAGGTGCCGTGCCCGGTGAAGCTGTCGTCGCGGATCGAGATGCCGTGGACGGTGGCGGTGCCGGTGTTGCTGACCAGGAACGAATAGGTGACCTGCTGCCCCACCCGGAAATCGGCGGTGCCCGAGGGGGCGGCCGACTTGGTCAGGCTCAGCTCCGCGGTGGTCTCGGCGGTCACGTGCGCGGTCGCCTTGGGGGCGTCGACGGTGCCGCCGCCGGGGGCGGTGCCGCTCGCGGTCGCGTCGTTGTCGAAGCCGGCGGCATCCAGGTCTGCCTGCTGCACGGTGTAGGTGGCGGTGCAGGCCTGCGCCTCGCCGGGCGCGAGGGTGACCGGCTGCTCGGCGTCGCAGACCAGGGCCGACAGATCGCCGGCGCCGGTGAACGCACCCTCGTCGATGTGCACACCGGCGAGCGTGACGTTGCCGGTGTTGCGCGCGGTGAGGGTGTAGGTGACGACGTCACCGACGTAGGCGACGGTGTGGGTGTCGGGCGTCTTGGTGAGTGTGAGCGCGGGGTGCGCCGTGGCCGTCACCGTCGCCTGCGCGGGCTCGGAGGTGACCGCATTCCCGGCCGGCGGAGTACCGGTGGCGGTCGCGGTGTTCAGGATCGAGCCGCGGTCGACGTCGACCTGGGTCACGGTGTAGGTGGCCGTGCAGTCGAGGGTGGAACCGGGTGCCAGCCCGTCGGGCACGGCCGGGCAGGTCGCGACGGGTGCGGTTCCGGTTCCGGTGAAGGATGTCTCGTCGATGGTGATGTCGTGAAGGGTCACGTTGCCGGTGTTGTGCACGCGGAACGTGTAGGTCACGTGCTGGTCGGCGGCAGTCACGGTGGTCGGGTCCGCCGTCTTCCCGAGGGCGATGCCCGCGGTCTGCGTGACGGTGAACGAGGCGTCGTCGGGATCGGAGGTCACCGTCTGGTCATCGGGGCCGAGGGCCGTGGCCGTCGCCGTGTTGGTGACGGCGTCGCCCTTGTCGATGTCGGCCTGGGTGACCCGGTACACCGCGGTGCAGGTGGTCTTCTGTCCGGGGGCGAGGGATGCCGCAGCCTGCGAGCAGTCGACCTGCGGCGCGGTGCCGGCGCCTGTGAACTCGGTCTCGTTCACAGCCGGAGAGTGCAGAGTGACGTTGCCGGTGTTGGTCAGGGTGAACGTGTAGGTCAGCTCGTCGCCGGCCTCGTCGGCGACAGCCGGAGAGACCGTCTTCTCGAGTGCGAGCTTCGGGTCTTGCTGGAACGGAACCCTCACCGACGACGGATCAGAGGTGATGGGGTCGGAGTTCGGGGGCGTGCCGGTCGCGGTCGCGGTGTTGTCGATCTTGCCGGCGTTGACGTCGTCCTGCGTGATCGTGTACGTGTCGGCGGCGCGGCAGGTCTGCTGCTGGCCGGGCTGCAACTCATCCCAGTGACAGGCCGACACGTCGGGTGTGGGAGACCCGGTGCCGTGGAAGTCGTCGGCGACAAAGACATCCGTCAGCGGCACGTTCCCGGTGTTGGTCACGACGAACGTGTACTGCACGTTGGCGCCGACGACGAGTGCCGTCACGTCCGCCGACTTCACGATGGTGATCGCCGGGTTCGCCTTCTCGACCGGGGTCTCGGTGCTCGAGGGCGGCGAGGTGACCGTCGCGGTGGTGCCGTCGGGCGTCGCGGTGGCCGTGGCGGTGTTCTTCACCGACGCGGCGGTGACGTCGTCGTCGGTCACCGTGTAGGCGGGGGCGGTGCAGGTGGTGGATGCCCCGGGGGCGAGCGTCGTCGTCGGGCAGGTGACCGTGCCGACCTTCGGGTCTGCCACCGCGACGCCGTGCACGGGCACCTGGCCGGTGTTGGTCACGGTGAACGTGTACGCGATGGTGTCGCCCGCGTCGGTGATGCCGTTGCCGTTGACGTCGGTGGGGGTGCCGGCCTTCTTCACCAGGCCGAGCGATGACGGCTTGGCGGTGTTCGTGATGGTGCAGACCAGGTCGTCGCCGATGCCGACGCTCGTGGTGGCGGAGGTGCCCGCGGCGCGGGCGATCGTGCCGTCCGGTGTGCCGTTGCGCGTGCACTCCCAACTGGGCACGTAGTTGTCGGCCGATCCCGACGTGATCGACTCGGACAGCGTGTAGTCCTCGCCGTTCGCACCGGTGAGGACCGTGAGCGCCCCGGTGCTCGCGTGCCCGCTGCCGTCGGTGGTGGCGCTGCCGATGTGGTTGTCGGCCGAGTCGGTGACCGCGATCCCGAACGCGTCGCCGGGGTACCCGTTCACCACGGTCTTGTTCAGCGTGATCTTCGAGATGAGCACGCCGAAGGCGATGCCTTCCTTTCCATTGCCGGTCATCGACAGGGTGAAGGTGGACGGGTTGTCGGCGGCGAGGAGGGCCGTGCCGGTCTTGGGAGACGAGCCCGTGTTCGACCCGGTGCACCTCGCGTTGGTCGACGGCAACGGGCCGAGCCCGCCGCCGCACGCGTTCCCGAGCGTGCTGATCAGTTCGAGGGGTTTGTTCGACGACCAGTCGAGGTATTCGCCGCGATCGGTGGCCTCGGCGTCGGCACCGACGAGCGCGTAGCCGGTGACGATCCCCCCGTCCGCCGTGTGCATCGTGAGGTCACTGAGCGAGGCGGTCGTGACACCGCCTCCGACGGTGTGGTACAGCGCGGGCTTTCCTGCGACGCCGGTGTAGTGGCCACGGTTGCCCAGATACGACCCCGTCCAGGTCGGAAACGCGACAGGTGCGACGGCGATGCCGGTGACTTTGAGCGTATAGGTGAGCGTGTAGCCCCCGGGGAGCGTCACGCTCATCTGCTGCCCGCCGGCGGAACCGGCCTGAGCCGGGTCGTAGCCCGACATGTCGAACCAGCACAGCGTCGAGGCGTAGGTGCCGGTGCCGGGGTCGGCGAAGTCACAGGTCGCATCCGTCGCTGCCTGCGCAGCGGTGGGGACGCTCAGCCCGATGACCGCGAGCGCGGCGACGACCAGACCCGCAGCCCACGTTCGCCACGACCGGCGTGCGGTGCGATCGGCGTGCAAGGTGTCGGTCTGCATGGTTCCCCCCGGCGTCAGGGCGCGCCTGAAGGCAGACTCGGGCGCGCTCCCCAACGACGATATCGGCTGGGAGAGTCCTGGCAAAGTCCTCTGTACCGACGACGAAGCCCCGGCCGCCTCGTTCTCCGAGGCTGACCGGGGCTTCTACTGTCTCAACACAGTGCGCGCTCGAAGGGACTCGAACCCCCAACCTTCTGATCCGTAGTCAGATGCTCTATCCATTGAGCTACGAGCGCTCGTGCACATCGCTGCGCACAGGGATCCATCTTATCCGACGGATGACGTGACCGCGAATCGGGCTTCGTCGGCCGCTACTCCAGCTCGGAGAGGTCGACGTCGCCGGCTCGGGGCGCGGCATCCGTCGCCGTCACGTCGTGCAGGTCGCCCGCCGCCCCCTGCACGTTGCGGCGGCGATGCGCGGCCAGGCGCGGCAGGTCGACCAGGCGCAGCGACTGCATGCGCGCCTCGCGCAGCTTTGCGTAGTCGGGCTCGAGGTCGGGCCGGGCGGCCTCGATGCTCAGGGTGCTCTGGATGTTGCGCTCGACATCCGACCATGCGGCCTCGCGGGCGGCTTCGACGAGCGCGCGCAGCTCTTCGGGGTTCTCGGCGCGCTCGCGCAGCTCTTTCGCGACCCGTTCGGACTGCCGCTGTCGCTTGCGCAGATTGCGCACGTCACGGCTGCGGTAATCGTGCGTGCCGTACGAGTCGCTGTACCGACGGCTCGCGCGGCGCTTGGCGGCCTCCATGCGGCGGGCGTCCTGCTCGGCCTCGTCGGCCAGGTTCAGCAGCGTGTCGCGCGCCTCGGGCACGAACCTGTCGACGTCGAAGTCCTCGCCGCCGGCGATCGTCTCGACCAGGATGCGGTTCTTCAGCGCGAGCCGGGTCGCGGCCGAGGCGACGTAGACGCCCTCGGCCACCATGTCGGCCACGCGGGTACGGCCGGGGCGCCGCCAGAACACGACGCGACGACGCGCGCCGTCACGTGTCGTGGCTGCCACTGGTTCTCCTGCGCTCGGGCCGGGCTTCTGGTTCAAAGATAACCGTCGCCCGGCCCGCGCGGGAGTCGCCGTGCTCAGGCCGGTTTGGTGTAGCGGGCGCTGCCGAATCCGATGATGTACAGGCCGATGATCGACAGCAGCCACAGCAGGAAGAACGAGAAGACCCCGCCCTTGCCGAAGCCGCGGCCGACTCGGATGGCCACGATGATCGAGAAGACGATGTTGACGATCGGGATGATCAGCAGCAACGTCATCCAGGCCGAGAAGCCGGCGATCTTCACGAGGATGAACACGTTCACGATCGGGATGATCGCGAGGATGCCGGGCCACCCGGCCTTGGTGAACACCCGCCACAGGGCCACGACGGCGAGCACGTACAGCACGATCCCCACGATCGAGGTGCCGGGCCCGAACAGCTGGGCCCAGAACTGGTTCGCGGTGTCGTCGGTGAGGGCGGCGGGCATCATGCGAGCGCTCCGATGCGCCAGTGGGCGGTCGAGGACTCGCCGGGGTGCAATGTGATCATCCCCGTATCGTAGGGGTAGCGGTCGACGTTGAACGCATCCGGCGCGCAGGTCATCGGCTCCACCGCCACCGCGTCGCGGCCGCCGCCCGGCTGGTCGAAGGTGTACACCTGCACCCACCCGCACGCGGCGTCCCACTGCATCTCGACGCCCGAGCCGGTGGCATCCGTGAGCCGTGCGATCACGGCGCCGTCGTCGTCGGCGGTCAGCGCCGTGAAGGCGTGGTCGATGCGGGCGTGGCCGATCGGGCGCGCGATGCGGAAGTCGAAGCGCGTCGGGTCGGTGTCGACCGGCGCAAGGCCGGCGGGCACGAGCCGGTCGTCGGTCACCTGCAGCACCTGCGCGGCGGGCACCTCGAGCGTCCAGTCGTCGAGCCGGCCCGATCCGGCCAGCAGGTACGGGTGGGCCGCAGCGCCCCACGGAGCCGGCTCGGCAGAGTCGTTCACCGCCGTCACCGACTGGGTGATGCCCAGCGACGTGAGCGCGAACGTGGTACGCACGGTCACGCGCCACGGGTAGCCGGTCTGCGGTTCGATCACGCCCTCGAGGGTGACGTGGCTGGCGCCCTTGTCGACGGGCACGAACTCGAGCCACGACACCAGGCCGTGCATCGCATGGCCGCGGGCGGGCTCGGTCAGCGGCAACTGGTGGTGCGTGCCGGCGAACGTGTAGCGGCCGTCGACGATGCGGTTCGGCCAGGGCGCGAGGGTCGCCCCGCGGTGGTGCGGACGCACCTGGTCGGCGTCGAACGGCAGGATCAGGTCGCGGCCGCCGAAGGTCAGGCTGCGCAGCGTCGCGCCGACGCTCGCGATCACCGCCTCGTAGTCTCCCGCCCGCAGGGCGTGCTGGGTTCCGGACTGAGGGGTGCGTGCCATGGAGTGCCTTCGTGAGGGTGTCGGGATGCGCCAGGCCGAGCGGCCACGAGCGGTGATTCTACCCGTGGGTGCGGTCGGGGCCCGGGTGGTCTGCGCCGGGCGGTCTGCGTCGGGGTGGTCTGCCCGGGTGGTCTGGGTCGGGTGCGGTAGGCGCGGCACGACGTAGGCTCGAAGTCGGTCCCGGTCGTACGCAGACGACACAGCGACCGTGGGGATCCGGGAGGTGCCGCATGACCGACGATCCGCGCGAGGCCGCCGCGCGCTACCGGTACGAACGTGAGCGGCGCGAGCATCCGGAACTCTACGGCGACGAACCGGCCGAGGCATCCGCCCCTCGCCCGATGACCGAGACCGAGCGATGGGCGTACGTCGAGACCGCGATCCAGCAGGCGATCCGGCGCGGCGAGTTCGACGATCTGCCCGGGGCCGGCAAGCCGCTGGAGGGCCTGGGCGCCGCGCACGACCCGGACTGGTGGATCCGGCGCAAGATCGAGACCGAACGGCTCACCGGACTCGGGCCGCCCGCGCTCATGCTGCGGGTCGAGCACGAGCAGATGGCCGCCACGCTCGACGCGCTGCGGCGCGAGGAGGACGTGCGCGAGCACCTCGAGGACTTCAACCGCCGGGTCATCGAGGCGCGGCGGCAGCTGCTCGGCGGTCCGCCAGTGGTCACGCCGACCCGCGACGTCGAGGCCGAGGTGGCCGCGTGGCGGCGGCGCCGCCAGGCGCGGGAGGATGCGGTGCGCGACCCGGCGCGCGAGTCCCCCGGGCAGCCGCGGCGGCGCGGGATGTTCCGCCGGCGCTGAGCGGCCCCGCTGCGTCGTGCGGGAGGTGGACCGCCCTCAGCCCGGGAGACCGGCGACCAGCTCGGCGAACACCTCGGCGGCGTCGGTGCGGGTGCACAGCGCCGCGGCCTGCCCGGCCCACAGCGACAGGAACTCACCGCGGTCGAGGGGACCCGCCGCGGCCCGGAACCGGCCGGTCAGCCAGTTCTGCGCCGGGAACGGGGCGATCGCGCCGGCCTGCTCGATCTCGCGCACGGCGCGGTTCGGGATGCCACGGCTGAGCCGTCCGCTCATCGCCCGCGTGAGCACGGTGCTCGTGTCCGCCGCATCGGCGATCGCCTGCCGGTGCGACGCGGGCGCCGCGGACTGGGTGGTGCGCAGGAACGCCGTGCCCACCTGCACGCCGGACGCGCCGAGCGCCGACGCGGCCGCCACACCCCGCCGGTCGGCGATGCCGCCGGCGGCGATCACCGGCACCGAGACCGCGTCCACCACCTGCGGCACCAGCGCGAAGGTGCCGACCAACGACCGTTCCGCGGGTGCCAGGAACGACACCCGGTGCCCGGCCGCCTCGGCGCCGCTGGCGACGATCGCGTCGACGCCCGAGGCATCCAACGCCTGCGCCTCGGCGACCGTCGTCGCGGTGCCGATGACACGGATGCCGCGGCCGTGTGCGGCGTCGACGAGCTCCCGCGACGGCGCGCCGTAGACGAGGCTCAGCACCGCCGGCGCGGCGTCGAGCACCGCCTCGAGCTGGTCGTCGAACGGCGGCAGGAACCGGTCCGGTATCGCGGGGACCTCGAGGCCGAGCTCGGCGAAGATCGGCGCGACGGCGGCGATCGCGGCAGTCAGGTCGACCTCGTCGGGCGTGACCTCGTCGCCGGTGGGCAGCCACAAATTCACCGCGAACGGCCGGTCCGTCGCGGCCCGCAGCTCGGCGACGGTGTCGCGGATGCGGCCTGGCGCGTACCCGTACAGGCCATAGGAGCCGAGCCCGCCCGCCTCGCTCACCGCGGCGGTCAGCGCCACCGACGAGAGTCCGCCGAACGGCCCGAGCACGATCGGATGCCGGATGCCGAGCACGTCACGAAGAGCCATGCCCCGACGCTACCCCCGTCGCCCCGTCGGTCCGCACGACCGGTCAGTCGGCCAGGGCGACCGGTCAGTCGGTCAGCGCGACCGGTCAGTCGGTCAGCACGATCAGCTGCCCGGTGGCTCGGGTCATCGCCACATAGCGGTCGACGGCACCGGTGACGCCCTCACCGAAGGCGCCCGGCTCATGGATGAGCACGAGGTCGAACTCCAGCCCCTTCACGTGCTCGGGGCTGAGCGAACGCACCCGGTCCGACCCGGCGAAGCCGACGCCCTCCGCATCGGCGAAGCCGGAACCGCCCACGACGCACGCGATGCCTTCGGCGTGCGTGTCGAGCCACTCGGCGAGGATCGCGTCGCGTTCGGATGCGGTGGCGTGCCGCACCGGGATGCCGGTGGACCGCACCGACGTCGGCACGTTCGCGTCGGGCAGCACCGCGCGGATGACCGGGGCCGCGGCATCCATCACCTCGTGGGGGGTGCGGTAGTTGACCGTCAGCGACATCTGCCGCACCTCGCGCAGACCCACCCGCTGCAGCCGCGCGGTCCACGTCTCGGCGAAGCCGCGCCGGGCCTGCGCGCGGTCGCCGACGACCGTGAACGAGCGCGACGGGCACCGCCGCAGCAGCATCTGCCACTGGGCGTCGGTGAGCTCTTGCGCCTCGTCGACGACGATGTGCGCGAACGGTCCCGCGAGCAGGTCGGGGTCGAGGCGCGCCAGCCCCGACTCGTCCTCGAGCGAGGTCTGCAGGTCGCCCCCGCGCAGCATCGACACGAGGTCTTCGCCGTCGTCGGCCGACGAGATGAGGTACTCGGCGACGTCGTCGCGGTATGCGCGCTGCGCGGCCAGCTCGGCCTCGCGGCGCCGCCGCACGCGACTGGCCCGCGGGTCGCCGAGCCGCAGGCGCGCGGCATCCAGCAGCGGCAGGTCGTCGAGCGTGAACGGCGCGTCGGCGGGCCGCTGCAGCAACGCCGCCTCCTCGGCGGTCAGCCACGGCGCACAGCGGCGCAGGAACGCCGGCACCGTGAACAGGTCGGTGACGACGACGGATGCCTCTACCAGCGGCCATCCGCGTTGGAAGGCCGCCGCGAGCGGCTCACACTGCCGTAGCGCCTGCAGGAACTGCCGGCCCGGGACCTCGGGGTCGCCGAGCCGGTCGTACAGGCCCGCCACGAGCGTCTGCCACACCTGATCGCGGGCGTCGTTGTGGCTGAGCCCCGGCTCGGGGGCGTCGAACGCATCGGCCCAGTCCTGGACGCTCACCGACAGTTCACCCCACGGGGTGTCGACCTTCAACGCGGCGGTCGGGGGCTCCTCGTAGAACCGCACTGCGCGTTCGACGGCCTCGACCCAGCGTGCATCGGCCTTCAACGCCGCGACCTTCGGATCGGTCTCGGGTACGGCATCCGCCCCCTCGCGCACCAGGTCGGTGAGGGTGCACAGCTGCACGCCGTCTTCGCCCAGGCTCGGCAGCACGTCCGAGACGTAGGCGAGGTACGGCTGGTGGGGGCCGACGAAGAGGACGCCGCCGCCCGAGCCCGACAGGCGCGCGTCGGAGTAGAGCAGGTACGCCGCCCGGTGCAGGGCGACGACGGTCTTTCCTGTGCCCGGGCCGCCGTCGACCACGAGTGCGCCGCGCGAGTCGGCGCGGATGATCGCATCCTGGTCGGACTGGATCGTGGCGAGCACGTCGCGCATGCGCTCGGTGCGGCTCGACCCGAGGCTCGCGATGAACGCCGACTGGTCGTCGAACGCGGCGGTGCGGCCGAGGCTCGCGGCGGTGTCGGGGTCGAACACCTCGTCCCAATAGTCGGTGATACGCCCGGCGGTCCAGCGGTACCGGCGCCGACTGACCAGGCCCATCGGGTCGGCGGCGGTGGCGGCGAAGAACGGCGCCGCGGCGGGGGCGCGCCAGTCGACGAGCAAGCGGTCGCCGGAGGCATCGGCCAGACCGATGCGTCCGATGTAGACCGGGCCGGCGGCATCCGGGTCCATACGGCCCAGGCAGATGTCGAGGTGAAAGCGGCGCAGCAGCCGCAGCCGCGACTGCAACCGGCGCACCTCGGCGTCGCGTTCGATCGCGTACTGTCCGCCGCGACCGGCGGGCGCGGCGAGGCGGTCGGCCAGGCGCCGCTGCACCTCGGTGATCTCGTCGCCCAGGCGTGCGGCGATGGCGGCGAACCGGCGGCGGTCGCCGTCGATGAGGGCGGGGTCGGCTCTCGCCGACAGGCGTGCGGGCAGGGCGAAGACGTCGACGGATGTCGCGGGCATGAGGCTCCAGAACCGGTGGGCGGGTGGCGGGCAGAGGTCGATTCTGCACCCGCACGGGGGCCTTGCGGCAAGCCCCTCCCCTGTCACTACACTGGAAGGGGCAGACGGTCACCGGAAGCCGGGATGATGCGGGTCGGTTTCTCGTACCGCTGGACCAGGTGGCGGTAGGACGATCGAGTTGAACGTTCTCGATGCAGCCGGCACACACCATGAACGGCAGTTCGTCGTTGCACCGGCGCTCGCGGATCCCGCAGGGGACTGCCTCGGCAGCGATCAGGGGTCGACGCGGTTCTTCCAATAGCCGGGATGGCGGCTCTGATGCGCGAACGCGACGATGAGGAGCACATCGTCGCGGACGAAGTAGACAACCCGGTAGGGAAACACATCGACCTTACGACTCCGAACGACCGGGAGTCGATCCCACCCCGGGAACGTAGGCCAGGCTTCGGGATTCCACTGGATATAATCGACGGCCTTGGTGACCTCGGTGTCGAACTCATCGCCGAGACCGGCCTGAGTTGTCTCGTAGTAGCGGGCGGCGTCGAGGAACTCTGCCTCCGCCTCTGGATGGACCTGCGGCCGAAGGATCACTTCCGCAGGTCGTCCAAGAGCATGCGGGCCTTGGCGCGCGTCTGCTCGAAGGTGCTCAGTTCGACGCGGCCGTTCAGGATCTCGTCGACACGAGATCCGATCTCGTCGTGCCAGGCATCGTCGATCTCCGATTGTGACGCGTCACCTGCCGGGTGCAGGCTGGCGAGGAGGCGGTGCGCGACCACCGTGCGCTCATCCAGGTCGAGTTCCAGACCCGCCTGATACACCTCGTCAGCTTTGAGTGCCATGTCTTGAGTGTAAGACGGCGGGATGACATCGGCCACCGATCGACGTGCCTCAGCTTCTTTGAGCGCGTGGCCGGTGGCGGTGCCCAGCCGGTGCCACCCGACACCCGGCCGGGGAGCCAGTAGCGGACAACGTGCCAGACTGCGTCAGGGTAGCGGCTAGCGCGGAAGTCTCCTGCACCGGGCCCGCTATAGGAGCTGCACGTTGTCCTGATAGTCGAAGTGAGTCTGCACGTGAGCCGTGACGTCTACGTTCTGCAGTTTGGTTGAGGTCGGCGTGAATCCAGCGAGCCCCGCTGCGGTCTCGCCTGCCTGCGCGGTTTTGTAGACGTACTTGAGCACGTTGTCGGTGGTCGAGTGATAGCAGTAGACCATATCCTCAACGGCGGCGGTGAGGCCGTCCCAGTTGCTCTTCGCACCGATCGCCGCACCGAGCAGGTGGACAGACTGGAGCCTTGGACCATCCTGCTTACTTCCCAGCGCCTGGGCGGCGACCACCATCACTCGTGCGCCCAGGCTATGGCCGATGAGCACATACGAATCGGCCTCGGTACGCGCCAACAGGTCCCCAAGAAGGACGCCTGTCTTGTCTGCACGGCTCTTCGCCACGTGCCACGGGTTCTTCGCCAGATCAGTGGCGATCATCGCTGGGCCGATGATGTTCCCGAGGACCTTCGCTCCCGCCTTCGTGGCAGTCGCTGCTGCGACCTTCGCTCCAGCGGTGGCGCCGGCCTTGCCGATCGCCCCTGCCCCCAGAACGCCGAAGTCGCGAAGTTCCTTGGCGCCCCAGAACACACGGTAAACCGGCGAGTCGGGGAAGCGGTCGTTGACGATCGTCTTCCAGCCGCCCCACTTCTCACCCGCGGCGTCGCTGAGGAATCCATTGGCGACCAGGACGGGCACACCACCGTTCCCAGGGCGGAGAAGCTCAATCCTGAAGGACTTGTCTTCCCTGAGGTAGGCATTAGCGACGGATGCGCCAAGCGCGCCACCGACGGCCGCACCGACCGCTGTGACGACGGCTGTGCCGCCTGCCATCCCGAGGCCACCCATGGCAAGGCTTCCGCCGCCGAGCAGGGCGAGTCCGTGCGATGTGGCAGCGGCGCCGGACAGACCTCCGAACATTCCAAGCGACCCGATCGCTCCCCCGATCGCAGGTGCAGCAAGCAGCGCGAGGGGCACGGCCAGACCGACAGCAACTGCGCTTCCTACAGTGATCTTGGCAACCTTGTCCAGGTCTGGTTTCTCGTACCGGAGGTATTCCTCGTAGTCGTAGAGCCCGCCGAACGTGCCCTGCGCCTTCTCGAAGCCCGAAATGGCGTGTCGGTGCTCGGCACAGAACTGCGGGACTCGGATCGCGCCACGGTGGCGAACTGCCATGTGTTCGCATCCGACTGCCACGCACGGCAAGGTGGGTGATCCGCATCCCTGGCAGACGTACACGGGAAGCTGTCCGGCCGGACGGTTCGATTTCCGGTGCTCTGTCTTGAAGAAGCAGGACGAGCACCACGCCGTCTCGACCTCGACGTGCGACACATCGTCTGCCACGTCCGCGATCCACTGCGCAGTCTTCGCGTAACCCTCTGCGCGCTTCTGCGCGAGTCGGCGGGTCTCGTCTACGAGCTTCAATGAAGCCTTCTGCGCTGCGGGGTCCTGAATCCTCAATGCATCCGCACTCGACAGCGTGTTCGCGACATACCAGGTCTTGGCGTATGACCACATGTTGCTCCGCAGCGCGGGATTGGCCTCCAGAACGCTACCCACCTCGACCACCGGCTCCAGCGCCTCGAACTCACCGACGAGGGAAAGAGCCACGCCTTGATCAGAGACGACCTCGACCCTCAGACGCGCTTCTTCAACGACGTGGACGTGGAGTGAACCCGACATGGATAGATCGTCCCATATCCAGTAGCCGTGTCCCGACCGGTCCAGAACCCGGGTGCGGCGACGCGAAGTCGTCCAGATCGGCCCGATTCGGGTGCTGGAGGGCGCCCGAGGCCGTCGACACTACGCGGAATCTCGCGGAAGAAGCTCGGCGGAGACGTAGGGATGTGAACTCCGGATGTGGGTGCACGCCCGAGTGCGTCCTACGGGTTCACGTTGAATCGGCGCGGTTCGAGGTCGCGTCGGATGACGTTCAACGCGGTTCGGAGTCGTTCAGGTTCACTGGCTCTTCGGACATCCGGTGGGGGTGAGGCTCGCCGGGTGATGGTCGGGTCGTGCGTGCTTAGCCCGATCGGTCGGCAATACCCCGAGAGCTTCGTTCTCGCCTAACCTGAACCCATGACGGCCGATCCGCTCGATGCGAAAGATGAGCCCGCGCCGATCCATCGTGGTGCCTTCGGTCCGCTGCCCTTCAGCGAGCACTATCACGGACCGATCTGGCACTTCACAGACTCGTGGGCGCTTGTCAGCATGATCGAGAAGAAGCAGCTGTGGGCGACGGCAGCCACGATGCTCAACGACCCCGAGGAGCTGATCATCGGCGCCAGTCGGATCATCCAGTGGTACGAGCGATTCGGCGACGAGCTTCCGAAGCACCTTCAGCTACACCTGCAGCTCACCGAGATTCTCAACGACGACTTCGTTAGCACGATCCTGGCGAGCCCTGCCTACGTCGTTTGCGCTTCCACCGACTACCGTGTGCTGAACCAATGGCGGAACTACGGCGCCACCTCGGGAGTCGCAGTGAGCATCGACCCGCACGCTGAGCTGATTCCAGCAAGTCCGCCGCCGATGGCAGGGTTCATGTTTCTGCCGCAATGGGTGACTGTTGCATACGAACCGGCCGAGCAAGACGAGCGGATCCGCCGGGTCCTCTCCAACATCACCGGAGGCCAGATCCAACCCGTGCTGGACTCACCGAATGCAGCGGCCGCGAACTTACTGATCCGTGGTCTGCTCGCGGCTCTAGCGGCATCGATGAAGGACTCGGCATATGCGGAGGAGAAGGAAGTGCGTCTGATCTCCTACCTACCTGAAGGTGCAGATCCAAGACACCGCGGCTCCGCTCGGGGCGTTGTCCCGTACCTCGAGATCAATCACTACCCGAACTTCAGCTGGGACCTGATGGGTCTCGGAGGGCTCACCGATTCGAACGCGGCCCTCCCGATCAACGAGGTGCGCGTCGGTCCACCCGACGGCGAGAGTGAGCGCCAAAGAATCGTAGGCGTCACTTCATTGCTGCGCGCGAACGGGTTGGACGCAGCCGTGAACGGATCGACAATCCGATACCTGCGCGCGTGACAAGCAGACGCGTGCAGCACCGGTGTGGCCTCCCCGCGCGGAGGCCACACCAGCCGACAGTCCGCGGCGAGTGAATCCGGCTCGCGACTCAGGACAATGGTGGAGACGGAGGGATTCCAGCGGTTCATCGGCTTTTCGAACGGCCAGAGGCCGCAGACGGTGAAGCGCCAGGTCTGGAACGCGGACACGTGCGAGTGGGACGCGGAAGAGTTCACCCTTCCGGTCGCGAACGGCAAAGTGCTCGTCCTGGTCCCCGCCGGCTGGGCTCGGTCCACGCTGCTGATGTCGTCCGGTCGCTTCTACGACACCGCGGTGCTGAGTTTCGCGCAGATGGAGCGCGCGGTCCGTAGCGTCGACGGCGGGCTGATCAAGACGCGCAAGCTCGACCTGCGCAAGGAATCGGGACTCGAGCGGAGTCGGCAGACCATTATTGAGGCCACCCTCCGTGCCTTCGAGGCGCACGAGGACTTGCTTGCGGTCTTCAAGGCGTTCCTCGACTCGAAGTTCACCACTCCTGTGGAGGACGCAGAAGCCGCCTGACACGCTGGCGCCGGCTCACCCTCGTGGGTCGGCGCCCAGCGTGGCCGCCACGCTCATCCGGGTGACCACAGTGAAGCCGCGACCACACGGTGCGATCTTCGCCCGCCGCACACCCGACCCGTTCGAGATGCACGCGAGCGTCCGGCGAGCGTTCCATACGCGCAAGAGAATCTCCACTCGGGCACTGCGCGGTTGAGGGACCGTGGCGTTCCACCCGCCCCGTGGGAGGCGGTGCGATGTCGTCGCGTGCGGACGTCAGGGTAGGAGGTCAATCATCTTCGGGCGCGCCTTCATGGCGTGGATCACGAGCTCGTTGCCACTGTCGAAGACAAGGACCACGGTCTCGAGGAGGCGTCCTTGGGTGTCGAAGCCGAGTCGCAGTTGGCGGGCCGGGGAGTCGTCGTCGAGGTCTTCAATCCAGACGGGCCAGGATGCCGCCTGCCGGATGTCGTCGGGCGCGATGCCGTGTTTGAGTGCGGCGTCGTGGATGTTCACGCGGCGTACGCGGCGATCGCCTCGCGGATCAGCTCTGATCGCGACTTGTGTTCTCGGGCGGCACGCGCGTCCAAGGCGGCGAGCTCGTCGACGGTCAGACGGAGCGCCACGACCTGGGCCGGCTCGGCGCCCCGCCCCGGCCGTCCGCGCCCGCGGCGCTTGAGAGCGTCGATGTCGTAGCCGGCCTCGGCCTCGTTTGCCCATGCCGTAATCTGCTCATCGGTGACCGGTACACCGTTGATCGTCTCGCCGTTGCTCATGACCGCATCGTAATACGAAAATGGGACTCGCCCTAGACCCTGGCGCGGTGAGTAGGTGACTCGGTCCGCGCCGTGGCCGCGGCCGCGGGCCGCCGCGAGGGCAAGCGGCTCGGGTAGGTGTCAATGAGCGAATCTGGGGCGAACGGCGGAACGAATCTTGCGCGGATTCTATACGATTCAGCCATCTGACGACCCGATTTGACACTGATCAGGGGTTTTCGGCGGAGACGGAGGGATTTGAACCCTCGGTCCCCGTGAGGGGACTCCACCTTAGCAGGGTGGTGCACTAGGCCTGACTATGCGACGTCTCCTTGCGTGCGGCACCCGTGGGCGCGCATGCGTCTGTCCATGATAACCGGTCCCACAAGCGCCGGTGACCGTGCAGATCCGCTCCGGGATCGACCCGATGCCCTACCCGGAGCACACCGAAGATAGGGCATCCGCCCGATGTGCCCCGGGTGCCTTAGAGCGGAGCGTATGTGGTGCATCGAAGGAGAAGATCATGACCCTGCACCCCTCGCTCGGCTACGACACCATCACCCAGGAGCTCGAAGAGCGCGCCCGCAACGCCGAACGCGCCCGCTTCGTGCGGGAGCACCCCGACCAGGTCATCCGCCTTCCGCGTCCGCGATGGATCCGGTGGTTCGACCGCCTCGTCCGCCCCGCGCACCGCGACGTGCGGCAGCAGCATCCGGTGGCCGCCCGCGCCCGGTGATGCGGGCGCCGAGCCTCGATGTCGGAGGTGGCCGGCACCATGAAGGCATGGCCTTCACCGCGACATCGTCGGCCACGGCCGCCCGCATGGTCGGGCGTGACGAAGAGCTCGCGCGCCTCGACGCGCTGTTCGAGCGCGCCCGGGGCGGCCAACCGACGGCCGTGGTGGTCGCCGGCGAGGCCGGAATGGGCAAGTCGCGCCTCATCCGCGAGTTCACCGCATCCGTCGCCGACCGCGCCGATGTCGCCGCCGGCCGCGCCGTCGACCTCGGCGGCACGCCGGCGCCCTACGGCGCGGTGCTCGGGCTGCTGCGCGCCATCGCGGCCCAGCGCGGCACCGAAGAGCTCTGGCGCGCCGCCGGCCCGGGCCGCCCCGCGCTGCTGCTGCTGATGCCCGAGCTCGCCGAATCGCCCGAGATCGCCGCCTCCCCTCCCCCGCCGGACGCGCGGCCGACCCCCGAGCTCCTGCGCGAGGCGTTCGTCACGGCGGTCGAGTCGCTCGCCGAGCATCGCCCGCTCGTGCTCGTGATCGAAGACCTGCACTGGGCCGACGAGGGCACGCTCACCCTGCTGTCGTTCCTGCTGCGCGTGGTGATCCGCGGGCGGCTGCTCGTCGTGCTCGGCTGGCGCAGCGACGAGGGCCGACGCGCCGATCCGGTGCGGCTGTTCATCGGCGAGGCCGAGCGCGCCCACCTGCTCGAGCGCATCACACTCCACCGGCTCGACCGAGCCGCGGTGCGTGCGCTCGTCGCCCAGCTGGGTGGCGCCGACGACATCGAGGCCGTCGATCGGCTCGACGAACGGGCCGAAGGCATCCCCTTCTTCGTCGAGGAGCTCGCCTGCTGCGCCGACGGTCCGCTGCCCGACACCCTGCGTGACGTGCTGCTGGCACGCTACGGGCAGTTGTGGGAGGATGCCGCGACCGCGGTCCGCGTCATCTCCGCGTCCGACGCACCCCTCGAGCACGACACGCTCGCGGCCCTGACCGGGTTCGACGACGACCGGCTCAACGCGGCCATCCGCGAGGCGGTGGGCACCGGCATCCTCATCGTCGACGACGACCGCTACACGTTCCGGCACGCGCTGCTGCGCGAGGCCGTGCACGCCGAACTGCTGCCGGGCGAGCACGCGGCGCTCCATCGCGCCTACGCCGAGCACCTGCAGTCGCTCATGGACGCAGATCCCCGCCGCGACCTGCACGCCGCCCTCGCGCACCACTGGCGGCACGCGCACGAACGGCGGCGCGCCCTGGTCGCCGCCCTGGCCGCCATGTTCTCGGCGAAGGACCGCTACGCGTTCTCGACGGCCGCCCGCTTCGGCCGCATGGTGCTCGAGCTGTGGGACCAGGTCGACGACGCCGAGGCCGCCGCCGGCCTGGACCGGATCACCCTCATGCTGCGCATCGCGTCGATCCTGCGCAACGCCGGCGAGAGCGAACGCGCCCTGGGAGTGGTCGACCGCGCCCTCGCCGAGGCGGCGCACACCGAGGTCGACCCCGCGCTGCACGCGCGGCTGCTGCGCGACAAGGCCGTGTACCTGATCAACGTCGGGCGTTCCGGCGCCACCGAACTGCTGGTCGACGCGCTCGCCGTCATCGACACCGGGCACGTCGACGACCCGAACCTCAGCGCCGGCGTGATGAGCCAGCTCGCCGCCCGGCACATGGTCGCCGGTCGCGCCGCCGAAGCGATCGACATGGCCACCCGGGCGCGGGAGTTCGCCGAGCGTGCGGGTTCGAGCCTGCAGGTTTCGGTGTCGCTCAACGTGCGCGGCGCGTCCCGCACGCACGCAGGCGACGTCGCCGGCGGCCTCGAAGACTACGCTGCGGCGCGGCAGCACGCGCACGAGTCCCAGGCGCAGTTGCGCTACGACGTCAACTACTCCGACCTGCTCACCGTGCTCGGCCGCTACCACGAGGCCTTGGCCGTGGCAGAAGAAGGACTCGCGCGCGCCCGCGCAGTCGGGCAGGCGCGCACGACGGGGTCGCTGCTGACCCAGAACATGGTGCAGCCGCTGCTCGAGCTCGGCGAGATCGCCCGCGTCGACGAGCTGCTCGCGCGCGACCTCGAGCTGCGCACCTTCCCGATGTTCCGCATGTACACCACGACCTCCCGCGCCCGTGCCCTCTGCTGGCACGGGAGGCCCGAGGCGGCGGCGGCACTGCTGCGGCAGCAGCAGTCCGCGATCGCCGAGGCGGCCACCGTCGAGCGGCAGGTCTGGTTCTACGGTGTCCACGCGCGGCTGGCGATCGCGCAGGCGTCGGGGGACCTGGATGCCGCGCGCGCGGTGCTCGGTGAGGCGATCGACGACGACGGGGAACGCACCGCGCACATCAGTCGCCTGCTGCTGGACGCCGGACCGGTGGTCGCCACGCTGCGCGCCCGCGGCGACGACGTCCGAGACCTTGTCTCCCGCGTGGACGAGGCCTGGAACGCGATCCCGGATGCTCTGCGCCCAGCCACCTGGCAGCGCGTTCTCGCCGCCTTCCTCGCCCCGGATCCGGATGCGCTCGCCCGCGCGGTCGAGAGCGCCGATGACCCCGACATGCCGGCGACCTTCCGGGTGACCACCCGGCTCGAGCACGCACGCAGCCTGGTGGTCGCGGGACGGCGAGCCGAAGCGGCATCCGTGCTCGCGCAGGCCCGCGCACACGCCGACGCCCTCGCGCACGAGCCGCTGCGACGCGACGTCGCACAGTTCGGAGCGGCGTCCGGGCTCGCCGAGGACGACGACGATCGCTGCACCGCATTGGCAGAGCTCACCGCACGCGAACGACAGGTGCTCGAGCTGCTCGCCGAGGGGCTGAGCAACGGTCAGATCGCCCAGCGCCTGTTCATCAGCGTCAAGACGGCGAGCGTGCACGTCTCCGCCATCCTGCGCAAGCTCGGCGTTGCCAGCCGCACCGAAGCCGCCGTGCTCGCCGCCCGAAAGGGGTGACGCCGCCGCGGCCGTCAGGCGTGGAAGCGCTGCACGATCGTGCCGATCCCCTCGATCTCGGTGGTCAGCGTCTCGCCGTCCCGCAGGTAGCGCTTCGGATCCATCCCCATGCCGACTCCGGGCGGGGTGCCGGTGAACACCAGGTCGCCGGGCAGCAGCTCGAGCGTCTGCGACAGCCGCGCCACCAGGTCGGTGACGTCGAAGATCAGCTGGTCGGTCGACCCGTCCTGCACCCGGGTGCGGGTGCCGTCGGCCGCGGTGATGGTCGTCGAGACCGCCAGTCGATCGGGGTCGGCGAACTCGTCGAGGGTGACGAGCACGGGCCCGGTGGGGGCGAAGTTCTGGTACGACTTGCCCATGCTGAACTGCGCCGGCGTGCCCTGCCACTGCACGGTGCGCTCGGAGAGATCCTGCCCGACGGTGTACCCGGCGATCCGCGAGCGCACCTCGGCGCGCGGGATGTCGCGGCCGCCCCGGCCGATCACGACCACCAGTTCGGCCTCCCAGTCGACGGTGTCGCCGGGCAGCAGCACGTCGACGTCGGGACCGGCCACCGACGACGGGAACTTGGTGAACACGACCGGCACCTCGGGCAGCGGCAGCCCCGACTCGGCGGCGTGGTCGGCGTAGTTCAGCCCGACGCCGATCACCTGCGGCGGCCGCGGCGACGGGGCGCCCAGGTCGGCGGGTGCGAACGCGACGGCCTCCGGGTGCCCGGCCACGTCGACCGTGGCCGCCCAGGCGGCGAAGTCGTCCCAGACGCCGTAGACGGCCGCCGGGTCCGGGTCGAACCGTCCGGCGCTGGCGCCGGCCACGTCCAGAGCCCGGTCCTCGGCCACCAGTACGAGGCGTCCGGCGAGATTCCCGATGCGCATGATCGTCCTTTCTGAGGGGTCACGACGCCGCGGCGGCGCGTGACGGAATGGAAGGGAAGCCGCGGACCGCGGCATCCAGGGCAGTGCCCGCGTCGTCGGCGGCGCCGCCGATCCACGCGATGTGCTGATCGGGGCGCACCAGCACGAGGCGATCCCCCGCGACGGGCGCGAAGCCGTGCACGACCGGGTCGACGACACGCAACGGGATGCCGCGGGCCTGCGCCGCCTGCGCCCACTCGGGCCCCGCGGGGCCAAGCACCGTGAACTCGGGTCCGAGCAGGTCGAACAGCGAGTCGCCGGCGGCGTTGCGATCGTGCGGCAGGCGGTTGCCGGGCGCGGCGATCGGCACGTACTCGCGGGTGCTGGGGGCCTGGGCCGCGGCATCCGGCCCGTACCCGTAGCCGAGCACCAGGCCGAGTGCGTGGAACTCGTCGCGCTTGGTGGCCTGGATCGTCTGCGCGGCGGCCGCGCGGGCCGCCTCTCCCTCGGGACCGTCGGCCATCAGCGCGGGCGAGGTGAGGTCGATGGAGAGGTTGCGCATGTTCGTCGCCGCCAGATCGATGGTCTGCTGCGCGATCGGCCGGCGCTCGTCCTCGTAGCTGTCGAGCAGAGCGGCGGGCGCCCAGCCGTGCAGCACGGCGGCGAGCTTGAACGCGAGGTTGACGGCATCACCGACCCCGGTGTTGAAGCCGTGCCCGCCCCACGGCGGGTTCTGGTGCGCGGCGTCGCCGACCAGGTACGCGCGGCCCGACCCGTACGAGTCGGCCAGCAGCAGCCGCGCCTGCCACGGGTCGGTGGCGAGCACCTCGACGTCGACGTCGGCGCCGACCAGTCCCCGCACCAGGGCGGCCGCCTCGGCCTCGTCGGCGATCGACTCGGTGCCGGTGGCGATGGCCCACCAGGTGCCGTCGAGATCGAGCGGCCCGACCACGCCGGGAGCGGCCGGGTTCAGCACCCAGTGGTGGATCGCGGGCGGCACCAGTTCGGCGAGCCGGCGCGAGCGGAACGTGATGTTGACGTTCGGGCGCCCTCCGGCGGCACCGACGTAGCGGGCGCCGAGCGCGGCGCGCACCACGCTGTGCGATCCGTCGGCGCCCACCACGTAGTCGGCGGTGACGACGGATGCCTCACCCGCAGCATCCGTCGTCGTCACCCGGGGGCGCGGGCCCGACAGGTCCACGGCGGTGACGCGGCTGCCGAAGCGGGTCGTCACCAGCGGCTGCCGCCCGATCAGCGCACGCAGCGCCTCTTCGACGACGGGCTGGGTCACCTGCTGCGCCGCCTCGGCGGTGAGGTCGGAGCCGACCAGCTCGAGCCCGAGCACCCCGGTGAACCGGGTGATCTCGGTGCCGGCGGCGGTGGTGCAGAACCGCACGTCCTGCGACCACGAGACCGGCAGCGGGGCGCGGCGGCGGATCTCGTCGGCCGCGCCGATGCGTCGGAACAGCTCCATGGTGCGCGCCGAGGTCGTCTTCGCACGCGGCCGGGAGTGTTCGACGCTCTCACGCGGTTCGACGATCAGCGACGCGACGCCGTGGTGGGCGAGCTCGAGCGCGGTGGTCAGTCCGACCGGGCCGCCGCCCACCACGACGACCGGGACGTCGGGGCCGGTCACCACACCTCGGGCAGGAAGATGTCTTCGGGGATGTGCTCGGGCAGGTACTCCCCCGCCCGGGCGCGCTCGTGGATCTCCTGGAACGACAACCCCGCCTCACGTGCGGCGACCAGCTTCTCGGGATCGAAATACGTGCCGATCGGGTTGCGGGCGAAATCCAGCGAGTTCGCGATCCACTCGCTCGAATCGGCCCAGTCGCCGAACCCGTCCACCTGGATCTCCACACCGTTCCCGTCCGGGTCCTGGTAGTACACCGACATCGTGATCCCATGATCCAAGGTCAGCCACGGCAGGATGTCGTGGTTGCGCAGCCGGATGTAGTTGTTCAGCCACATGTCGAACGTGCCGAACTCGAACGCGGTGTGGTGGATGCCGGTCTCGTGTCCCTTGTCGGTCGGGTGCTTCAGACCGGGAGGGGACAGCAGCGCGATCCGGTGGTTGGCCTCGTCGTTGGTCAGCCACGACGCCTCATCGCTCTGGAACACCGGCCGCAGTCCGCACACCAATCCGTACCACTCCACCATCTGCTTCATCCGCAGCGTCGTGAACGTGGTGTGGTGCAGCTTCGGCGGGTTCGCCGGCCAATGCGTCGCCTGGTTGTCGGGCATGTTCTCTCTCCTTCGAGACTCGGTGGGATGGGTTCTCAGTGTGCGGGTGACGCGTCGACGAGGTCGAGCGCCGCCGCGACCTGGGCGTCGGGGCCGATGCCGTGCAGCCGGTACAGCTCCTGGAGCGTACCGGTCTGCCCGAACTCGGTGACCCCGAGGTTGACGCTGCGCACACCGCGCACGGCGGCGAGGAATGCGAGCGTGTGCGGGTGTCCGTCGAGCACGGTGATCAACGGCCTCGCCCGTTCGGCGGGGAGCAGCTGGTCGAGGATCCACGGGTCGCCGTCGCCGTGCCCGCCGCGGGCGCGCACGGCCCGGTACAGCCGGTCGGCGCTGGTGACGCAGACCACGTCGGCGGCGACGCCGAGTCCGGCGAGCCGGTCGGCCGCGGCGAGCACCTCGGGCATCAGCGCGCCCATGCCGACCAGCGTCACCTGCGGCTCTGCGACGCGGCGCAGCACATAGCCGCCGGCGACGACCTGCCGACGCCGGCGCTCACGGGCCGCCGGATCGGCGGGCACCGCCGCAAGGGTCTGGTCGATGACCCGGGACGTGAGGCGCAAGTAGCTGGACGATCCGTCAGGCCGGCCCAGGCGCGACAGCGCGTCGAGCATGCACCACTCGAAGTCCTGCACGAACGCGGGCTCGAACCCCACGACGCCCGGCTGCTCGATGCCGATCGACGGCGTGATGATCGACTGGTGCGCACCGCCCTCGGCGGCGAGGGTGACGCCCGACGGCGTGCCGATGAGGATCGACTGGCCTCCCGCGTAGACCCCGAACGACCAGGGCTCGAGCGCCCGGGTGACGAACGGGTCGTAGAGCGTGCCGATCGGCAGCAGCGGCTCGCCCCACCGGCTCCAGGTGGCGCCGAGCTCGCCGAGCAGCGACACCAGGTTCACCTCGGCGATGCCGAGTTCGATGTGCTGCCCGTTCGGGCCCTCGCTCCAGTGCAGGATGGTCTCGGCGTCGTCGGCGAACCAGTCCCGCCGCTCGGCCGACGACCAGACGCCGACCTTGTTGACCCAGCCGCCGAGATTGGTGGAGGATGCCACGTCCGGCGCGACGGTCACGACCCGCCGGGCGGCGTCGGGCGCGAGCCGGGTGAGATCCAGCAGCAGTCGCCCCAGCGCCTGCTGGGTGGAGCTGTGGCCCTTGACCTCGCGGCCGAAGTCCGCCGGCACCGCCGGAGGCGCGGCATCCGGCACCGGGTCGCGCCGCAGCCGGGCGGCCGTCAGCGCGCACAGCCGGGCCTCGTCGGAGCCGGCCGGGAAGGGTCGCCAGGGGTCGTCGACGCTCTCGCCGAGCGCGGCGGCGACCTCGGCCAGCTGCGCGGGGGTGAGCAGATTGGAGTGGTTCTGCGGGTGGCCGGCGTTGGGCAGCCCGTTGCCCTTGATGGTGTAGGCGAAGATCACGGTGGGCCGGGTGTCGTCGATCTGCCCGAACGCGTCGACCAGGCTCGGGATGTCGTGCCCGGCAAGGCCCCGGATGACGCGGGTCACGGTGGTGTCGTCGAGGTCGTCCAGCAGCGACCGGATCGCCGCGGCGCTCTCGTCGGCGCCCGGGAGTCGGTCGCGCAGCTCGGCGGCCGAGCAGCGCAGCAGCCGCTGGTATTCCGGGTTCGACATCCCGTCGATGCGAGCCTTGAGGTGCTCGCCCCCGGGACGTCGGAACAGCTCGTTGAGCAGGTGCCCGTACTTGAGCGTGATGACCTGCCATCCGGCGGCGGCGAACATCCCCTGCAGCCGGGTGGCCGAGATGTTGGGCACGACCCGGTCGAGCGACTGGCGGTTGAAGTCGACGATCCACACGATCTCGCCGAGGTCGCTCACGGTCTGGTCGAGCACGGCCTCCCACACGGCGCCCTCGTCGAGCTCGGCATCGCCGACCAGGCTGTACTGCCGGCCGCGGCTGCGGGGGGCGCCGGCGGTGTCGGCGGCGTACCGGCGCGCGATGGCGCCCCACACCGGGGCGGTGGCGCCGATGCCGACCGATCCGGTGGAGTAGTCGACGGTGTCGGGGTCCTTCGAGCGGCTCGGATAGCTCTGCAGGCCGTGGAACGCGCGCAGCGTGCCGAGCTGATCCGGCGTCAACTCGCCGAGCAGGTGGGAGATCGCGTGCAGCACGGGCGAGGCGTGCGGCTTGACCGAGACCCGGTCGTCGGCGGTGAGGGTGGTGAACCAGAGCGCGGTCATGATGGTGGCGATCGAGGCGCTGGACGCCTGGTGGCCGCCGACCTTGAGCCCGTCCGGGTCCTTGCGCAGTGGGCCGTTGGCGGCATCGATGATCGCGGTGGACAGCCACAGCACCTTGCGCTCGATGGCCTCGAGCGTGCGCTGCTCGGCCGAGATCGGCGTGCGGCTCGCCACGGCATCCATTTCCGACTCCTTCGTCCCCACGAGGATATACCATATACGCTAGCGGCGCACCGGGGCGATGTGCAAGAGTCGAGCCCGGCCCGTGGGACGATGTTCTGCGGACACGAGCGAGGGGGCCAGGATGACGGTGGACGGTCAGGTGCGGTCGGTCGCGGCCGCGAACGCCTCCGCCGTCGACCTGGTGACGGCCGAGATCCGGCGCGCCGTGCTCACCGGTGCGCTCGCGCCCGGCGCGAACTTCTCGATCCGTGACCTTGCCGCGCAACTCGGCGTCAGCCACATCCCGATCCGCGAGGCGCTGCGCCGGCTCGAGTCGCAGGGACTCATCATCCTGCGTCAGGCCCGCAGCGCCAGCGTCGCGCCCCTGACGAGCGCCGACCTGCAGGCGATCTACCGGCTGCGCTACGTCGTCGAGTTGCCGTTGGCCGGCGCCTCGGCGGGAAGGCGGACGCCCGCCCAGATCGCGCGGCTGGACGAACTGCTCGAGGGCAGCCGCCACCCCGACCCCGACATCGCCTGGCAGGCGCACTACGACTTCCACGCCGCGCTCGTGCATCCGGCCGCCAACGACTGGGACGAGCGGGTGCTCGAGACGCTTTGGATGGCAGCCGAACGGTACACGCACCTCGTCTTCGACCCCACCCAGATCACCGAGGCCGAACGCGCCCGCCGCTACGAGACGCACCGGGTGCTGCGCGAGGCCGCCCTGGTCGAAGACCCCGACGGCATGGCGCAGGCGCTGCGGCAGCACCTGCGGGCGAACGAGGAGCGCATCCTGTCGCACATCGCGGCGCTCGAGCATCGCTGACGGGCCTTCAGGGGATGCCTCTTGCGCTCGCTCCGCGGCACGCCTAGCATGCAGGATATATCGTAGCGAATAGCGAGAGGACGTCGATGCCCGCATTGATTCTGGGCGCCACCGGCAACGTGGGCCCGCACGTGGTGCGTGAACTGCAGGTGCAGGGCGAGCATCCGCGCGTCATGGTCCGCGACGCCGACCGGGCCCACGCACTGCTCGGCGACGACGTCGACGTGCACGCCGGCGACATGACCGACCCGGCCGCCCTCGCAGCCGCCGCGGACGGCGTCGACACCGTGTTCCTGCTCTCGCCGCACGGGTTCTCGATGGGCGACGCCCAGCTCGGCGTGATCCGCGCGCTGCGTCGCACCGGCATCCGCATCGTGAAGCTGTCGGGCACCAGCTCGGCGATCACCCCCGACGGGCCGCACGCCTGCCGCCAGCACTGGGAGGTGGAGCGCATCCTGCAGGAAAGCGGGCAGCCCTTCGTCATCCTGCGCCCCAACTCGTTCCTACAGGTGCTCGTGGAACGCCTCATGCTGCCCGGCCTGAACGCCACCGGCACGATCATGAACCCGCTCGGCGACGCCGGCATCAGCCTGATCGACGCCCGCGATGTCGGCGCCGTCGCCGCGGCGACGATCCTGCGCCACGACTGGGACGGGCAGACGCTGGTGTTGACGGGACCCCGCGCCGTCACGTACGCCGAGATCGCCGACCTGGTCGCCGCGCGCACCGGACGGCCGGCCGGACTCGCCCAGGTCACGCCCGCCGACGTGCGTGCCTCGCTCGTCGCCCGCGGCACCGAGGAGTGGGAGGCCGAGCACTTCGAGGAGATGTACGCGCTGTTCCGCGCCGGCGAATCCGCGTTCGTCACCGACACCGTCGAGCAGGTCACCGGGCGGGCTCCGCGGACCATCGAGGCGTTCCTCGACGAGGTGCTCGCCCCGGCGGAGGCCGCCTCATGAGCGCCTGCCTGCCCTGCGACCTCGAGGCCGCCGACGACGAGGCGGTCGTGTATCGCGACGACGTCTGGTCGTGCGAGGTCGCCGACGGCTACGACGTGCCCGGCTGGTTCATCCTGCGGCTGCGCCGGCACGCCGAGGGCTGGGAGGCCCTGACCGCCGACGAGCTCGCGGGGTTCGGCCGGGTGTCACAGCGGCTCGTCGCCGCGATCGTCGCCGGCACCGACGCCACCGGCGCGTACTTCATGAGCTTCGGCGAGAACTACCCGCACTTCCACTTCCTCGTCACCGCGCGCCCGGCCGACCTCGCCACCGAGCACCGCAGCGCCGGCATCCTCGCCCTGCGCGCCGATCACCGCGACCGCGCCGCCTCGCTCGCGGTGGCCGCCGACGTGCGCCGCGCCCTGGCCGCCCCCGCTCCTGCCTGAATCCGCCACCCGACCCGAAAGGACGACGATGTCCACTCCGTTCCGCTTCACCACCTCCGACGGCCGCGTCTACAGCGGCCGCAGCGCCGCCCTCGGCGAGGCCGCCGACGGCGCCCCGCTCGTCATCGCGCTGCACGGCGGCACCTACACCTCCGAGTACTTCGACATCCCGGGGTATTCGCTGCTTGATCGCGCCGCGGCGCGAGGCATCCCGATCATCGCTCTCGACCGGCCCAACTACGTCGACTCCTCGCCGCTGGAGGCGGAGGACTCGATCATCCTCGCCAACGCCGACGTCCTCTCGGACGCGATCGGCGAGATCTGGGAGCAGTACGGCGACGGCACCGCGGGCATCGTGCTCATCGCCCACTCCATCGGCGCCGCCGTCGCGACGGCGATCGCCGCGACGCAGCCGTCGTGGCCGCTGCGGGGGCTGGCGATCTCGGGATGCCTCGTGCGGGTGCCGCAGGAGTCCCGTGCCGCCTGGGAGTCGCTGCCGCCGATCCCGATGATCGAGCTGCCGGTGCCCATGAAGGACCAGGTGATGTTCGGGCCCGAGGGCACCTTCACCGACGACATGCCCGCCGCCAGCCACCCGTCGAACACACTGGTGCCGAAGGCCGAGCTGCTCGACATCACCGGCGGCTGGATCGCGCGCCGCGCCGAGGTGTGCGGTCGGGTGACGGTGCCGGTGTTCCACCGGCAGGGCGAGTTCGACCACCTGTGGGTGACCGATCAGAACGAGATCGACGAGTTCCGCGCCGGGTTCGGCTCGGCGGCGTCGGTCGATTCCGCGCTCGAGCCGGGGAGCGGCCACTGCATCGACTTCCATGTGCCCGCCGAACGGTTCCAGCAGGCGGAGCTCGACTTCGCGATGGCGGTCGCGGCCGCCCGGGTGTGATCGTGGCCGTGCTGCTGCGCGGGGTGCGCGTCTTCGACGGCGACGGTTTCGGCGACCCGACCGACGTCGCCGTCGAGGGCGGGCTGATCGCACCGGATGCCTCGGCCTCCGCAGCATCCGGCACCGAGGTCGTCGACGGGGGATACCTGATCCCAGGCCTGATCGACTGCCACGTGCACCTGTACGGCCCCGAGACGCTCGCCGCGCTGGCGCGGCACGGCGTGACGACGGCGCTCGACATGAGCTCGCCGCCCGACCTCGTGGCGGCGCTGCGCGGGCTGCCCGGCACCACCGACATCCGCAGCGCCATGATGGCGATGAGCTCGCCGGCCAGCGCCCACGCCCAGCGGTTGAAGGACGTCCCGGCCGCGCGGGAGTCCCTCGTCGCCGGCCCCGACGAGGTCGAGGCCGCCGTGGCTCGCCGCATCGCGCAGGGCGCCGACTACCTCAAGGTCGTCATCGACCTGCCCGGCTTCGACCAGCAGACGGTCGACGCCATCGTCGCGGCCGCGCACGCGCGGGGGAAGGCCGTCGTCGCACACGCGTCGCGGTCGGACGCCGTCGACATGGCGCAGCGGGCCGGCGTCGACGTGCTCACCCACGCTCCCCTCGACCGCCCCATCGGCACCGCCCGGGCTGCGGAACTCGCCGCCGCCGGAACGATCGTCGTGCCCACGCTGACGATGATGCGCGGCATCGTCGATCGGCTCGCCGGAGCGGGTCCGGGCCCGCGCTACGAGCCGGCCCGCGACTCGGTGCGGGCGCTGCACGAGGCCGGCGTGCCGGTGCTTGCGGGCACCGATGCCAACCAGACGCCGGCGGCCCCGGCATCCCCGCCCTTCGGTGCAAGCCTGCACGACGAGCTGGCACTGCTGGTGGACGCCGGGCTGAGCACCGTCGAGGTGCTGCGCGCGGCGACGAGCACGGCGGCGGCGCACTTCGGGCTCGCCGACCGCGGCCGGATCGCCCCCGGACTGCGCGCCGACCTGGTGCTGCTGCAGGAGGACCCGACCGCCGACATCGCGGCGACCCGGCGCATCCGGGGCGTCTGGATCGCCGGCGAGCGCGTCTCGGGGGCACCGTGATACTCGTCACGGCCGCGAACGGCAACCAGGGCCGGCTGCTGATTCCCAAGCTGCTGAGCGCCGGGCTGCCGGTGCGCGCCGTGGTGCGATCCGAGGCATCCGCCGCCTTTCTGCGCGCACGGGGGGTGACCGACGTGCTCGTCGGCGACCTGGCCGAGCCCGGGGTGCAGCGCGCAGCGGTGCGGGGCGTGTCGAAGGTGTACCACGTGGGCGCCACACTGAGCCCCGGCGAGCGCGCCATGGGACTCGGCCTGATCGACGCGGCGGTCGAGGCCGGCGTCGAGCACTTCGTGTTCAGCTCGGTGCTGCACTCCATCGTCACCGACCTGGTGCAGCACGAGATCAAACGCGACATCGAGGAGCATCTGCTCGCATCCGACCTGGAGTTCACCATCCTGCAGCCGTCGAACTACATGCTGCCGCTCAAGCTGCAGCCGGCGTTCGAGCGCGGCGCGTTCGAACTGTCGTGGTCGCTCACGCGCCGGCAGTCGCTGGTCGACCTCGACGACGTGACGGATGTCGCGGTCATGGCGCTGGTCGACAGTGCGCGTCACGCGGCCGCCACGTACGAGCTGGTCGCGCCGGGACGGTTCACCGCCCACGAGCTGGGCGAGGTCATCGCGCAGGTGCTGGGCCGTCCGATCGCGGTGCGCGAGATCGACGCCGACACGTATGCGACCGCCTGGCTCGGCGACCGCGACCCGGCGACCGCGACGCACGAACTGGCGGTGCTGCGCTCGATCAGCGCCCGATACAGCGCGCACGACTTCGTCGGCAATCCGAACGTGCTGACCTGGCTGCTCGGCCGCGAGCCCACCTCGTTCGCGCAGTTCGTGCGGCGGGAATGGCTCAGAACGGGTAGCGGCCGGGATCGCGACTGACGGTCGTGAGGCGCACCTCGGTGAAGTCCTCGATCGCGTAGTGCCCGGAGCGTCCCCATCCGCTGTCCTTGACGCCGCCCACCGGCAGGGCGGCCTCGCTGGCCATCGTGGGTGCGTTGACGTGCACGATGCCGGCGTCGAAGCGCTCGGCGATGTCGAGCCCCCGCCCGCGGTCGCCGGTCATGATCGCCGCGCTGAGCCCGTACGGCGTGGACTGCGCGTCGGCGATGGCGGTCTCGACGTCGTCGAACGCCTCGATCACCAGCAACGGCCCGAACGTCTCGTCGCAGCCGGTCGTGCAGATCGCCTCCGGCGGCACGTGGGTGAGGATCGTCGGCCGGTACAGCCGCCCCTCGTGCGTGCCGCCGGTGACGAGCGTCGCCCCGCGGTCCACGGCATCGCGCACCCGCTCGTCGATCTGCGCGACGGCCCGATCGTTGATGAGCGGCCCGATGATCACCTCGGGATCGGTCGGGTCGCCGACCTTCAGTGCCTCGACCCGGGCGCGAAGGCCGGCCACGAACTCGTCGTGGCGATCCCGCGCGATGTACACCTTGCGGCTGTTCATGCAGACCTGCCCCTGGTGCAGGAACGCGCCGAAGGTGACGGCCTTCACCGCCTCCTCGATGTCGGCCTCGTCGAGCACGAGCACCGGGTTGAACCCGCCCAGCTCGAGCACCATGCGCTTCAGTGCCCGGCCGGCACGCTCACCGAGGATGCGCGCCGTGCGATCCGAGCCGGTGAAGTCGATGCATCGCACGGCCGGGCTCGCGAAGAACACATCGGCGATCTCGGCCGCCGCGCCCGGCGCGTGGGTGACGACATTGAACGACCCCGCCGGAAAGCCCGCCTGCTCCAGGATCTCGGCGTGGATCAGCCCCGCCGACAGCGGCGCCTCTTCCGACGGCTTGATCACCGTGGTGTTGCCGAACGCCATCGGGAGCAGGAACGTGCGCCAAGCGAGGTAGAAGGCGCCGTTCCACGGGGTGAAGCCGGCGACCACGCCCAGCGGTTTGCGCGTCACCGTGGCGGTGCGGCCGGCGACGTCGCTGCGCAGCACATCACCGGCGGGCAGGTAGCCCCAGCCGGCCGCCTGTCGCAGCATCGCCGCGGACAGCCGGATCTGGAACGCGGCGAACGCGCGGCTCGACCCGCCCTCCCGCGCCATGAGCCGCACGATCTCGTCCTCACGGGCGTCCACGATGTCGGCCGCCTTCAGGAACAGCCGCTGACGCTCGCCCGGGGGCATGGCTGCCCAGGCAGGGAATGCGGCGGCGGCCGCGGCCACCGCCGCCTCGGCATCCGCCCGACCGCCCGCTGCCGCTTCGGCGACGAGCGAGTCGTCGAGCGGATTGCGCACCGCGAAGGTCGGCCCGCCGCGAGCGGTCCAGCATCCGTCGATGAAATGCGACGTCTCGGTCGCGGTTTCCGCCGGTGCGATGATCGACATCTCTCCTCCATCTCGCGCGAGCGTGTGCCGCGGGGTTCACAGGCCGAGCAGGGCCTCGGCGTTGCGGTGCGCGATCTTCTGCCTATCCTCGTCCGAGACCGGCGCCGACCGCAGGTGGGCCGTCGCCCGCGCACTGTCGGCGAACGGGTGGTCGACCGAGAACATCAGGCGATCCACCCCGAAGGTCTCGATCGCGCACCGCAGGGGCGCATCGGACACGTAGCCCGAGGTGGTCAGGGCGACGTTGCGACGCAGCGTCTCGGCGACCGTGAGCGCGTGGCCCCGCACCACCGGGCCGAGCATGTCCTCGATGCGGTCGATGTGGAACGGCAGGCCCTCGCCCATGTGCCCGACGATGATCGTCAGGTCGGGAAGCTCCTCGAAGACACCGGCGACGACCATGCGCAGCACATGCATTCCGGTCTCGGAATGCCATCCCCATCCCGAGGTGGAGAGGCACTCGGCGGCGGCCGGCTCGAGCCCCGAATAGTAGATCTGCCGCAGCGCGGGCGGCGGCGGGGCGGGATGCAGGTAGATCGGCACGCCGAGGCGGGCCGCAGTGGTCAGCACCGGCCGCACCGACGGGTCGTCGAGGAACACCCCGTTGGTCTGCCCGTGGATCATCGCGCCGACGAAGCCCCGCTCCTTCACACAACGGGTCAGCTCGTCGGCGGCCCGTGCCGGGTCGGTCATCGGCAGCGACGCGAACGCCCGAAAGCGGTCGGGATGCGCCGCGACGGCGTCCGCCAGGCGGTCGTTGAGCGCGCAACTGATCGCGACCGACCTCGCCGGCTCGAGCTCTTGCACGATCCAGCCGAGCGCAGAGAGCACCTGGACGTCGATCCCCGCGGCATCCATGATCCGCAGACGGGCGTCGCCCACCTCATCGAGGTCGGGCAGTTTCGCGCGTGCCCGGGGGCTGAACGACAGGCCTTCGGCGTGCAGGATGTCTCGCGGGAACATGTGCTCTTCGAGCGCGATGATCTTCATGACTCCCCCTGGTCGGTGGTGCCAGACTCGCAGCAGTGCGCGTAGGTGTCCAATGCATTCAGGTGCGGCCCTACTATGAGTGCCATGCATATCGACAACGTCGATCTGAATCTGCTCAGGCCGCTGGAACTGCTGCTGCGCGAGCGGCACGTCTCGCGCGCCGCCGCGCGTGCGAACCTCACGCAGTCCGCGATGAGCCGCGCCCTCGCCCGGCTGCGCGTCGCCTGCGACGACGAACTGCTCGTGCGCACGCCGGGCGGTTACGAACTGACGCCGCGGGCCAGGATGCTGCAGGACGAGCTTGCGACCCTGCTCCCCGCGATCCGCACGCTGTTCGAAGGGACGTCGTTCGATCCTGCGACGGCGAACGATGTGATGCGCGTCGCAGCGTCGGACTACCCCCTGGCGATCCTCGGCGACGACCTGTTCCCCGCATTCACGCGGGAGGCGCCGCAGATGTCGCTGATCGTCACCCCGATGACGCCCACGACCTTCACCGATCTCGATCAGGGGCGCCTCGACCTCGTGCTCACACCGCTGGCGGCTCCCCCGAATCTGCGTCGTCAGCCGTTGTTCGCCGAGGACTTCGTCGGCGTGCTGGCGAGTTCGCATCCGTTGTCGGGCCCCCGGCTCACGGTCGACGATCTCGGCCGTTATCCACACGCGACCGTGGCGGGCATGTTCCCGCAGCAGACGATCGTCATGGACCAGCTCGAGCGGCTCGGCATCCACGCGACCGCCGAGGTGCGAGTGCCGTACTTCACCGCGGCCGTCGCGGCCGTCCGCGGCACCGAGCTCATCGCGGTGCTGCCCCGCCGGTTCGCCGAACGACACCTCGACGCGGCGCTGCGCATCGTCGAGCTGCCATCGGCGATCACCGGCATCGCCTACGGGATGCTGTGGCATCCGCGTCTGGAAGACGACCCCGCACACCGCTGGATGCGGGCCCTGATCGCCCGGGTCGCCGCAGCCGCCACGGGCGAGTAGTGGGCGTCTGCATCGGAAGCGGGTGGCGGAGGGTGTGGGATTCGAACCCACGGGGCATTGCTGCCCACTGGTTTTCAAGACCAGATCCTTCGGCCGCTCGGACAACCCTCCCGACGGCGAACCGTCAGTGCTCGAGTCTATCCATTCGGAACGACGGGATGCCTCCGGCCGGGCGCCCGCTGCGCTCACGCGGCGACCGACTGGGGCCCGCGGCGACCGGGTCGCGCCCGGGGCTACAGGCCCCGGAGGATCGCGGCGACGCCGCCGTCTGTCACCGACAGGGTGGTCTCGCCCGCGGCATCCCGCACCTCTTGCGGGCCCTGCGCCATCGCGACCGCACGGCCGCCGTGCTCGAGCGCCCACCGGAACATGCCCACGTCGTTGCGCCCGTCGCCGATCACCAGCACATGGGCCGGGTCGATGCCGAGCCAGCCGCGCACGTGCTCGAGCGCACTGGCCTTGTCGACCCCCATCGGCGCGATGTCGAGCCAGGCGGTCCATCCGATCGCGTACGACACCTGGTTCAAACCGATCCGGTGCACGAGGTCGACGAAGTCCTGCTCGGTCTGGCCGGGCGAGACGACCACCACACGCGACACCGGCTGGGCGGCGAGCTCGGCGAATGGCACCCGCCGCGCGTTCACCAGGTTCCAGTCGTCCATCGGCTCGGTGTACAGCCGGGTGCCGTCGGCCAGCTCCACCATGTAGTGCGCCTCGGTCACGTTGTCGTGGATCAGACGCAGCACCTCGCTCGGGTCGAAGGTCTCGGTGTGGAACCGTTCGTACCGCAACTCGTCGGCATCCACCCGGCGCATGATCACCGCACCGTTCGAGCACACCACGTACTCCGGGGCGAGCCCCAGCACGCGCAGGATGCCGCGGGTGCCCTCCCAGCTGCGCCCGGTCGCGAGCATCACCTCGTGCCCCGCGCGCTGCGCGTGGGCCACGGCATCCACTACTCCCGGGCTCAGCGACTCGTCCTCGAGGATCACCGTGCCGTCGATGTCGAGCGCGATCAGCAGCCGGGCCGAGACGACCGCGGGGTTCTCAGCATCCCGCGCCGCCTGCTCGACCAGCAGCGCCGTCTCGGCGGCGTCGTCGACCTCGATGCTCCCAGTCTCGGGCAGTCGCGCCGGGTTCACGCCACAGGCTCCAGCACGGCGAGCCCGCCCAGGTACGGGCGCAGCACCTCGGGCACGGTCACCGACCCGTCCGCGCGCTGATGCGTCTCGAGCAGCGCGACCAGCCACCGGGTGGTCGCCAGCGTGCCGTTCAAGGTCGCCACGTGCTGCGTCTTCTTGCCGTCGGGGCGGTACCGGACATCGAGCCGCCGCGCCTGGAACGTCGTACAGTTCGAGGTCGACGTGAGCTCGCGGTACGTGCCCTGCGTGGGCACCCACGCCTCGATGTCGTATTTGCGCGCCGCCGACGAGCCGAGGTCGCCCGCGGCGACATCGATCACGCGGTAGGTCAGACCGAGGTCCTGCAGCATCCGCTCCTGCATGCCCACCAGGCGCAGGTGCTCGGCCTCGGCGTCGTCGGGCGTGGTGTACACGAACATCTCGAGCTTGTTGAACTGGTGCACCCGAATGATGCCGCGGGTGTCCTTGCCGTACGACCCGGCCTCGCTGCGGTAACAGGTCGACCAGCCCGCGTACCGCATCGGCCCGCCGGCAAGGTCGAGGATCTCGCCCATGTGGTATCCGGCGAGCGGCACCTCGCTGGTGCCCACCAGGTACAGGTCCTGCTTCTCGAGCCGGTACACCTCGTCGGAGTGCTGCCCCAGGAACCCGGTGCCGGCCATCACCTCGGGCCGCACCAGCGTCGGCGGGATCATCGGCGTGAAGCCGGCCTCGATCGCCCGGTTCAGAGCCAGCGACATCAGCGCGTACTCCAGCCGCGCGCCGACGCCCTTGAGGAAGTAGAACCGGCTGCCCGACACCTTGGTGCCCCGGTCCATGTCGATCGCGTCGAGCAGTTCACCCAGTTCGAGATGGTCACGCGGCGCGAAATCGAACGTGGGCACCTCGCCGTGGGTGCGCAGCGTGACGAAGTTCTCTTCACCCCCGGCGGGCACCTCGTCGATCACGATGTTCTCGATGCGCGACAGCACCTCATGCGCGTGCTGCTCGGCCTCGGCCACCGCCAGTTGGGCCTGCTTCACCCGTTCGCTCAGGTCCTTCGCCTGGGCGACCAGGGCCGCCTTCTCGTCCTTGGGGGCGGCGGCGACCTTCTTGCCGTGCGCGTTCTGCTCGGCGCGCAGCTGCTCGAACGTCGTGATCGCGGCACGGCGCGCAGCATCCGCCGCCAACGCCTCGTCGACCACCTCGACCGGCTCGCCGCGCTTGGTCTGAGACTGCTTGACCAGCTCGGGATTCTCGCGCAGCAGAACGGGATCGATCATCCGACAAGTCTAGCCAGCGGCATCCGGCACTCTCTCGGCCGGTATCGTGGGGCCATGACGGACGAGGACGGCTCGGCGCGCCGGGCCGCGCTCGTCTACAACCCCACGAAGGTCGACCGGCGCCGGCTTCGGCAGCGGGTCGAGAAGGCCTCGAAGCGGTCGGGGTGGCGGCATCCCCTGTTCTACGAGACGACCCCCGAAGATCTGGGGCAGGATGTCACGGCCCGCGCTCTGCGCGAAGGGGTCGACGCCGTGCTCGTGGCCGGCGGCGACGGCACCGTACGTGCGGTCGCCGAGGCGCTCGTCGACAGCCGGGTGCCGCTGACGATCGTGCCGAGCGGTACCGGAAACCTGCTCGCCCGCAACCTGGAACTACCGCTGACCGACCCCGAGGCGGCGATCCGGGCGGCGTTCGACGGTGAGGTGCGGGAGATCGACATCGGCATGGCGCGGCTCACCCGCGCCGACGGCACGACCGCCGAGCACGCGTTCGTCGTGATGGCCGGCATCGGGCTGGATGCCGCCATGATCGCGAACACCCGCTCGCAACTGAAGCGGTCGGTGGGCTGGGTCGCCTACGTCGACGGCGCCGCCCGCTCGCTGCCGGGGGCGCGCCCGTTCCGAGTCGTGTACGAGCTGGAAGGGCATCGGCTGCACACCACGCGCGTACACAGCATGCTGTTCGCCAACTGCGGGGCACTGCCGGCGGGTATCGAGCTGGTTCCGGATGCCTCCGTGGCGGACGGACTGCTGGATGTCGCGCTGATCCAGCCGAACGGCTGGTTCGGCTGGCTGGGCGTGTGGCGCAAGGTGTGGTGGGACAACTCCGTGCTGCGCCGCACCCGCGCCGGGCGTCGGATCGTGCAGCGGCGGCGAGACACCTCGGTGCGCTACCTGCAGGGGCCGGCGCTCGAGGCGGGCGTCGAGGTGCCGCAGCCGGTGGAGCTGGACGGCGACGAGTTCGGCGAGGCCTCCCGCATCCGGTGCCGGGTGCTGCCCGGGGCGCTGCTGGTCGCGGTGCCGCGCGGGCATCGGGGGTGAGGGGGCACGCCCAGGGAATGGCGCAGCGGCCCGGCGGGTTGCTCCTGACGATGAGCATTGCATCCGGCCCCACCCTGTCCGGCCCCACCCTGTCCGGCCCCGCCCTGTCGGTCCTCGACCTCGTGCCGGTGCGCACCGGGCAGACCAGTGCGCAGGCGGTCGCGGCATCCCTCGACCTCGTCGCCCGCGCCGACGTGCTGGGCCTGCGCCGGTACTGGTTCGCCGAGCACCACAACATGCCGGCGGTGGCATCGACCACGCCGCCGGTGCTGGCCGCCGCGGCCGCGGCACGCACGTCGCGCATCCGGGTGGGTTCGGGCGGCGTGATGCTGCCCAACCACTCGCCGCTCGTCGTCGCCGAGCAGTTCGCCGCGCTCGAGGCGCTCGCACCCGGCCGCATCGACCTCGGCATCGGGCGGGCGCCGGGAAGCGATCCGGTCATCACCCAGCTGCTGCGCATGTCGGGGACCACGAGCGATGTGGAGCGCTTCCCCGACCATGTGCGCGACATCGCCCGGCTGGTCGACCCCGAAGGGGCCACGGTGCAGTTCACCAGCGGCGGCACCTACGACATCCACGCGACGCCGGCGGCGACCACGGCTCCCGAGATCTGGCTGCTCGGTTCGAGCGACTACTCCGCACAGCTGGCGGCAGCCCAGGGCCTGCCCTACGTGTTCGCGAACCACTTCTCGGGCACCGGGCTCGAGCGGGCGCTGGCGCTCTACCGCGACCAGTACCGGCCGAGCCCGCGGCATCCCGAACCCCGTACGTTCCTCACCGCGAACGCCGTCGCCGCGCCGGCGCGTGACGAGGCCGAGGCGCGGGCGCTGCCGCAGCTGCGCAGCATGGCCCGGCTGCGCACGAACAAGCCGCTGCAGCCGCTCGAGACCGTCGAGCAGGCGCAGGCCGCGCCGATGGACGCGATGGCCGACTCGATCATGCAGTCGATGCGTGCGAAGTGGTTCGTCGGCACCGGCGACGAGGTCGCGGCGTCGCTGCGCGATTTCGCCGCGACGTGGGGCGTCGACGAGGTGATGATCTCGCCGATCGCCGGCGCGTACGAGGGCGAGCCGATGGATGCCTCACCCGGCCGGGTGCAGACCCTCGAGCTGCTGGCCGGAGCCCTGGGATAGGGGCCGAAGCGTCGGCTGCCCCCGCAGGTCGTAGGAGTGCGCCTTACTCCCCGGGTTCGCCCGAGATGAGGCCGCGCAGCCAGTCGCGCGCCTCGACGAACACCTCGTCGGCATAGCGGTCGGGGTAGTGCACGATGGCGCGGTCGGCCCGCGGGTACGAGCCCAGGAACACGACCTTCGGGCTGAACCGGCGCAGCCCGAGCAGCGCGTCGGCCATCCGCTCGTCGAACACGTGCCCGTCGGCGTCGACCACGAACCGGTACCGGCCCAGCTCGTCGCCGATCGGCCGCGACGCCAGCAGCGACAGGTTGATGCCGCGGGTCGCGAACTGCTCGAGCATGTCGAGCAGGGCGCCGGGGTGGTCGTCGGGCAGCTCGACGATGAGCGAGGTCTTGTCGGCCCCGGTCGGCGGCGGCGGCGCGACCGTGCGTGCGACCAGCACGAACCGGGTCACCGCGTTCGGATTGTCACCGATGTCTTCGGCGAGCAGCTGCAGGTCATGGTGGTCGAGGATCGCCGGCGGGGCGATCGCCGCGTCGGCGGCGGTGGTGCCGTCGAGCATCTCGACGGCCGCGGCCACATTGCTGGATGCCGGCAGGTGCGCGTGCGCGGGAAGGTTCGCACCGAGCCACTGCAGGCATTGCCCGTACGCGACCGGGTGCGCGGCCACCAGCGACACGTCCTCGAGCCGGACGCCGGGCCGGCCCACCAGCACGAACCGCACGGGCACCAGGTATTCGCCGACGATGCGCAGCCCCGGGATCGTGGCCAGCGCGTCCTGCGTGGTGCTGACCCCGCCGTCGACCGAGTTCTCGATCGCGATCATCGCGGCATCCGCCCGCCCCTCGACCACGTCGGCGAGCGCCTCGGGCACGTTGCGCACCGGGCGCCAGATCTGCCCGCGTGCCTCGGGCACCTGCGCCAAGGCCGCCTCGGTGAAGGTGCCGGCCGGTCCCAGATAGCTGTACGTGCGGCGTTCGGGCGGTGCGGGAGCGGACTCGGTCACCCGCTCAGCCTAGATCAGTGACGCACACCGAAACCGAACGGATCTCACAGTCCCATCCGTGAGCCGAAGAAGGCAGACTGGGGTGATGAGCCGTGCAGGAACCCCCGCCGCCGAATCCGACCTGATCGACATCGACGAGGTCATCAACGCCTACTACGACCTGCGGCCGGACGTCGCGCAGCCCGGCCAGCGGGTGGTGTTCGGCACCAGCGGCCACCGCGGCTCGAGCCTGTCGCGCAGCTTCAACGAGGACCACATCCTCGCCACCACCCAGGCGATCGTCGACTACCGCACCGCGCAGGGCATCGCCGGCCCCCTGTTCCTCGGCCGCGACACGCACGGACTGTCGCGCCCGGCCGAGAGATCCGCGATCGAGGTGCTCGTCGCGAACGGCGTGGACGTGCGCATCGACTCGCGCGACTCGTGGGTGCCGACCCCGGCGCTCAGCCACGCCATCCTCACCTTCAACCGGGGGCGGGATGCCGCAGACCCCGCCCGCGCGGACGGCATCGTCGTGACCCCCAGCCACAACCCGCCCGCCGACGGCGGCTTCAAGTACAACCCGCCCTCGGGCGGGCCGGCCGACACCGACGCGACCGGCTGGATCGCCGAGCGCGCGAACGCGCTGATCGCCGGCGGGCTCGAGGAGGTGCGCCGCACCCGGTTCGCCGACATCGACGCGGGCACGCTGGCGCGGTACGACTTCCGGCAGCACTACGTCGAGGATCTGCGGAACATCATCGACGTCGACGCCATCCGGAGCGCCGGAGTGCGCATCGGCGCTGATCCGCTGGGCGGTGCGTCGGTGGACTACTGGGCGCTGATCGCCGAGATGTACGAGCTCGACCTGACCGTGGTCAACCCCGACGTCGACCCGACCTGGCGGTTCATGACGCTGGACTGGGACGAGAAGATCCGGATGGACCCGTCCTCGCCGTCGGCGATGGCGGCGCTGGTGGCCCGGCGCTCGGAGTTCGACATCCTCACCGGCAACGACGCCGACGCCGACCGGCACGGCATCGTCACCCCCGATGCCGGCCTGATGAACCCGAACCACTACCTCGCGGTGGCGATCGACTACCTGTTCTCGCATCGCCCCCAGTGGCCGAAGGATGCGGCGGTCGGCAAGACCCTGGTGTCGTCGATGATCATCGACAAGGTGGCCGCGTCGCTCGATCGGCGGCTGCTGGAGGTGCCGGTCGGGTTCAAGTGGTTCGTGCCGGGACTGCTGGACGGCTCGGTCGCGTTCGGCGGCGAGGAGTCGGCCGGCGCGTCGTTCCTGCGCACCGACGGCACCGTGTGGACGACCGACAAGGACGGCATCCTGCTGTGCCTGCTGGCATCCGAGATTCTCGCCGTCACCGGCAAAACGCCGTCGCAGCGGTATGCGGAACTCGAGGCCGAGTTCGGCGCGTCGGCGTATCAGCGGGTGGATGCCGCGGCCACGCCCGAGCAGAAGGCCGCGCTGGCTCGACTTGCCCCCGAGGACGTGACCGCGACCGAGCTGGCGGGCGAGCCGATCACCGCCAAGCTGTCGCACGCGCCCGGCAACGGCGCCGCGATCGGCGGGCTGAAGGTGCAGACCGAGCACGCCTGGTTCGCCGCCCGCCCGTCGGGCACCGAAGACGTCTACAAGCTCTACGCCGAATCGCTGCGCGGGCCCGAGCACCTGCGGCAGGTGCAAGACGAAGCCCGCGCCGTCGTGGCCGCCGCGCTCGGCGGGTGATCCGCGCAGCCCGGCCGCGGGTTGGGCGCACGACGGCGGGTGTGTCCCAGAAGATGCGACATGTGACGCCTCCAGCCCGCACCTTCTGAGACACGCCCGCGAGGCATGTCCCAGAACCTGCGACACTCGGACACGACAACCCACACCTTCTGAGACACGCCGGCGCGCGGACTGAGCCACGCCGGCGCGCAGGCCCTCGCGAGCTCCGCACCCGCGCATGCCCTGCGCGCCCGCGCCGGTCGTCCGCACCGGGCAGAATGAAGTGACCGTGATCGAACCGAGCAGCTGCTGCCCGACCGCGTGCGCTTCGCGCCGACGCCCGCCGCTGTGACCCACCGAGGAGTGACATGACCTGGCTTGTGACCGGCGGAGCCGGGTACATCGGCGCGCACATCGTCCGGGCGCTGGCCGCCGCGGGCCTTCAGCCGGTGGTGCTCGACGACCTCTCCAGCGGGCACGCCTCGTTCGTGCCCGAGGGGGTGCCGTTCGTGCGGGGGTCGATCCTCGACCGCGAGCTGGTCGAACGCACGCTGCGCGAGCATGCCGTCACCGGCGTCATCCACGTCGCCGGCTTCAAGTACGCGGGCGTGTCGGTGCAGCGGCCGCTGCACACCTACGCGCAGAACGTCGAGGGCACCCGGGTGGTGCTCGAGGCGATGGATGCCGCGGGTGCGACGAACCTCGTGTTCTCGTCGTCGGCGGCGGTGTACGGCATGCCCGATGTGCCGCTCGTGGTCGAAGACACCCCGAAGCGGCCGACCTCGCCCTACGGCGAGTCGAAGCTCATCGGCGAGTGGCTGATCGCCGACCAGGGCGTCGCGACCGCGGGGTCGCCGCATCCGCTGCGCCACACCTCGCTGCGGTACTTCAACGTCGTCGGGTCGGGCGACCCCCGCGTCTACGACACCAGCCCGCACAACCTGTTCCCGCTGGTGTTCGAGGCGCTGCTGGCCGGGCGCACGCCGAAGATCTTCGGCGACGACTACGCCACCGAGGACGGCACGAACGTGCGCGACTACGTGCATGTGGCCGACATCGCCGCGGCGCACGTCGTGGCCGCGCAGCGGCTGGCCGCGGGCGAGCCGCTGGAGCCGGCGTACAACCTCGGCTCGCAGAACGGGTTGAGCGTGCGGCAGATCATGGACGCCATGGCGCGCGTCACCGGTGTCGACTTCACCCCCGAGATCGCGCCGCGCCGGCCCGGCGACCCCGACCGGATCGTCGCCACCGGCGAGCTCGCCGCCCGCGACCTGGACTGGGCGAACCGGTACACCGTCGACGAGATGGTCCGCTCGGGGTGGGAGGCCCGGAGGGCTGCCGAGGGCTGAGACCCGGGCGGCGGCGCACGGTATCCGTTCACCCGGGACCGCAGGAGCCGCGGCACCCGTTTCGCCGTGCGGCCGGCGACTGAGGCCCGCGGCGGTGGCCGCGGCAACTGTGCACCCGCATCCGTGCACCGGCATCCGTGCACAACTGCGGGGATCTTCGGCGACACGCCGTCAGCCAGGCGGTGCGACCGGCGTGTCTCGCAGAATCTCCGCCGTTGTGTACGCGGGCCCGGCCGGGATGGTCGCGTGTTCAGCCGGCCGGCGACTCAGCGCGGTGCGGGCCCGGTGCTGGCCCGAACGACCAGCTCGGCGGGGATCGTCTCGGCCGCGACCGCGGTGCCGGACTCGATGCCCGCCACGAGCAGCGCGACGGCGCGGGCGCCGAGAGCGTCGAAGTCCTGTCGCACCGTGGTCAGCGGCGGGCGATAGTCCGCGGCATCCGTCACGTCGTCGAACCCGACAACGCTCACCGCACCCGGCACATCGCGCCCCGCTTCGGCCAGCGCCCGCAGCACGCCGAGCGCCATCTGGTCGTTGGCCGCGAACACCGCGGTGACGTCGGTATCGGTCGCCAGACGCAGCCCGGCGGCGTGTCCGGATGCCGCGGACCAGTCGCCGCGCTGCGGCTCGGGCACCGCGGCACCCGCCTGGCCCAGCACCTCGCGCCAGCCGCGTTCCCGCTCGGCCGCGGCGAACGACCCGACGGGGCCGGCGACGTGGTGCACGGTGCGGTGGCCGAGCGCGAGCAGGTGCGCCACGGCGGCGCGGGCACCGGCCGCGTGGTCGACCTGCACGATGCCGAACCGCGGATCGACGGGCGAATCGACCACCACGAGTCGCAGCTCCGGCGGCGGCGCGGCCTGGCGGGCCAGATCGGTGGCCTCGTTGAGCACGATCGCACCGTCCACGCCCTGTTCGCGCAGCCGGGCGAACGCCCCGGCGATGTCGCCCGAGCCGCCCAGGGTCACCACGGTCACGGCGTACCCGCGCGTGGCCGCCGCGTCGGCCACGGCCTGCAGCATCCGCGAATTGCCCACAGTGGCCAGGGTCGCCGCCACCAGTCCGATCGTCTGGGTGCGGCCGGTGCGCAGCGCCCGCGCAGCGCGGTGCGGCCGGTAGCCGAGCTCCGCCATGGCCGCCTCGACCCGGGCCCGGGTGCCGGGATCGACCCGCGGACTGCCGTTGAGCACCCGCGACACCGTCTGCCCCGACACGCCCGCGCGGGCCGCGACATCCGCCATCGACACCCGGTGCCCCGCGGCCGACTGCGACCGCACGACGGGATCCTGCCCCGCGGCGGCGTCTTCCCGCGCGGCGTGCTCCTGCTCCAGCCGCAGCAGCGCGGCGATATCGCGGTCGACCATGCCCACCTCCGATGTCCGTACCGGCCTGCCTGTCGTGCGGGCCGGCTTGCGGGGCCGCCGGTTCGCTGTCCCGGCCTGCATCCGGTGCCGCCCTGGGTTCCACTCCGACTCCGGCGCGGGTCCGAGTCCCGCTCCGGCTTGAGTCCCGAGCCGGCCCGAGTCCCACGTCGGCTCGAGTCCCGTGCCGGCTAGGGTCCCGCGCCGGCCCGAGTCCCGAGCCGGCCCGAGTCCCGATCCGACCCGAGTCCCGTGCCGACCCGAGTCCCGCCCCGGCTCAAGTCCGAGCCAGCCCGAGTCCCGAGCCGGCCCGAGTGTGCACCTCCGCCAAACGCCGGCATGTTGACGATAACACGGCGGCGTTGGTACCGTGTTGACGTGAACATGCATGTCAACGGCACGGCAGTGGCTGCCGTGCCCCTCGGCGCGGGCGTGGTGAAGCGCACCACCCGGCTGGCAGACGGCCGCGAGCTCATCTACTACGACGACCCCGACACCACGCTCGGCCCCGACCGCGCCGTCGACACCCGGATGCTCGACCCGCGCCCCGAGACGGCGCAGATGCGCCAGGACGTGCTCACCGGCGACTGGATCTCGGTCGCCGCGGCACGGCAGAACCGCGCGTTCCTGCCGCCGGCCGAACTCGACCCGCTCGCGCCGCAGACGCCGGCGAACCCGAGCGAGATCCCGGACCGCTATGACGTCGCGGTGTTCGAGAACCGTTCGCCGTCGTTCGGGCCCGCGCTGGCCGAACCGTCCGGCGACGCCCAGGACGGCGCTCCGGCCGCATCCAACCCGCCGCGCGGGCTCGACGACCTCGCCGCGCTCGGCGTCGGCCGGGTGCGCACCGGCGTCGGCCGCTGCGAGGTGGTGTGCTTCAGCCCCGACACGCAGGGCTCGTTCGGCACCCAGTCCGTCACGCGCGCCCGCACCGTCATCGAGGCCTGGGCCGACCGCACCGCGGCCCTGGGCGCACTGCCCGGCGTCGAGCAGGTCTTCCCGTTCGAGAACCGCGGCGAGGCCATCGGTGTTACCCTCGGCCACCCGCACGGCCAGATCTACGCCTACCCCTACGTCACCCCGCGCACGCAGCGCACCCTCGACGCCGTCGACCACACCGCACCCGATCTGTTCGGGCGCATCCTCGAGTTCGAGCGCGCCGACGAGCGGGTCGTGCTCGCGGGCGAGCACTGGACGGCGTTCGTGCCGTTCGCCGCGCGCTGGCCGCTCGAAGTGCACCTGCTCCCCCACCGGCACGTCGCCGACTTCGCCGAGACCAGCGCCGCCGAGCGTGACGAACTCGCCCCGCTCTACCTGCGGCTGCTGCGTGGCGTCGACGCGCTCTACGACACCCCGACCCCGTACATCGCCGCCTGGCATCAGGCGCCGGTGCACGTCGGGCGCGACACCGTGCGACTGCACCTCGAGCTGACCAGTCCGCGCCGCGCCGCCGACAAACTCAAGTACCTCGCCGGCTCCGAAGCCGCGATGGGTGCGTGGATCGCCGACATCCCGCCCGAGACCGCCGCCGAACGGCTGCGAGAGGCGATCGCCGGGGTGATCCTGTGACGCAGGCGACGGATGCCGCAGCCGCCGCCCGCGCGCTGTTCACGGCCCTCTCTGATCATCCGCCTGCCGGGCTGTGGTCGGCGCCGGGTCGGGTAAACCTCATCGGCGAGCACACCGACTACAACGACGGCTTCGTGCTGCCGTTCGCGATCGATCACCGGACGTATGCCGTGGTCGGAATACGCGACGACGACCGTATCCGGGTGGCATCCACCCTCGCCGAGGCCCCGGTCGACGTGCCGCTGGACGTGCTCGACCGGCTGTTCCCGAGCGTCGGCTCGCCGGTCGTGGCGCAGTGGGCCGCGTACCCGCTCGGCGTGGCGTGGGCCCTGCGCCAGGCCGCGACCGCCGGGGGCCGGACCACACCGGCAACGGGCGTCGACATCGCAATCGCCTCGGACGTGCCGGTCGGGGCGGGCCTGTCGTCGTCCGCCGCGATCGAGGGGGCCGTGGCATCCGCCCTCAACGACGTGTGGGGACGGGGGCTCGACCCCGTCGCCCTGGCGCGCATCGGGCGACGCGCCGAAAACGAGGCGGTCGGCGCGCCGACCGGGATCATGGACCAGATGGCGTCGATGCTCGGCCGCCCGGACGCCGCGATCCTGATCGACTGCCGGTCGCTGCACACCGAGGTCGTCGACCTGGGCCTGGACGCCGCGGACCTTGTGCTCGTCGTGATCGACACCCGGGTGTCGCACGCGCACGCCACCGGCGGCTACCGCGACCGGCGCGAGGCCTGCGAGCGCGGCGCGGCCGCCATGGGCGTCGCGGCGCTGCGCGATCTGACCGTCGATGATCTGGCCAGAGCCGAGCGGGCGATGGATGCCACGACCTTCCGCCGTGTGCGGCACATCGTCACCGAGGACCAGCGGGTGCTCGACACGGTGCGCACGCTGCGCGAACAGGGGCCGACCGCGATCGGCCCGCTGCTGGACGCCTCGCACGCCTCGATGCGCGACGACTTCGAGATCTCGACGCCCGAGCTCGACATGGCCGTCGAGGCCGCGCGCGCGGCCGGCGCGATCGGCGCCCGCATGACCGGCGGCGGATTCGGCGGGGCGGCCATCGCGCTGACCCCGCGGGACCGGGTCGACGAGGTCGAGCTGGCCGTGGCATCCACCTTCGACGAGGCCGGATTCGCGCCGGCGCACGTGTTCACCGTCGTCCCGTCCGACGGCGCCCGCCGCGACGAGTAGCGCGCACCGGGTTTGGGGCGGATCTGTGCGGATTCGCCTGCACAGATCCGCCCCAAACGCACAAATCCGCCCCAAACCGGGTGGGAGGGCCGGCCGGTGCCACCGGGCCCGGCCGGTGGGCCCGAGCCGAGCCGGGTGGGAGAGTGGGCGCCATCCGGGTGGGCCCGAGCCGAACCGGGTGGGAGAGTGGGCGCCATCCGGGTGAGCCCACCCCAAACCGGGCGGGAGAGGCCCGGCCGGTGCCGAAGGGCCGGGAGATCTCCCGCATCGTCGGTTTATCGTGTGGGTATGCCTGTCACCGAAGACCGTCGCCGCGGTTCCTACGCGAAGGGGATCGCCAAGCGGGAACAGATCCTCACCCGCGCGCTCGACGTGATCGCCCGCGAGGGGGTCGCTGGCGCGTCGGTGAAGCAACTCGCCGCGGCAGTGGGACTCAGCCAGGCCGGCCTGCTGCACTACTTCGATTCGAAGGAAGAGCTGTTCACCGCGATCCTGCGCAAGCGCGACGAGGTCGACGTGGCCGAGTTCGACACCCCGGGCCCGGCGTCGCTGGGCGAACGGCCGATGACCTTCGACGAGCTGCGGAAGGGGTACCTCGGCGTCATCCGGCACAACAGCGAGGTGCCCGGGCTGGTGCAGTTGTTCTCACGACTGGCCGTCGATGCGGCCGACCCCGAGCATCCCGCCCACGACTTCTTCATCGATCGCGGCCGCGGACTGCGCTCGAGCTTCGAGCATGCCCTCGCCGCAGCGCAGGCAGACGGCACGCTGCGCGACGACATCGACCCGGCCGTGTTCGCCCGGGTGTTCCAGGCGGTCGCCGACGGGCTGCAGGTGCAGTGGATGCACGAGTCCGACGTCGACATGGCCGCCGTGGTCGACGCCCTGTTCGACGCGCTGTCGACACAGCCGGCCGCCCCGCAGGCCGCCCCGACGCACACGCAGACGCAAGCGCAGACGCAGGCGCAGACGCCGGCACAGCCGGCCGCCCCGGCACAGGCGCAGGCGCAGGCACAGGCGCAGGCATGACCGGCGACAGTGGCGCCCCGATCGTCACGACCGACACGGGCCGGGTGCGCGGCGTGTGGCGCAGCGGCTCGGCGGCGTTCCTGGGCATCCCGTTCGCCCAGCCGCCGGTCGGCGAGCGGCGGTTCGCGGCACCGGTGCCGGCCGAGCCGTGGGACGGTGTGCGCGACGCGGTGGAGTACGGTGCCACGCCGCAGCGCGGTGAGCCGGGCATCACCCTGATCCCCGAGCCGAGCGTGCCGGGCGCGAGCACGCTGAACGTGAACGTGTTCACCCCCGACCCGGGCGCCGCCGGCCTGCCGGTGCTGGTGTGGATCCACGGTGGCGGGTTCACCGCAGGATCGCCGGCGAGCCCGTGGTACGACGGTCGCGCGTTCACCCGTGACGGCGTCGTGACCGTCACCGTCTCGTACCGGCTCGGCTTCGACGGGTTCGGACACATCCCGGGCGCGCCCGCGAACCGCGGGGTGCGCGACTGGCTCGCCGCGCTGGAATGGGTGCAGCGCAACATCGCCGCATTCGGCGGCGACCCGGCGCGTGTCACCATCGCCGGGCAGTCGGCCGGGGGCGGCGCGGTGCTGACACTGCTCGGGATGCCACAGGCCCAGCACCTGTTCCACGCGGTCTGGGCGATGTCACCGGCCGTGGCGAACGTCTCACTCGAGCGTGCCGCGACCGTGTCGGCCAAGCTCGCCCGGCTCGGCGGCGTGCCCGCCACCCGCGAGGGGTTCGCGTCGCTGGACGAGGCGACGCTGCACCGCCTGCAAGAGCAGGCGGCCGCACCCGAGTCGGATGACGCCCTCGCGGGCATCACCGACCTGCTCGGCGCCGGGCTGCCGCTGGGACCGATGCTCGACGGCGACCTGCTGACCGAGCCCACCCTCGAGGCGATCGGGCACGGCATCGGAGCGGACAAGCCCCTGGTGCTCGGCGCGACCGACGACGAGTTCACGATGGCCACCGACCCGCTGCGCGCGAAACTGCGGTTCGTCCCGGCCGGGATGGCGCTGCGCCGGCTGGGCCTGCGCGGCCCGGCGATGCGGACCTACCTGGCCGCGAACCGCGCGCGGCGACGCCGCGGCACCGCCGCTGCGGTCGGCCGGTACGTGACCGACACGATGTTCCGCGCCCCGATCGTGCGGGTGGCGACGGCGCGGGCGCAGGCACCCACCTGGGCGTACCGGTTCACGTGGGTGTCGCCGTCGATCGGCTGGGCGTGCCACTGCGTCGACGTGCCGTTCTGGTGGGACTGCCTGGACAGCCCCGACGGCATCGCGCACCTGTGCGGCCCGCGCCCGCCGCAGGCGCTCGCCGACATCGTGCACGGCACCGCCGTCGGGTTCGTGCGCGAGCACGATCCGGGGTGGACGCCGTGGTCGCGGCATCCCGGCGCCACCCGCCTCTTCGGCGTCGCGCCGTCGGACGCCGACATGGACCGCGACGGCTACGCGTCGGTCGCCGCACTGGTCCAGGCCGGCATCAGGCCAGCGCGGGGATGACCTCGCGGGCGAACAGCTCCCAGCCGCTGGTCTCGTACGCCAGCTCCGGGAAGTAGTGGATGCTGTAGCCCAGCCCGTGCTCGATGCGGCGCGAGAGGTTCTCGACGACCTGCTCGGGGGTGCCGAACGCATCCGAGGCCAGATAGTCGCGCTCGATCGCATCGGCGCGCTCCGGGCCGACGTGCGGCAGCAGCCGGGCCTTCACGGCGGCCAGGCGATCGCGCGCCTCGGCCTCGGTCGGCGCGACGATCGTGTTGAAGTTGGTCGACCGCACGATCTCGGTCTGATCGCGGCCGAGCGCCGCGCAGTGGCCGCGCAGCGCGGCATCCTTGCGGCCGAACTCTTCGAGCGTGCCGGCGAAGTTCGTGTACGAGGCGTACTGCGCGGCGATCTTCAGCGTGACCTTCTCGCCGCCGCCGGCGACCCACATCGGGATGCCACCGGGTTGCACCGGCAGCGGGCGCACGATCGCGCCGTCGACCTGGTACTCGCGCCCATCGAGCGTCGCGGTGCCGGTCGTCCACGCCTGGCGCATGATCTCGACGCCCTCGCGCAGCTTGCGCAGCCGCTGCGGCACCTCGGGGAACCCGTAGCCGTACGCCCGCCACTCGTGCTCGTACCAGCCGCCGCCGATGCCCATCTCGACGCGGCCGCCCGAGATGTGGTCGACGGTCGCGGCGACCTTCGCCAGGTACGCCGGGTTGCGGTATCCCATGCACGTGCACATCTGGCCGAGCCGGATGCGGGAGGTGGATGCCGCGAACCCCGCCATCAGCGTCCACGCCTCGTGCGTGGCCTCCTCGCTCGGCACCGGCGTGGTGTGGAAGTGGTCGTACACCCACAGCGACTCCCACGGCCCGGCATCGGCCTGCTGTGCGAGGCCGCGCATGGTGCTCCAGTGCTCTGCCGGGTCGATGTCGACCAAATCGAAGCGCCAGCCCTGAGGAAGGAAGGTTCCGAATCGCATGGGGTCAGCCTACGACCCCACCGGTCCGGCCGGCTCGCGCACCGAGGCCTGCGGCATCCGCCCCCGCATCACGGCGATCGCGTCGGGATTGTCGTCGATGAGCACGGCGTGCCGGCCGAGGGATGCCGCGACCGCGCCGGTGGTGCCGCTGCCGGCGAACGGGTCGAGCACGCGGTCGCCGGCCCGGCTCGACGCGGCCACGATGCGGCGCAGCACCCCCTCGGGCTTCTGCGTCGGATAGCCGGTCTTCTCACGGCCGGTCGTGGGCACGATGGTGTGCCACCACACGTCGGTGGGCAGTTTGCCGCGCGCGGCCTTTTCGGGCGTGACCAGGCCCGGCGCCATGTAGGGCTCGCGGTCGACGGCGTCGGAGTCGAACCAGTACCGCGCAGGGTCCTTGACGTACACGAGGATCGTGTCGTGCTTGGTGGGCCAGCGACGTCGGGTCTTGGCGCCGTAGTCGTAGGCCCACACGATCTCGTTGAGGAACCGGTCGCGGCCGAACAGCGCGTCCAGCAGCACCTTGGCGTAGTGCGCCTCGCGGAAGTCGAGGTGCAGGTACAGCGTGCCGTCGTCGGCCAGCAGCCGCCAGGCCTCGCGCAGCCGCGGCTCGAGGAACCCCCAGTAGTCGTCGAACCGGTCGTCGTAGGCGCGCAGGTCGCCGCGCAGCCGCTCGTACTCGCGGCCGTGGAAGCCGCGATGCCGGGCCGGCTCGGCGGGGTGGCGTGCAGAACTCCTCCGATCCGGTGCGGATGCGTCCGTTTCGGGGCCTGTCGCGGCGTCGGGCGTCGATTCTGGAGGAGTTGTGCACGCCGGCGCCACGGCTCGCGCGGTGGCGACCGCCCGATGCCGCACGCGGCCGGTGTTGAACGGCGGATCCAGGTAGACGAGGGTGAACGCCCCGTCGGGCATCTGCCGCATCACGGTCAGGTTGTCGCCGTGGTGGATCTCGACGGTGCCGGCCGCGGGGGCCGGGCCCGCGGCATCCACATCGGTCACGGCACCCGGTGCAGCCAGGCGTCGGTGGCGAACTTCGTGCGCACCAGGTCTTCGGCCTCGGCGTACTCCTCGTCGGTGATGTGCCCGGTGCTCGCGCCGTACAGGGTCGAGAAGGTGTCGATGAACCGCTCGATGATGGCCTCGCGCGGCAGCCCGGTCTGGCTGCGCAACGGGTCGACGCGCTTGGCGGCCGAGACGGTGCCCTTGTCGCTGAGCTTCTCGCGGCCGATGCGCAGCACCTCGGTCATCACCTGACCGTCCATGTCGTAGCTGAGCGTGGCGTGGTGCAGCACGCCGCCGCCGGCGAGCCGCTTCTGGGCGGCGCCGCCGATCTTGCCGCTCGGGCCCGCGATGTCGTTCAGCGGCTGGTAGACCGCATCGATGCCGAGCGAGCGCAGCGCGTGCAGCACCCAGTCGTCGAGGAACGCGTACGAATCGGCGAAGGTCATGCCGGCGACGAGGGATGCCGGCACGTACAGCGAGTACGTCACGATCGAGTTCGCGCCCATCATCATCGCGCCGCCGCCCGAGATGCGCCGCACGACGTCGTACCCGTGCCGGCGCGCGCCCTCGGGATCGACCTCGTTGCGCAACGACTGGAACGAGCCGATGACCACGGCCGACTCGTTCCACTCCCACATCCGCAGCGTCGGGTTGCGACGCCCGTCGCCCACGCGCATGGTGAGCACCTCGTCGAGCGCGAGGTTCATGCGCGGCGAGACCGGGCCATCGTGCACGACCTCCCAGTCGAAGTCGGTCCACCCGGGTGCGACGACCAGGGCCCGGCGCACGGCGGTGCCCACCGCCTCGGGCGTGAACCCGAGCAGCACCGCGCCGGCGGGAAGCGCGGCGCGCACGGCGCCGGCGATCGTCGCGGCGTCGGCGGTGTCGGGCAGCCCGTTGACGGCGGCGTCGATGTCGGCCAGCGCGTCGTCGGGTTCGAGGAAGAAATCGCCCGCGAGGTGGAAATCGGCGATGCGCCCGTCGCGCACCTCGAGGTCGACGACGACGAGCTTGCCACCGGGAACCTTGTACTCACCGTGCATGCGTCCAGGCTATCTTTCGACGACGAGACCGGGCGCCGGGGCGCCGACCCGTCCGATTCGGCACCCGCCCGATTCGGCGTGTGCCCCGATTCGGCTTGTGCCCCGATTCGGCTTGTGCCTCGATTCGGCACCGCCCGATTCGGCGGAGGCCCCGATTCGGCGTACACCCAGTGCGCACCGATAGACTGTGCCCACGGCGTCTTCTCGCCGTTGCGTCGTCGATTACGCTTGCACACCTCCCCACCCTCGAGACTCGAGCCCGGGCCGAGCGTGTGCGCTCTTTCTCGAACGGCGAACCGATACGCGAATCCGCGTCGTCGCCACCCGCGCCCGTTCGGCATCCTCGCCCGCGTGCGCCTTCCCGAAAGCACACATGCCTTCCTTCCTTTCCCTCGGCGTGCCCGAGACCCTCGCCGACGTCCTGTCCGCAGACGGCAAGACCGAGGCCTTCCCGATCCAGCGAGACACGCTGCCCGACTCGCTCGCCGGCCGTGACGTGCTCGGCCGCGGCCGCACAGGCAGCGGCAAGACGATCGCGTTCGCGCTGCCGCTGGTGGCCCGGCTCGCCTCATCGGGCACCGTCACCCGCTCCCGCCGGCCGCGTGGGCTGGTGCTGGCCCCGACCCGCGAGCTGGCCACCCAGATCGCCGCGACGGTGCGGCCGTTGGCGGATGCCGTGGGCCTGACCGTCACGACCGTGTTCGGCGGCGTCAGCCAGAAGCCGCAGGAGCAGGCGCTGGGCCGCGGCGTCGACATCGTCGTGGCCTGCCCCGGGCGCCTCGAAGACCTGAAGAAGCAGGGCGTCGTCGACCTCGGTGCCGTGGAGATCACCGTGCTCGACGAGGCCGACCACATGGCCGACCTGGGCTTTCTGCCGGGCGTGACGCGGATCCTCGCCGCGACGCCGGCCGATGGGCAGCGGCTGCTGTTCAGCGCGACCCTCGACCGCGGCGTCGACAAGCTCGTCGCGCGGTTCCTGCACGACGCGGTGTCGCACTCGGTCGACGACGCGTCGGTGCCGCAGGGCGTCATGACCCACCGGGTGTTCACCGTGCCCGACGGCGACGCCAAGACGGCGCTGGTGCGCCACCTGGCGTCGGGGCGCGGTCGCCGCATCCTGTTCACCCGCACCAAGCACCAGGCCAAGCGCCTGGCCAAGCAGCTGACGGCGTCGGGCATCCCCGCTGTCGACCTGCACGGCAACCTGTCGCAGAACGCACGCGAGCGCAACCTGGCCGCGTTCGGCGCCGACCCCGCCGCCGGCGGGGTGCGGGTGCTGGTGGCGACGGATGTCGCAGCCCGCGGTGTGCACGTCGACGACGTCGAGCTCGTGGTGCACGTGGACCCGCCCGTCGAGCACAAGGCGTACCTGCACCGGTCGGGCCGCACCGCCCGGGCCGGGGCGGAAGGCGTCGTGGTGACGGTGGCCCTGGCCGAGCAGCGCCGGGACGTGGTCGATCTGCTGCGCGCCGCGAAGTTGAAGGCGCCCTTCGAACAGGTGACGGCGCAGGATGCCACCGTCTCTGCGCTTGTCGGCGAGCCCGCCGCGCATGTCGCCCCGACCGCTGCCGCTGCGGCGCAGGGGTCGGCCCAGGGCGCAGGACGCGGCTCGTCCCGCGGCTCGTCGCGCAGCGGCGGATCGTCGCGCGGTTCCGCGCGCGGCGGTGCCCCGCGGCGCCCCGCGGCCGAGCAGTCCTCGACCACCGAGTCCGGGTCGGGGCGCCGCCGCCGGCGCGGCTCCGGCTCCGGCTCCGGCTCCGGCGAGTCGGCGGCCCGCGAGGCGGCGGCCCGCGGCACCGGCCGATCCGGCGCAGGTCGTGACGCGGGCGGGCGTTCTACCGCCGGCCGCGGCACGGGTGCCGGCGAGCGCGGCGGTGCGGCACGCACCGGGCACGGCTCGGGTGGCCGTACCACCGCGCGGGCGACCGGCGCACAGCAGGGACGGACGGCGTCGGGTGCCCCCACGATCGGGGCGACCGTCGGCAGCATCCGTCACGGCTCGCGTCGCGCGTCACACCCCGGCGGCCGCTGAGCGCACCGCCGGGACGGACGGCGTCGGGCGTCCCCACGATCGGGGCGACCATCGGCAGCATCCGTCACGGCTCGCGTCGCGCGTCACACCCCGTCGGCCGCTGAGCGCACAGCCGGCTCCTCGCGCGGGCTACTCGCGCACCGGGAAGCGGTTGTCGAGCCAGGCGAGCACGTCGGCGCGCACCTCGGCCTGCACGAGCTCGTTGAACAGCTCGTGCCGGGCGTCGGGGTAGACGAGCGTCGTCACATCGGTCAGGCCCGACCGGGTGCGGTAGGCGTCGGCGAGCCGGTGCACGCTGCGCGGCCCACCGACCGGGTCGTCGCGCCCGACGATGAGCAGCAGCGGGATGTCGCGGCCGAGGTCCTTGCGCGGGCGGCCGAACAGGCGCGCGGCGTCGAGCGGCCCGAACAGCCGCAGCAGCGGCACCGACGTGGTGAGCGGGTCGTCCAGGAACTCCTGGGCCACCCGCGGATCGGTCGACAGCCACTCCAGGCCGGTGGCATCCTTCGTCTTCCAGTTCGCGTTCAGATCACCCGCGTTCAGCGCTCCGGGCACGCGCAGGGCCGAGCCCGACAGGATGACCGCGTCGAACGCGTCGGGGTGCTCGTTCACGAGGATCTGGGTGAGGAACGACCCCCACGAGTGGCCGAGGGCGACCAGCGGCAGGTCGGGGTTCTCGTCGCGGATCAGCTGCGTGAACATCCAGCACGCGTCGACCGCCGCCCGGTGTCCGCCCGGGCCGAGGTGCCCCAGTCGGGCCGGGTCGCCGTGCTGGCGCATGCCGGTGCGGCCGTGCCCGCGGTGGTCGTCGGCGTACACCGTGTACCCGTCGGCGGTGAGCGCGTCGATCAGGGCGCCGTAGCGGCCGGCGTGCTCGCCGACACCGTGCAGCAGCTGGACGACCGCCCGCGGCGTGGTCTTCGCCGGATGCACGTCGTAGACGATCGCGATGCCGTGTGCGTCGGTGAACTCGGCCATGGTCCGAGCCTATCGGCCGCCCGCCCCGGCCACGGGTCGAGGATGCCGGGCCGACCACGCCGTGCCCCGCCGGCCGAGCCGGCCCCGGTCGTGCGCAACCGTCCCCGGCCGTACACAACGGCGGGGATTCTGACCGACACGCCGGGCCCCGCGGCATCCCACCCGGCGTGTCGCCGAAAATCCCCGCAGTTGTGCACACCGGCCGGCACCGCCCGGCACCGCCCGAGACCCCCCCGACACCGCCGACGGCCGCCGACACAGCCCGACATCAGCCCGCCGGACGAACCCCAAATTTACTTAGCAAGACTAATAAGCTAAGCTAAACATCCGTATGAGTGATGCGCGTGAGACCGACGAGATCCCCGAAGAGGATGCCGAAACCGCCCGCGATCTGAGGATGGCCACGTTCCGCCTCAGCCGGCGGCTGCGCTCCGAGCGCGCCCTCGACACGATGACCGACGCGCAGTTCGCCGTGCTGGCGACCCTCAGATCCCACGGGCCGCACACCCTCGGCGAGCTCGCCGAACGTGAGCGGGTCACCGCGCCGTCGATGAACCGCACCGTCAACTGCCTCGAAGAGCTCGGCTGGGTCACCCGCACCCCCGACGAGGTCGACCGGCGCAAGGTCAACATCGAGATCACCGACGCGGGCCGTGCGCTCGTCGCCGAGACGGTGCGCCGGCGCGACCTGTGGCTGGCGCACGTGGTCGCCGGGCTGGCACCCGCGCAGCGCCGCACCCTGGCGAAGGCCGCCGCGATCATGAGCGAGGTGGCGGCGCGATGAAGGCGATGTTCCGCTCCCTCGGCCTGTTCAACTACCGGGTCTGGTTCATCGGCGCCCTGATCTCGAACATCGGCGGCTGGATGCAGTCCACCGCCCAGGACTGGGTGGTGCTCACCGAGCTGACCCACAACGACGCCACCGCGATGGGTGTCACGATGGCGCTGCAGTTCGGCCCGCCGCTGGTGCTGGTCAGCGTCACCGGATGGGTCGCCGACCACTTCGACCGGCGCAAGCTGCTGATGTGCACGCAGTCGGCGCTCGGACTGCTCGCCATCACGGTCGGCATCCTGCTGCTCACCCACGTCATGACACTGCCGATGATGTGGCTGTTCGCGGGCCTGTTCGGCGTCGCCAACGCCTTCGACTCCCCCGCCCGTCAGGCGTTCGTCTCGGACGTCGTCTCACGCGAGAACGCCGCCAACGCGGTCGCGCTGAACTCGGCATCCTTCAACACCGCCCGCCTGATCGGCCCCGCCGTCGGCGGTGTCATGATCGTGCTGGTCGGTTCGGGATGGATGTTCCTGATCAACGCGGCCACATTCCTCGCGATGCTCGTGGCCCTGTCGATCATGCGGCTGAACGAGCTCGAGCCGCGCGTGAAGGCGACGGATGCCACGCGCCTGGCCGACGGGTTCCGGTATGTGGCGCGCCGCAAAGACCTGCTGGTGCTGTTCGTGATGGTGTTCCTGATCGGCGCATTCGGCATGAACTTTCCGATCTTCGCGTCGACCATGGCGCTGGAGTTCGGCATGAAGGCCGACGGGTACGGGGCGCTCAGCTCGCTGCTGGCGATCGGGTCGCTGGCCGGCGCCCTGATGGCGGCGCGGCGCGACCGGGCGCGGATGCGGGTGGTGATCTTCGCCACGGGCGGCTTCGGCATCGCGTCGCTGGTCTCGTCGCTGATGCCGGTGTACTGGATGTACGGGGTGGTGGTGATCTTCGTCGGGTTCAGCACGGTGTCGATGCTGACGACGGCGAACGGGTACGTGCAGACGACGACCGACGCGCAGTTGCGCGGCCGGGTGCTGGCGCTGTACATGGCGGTGATCATGGGCTCCACGCCGGTCGGCGCGCCGATCGTGGGATGGGTGGCGACGGCGTTCGGTCCGCGTACCGCGATCCAGCTGGGTGCGGCGGCGGGGCTCATCGCCTGCGCGATCGGCGCGACCTGGATCATCACCTCGGGCCGGCTGCATCGCAGCGAGACGCACCGGTTCGCGCTGTCGATCGACGAGACCCGGCCGATCCAGGTGGTGCAGCCGAAGATCCCCGAGGAGTTCAGCGACCCACTGGCCCAGACCACGCCGATCAAGCTGCCTTCCGACGAGCTCGACACCCGGGGCGTGGCGCCGCGGGCGGACGGGTCTGCCGGCTGATGCCGACACTGTCCGACCTGATCGTCGGGGTGCTGGCGTGGCGGTTCGCACGCTCGGGCGAACCGGCCGACCCGCGGCCCGATGTCGACACCGCGTCGCTGCAGCGGCGGTTCCCGCACCTGGCGGCTGTGCAGGTCGAAGATGTCGCGGTGACCGGCCCGCACGGCCCGGTGCCGGCGCGGCTGTACCGGGTGCCGGATGCCACGGCCACCGCCGCGTTCGTCTGGGTGCACGGCGGGGCGTTCGTGGGCGGCACACTCGACATGCCCGAGTCGAACTGGGTGGGCCTCGAGTTCGCGGCTGCCGGGATTCCGACCCTGGCGGTCGATTACCGCAAGGCGCTGCGGGGTGTGCGGTATCCGGTGCCGGGCGACGATGTGCGCGCCGCGTGGGACCACGCCACCTCGCACGCGCGGGAGCTGTTCGGGACGGATGCCGCGGCCATGCACCTGGGCGGGGCGAGCGCCGGCGGGGCCATCGTGGCCGGGCTGGCGCTGCGGCTGCGCGACGAGGGCGCCCGGCTCCCGGCATCCCTCGTGCTCGCCTACCCGATGCTGCACCCCGACCTGCCGCCGAACACGCCCGAGACCCTGAAGCTGATGGCGAAGATGCCGGCGCGGCTGCGGTTCCGCCCCGGGCTGGTGCACGCGCTCGCGAAGCACTACGCCGGACGGCGCGGGCTGCGCGACCCGTACGCGTTCGCCGGGGTGGCGACCGACCTGCACGGACTGCCGCCGACCTACATCCTGGTCGCGATGATCGACGACCTGCGCTCAAGCGGCGACCGGTTCGCGCAGCAGCTGCGCAGCGCCGGCGTGCGCGTCGAGCTGTTCGCCGAGCGCAGCGCGACCCACGGCCACCTCAACCACCCCGAGGCGGCGTCGGCACGGCGCAGCCTGACGCGCATCCGGGAGTGGATCGACGGGTTCAGCTGAGGCGCTGCGCCAGGTGGCGTCCCGCCTCACGCCGCCGGCGGATCGGGTCGGCGGGGGTGGCCTCCTCGTTCCCCGCCCGTTCGCGGGCACGTCGTGTCATCGAGCCCGTGAAGCTGTCGCGTGCGAGCAGGCCGGAGGTCATGCCGGCCGGCTGCCCGTCGAAGCCCGCACGACAAGCTCAGGGCGGAAGAGCACATGCGTGTCGAGGTCTTCGCCGGCGGCCGCCGAGAGCAGCAGGTCGACCGCGGTCGACCCGATCAGCTCGGCCGGTTGACGAACGGAACTGAGGGGCACGACCGCCGCCGCGGCGAAGTCGATGTCGTCGTAACCGATGAGGGCGATGTCGTCCGGAACGCGGATGTCACCGGTCATGACCAAACCCTGCAGCAGCCCGAGGGCGATCAGATCGTTCGCGGCGAACACCGCGTCGGGACGCGCTGACCGCTTCCGGAGGGCGATCCGCTCGCCGGCGCGCCGGCCCTCTTCGACCGTGAGCCCGCGGGTGCCGATGAACTCCAGTGCGGCGTCGGGCACAGCGGCCACGGACTGCTGCGCACCATCGAGGCGGTCGGCGACCTGGCGCAGCGACGTCGGTCCACCCACCAGCGCGAGGTGTCGACGCCCGAGAGCGAGCAGGTGGTCGGCGGCGACGCGTCCGCCCTCGACGTCGTCGACGGCGACCGAGGGAAAGCCGTGCTCATGCGACTCGCGGTCGACGAGCACGATCGGGGTACCGCGATCCCGTATTCGACGCAGCCGCGGCAGATCCTCGGCGATCGGTGTGATCAGCACCCCCGAGACACGCTGCTGTTCGAAGAGGTCGAGGGCTGACCGCTCCCGTTCGATCTTCTCATCGCTGTTCGCGACGAAGACCGAGAGGTCATGCTCGGCGGCACGGTCTTCGGCGCCCCGGATGACATCGGTGAAGAACGGGTTGCGGATGTCGAGTACGACGAGGCCGAGTGCTCGACTGCGGCCGACGCGCAGCTGACGCGCCGCGTCATTGCGCACGAAGCCCAGCCGTTCGATAGCACGCTGCACCCGTTCGACCGTCGGTGCAGAGACCTTGTCGGGGCGGTTCAGCACGTTCGACACGGTGCCCACCGACACGCCTGCCGCCTCCGCCACATCACGCACACTCACTGCCACGTCGCCTCCCGTGACGACCTTATCGCGGAGCTATGAAACGGATCAATCACGACTCTGCCCTCCCGCTTGACAGGCACTCGATGGAGCCCATACGCTGGCGAGCGGTCAATATGAATCGATTCATTTCTCGACGAGGGGGGGGCAGGTATGGGCACGACGCCGGTGCTGGAACTGCACGACGTGCAGAAGTCGTTCGGCGCCGTGGTGGCGCTGCGCGCAGGAACGATCAGCGTGAACGGCGGATCCATCCACGCGCTCGTCGGCGAGAACGGTGCAGGCAAGTCGACGCTCGTGAAGATCGTCGCCGGCCTGTACCAGCGTGACGGCGGCACCTTCCGGTTCCAGGGCGAGGACGTCGACTTCACCTCGACGGCGCAGTCCAAGGCCGCCGGGGTCGCGGTCATCTACCAAGAGCCGACGCTCTTTCCGGATCTCTCGGTCACGGAGAACATCTTCATGGGCCGCCAGCCCGTGAATCGGTTCGGGCGCATCGACCGGAAGGCCATGCGGCGTGAGGTCGAGCGACTGTTCACCCGCCTTGATGTGGTCATCGACCCGGACCGACCTGCTGAAGGCCTCTCGATCGCCGACCAACAGGTCATCGAGATCGCCAAGGCCGTGTCGCTGGACGCGTCGCTGTTGATCATGGACGAGCCGACGGCCGCACTGTCCGGCAAGGAAGTGGATCGGCTGTTCGCGATCGCGCGCAGTCTGCGCGATGAGGGACGGGCCCTCATCTTCATCTCGCACCGATTCGACGAGGTGTTCTCACTCTGCGACACCGTCACCGTGATGCGCGACGGCGCCTACGTCGGCACAAGTGCGATCGCCGACACCGAACCCGATGAGCTCGTACGCCAGATGGTGGGGCGAACGATCACCGAGCTGTTCCCCAAGCAGCCCGCACGCATCGGAGAGGCCCTGCTCGAAGTCGACGGACTCAGCCGCGCCGGCGTGTTCCACGACATCGGCTTCACCGTTCGATCCGGTGAGATCGTCGGCTTGTCGGGCCTGGTCGGCGCAGGCCGCAGCGAGGTCGTCCGCGCTGTGTTCGGTGTCGACCCCTACGACGAGGGCATGGTCCGAGTCTCGGGAAAGAACGTCCCCGCCGGCGATCCGGCGGCAGCGATGCGGGCGGGAATCGCGCTTGTACCCGAAGACCGCCGAAAGCAGGGGCTGGTCACCGAGTCCAGCGTCGCGCACAACATCACCCTCGCGATTCGACGTCGACTGGCCCGGTTCGGGATCATCACCGCTGCCATGGAGAATCGCGCGGCGAAGGAATGGGCCAGCCGGCTGGAGGTGAAGACGCATGCACTCGACACTGTGGCCGCAACACTCTCCGGCGGCAATCAGCAGAAGGTCGTCCTCGCCAAGTGGCTCGCCACGGGGCCCCGCGTCCTCATCATCGACGAGCCCACCCGCGGCATCGACGTCGGGACGAAGTCGGAGGTGCACAGGCTGCTGTCGCAGCTTGCCGGCCAAGGCATGGCCGTGCTGATGATCTCGTCGGAACTTCCCGAGGTCCTCGGAATGGCCGACCGCATCCTGGTCATGCGTGAAGGCCGCATCACCGCCGACATCCCCCGCGAACAGGCCACGTCGGAAAACGTCATGTACGCCGCCACTCACGCTACGGAGCAGCAGAAGTGACCACGATTGCGATCCGCACCTCTTCTGTGACCAAGACGCTCAGCGCACTCGGCCGCGCCCGAGAACTCGGCATTCTTCTCGCGGTCGTTCTCGTGGTCATCGCTGCCACCGTGAAGAACCAGGCCTTCTTGTTCAGTCACGACGGCTGGCGTGACCTTCTGCTGACCCCGTCCATTCTGCTGTTGGTCGCCGTCGGCCAGGCCATCGTGATCATCACCCGCAACGTCGACCTGTCGGTCGGCTCGGTGGTCGGGCTGACCGCCTACCTCACCGGCCGGCTCTTCAGCGACGTCCACGGCATCCCCATCGTTCTGGTGGTCGTCGCGGCCGTCGCACTCGGCGCGGTGCTGGGTCTGATCAACGGCGCTCTGGTCGCGTTCGCGAACGTCCCCTCGATGGTGATCACCCTGGGCACCCTCTATGCCTTCCGCGGCATCGACGTGGTCTGGGCCGGCAGCAATCGCGTCAACGCGTCCGATCTGCCGTCTTCGTTCCTCTCGCTGGGGACCGGGCAGCTGCTGTCGATTCCGATCTTGACGATCGTGGCGGTCGTCGTTCTCATCGCCGCCGGCTGGTACATGCGCAACGCCCGCAGCGGGCGCGAACACTATGCGATCGGCTCCGATCCGGCCGCCGCTCACCTGTACGGCCTGCGCGTCACCCGCCGCGTCCTGTTCGCCTTCGTCCTGTCCGGCGCTCTCGCGGGTCTGGCCGGTGTCTTCTACGCCGCTCGCTACGGCACCGTCGATTCCCAGGCCGGAAGCGGGTGGGAGTTGCAGGCGGTGGGAGCTGCCGTCATCGGCGGCGTCGCGATCATGGGCGGGGTCGGCACGGTGTGGGGCGCGGCGTTGGGCGCCGTCCTGCTGATGACCATCAACCGCGCCTTGCCGGTGCTCGGCATCCCCGACTTCTGGCAGGGCGCCGTGGTCGGCGTGCTCATCATCGGCGCCATCGTGCTGGACCGTGTGTTGGCCGTGCGGCAGAAACGCCGCCTCATCGAAGCAAGGGACGACTCATGACCACCACGACCGCACCGTTGCGCGCCGTCCGCGACTTCACGCATCCGCTGTGGCGTCGAGTGGTCGCCACCCGCGAGTCCGCGATCGTCGCCCTGCTCGTCATCGTCGCGGTGGTGGCTTCGGTCACCGTGCGCGGCTTCAGCCAGCCGATCACGCTGACCTACCTGTTGCTGGACGTCACGCCCATCCTCCTGATCGCCCTGCCGATGACCCTCGTCATGATCACGGGCGAGATCGATCTGTCGGTCGGCAGCATGGTCGGCCTGTCCAGCGTGGTCACCGGCGCGCTCGTACAGGCACACTGGCCGTTCGGCATCGCCGCGATCATGGCCCTGCTGGTCGGCGTTCTCGGCGGAGCCGTCAACGGCCTCCTCGTGACGGTCGTGGGGCTGCCGTCGCTGGCGGTCACGATCGGCACACTGGCGCTGTTCCGCGGCGTCGCCGTGGGCACATTGGGCACGACCGCCGTCACCGACTTCCCCGATCAGTGGACCGCGCTTGCCCAGGCACGGATCTCGGGCACCACCATTCCGTATGTGATGATCCCATTCTTGATCCTGCTCGTCGTCTTCGCGGTGCTGTTGCACTTCACACCGTTCGGCCGTGGCATCTACGCCGTCGGCCTCTCCAAGGACGCGGCACGCTTCTCAGGGGTGAACGTCGAGCGCACGAAGCTCATCCTGTTCATCTTGACCGGCGTCGTCTCGGCCTTCGCCGGGATCTTCTACACACTGCGCTTCGGCAGTGCCCGCGGTGACAACGCCACCGGACTCGAACTGCAGGTCATCGCCGCCGTCGTTCTGGGCGGTGTGTCGGTCTTCGGCGGGCGCGGCAAGCTCTACGGCGTCGTCGCGGCGGTCCTGCTCATCGGTGCGTTGTCGAGCGCCCTGCGTCTGGCCAACGTCACCTCCGACGTCATCAACATCATCACCGGCATCCTGCTGGTGGTCTCCGTCGTCGCTGCGAGCGTGCTGGCATGGGCACAGAAGAAGCGACGGCGCCCCCACGTGACGGCATCCACAGCAGCATGACAGGCCGTCCCACCGCCGACGACGAGCGTCGCGGCATCCCGATGAAAGGAAATGAACAATGACGTTTGCACGCAAGCGTGTCGCGGCCCTCGCCGCGATCGCGGTGACCGCCGCGCTGGCGCTCACCGGCTGCGCCGACACCGGCCCGGCTTCGGCCCCCACGGGAGGCGCCGGAGGCGGCTCGGACAACCTCGCCGTCACGTTCCTGCCGAAGAACCTCGGAAACCCCTACTTCGACACCTCCGCCAAGGGCGGCAAGGCCGCGGTCGAAGAGTTCAAGGGCACGTTCAACCAGGTCGGCCCCGCACAGGCATCCCCTGACGCACAGGTCAGCTATATCAATACCGCGACGCAGCAGGGCGTCGGCGCGCTCGTCGTCTCGGCGAACGACCCGAAGGCCATCTGTGATGCCCTGAACCAGGCGCGTGACAACGGGGTCAAGGTCGTCACCTTCGACTCGGACACGGATGCGTCGTGCCGTGACCTCTTCGTCAACCAGGCCAGCGCCGACGGCATCGCGAAGGCACAGGTCGACCTGATCGCCGATCAGATCGGCGACTCGGGCGAGATCGCGATCCTGTCGGCCGCCGCCAATGCGACGAACCAGAACGCCTGGATCGACAAGATGAAGGCGCTTCTGAAGTCGGATCACCCGAACATCTCTCTCGTCGACGTCGTCTACGGCAACGATGACGACCAGACATCGTTCGACAAGACCGCCGCGCTGCTGCAGTCGCACCCGAAGCTCAAGGGCATCATCTCGCCGACCACCGTCGGCATCGCCGCGGCCGCGCGCTACCTGTCGACCTCGTCGTACAAGGGCAAGGTCGCACTCACCGGCCTGGGAACACCGAACCAGATGCGCGAGTACGTCAAGGACGGCACCGTCACCGCGTTCGCGCTGTGGAACCCCGAAGACCTCGGATACCTCTCGGCGTTCGCGGCGAAGGCACTGATCACCGGCGAGATCACCGGCAAGGAAGGCGACACCTTCACCGCCGGAAAGCTCGGCAAGTACACGGTCGGCGCGAACGGCACCGTGCTGCTGGGTGACCCGTTCGTCTTCGACAAGGACAACATCGACAAGTTCGACTTCTAGCCGACGGTGCCCGGCCGGTTCCGGCCGGCCGGGCACGTCACCGGAAAGGCCCTCGCCATGACCCGCGTCTGCTTCGAGCTGCGCATCAAACCCGAGCTGCTCGACGAATACCTGGCCCGGCACCGCGCCGTCTGGCCCGAGATGCTGGCCGAGATCGCGGCGGCGGGCCGGCGCAACTACTCCCTCTTCCTCGCCGATGGCGGACGCCTCGTCGGCTACTACGAGGTCGACGACGATGCGGCCGCGCAGGCGTACCTCGCGGCATCCCCCGTCGCCACGCGGTGGGAGGCCGACATGGCCCGCTTCTTCGAGGGCCTGCAGGGACGCCCCGACCAGAACGCGATTTGTCTGACCGAGGTCTTCAACCTGCACGACCAACTCACCGCCACGAACGAAGGCACATCATGACCACTCTCTCTTCCGAGATCCTCGCCACGCTCGAGAAGCAGGCGATCGAACTGCCCAGCTGGGCGTTCGGCAACTCCGGCACCCGGTTCAAGGTCTTCACGACGCCCGGCACGCCGCGCGACCCGTTCGAGAAGGTGGCGGATGCCGCTCAGGTCCACGCCCTCACCGGGCTGGCACCCACCGTCGCGCTGCACATTCCATGGGACCTCGTCGACGACTTCGGCCTGTTGCGCCGGCACGCCGAAGACCTCGGCGTGCGCCTGGGCACCATCAACTCCAACGCCTTCCAGGACGACGACTACAAGTTCGGCTCGCTCACCTCGGCCGACGACGCGGTGCGCCGCAAGGCCATCGATCACCACCTCGCGTGCATCGACGTGATGGATGCCACCGGCAGCCGTGACCTGAAGATCTGGCTGGCCGACGGCACGAACTATCCGGGGCAGGACGACATGCGGGCCCGTCAGGACCGGCTGCACGAATCCCTGGCCGAGATCTACGCGCGCCTGGGTGACGACCAGCGCCTCGTGCTCGAGTACAAGTTCTTCGAGCCGGCGTTCTACCACACCGATGTTCCCGACTGGGGAACGTCGTACGCGCAGGTCAGCGCCCTGGGCGACAAGGCGATGGTGTGCCTCGACACCGGGCACCACGCCCCCGGCACCAACATCGAGTTCATCGTCATGCAGCTGCTGCGCCTGGGCAAGCTCGGCTCGTTCGACTTCAACTCGCGCTTCTACGCCGATGACGACCTGATCGTGGGCGCCGCCGACCCGTTCCAGCTGTTCCGCATCCTCGACCAGGTGATCCGCGGTGGCGGGCTGAACAACCCCGACGTGGCGTTCATGCTCGACCAGTGCCACAACATCGAGAAGAAGATCCCCGGGCAGATCCGCTCCGTGCTCAACGTGCAGGAGATGACCGCCCGTGCCCTGCTCATCGACCGGCAGGCGCTGGCCGCGGCGCAGGCGGCGAACGACGTGCTGACCGCGAACCAGATCTACATGGACGCGTTCTACACCGACGTGCGCCCCGCCCTCGCAACCTGGCGCGAGTCCCGCGGGCTCCCCGCCGACCCGATGGCCGCATACGCGGCATCCGGCTACCAGGAGCAGATCGAGGCCGACCGCGTCGGCGGCGTGCAGGCCGGGTGGGGAGCGTGACGACGATGACCAACCCGACCGTCGCCGACCTGATCGCGCGCAGCAACCGGCTGGGCGCCGACCCGGCCAACACGAACTACGCCGGGGGCAACACCTCGGCCAAGGGCACCGAGACCGACCCCGTCACCGGCGAGCAGGTCGAACTGCTCTGGGTGAAGGGATCGGGCGGCGACCTGGGCACCCTGAAGCCCGAGGGTCTCGCCGTCCTGCGCCTCGATCGCCTCCGCGCGCTCGTCGACGTCTACCCCGGCGTCGACCGCGAGGATGAGATGGTCGCAGCCTTCGACTACTGCCTGCATGGCAAGGGCGGGGCGGCACCGTCGATCGACACCGCCATGCACGGGCTGGTGGATGCCGCACACGTGGACCACCTGCATCCCGATTCCGGCATCGCGATCGCCACGGCCGCCGACGGCGAAGAGCTCACCACAAAGATCTTCGGCGACAAGGTGGTGTGGGTGCCGTGGCGGCGCCCGGGCTTCCAGCTGGGCCTGGACATCGCCGCGATCAAGCGGGCGAACCCCGCCGCGGTCGGCTGCATCCTCGGCGGGCACGGCATCACCGCATGGGGTGACACCTCCGAGGAGGCCGAGCACAACTCGCTCTGGATCATCGCCACCGCGCAGGCCTACATCGACGAGCACGGCGATGCTGCGCCCTTCGGCCCGATCCGCCCGGGCTTCGAGGCGCTGCCCGAGACCGAGCGGCACGCGAAGGCCGCCGCTCTTGCCGCCACGATCCGCGGGCTCGCCTCGACCGACAAACCGATGGTCGGCCACTACACCGACGCGCCGGCGGTGCTGGACTTCCTGGCATCAGAGAAGGCGCCGGCACTGGCCGAGCTCGGAACGAGCTGCCCCGACCACTTCCTGCGGACCAAGGTCACCCCGATGCTGCTCGACCTGCCGGCCGACGCGTCGGTCGAGGCATCCATCGCCCGTCTCAAGGAACTGCACGAGCAGTACCGCGCCGACTACGCCGCCTACTACCAGCGCCACGCCGACGCCTCGTCGCCGGCCATGCGTGGCGCCGATCCGCTGATCGTGCTGGTGCCGGGCGTCGGCATGTTCTCGTACGGCGCGAACAAGCAGACCGCGCGGGTCGCGGGCGAGTTCTACGTGAACGCCATCAACGTGATGCGCGGCGCCGAAGCCCTGTCGAGCTACAGCCCGATCCCGGAGTCGGAGAAGTTCCGCATCGAGTACTGGGCGCTCGAAGAGGCCAAGCTGCAGCGGATGCCGAAGCCGAAGAGCCACCAGGGACGCATCGCGTTCGTCACCGGCGCCGCGTCGGGCATCGGCAAGGCGACAGCTGCGCGGTTGGCGGCCGAGGGCGCATGCGTGGTGGTCGCCGACCTCGATCTCGCCAAGGCGCAGGCGACCGCGGCCGAGCTGGGATCGACGGATGTCGCGATCGGCGTCGCCGCGAACGTCGCCGACGCCGACGCGGTGCAGGCGGCGATCGATGCCGCGCTGCTCGCCTTCGGCGGCATCGACCTGGTCGTCAACAACGCCGGCCTCTCGCTGTCGAAGCCGCTGCTTCAGACCACTGAGAAGGACTGGGACCTGCAGCACGATGTCATGGCGAAAGGCTCGTTCCTCGTATCGCGCGCGGCGGCGAAGCCGCTCATCGAGCAGGGCATGGGCGGCGACATCATCTACATCTCGTCGAAGAACAGCGTGTTCGCCGGCCCGAACAACATCGCCTACTCGGCGACCAAGGCCGACCAGGCACACCAGGTGCGGCTGCTGGCGGTCGAACTCGGCGAGCACGGCGTGCGCGTGAACGGCATCAACCCCGACGGCGTCGTACGCGGCTCGGGCATCTTCGCCGGCGGATGGGGCGCACAGCGCGCCGCGACCTACGGGATCAAGGAGGAGGACCTGGGCCAGTTCTACGCGAACCGCACGATCCTCGGGCGCGAGGTCGTGCCCGAGAACGTCGCCGACGCCGTGTACGTGCTCACTGGGCCCGAGCTCTCGCGCACCACAGGCCTGCACGTGCCCGTCGACTCCGGCGTCGCGGCCGCATTCCTGCGATGAGCGCCGTCGCCGCGGTCGACCTCGGCGCCACGAGCGGGCGCGTGATCGTCGGCCGATTCGCCGACGGCGTGCTGCACACCCGCCACATCGCCCGGTTCCCCAACGAGCCGGTGCGCACGCCCGACGGCCTTCACTGGAACGTCCTGGAGCTGTACCGCGCCGTCATCGAGGGTCTCGCTGCGGCCCAGCGGCAGGCCCCGGGCGAGATCGCCGGTGTCGGCATCGACTCCTGGGCCGTCGACTACGGGCTGCTGCGTCGCGATCGCCTGCTCGGGACCCCGTATCACTACCGCGACGAACGCACGGCGCACGGTGTGGCATCCGTGCACGCCCGAATCGGCGCCGCAGAGCTCTACGCCCGCAACGGGGTGCAGCATCTGCCGTTCAACACGGTGTTCCAGCTCGCCGCCGACCGCGACCTTCTCGAGATCGCCGACCGGATGCTGCTGATCCCGGACCTGCTCGGATACTGGCTCACCGGCACCGCCGTGGCCGAGCGGACCAACGCCTCGACCACGGGTCTGCTCGACGCGCGCACCCGCGAGTGGGACCACGAGCTCGCGGCGATCGTGGGCGTGCCCGACCGCATCCTTCCTCCCCTCGTCGATCCGGGCACCCGGCTGGGCCCGGTGACCGGGCCCGCCGCCGAGGTCGTCGGCCGCCCGCTGGAGCTGATCGCGGTCGGATCGCACGACACCGCCTCGGCGGTCGTCGGCGTGCCCAGCACGCGACCCGACACCGCCTACATCTCCTGCGGCACGTGGGGGCTCGTGGGCCTCGAACTGGAGCGGCCGATCATCACCGAGCAAGCCCGGCTCGCCGGCTTCACGAACGAGGGCGGCGTCGACGGTCGCATCCGGTTCCTGCACAACGTGATGGGGCTGTGGCTGCTGTCCGAGAGCCTGCGTCACTGGGAGCCCGCGGCGACCGCCGAGCAGCGCTCGGCGCTGCTGCCGGAACTGCTGGATGCCGCAGCCGCCGTCGATCCGGCCACGGTGGCGATCTTCGATGTCGACGATGAGCGGTTCCTGCCGCCGGGAGACATCCCCGGTCGCATCCGCGCGTGGTGCGCCGAGCACGGCGAGACCGCGCCGGCGGGACGCGCCGAGACCGTGCGCAGCATCGTCGAGAGCCTCGCGCAGGCGTTCGCCGACACCGTGCAGCGCGCCTGCGAGGTCGCCGACCACGAGGTCGCGGTCATCCACCTGGTGGGCGGCGGCAGTCAGAACCGGATGCTGTGCCAGTCCACCGCGGACCGCTCCGGCCGTCCCGTCGTGGCCGGGCCCGTCGAGGCGACCGCGATCGGCAATCTGCTCGTACAGGCGCGCACCCTCGGCATCCTCTCCGGCGGCCTCGACGCCCTGCGCGCCGTGGTCGCCCGGTCCGAGCGGCTCGTCCGCTACGAACCCCGTCGCCCGTTGTGAGACAGGCCCCGAAGGCGTGTCTCACAACACGCGGGATGCCGCGATCCGGGGTCGCACGTTGTGGGACACGGCTCGGGCGTCTGTCGCAGAAGATGCGGGATGCCGCGGCACCAGCCCGCACCTTGTGGGACACGGTCCGGCCATCCGCGCCGCGCCGCACGCGAGTTGCACCTCACTGGCACGCGACCGTGAAGTAGCGGCGCAGCGTGCGCGTCCACGGGTTGTGCGGCAGGTGCGGGTAGAGCAGCGCAGCGGCGCAGCAGTACTTGCTCACCGTGTGCGGCCGCACCCCGGCCCGCAGCAGCGCACGATCGAGCGGTCCGGCGCCGCCGGCAGACTTCGTCTCGACGAGCACGTCGCCGGGCCCCTGCACCCGCGCCGAGCCGGCGACGGCCTCGAGGTCGACGTCCAGCGTCACCCTGCTCTCGTCGTGCACGAGCGTGGTGCGGTGATAGACGGTCTCGAGCACGGGGCGCAGCTGGGCCGCCTCCGCCCGCAGCGGCCGCTGGGCCGAGTCCGCGCCGACCGGCCGCGCTGCGGCATCCGTCCCGACGATCCCGGCGATGTACGCCCGGGCCTCCGCATCGAGCGCGGCGGGATGCCGCGGGTCGTGCGCGATGCGCTGCTTGACGGTCTGCCCGCGGTAGCCCTTCGCCTTCACCTCGAGCAGGCAGTCGCCCGAGTCGCAGTAGGTGCGGGTGCGCACCTTGTACCGATGCCGGCGCCCCTGCACGTGCTGCCGGTAGAACGCGAACCGCGGCGAGTCGAAGTACACCGTGCGGTACCGGAACGCCCGCACGCCGTCGATCTCGAGCGCCCGGTACCCGTCCTCCCCGGCCAGCACCTGTGCCAGCACCGCCCGCGGCACGAAGTACTTGCGGTCGACCCGGGTCATCAGCCGCGCCGAGGCGTTCAGCTCGTCTAGCGAGATCGCCGGCAGCCGCGCGAACCGTGCGTCCGGGGCGCTCATGCCGACACCCGCTCGCGCGCCGGCGGCAGGTCGGCCGGCGCGGGCGTCCGTGCGGGCTGCGGCATCCGCTTCGCCGGTACGGATGCCACGGCCCGGGCCCGCGGCCTCCGGTATCGCACGTCCACCACCGTGACGTCGCGCACCAGGTCGACGTCGAGCACCTCCACGCGGGTCACCACGGCGGCCAGCACGTCCGACAGCGCGGCCCGCAGCGCCGCAGGATCGGTGATCGCCCGGTCGAGTGTGAGCGTGTGGCGGTGGGTGCGCGGCGCGAGCAGCGGACTGTCGACCACGAGCATCACCACCAGCAGCAGTCCCGACAGCGCCGGCACGATCCACACCGGCGCCGGTCGCAGCCCGGCCAAAAGGCCCAGGGCGAGCGAGGTGAAGTAGTACGCGATCTCCTGCTGCGTGATCTGGTCGCTGCGCAACCGGATGATCGACAGGATGCCGAACAGTCCCATGCCGAGCCCGATGCCCACCTGCACCGACGCCAGCGCCAGCGTGACCGCCAGCACCCCGACGTTCAGGGCGATGTAGGCCAGCAGCAGGTCACGACGCTGGTGCCGGCGGAAGTACAGGCCGTACGCGAGCACGGTGATCGCGACGAGGTCGGTGGCCAGGGTGATGAGAAGGTCGACAGACATGTTCACTCCGTTCGGGATGCTGTCTGCCACACTCCCCGGTCACGGTAAGGCGATCATGAGCCGCACATGAGAGGGTTCATACCTTCGCGCGCAGCCGGTAGCCGGCGCCCCGCACGGTCTCGATCTGCTCGCCGCCGAGCTTGGTGCGCAGGTACCCGACGTACACGTCGACGACGTTCGAGCCGGGATCGAAGTCGAACCCCCACACCCGGCTGAGCAGCTGCTGCCGGGTCAGCACCTCGTCGGGATGCCGCATGAACGTCTCGAGCAGCGTGAACTCCCGCGCGGTCAGCTCGACGGCGGTCTCGCCGCGCGATGCGCGCCGGGTGCGCACGTCCAGCGTCAGCTCGCCCACCCGCAGCACGCTCGCCTCGCCCGAGGCCTCGCTGCGCAGCCGCAGCCGGATGCGGGCGATCAGCTCTTCGATCGCGAACGGCTTGCGCATGTAGTCGTCGGCGCCGCCCTTGAGCCCGGCGACGGTGTCTTCGATGGCGTCGCGGGCGGTGAGGATGATCACCGGGATCTCGATGCGCTCGGTGCGCAGCACCCGCAGCACGCTGAACCCGTCGAGCTTCGGCAGCCCGATGTCGAGCACGAGCAGGTCGAACTGCCCGCTGCGGGCGTACTCGACGGCCGACCGTCCGTCGGCGACGACCTCGGTGCGGAATCCCTCGGCCGCGAGCCCCTTGCCGATGAACGCGGCGATGCGCTGCTCGTCTTCGGCGATGAGGATGCTGTTCACGTCTCCTCCTGGGCACGTGTCAGGGCGGGCGCCGGGGCGGGTGTTCGGACGGGTGCACGGTACGGCAGGTCGATCGTGAAGGCGGCGCCCTCCCCGGGTGCGGACCGCACCTGCACGGTGCCGCCGTGGGCCTCGGCGATGCGGGCGACGATCGCCAGGCCGAGCCCGCTGCCGTGGCCGTGGCCGGTGTCCGGACCCCGATGGAACCGCTCGAAGATGTGCTGCTGCTCGTCGGGCGGGATGCCGCATCCGGTGTCGTTCACCCACAGCCGGATGCGCCCGTCGGCCACCGCGCCGCCGAGCGCGATCGCGTCGCCGGGGTCGGTGTGGGCGACGGCGTTGGCGGCCAACTGCACGAGCGCCTGGGTGAGCCGCTGCCCGTCCACGAGTGCGATCGCGTCGGGACCGATGGGCACGGCGTCGATCGACCAGCGGCGGTCGCCGAGCGCGGTGGCCTTCGCGAGGGTTTCGACGACCAGGTCGGCCAGGTCGGTGGGCTCCCGCAGCAGGAACCCGGGCCGCTCACTGCGGGCGAGCATGATCAGGTCGTCGACCAGCCGCGACATCCGTTCCAATTCGTCGCCCACCAGGTGCAGCGTCTGCGCCCGCTCGTCGGGGTCGTCGCCCATGGTGTCGAGATGGCCCCGGATGATGGTGATCGGCGTGCGCAGCTCGTGCCCGGCGTCGTCGAGAAAGCGGCGCTGCCCGTCGAACGCCGCCTCGAGCCGGTCGAGCATGCGGTTGAACGTGGCCGCCAGCTGCGCGACGTCGTCGGTGCCCGACACCGCGATGCGCCGGCCGAGGTCGGTCTCGCCGATGCGGGCGGCCGTCTCGCGCACCGCCCGGATCGGGGCGAGCACCCGCCCGGCGACGATCCATCCGGCGACGGCGGCGACGGCCAGGGCGCTGGCCGAGATCACGACCATGGTCCGGATCGTCGACCAGGCCTCGTCGTAGGCCGGCGCGAGGAACTCGACCACCACGAGCCTGCCGGCCGGGGTCGCTGCGCCGGCGGCGGCCACCGGGATGACGGCGTACTCGGCGGGCCCGGCCGTGGTGTCGATGCGCCCCGCGGTGGGCGCGACGACACGCGCGGCCATCGCCACGAACGCCGCGTCGCGGTCGAGCCGGGCCGGCGGGTCCTCGCGGCTGCGCAAGTGTGCCCGCGCGTCGACGACGCTGAAGAACGTCTCGGCCTGCTCGGGCACGCTGTGCGCGAGATAGCCCGCGAGCAGCTCGTCGACCGAGGCGAACGGGCGTGAGGTGGCGGGGTCGGTTCCGAGTGCGAACGCCCGGAACTTGTCGGCCTCATGGCCGAGCTCGGCGGATGCGGCGGCGTCGATGCGCGCGAACAGCGCGCGCCCGGTGGCCAGCACGATGACCGCCACGGCGACGGCGACCAGAAGCAGGATCCAGCCGAGGATGCGCGTGCGCGCGCTGATCCCGCGGCGTTCAGTCGTCATCATCGTCGTCGTCATCATCGTCATCGTCGTCCCCGGCCGGCGGCGGCGGGGCCGGGGGCACGACGACGGCGCCGCCGGACGGCCCCGCACCGGGCGTGGGCGACGGGGATGCCGGGGGCTGCGGCGTCGGTGTGTGCGTCGATGTGGGTGCGGGTGCGAGCGTCACGACGACCTCCGGCCCGAGTCGCGGCGGGGCCGTCGACAGGGCGAGATCGACCACCGCCCAGGCGCCCGCGGCCACCGCCACGGCCGCCGGGACCGCCGCCCACGCCCACCGCGCCATGCGCTCCAGTCTGCCCGAGCGGCTCGCCGCGGCCGCACAGAGTAAGGAAAGTCTCACACCGGTCCGCGACCGCCCCTACAACCCGAGCGCGTCGAGCGCGTCGAACAGGCCGGTGCGCCACCAGGCGTAGTCGTGGCCGCCGGTGTACCACCGGGTGTCGACCTCGGCGCCGGCCGAGGTCGCAGCGGCGGCGAACGCCTCAGCGCCGGCGATCATGCCGTGCTCTTCGGTGCCGGCCTGCACCACGAACCGGCCGCCCACCCGCGCCGACGCGAGCGCCGCGACCAGGTCGCCGGTCTGTGCGGCGTCGGGCCGGGTCCGCACGTCGTCGGCGCGGAAGTGGAACGATCCGGACTGCACGATCGCGGTCTGTGCGATCTCGGGCGCCAGGCACACGGCCAGCGCGGCCGCGAGCCCGCCGTAGCTCTGCCCGGCCACGACGGTGGCCGCGGCATCCCACCGGCCGATCACCTCGCCGACGGCGGGGACGATCTTCTCGCGCAGGTACGGCAGCAGCCGGTCCGGATGCGGCAGCAGCCGCGACCGGCGCTCGCGCGATCCCGCCGGCACGAGCACCGTCGTCGGCCACCGTCGCCGCCGGGCGAGCGCCGCGGCGATGCCCAGCTGCTCCCACCACTGCCCGTCGAACAGCACGAGCACCTCGGGCAGGTCACCGTGCACGACGGTCAGCGGCACCTCGCCGGCGCACACCGTCGTGACCGGCGGCGGGTCGACCGGGTCCGGTGCGAACGCCGGATGCTGCGGGGCTTTCGGCATCGTCAGCACCGACGAGGTGGTGCCCAGCGGGTTGGGCAGCGTGTCGGGGTTGCGCGGATCGGGCCGGCCGAGTGAATGGATCCGCAGCCACCCGTCGCGGGTGCGTCCGGCGTCGCGCGGCAGGTGCACGGCGGCGGCGAACCGGTAGCTCACGCACAGCTCCGGCGGCAGCAGGTAGGTCAGCGCATGCACGCCGCCGCCGACCGGTTCGAGCAGCGCGGGCCGGATGTCGTCGCGGTGCCCGTCGGTGACCCCGTTCAGGTGCACCATGACCTCGTGCCCCGGCTCGGCGTCGGCCGCGAACGTGACCGGGTGCAGCATACGCCCGTCGTGCACGACCGCATCGCCGATCACCGGCCAGGTCGCGCTGATCTGTTCGGGGCGGATGCCGCGGCGCAGCCGCCGGTGCGCGTCACTGTCCGCACGCACCGGTCCCCCGCCGTCCGCGCGCGGCACGCCCCGCACCGGGTCGGCTTCGGCGACGCTCATGCCGCACCGTCCGCGATCGGGCCCGGCCACGCGGCATCCGGGTCGACCGCCTCGGTCGCCGTGTCGGACACCGCCCACCCGGCCAGCGGCACGACCATCGGGGTGCCGGTCACCGGATCGGGCAGCACCCGGGCGCGCAGCCCGAAGACCCGCTCGATCAGCGCCGCGTCGACGAGACCGGCCGGATCGCCCTGCGCGACGATCGCCCCCTCGCGCATCGCGACCAGGTGCGTGGCGTAGCGGCACGCCTGGTTGATGTCGTGCAGCACCGCGACGATGGTGCGCCCGGCCGCGTGCAGACGCCGGCACAGCTCGAGCACCTCGACCTGGTGGGCCATGTCGAGGAACGTGGTGGGTTCGTCCAGCAACAGGATGCCGGTGCCCTGCGCGAGCGTCATCGCCAGCAGCACGCGCTGCCGCTGCCCGCCCGACAGCTCGTCGACGTGCCGGCCGGCGAGGTCTGCCACGCCGGTGACCCGCAACGCCTCGTCGACGGCGTCGGCGTCGGCACTCGTCCACTGCCGCAGCAGCCGCTGGTGCGGAAAGCGCCCGCGGGCGACCAGGTCGGTGACTGCGATGCCGTCGGGCGTGGCCACCTGCTGCGGCAGCAGCGCCAGCCGCCGGGCCACCTCACGGCTGCGCAGGTCACCGATCGGTGTGCCGTCGAGCCGCACCTGCCCGGCCTGCGGTGTCAGCAGACGTGCCAGCGCCCGCAGCAGGGTCGACTTGCCGCAGGCGTTGGGTCCCGCGATCACGGTGAATCCGCCGTCGGGGATCGCCAGATCCAGGTCGGGCACCACGGTCCGCCCGTCGTACGCCAGCCGGACCCCGTGCGCACTCAGTCGTGCGTCCGTTCCGTCCATCGCCGTCTTCTCTCCCCCGGTCCGGTCGGTCACGTCGTCCCCTTCCCCCTCAGCGCCCGCGCCCGAGCAGCCACAACAGGTACACCCCGCCGAGCACACCGGTGACCAGTCCCACCGGTGCCGACAGGTCCAACGGCAGGTGTTGTGAGATCAGGTCGGCGGCCACCAGCAGCACCGCGCCCATCGCGGCCGACCCGGCGATCGCCACCGACGTGGACCGGCCGATGCGGGTGACCAGCTGGGGGGCGGCCAGCGCGACGAACGCGATCGGCCCGGCGGTGGCGGTCGCGAACGCGGCCAGCGCGACCGCGACCGACAGGGTCGTCAGCCGCAGCGCCCCGACCTGCACCCCCACCTGCCGGGCCTGGTCGTCACCGAGCTCGAGCACCGCCAGCGCACGCCGGGCAACCAGCAACACCGGAACCAGCACCACGACGGCGAGCACCGTGGGCAGAACCTCGGGCCAGCCGCGGGCGTTGAGCGTGCCGACCAGCCAGATCTGCGCGGCGATCGCCTCGTCGCGCTGGCTGTGCGTCATGAGCAGGTCGTTGACCGCCGCCAGCAGCGCGCCGGTGCCGATGCCCACCAGCACGATGCGGTAGCCGCCACCGACGCCGCCGCGCAGACTCAGCATCCCGACGGTGACGGCGGTGAGCGCACCGCCGGCGACTGCGGCCAGCGCCACCGCGAGAGGCGGTGCGTCGAACACGAGGATCGCGACGATGGCACCGGTGGCCGCCCCGGTGATGAAGCCGATGACATCAGGCGAGCCGAGCGGATTGCGTGTGACGGACTGGAACACCGCTCCGCTGACCCCGAGCGCCGCTCCGACGGCGACACCGGCGACGAGCCGTGGCATCCGGATCATGCCGATCACCCGTTCGACGGCGGGCTCGGCGTGCCCGGTGGCCGCCGCCCACAGATCGGCCGGGGCGATGTCGAACGTGCCGGTCAGCAGCACGGCGATCCCCAGCGGCACCAGCAGCAGGGTCAGGATGCCGCAGGTGATCGCCGGGCGCCGCCGCCAGCGCAGCGACACCCGGCCGCCGCGGCTGCGCCACACGTGCGCATCGTGCTCGACGGTCGCCATCACAGCCTCATCAGCCGGCGTCGGCGGGCGAGCAGGATGAACACCGGCGCCCCGATCAGGGCGGTCACGATCGAGGTCTCGAGCTCGTCGGGCGGCAGCAGCACACGGCCGATCACGTCGGCGCCGAGCACGAGGATCGCGGCGGCCAGGGCCGACAGCGGCAGGATGCGGCGGTAGTCGGGGCCGACCAGCAGCCGCACGCCCAGCGGCGCGACCAGGCCGACGAAACCGATCGGCCCCGCCACCGCGGTGGCCGTGCCGGCCAGCAGCACCACCAGCACCGCCCCGGCCACCAGCACGCGCTGCGGGGCCGCCCCGAGCGCCGTCGCGGTGTCGCGGCCGAGGGCGACCGCGTTGAACGAGCGCCCGAGGGCGACCGCCACCAGGATCGCCGGCACGGTCAGGGCCAGCGCGGGGGCGATCAGGTCGGGTCCACGTCCCTGCACCGAGCCGACGGCCCAGTGCCGGAACGTGTCGAACACGCCGGGATAGTTCAGCAGCAGCGCGTTGGTGTACGCGCCGAGCGTGACCGCCAACGCGGCGCCGGCCAGGGTGAGGCGGACCGGGTCGGCGCCGCGGCCGAAGACGCCGCCGAGGGCGGCGACGATGACGGATGCCGCGGCCGCGCCCCCGAACGAGAACAGGAACGAGCCGGTGGTGCCCCACAGCCCGCCGGTGGCGGCGATGCCGGTGGCGGCCGCGGCGGCGGCACCGGCGTTCACGCCCAGGATGCCCGGCTCGGCGAGCGGGTTGCGGGTGAGGGCCTGCATGATGCACCCGGCCACCCCGAGCGCGGCGCCGACTGTGACGGCCAGCACGGTGCGCGGCACGCGCAGCTCGGTGACGACCAGGTGCGCGGTGTCGGTGGCATCCGGTGCCACCAGCGCCTGCCACACGAGAGCCGGCGGGATGTCACGGGACCCGACCAGCAGGCTGAGCACCGCGCACGCGGCCAGCAGCGCGAGCCCCGTGATCGCGATGAGCACCCGGCCGCGCGCGGTGCTGCGGGCGACCGGCCCGGCGGCGGCGATCGAGATCACGTGAAGTCGGACTCGACGGTGTCGACGATCTGCGAGGCGCTGTAGTAGTCGATGCGGAACGAGGTCGGTCCGAGCGGGTGGATCTGCCCGGCCTTCACCGCGGGCGCATTGGCCAGCACGGGGGTCTTCGCCAGGTCGGCCGCGGTCTTCTCGTCGCCGCTGATGACGAACACGACCGATCCGGTCAGGGCGGTGGTGGCGTTCTCGATCGACAGGAACGCGAAGTCGTCGCGCTTCTTCTCACTGAGGTCGGCGCCGTCGGGAGCACCGACGATGTCGAAGCCGAGGGCCGTCAGCAGTTCGGCGTGCGCACCGCCGGGCTTGGCGAACGCGGTCTGACCCGAGGTGCCGTTCCACACCACGGCGTTGGCGGTGCCGCCGGGCACGGTGATCTTCGCGGCCACGTCGGCGACGCGCTTGTCGAAGCCGGCGACGAGGTCTGCGGCATCCTGCTCGTGCCCGGTCGCCTCGCCCAGGGTCTCGGCCAGCTGCTGCCAGCTCTCGTCGCCGTAGTTCAGCACGATGGTGGGGGCGATCTTCGACAGCTTCTCGTACTGATCGGCGGTCGCATCCGCCCCGGTGGACGAGACGACGATCAGGTCGGGCGCGGCGGCGATGATCGCCTCTTCGTCGAACTCGAGGTTGGGGTAGAGCGAGGTCACGCCGCGGTCGTGGGCGACGTCGGCCCACTGGCTGAAGAAGCCCTGCGTGTCGGTGATGTCGCTCGGCGTGGTCGTGGCGGTGGCGGTCACCGGCGCGTCGATGGCCAGCAGCGTTCCGGTCAGCGTGATCGAGGTCGACACGATGTTCGCAGGCTTCGCCGGGATCTCGGTGGTTCCGGCCTCGTGCGCGATGGTGCGCGGCCACCCCGCGTCAGCGGTGCCCGAGCCGGTGGAGGCCGGGTCGGTCGTGGCGGGCGCGGATGCGGCGGCGCAGCCGCCCAGGACCAGGGCGAGCGCGGCGGCGCTCGCGGCGACGAGGGTTCTCAGACGCGTATGCATGGGACTCCTTGCTGTGGGGACGTCCCTTCCAGGTTAGGTATGCCTATCCTCAACTCATCGCTAGAATCGGACAGTCGATATCGCGAACCGGACACCGAGATGACCTCAGCCCCCCACCCCGCGCACGTGCCGCTGTCGGACGTGCGGCTGGTCGATGCCGTCACCCATGTGCACGACGCCGACGAGCTGACCTGGGTGGTGGCGGGCGCCTGCACGATCGAGGCGTCCGGTCGTCGCTGGCGCATCGACACCGCCACGACGCTGCGGATCCCGGCCGGACTGCAGCACCGTGTGGTGCCGCGACCGGACTCGATCGTGTTCCCGCTGCTGTTCCCCGCCGGGCTCGGCGGCGGGGCGAACGCGCAGCTGGTCGCACGGACGCCCGCACTCGAGGCCTGTGCCCGCGTGCTGCTGCAGCCCGGGCTCGCGACGCCGCAGGCGGTCGCGTGCGCACGGGATGCGGCATCCCGCCTGCTGCGCAGCGACGACGCGAGCGCGGTGCCGCTGCCCCGGGACGCCCGGGTGCGCGCGCTGGCGCAGGCGATCGTCGACGCCCCCGCGCACCCGGCGCCGCTGGATGAGCTGGCTCGTCGCGCTCACATGAGCGGCCGCACCGTGCAGCGGCACTTCCGTCGCGACACCGGGCTGAGCTTCGGCGCCTGGCGCGCCGAGGTGCGGCTGGCGCACGCGCGGCGGCTGCTTCAGGCCGGTCACTCCGTGGCCGCCGCCGCCCGCGCGGCCGGGTACCTCAGCACGAGCGCGTTCGTCGCCGCGTTCCGCCGCCGGCACGGCGTGACGCCCGGAACCCTTGCCCCGCCCCCCTGAGCGCGAGGCGCACGTCGAACACGCGCGGGATGCACCTTCGACGCGCTGTCTCCGAATCGTCACCGCCTCACGACCCGCACCCGCCGCGCCCGACGTAGGCTCGCCCCGTGAACGCCTCCACCACGCTGCGCGCCGCCGCGGCCGGAGTCGCCGCGGTCGTGCTCGGCGCGGGGCTCGGCGAGCTGACGGCCGCGGCGTTCGCTCCGGCGTCGAGCCCGTTCGCCGCGATCGGCGCCGTGCTCATCGACATCGCACCGGGCTGGGCGAAAGAGTCCGCGATCAGCCTGTTCGGCACCGCCGACAAGACCGCCCTGCTGGTCGCCATCGCCGTCGTGCTGCTCGTGGTCGCGGCCGTTCTGGGCGTGCTCGAGGCCCGGTTCCGCCGCGTCGGCGCGCTGCTGTGCGGCGCACTGGGTGTGATCGGCGTGGTGGCCGCGGTGACGCGGCCGGATGCCGGGGGTCTCGCGCCCGCTCCGTCGATCGTCGCCGGTCTGGCTGCTGCGCTCGCGATCGGTTCCCTGGTCCGTCGCGCGAAGTCGCTCGCGCCGGAACCCGCGCCGGACCCCATCGGCCCCGGCCGGACCGACGCACCGCGCGACCCCGACAGGCGCCGGTTCTTCGCGTGGACCGGTGCCGCCGCCCTGGTGGGCGTGGCCGCCGCGGTCGGCGGCACGCTGCTGCAGGCCGGGTCGCGTGCGGCCGGCGCCGTCCGCTCGGCGCTGCGCCTGCCGGCCCCGGTGGCTCCGGCGCCCGCCATCCCCGACGGCGCCGAGCTGCGCATCGCCGGGCTCGCCCCGCTGGTCACCCCGAACGACCGGTTCTACCGCATCGACACCGCACTGCTGGTGCCGCAGATCGACCCCGCCAAATGGTCACTGCGCGTGCACGGCATGGTCGAGCATCCGTTCACCCTCAGCTGGGACGAGCTGCTGAAGCTGCCGATGCGGGAAAGCTACGCGACGCTCACGTGCGTGTCGAACGAGGTGGGCGGCGACCTGATCGGCAACGCGAAGTGGCTCGGGCACCCGATCCGCGAGCTGCTCGCCCGCGCCCGGCCGCACGCCGACGCCGACATGGTGCTGTCCCGATCGGTCGACGGGTTCACCGCATCCACCCCGCTGGACGCGCTCACCGACGACCGCGACGCGATCCTGGCGATCGGCATGAACGGTGAGCCGCTGCCGATGGCGCACGGCTTTCCGGTGCGGATGGTGGTGCCGGGGCTGTACGGCTACGTGTCGGCGACGAAGTGGGTGGTCGACCTCGAGGTCACCCGGTTCGATGCGGCGACGGCGTTCTGGACGACGCAGGGCTGGGCGCCGCGCGGTCCGATCAAGCTCGCATCGCGCATCGACGTGCCCCGGCGCGGGTCGAGCGTGCCGGCCGGCGACACCGTGATCGCCGGGGTCGCCTGGCAGCAGCATGTCGGGGTGTCGGCGGTGGAGGTGTCGGTGGATGGCGCACCCTGGCAGCGCGCGCAGCTGGCGCCCGCGATCTCGGCCGACACCTGGGTGCAGTGGCACCTGCCGTGGCGCGCCGCCCCGGGCGACCACGACATCCGGTGCCGGGCGATCAGTCGCACCGGTCAGGTGCAGACCGCGCAGCAGGCGCCGCCCGCACCGGACGGAGCGACCGGGTGGGATCAGGTCACGGTGCACGTGACCTGATCCCGACCCGGGTCTCAGCCGGCGAGCACGACCGTGAGCTGCTCGATGGCCCAGTCCAGCTCGGTGGCGCGGATCACCAGCGGCGGCGCGATGCGGACGGTCTGGCCGTGGGTGTCTTTGACGAGCACGCCGCGCGACAGCAGCCGTTCGGCGACCTCGCGGCCGGTGCCGACGGCCGGGTCGATGTCGACCCCGGCCCACAGCCCGGCGACGCGCACCGCGGTGACGCCGTGGCCGATCAGCTCGCCGAGCCCTGCCGCGAGGTGCTCGCCGAGTGCGGCGGCGCGCTGCTGGAACTCGCCCGAGGCGAGCATCTCGACCACCTGCAGGCCGACGGCGGCGGCCAGCGGGTTGCCGCCGAACGTCGAGCCGTGCTCGCCGGGGCGGATGACGCCGAGCACGTCGCGGTCGGCGACGACCGCCGAGACCGGCACGATGCCGCCGCCCAGCGCCTTGCCGAGCAGGTAGACGTCGGGCACGACGTCCTCACGGTCGCAGGCGAAGGTGGTGCCGACGCGGCCGAGGCCGGACTGGATCTCGTCGGCGATGAACAGCACGTTGCGGCGCGTGCAGATCTCGCGCACCTCGCGCAGATACCCCTCCGGCGGGATGATGACGCCGGCCTCGCCCTGGATCGGCTCGATCAGCACGGCGGCGGTGTTCTCGTCGATCGCGGCGTCGATGGCCGAGGCATCCCCGTACGGCACCTGCACGAAACCGGGCGTGAACGGCCCGAACCCGTCGCGGGCGGTCTCGTCGTCGCTGAACCCGACGATGGTCGTGGTGCGGCCGTGGAAGTTTCCGTTCGCGACCACGACGGTCGCGGCATCCGGCGCCACGCCCTTGACCCGGTACGCCCACGCCCGCGCGACCTTGATGCCGGTCTCGACCGCCTCGGCGCCGGTGTTCATCGGCAGCACGAGGTCTTTGCCGCACAACTCGGCCAGGGCCGTGGCGAATGCACCGAGCCGGTCGTTGTGGAACGCGCGGCTGGTGAGGGTGAGCCGGCCGAGCTGCTCGGTGGCGGCGGCGACGAGGGCCGGATGCCGGTGCCCGAAGTTCAGCGCGGAGTAGGCCGAGAGCAGGTCGAGGTAGCGCTTGCCTTCGACGTCGGTGACCCAGACGCCCTCGCCGGTGGCCACGACCACCGGCAAGGGGTGGTAGTTGTGGGCGAGGTGCTCGTCTTCGCCGCGGATGATGCGGACGGCCTTGGTGTCGAGGGTGGGGGCGGTGCTCATCGGGTTCCTCCGTCGGGTGCAGAGTCGGGTGCCGAGCCGGCCGTCGATCCGGCCGTCGAGTCGGATGCTGCGCCGGGTGCCGGGCGCAGCTCGAGCGTGCAGCACTTGATGCCGCCGCCGCCGAGCAGCAGCTCGGACAGGTCGACATGCACCGGGTTGTAGCCGCGATCGCGCAGCAGCGCGTCGTAGCCGGTGGCGCGCGGCGAGATGAAGACGTTGCGGCCGTCGCTGGCCGCGTTCAGGCCGAACGCCTGGCCGTCGGCCTCGGGCACGCGGATGGCGTCGGGGTAGCGCTGCTCGAGCACGCGGCGGCTGTCGTCGTCGAAGGCGCTGGGCAGGTAGGCGATGTTGGCGTGCTCGACGCCGCCCGGACCCTGCACCGGGTCGAGCACGGTGATGGCGGTGTCGAGGTGGTAGAAGCTGGGGTTCACCAGGCGCAGCGAGACGACCTCGCGGTCGAACACGCGGGCGATCTCGGCGTGCGAGTCGATCGACGAGCGGAATCCGTGGCCGGCGAGGATGGTGTCGCCGACGAGCAGGATGTCGCCCTCCCCTTCCTGCACGGCGACCGGTTCGACGACCTCGTAGCCGTGGGCGGCGAACCAGTCCATGAACGGGCGCTCCTCGCCGCGGCGCTCGCCCACGTTGAAGCGCACGCCGAGGGCCTTGCCGTCGATGATGAAGCCGCCGTTGGCGGTGTAGACCATGTCGGGCAGGCCCTCGACCGGGTCGATCAGCTCGACCTCGTGGCCGAGCGACAGGTACGTGTCGTACAGCGTCTGCCACTGTCGCACGGCCTTGGCGGTGTCGGTGGGCACGGCCTTGTGCATCCACGGGTTGATCTCGTAGCTGACCGTGAAATAGGTCGGCTTGCACATCAGGTAGCGACGGTGCTGCGCGATGCGATCGGATGCCACAGCCTGGCTGGTGGCCGTCTCGGAAAGGGACATTCTGCTCCTCACTGAACGTGATGGCGGACGCCGTCCTCAGGCCCGGCGGAAGTTCGACCCAGCACGGTGGGGAAGATGCGACACGGGCACGCCGGGTCCATTCTCTCACCGCGCCGCAGCCGCCGCGGCCAGGCCGCGCTCAGCTGGGCCCGCGGCGGTGCCGTCGGGTGGTCGTCTGTCGCCGGTCGTCGGTGGTCGGTGGTCGGTCGGCGCGAGATCAGGCGATGACTCTGGGCTCCGACGTCGCCGTGACGGAAGTCTGCGCTGACGCTCACCGGTCCGCATATGCATAGACATGTCCGAGCGCACGTACTGAGAGACATCCGCCGACGCTGTCGCGCCCGGGTCGCATGCGCCGAGGTGTGACGATCTGGCCGAGCTCGTGCGTGAGCTGGGCCGGCCCGCGCCTCGCATGGGCCGAGACCGAAGAAATCCATCTTCTGAGATTAGGGGTTGCGGAATCGAACATCTCTGCTAGAGTTGAATCATCAAGCATTCGAACATCCTTGGAGGTGACCGATATGACCATCGCGATGTCGCCGTCGGTCGCCGAGCTGGATGAACTGCTCGACAGCCTCACGCAATCACGGGCGGCGGAGTGCCGTGCATTCGCGGCGCAGATGGTCGCCTTCGACAAGGTCGAGACGCTGGTGCAGCGTCGCGAAATGGAGCGCGCCCACCGCCGCAGCCTGGGCACCGCATCCCGCGACCCGCAGTTGGCCCAGCGTGAGGTGTATGCCGAGATCGCGGCGACGCTGCATATGAGCGAATGGCAGGTTGCGCGTAAAGCCGGTCAGGCACGCCTGCTCGTGAACGAGTTCTTCGACACTCTGTGCGACGTCAGCGACGGGTCACTCTCCCCCGCGCACGGCTCGATCATCGCCGACGCCGGCGCCGAAATCGACGACCCGATCGTGCAGGCCGAGTTCCAGGATGTTGCCCGCGACATGGCCCGGGAGATGACCCCGGCACAATTGAAGCACGCGGTGGCGGGGCTGGTGCAGCGGCTCGACCCCGAGGGCACCGAGCGACGCGTGAAAGAAGCGGCGACGGCCCGCAAGGTCACGCTGCGGCACCTGCGGGCGGGACTGTCCCGGTTGACGATCGACGGACCCACCGACCAGCTCGTCGGCATGTACAACCGGGCGAGCGACATGGCCGGTGAGCTGCTCGCACAGAACGCGGCCGACAAGTCCGAGTGGCAATTCCGCCGTGCGAACGGCGCGTCCGGCGAGCCCGGTGACACCGCCGCACCCGGCCACGGCTCCGCACAGGTCGTTGGGCCCGGCGCGAGCGAGACGACCAGCACCGAGGCGACCGGACCCGGCGACGCGACGCCGGCCGATGCGCCAGCGCCGGCCCATGCGACGGAGCCGGCCGACGCAGCAGGTCCGGTCGATGCGACGGCGCCGGGCGATGCGACGGCGCCGGGCGATGCGACGGACCCGGCGGACCCGGTGGACACGACAGTGCCGATCGATGCGACAGGGCCGGTCGGTGGTCCCGCGGCGGGCTGTGGACGTGGCTCCACCGGTGCAGCAGTGCCCGACGGCGCGCCCGCGGTGGCGGACGATGAGGAGCCGGTGTTCGACGAGCGGACCCGGGATCAGCTCATGACCGACGTGCTCTGTGACCTCGTGTTGACCACGGCCAGCCACGGGCACGGCACGACCGATGATCGCAAAGACACGCTCAACGGGATCACTCCGACCGTCCAGATCACGATCCCCGCCACCGCCCTGACCGGGCAGACCGTCGGCGGCGCCGCGGTCGACGGGGTCGGTCCGATCGAGACGGCGACCGCCGCACACTACGCCGCGATCGCCCCGCACTGGATGCGCGTGTTCGTCGATCCCGACACGGGCGTACCGATCTGCATCGACAAGCACGATCCGACCGCGGCACAACGCCGGTTTCTGCGGGTGCGCGATGAACGATGCCGGTTCCCGGGATGCCGGCGCCCCGCCCAGAAGTGCGACATCGACCACACCGTCGCGTACGCCGAAGGTGGACCGACCTGCCTGTGCAACCTGGAACACCTGTGCAAGCGCCACCACACGCTCAAGCACAACACCGACTGGACGGTCCAGCAGCTCCCCGGCGGGGTGCTGATCTGGGTCGCGCCGACCGGACGGCACCACGTGACAAGACCACCCGGCTCCGTCAGATTCGTGCCCGCGCCGTGGCTGGATCCCGACCCGCATCCGCACGCACATCCAGACGCGCAGATGCACGCGTGGCCGGCTTACGACCCCGCGGATGACCCCGCGCCGTTCTGATCTCGCCGCCCTCCTGGTGCGGTCCACGCCGCCGCGCACGCGGCCCTCGTGCGGTCCGCCATGCCGGGCATGGACGGCGAACCCGCCCCGCGGTCACGCGGGGGTGTTCACACGCCGCGACCGCGTCAGATCACGTTCTCCGACCAGTCATCCGGGTTGCCGAAGCGGTGCGCGGTGATCGCGATCGCCTGCTCGTGCAGGAACGGCAGCAGCTCGAGCCGCCCCGCCGTGGTCACCTCGTTGTCGTAGACCGCCAGGTCGGGGTCGCCGCCCACGGCCTCGGCGAGCGCGCGATGCGCCGCCGCCACCGTCTCGGGCCGGCCGATCAGCCGCACCCGCGGCGGCCGCCCCGCACCACCTGAACCCGCACCGTCCGAGCCCGCACCGCCCAAGCCAGGGCCGACGCCGGGGCCGGCGGCATCCGTCATCGCATCGACCGACCCGGGGCCGGCGCCGATCCGCTCCAGGAACTGTGCGTCGTTCTCGACGAACACCGCGACCTGCTGGTCGGCCAGCACCCGCCGCACCTGCGCCGGCACCCCGGTCGACAGCGACAGTGTGAACGTCGCGCCGGCGCGCACGCCCGCGATCGCCACGCGCAGCACCTCCTGCAGCGACGCGTCGGGCAGCGCCCGCACCGCCACCGGCAGCGGCCGGTACCGGAACAGGTTGCGCTCGACACCCAGGTGCGACACGTCGCGCACCTGCCCGAACTCGCGCTCCCACGCGATCGCGTCCGACAGCGCACCCCGGCGCAGCCACTCGAACGCCGGATAGTCCAGCGCCGGCTGCGCCGCCTCGATCACATCGGTGATGCGCGTATCCAGACCGCGCAGATGCAGGGTGGTGGATGCCCCCGACCCCGCCGTCGCACGCCACGAGCCCAGCCCGATCAGGTAGTTCGGGCCGCCCGCCTTCGTGCCGGCGCCCACCGACGAGCGCTTCCACCCGCCGAACGGCTGCCGCTGCACGATCGCACCGGTGATGCCGCGGTTCACGTACAGGTTCCCCGCCTCGACCCGGTCGAGCCAGACCGCCAGGTCGTCGGGGTTCTGTGTGTACAGCCCCGCGGTCAACCCATAGGCCACGCCGTTCTGGATCTCGATGGCCTCGGCCAGGGTGGCGGCGTGCATCACGCCCATGACCGGCCCGAAGAACTCCTCACGGTGGAACCGCGACCCCGGCACGACGCCCACGCGCACGCCCGGCGTCCAGAACCGGCCGGCGGTCTCGGGCCCGACGTCCAGCGGCTCGGGCTTGACCAGCCACTGCTCGCCCGCCTCGAGCGTGGTCAGCGCCCATTCCAGCTTGCCGTGCGGCTTCTCGATCACCGGGCCGACCTCGCTGGTCGCGTCGCTGGGCGGCCCGACCCGCAGCGACCGCACCGAGTCGATGAGCTGCCGGCGGAACCTCTCGCTGCGCCCGACCGGGCCGACGAGGATCGCCAGCGACGCCGCCGAGCACTTCTGCCCGGCGTGCCCGAAGGCGCTCTTGACCAGATCGGATGCCGCCAGGTCGAGGTCGGCGGACGGCATCACGATCATGGCGTTCTTGCCGCTGGTCTCGGCCAGCAGCGGCAGGTCGGGCCGCCACGACCGGAACAGTGCCGCCGTCTCCCACGACCCGGTGAGGATCACCCGGTCCACGTCCGGGTGGGTGATCAGCTGCCGGCCGAGGTCGCCCTCGTCGATGTCCACCAGCGCGAGCAGTTCGCGCGGCACACCGGCCTCCCACAGCGCCTCACTGATGACGGCCGCGCAGCGGCGGGCCTGCGGCGCGGGCTTGAACACCACGCCCGAGCCGGCGGCCAGCGCCGCCAGCACGCCACCGGTCGGGATCGCCACCGGAAAGTTCCAGGGCGGGGTCACCACGGTCACCTGCGCCGGCACGAACACCGCGCCGGCGACCCCGTCGAGCTCGCGCGCCGTCGCCGCATAGTAGTTCGCGAAGTCGACGGCCTCACTGACCTCGACATCGCCCTCGCTGAACACCTTTCCGGTCTCGGATGCCGCGACCTCGATGAGTTCCCCGCGTCGCGCCTCGAGCGCCCTCGCGGCGGCCTGCAGCACCGCCGAGCGCTCGGCCGCCGGCATCCCGCCCCAGGCGGCTGCGGCATCCTTCACCTGCGCGACGATGCCCACGAGCGCGTTCGCATCGGTCACCCGGGCGCCGGCCAGGGTGTCGTCGCCCGCGGTCGAGGTCTCGATGCGGGCGATGATCTCGTCGGCCCACACCCGGTTCGCCGGCAGCGCCGGGTCGGAGTCGGGCGTGTTGCGGAACCCGGGAGCGCCCACCGCACGGGTGCCCGACTCGCGCGGCGAGAAGACCGCGGTCTCGACGAATCCTTCGCCGCCGAAGAGCACTTCTTCGGCGCCGAGCACGGCCTGGGTGAGCCCCTGTTCGTCGCCGGCCGGCGCATCGCGGCGGATGCGGCCCTCGTCGACGACCGGAACCTCGGCGGCACGGTCCTGGGTGCGGAACGGGCCGGTGTGCAACGCGGGGTCGGCGGCGCGCTCGATCGAGGCGACGAACCGACCGCGCTCGCGGTCGAACAGCGACGCGTCCTCGTGCAGCTCGAACGCGGCCGACAGGAAGTTCTCGGTCGACGCGTTCTCTTCCAGTCGCCGCACCAGGTAGCTGATGGCGACGTCGAACTCGCTGGGCTTGACGACCGGCACATACAGCAGCACCGCGCCGACCTCGCGCGAGACCGCCTCGACCTGCCCCTGGGCCATGCCCAGCAGCATCTCGAACTCGATGTCGTCGCGCACGCCACGCTGCCCGGCCAGCAGCCACGCATAGGCGATGTCGAACAGGTTGTGGCCGGCCACGCCCATGCGCACAGCCCGGGTGCGGGCGGGGTCGAACGCGGCGTCGAGGCAGCGCAGGTAGTTCGCGTCGCTGTCGACCTTGCTGCGGTACGGCGCCTGCGGCCAGCCGTGCATGACCGCATCCACATGCTCCATGGCAAGGTTGGCGCCCTTGACCAGACGCACCTTGATGCGGGCACCACCGGCGTCGACCCGCTGACCGGCCCAGTCGGTGAGCCGGTCGAGCGCCGGTAGCGCGTCGGGCAGATACGCCTGCAGCACGATACCGGCCTCGAGGTCCTTCAGCCGCGGGTCGGCGAGGATCCGGGTGAACACCGCGATGGTCAGGTCGAGGTCGCGGTACTCCTCCATGTCGAGGTTGATGAAGGTGCCGTTGCCAGCGGCGGTGACATACAGCGGCTTCAGCCGCTCGACGACCGTGTCGACGACCTGCTCGAATGCCCACATCGACAGGTGGCTGACGATCGCCGACACCTTCACCGAGACGTAGTCGACGTCGGGGCGGCGGATGAGGTCGTGGATGCCGTCGAGTCGGCGTTTCGCCTCGGCCTCGCCGAGCACCGCCTCGCCGAGCAGGTTGAGGTTCAGCCGGTGGCCGGTGCCACGCAGCTTCTCGATGGCGGCGCCGAGCTTCTCGGGCCGCGCATCGACGATGAGATGACCGACCATGCCGCGCAGCACGCGTCGGGCGATGGGCACCACCGGGTAGGGCAGCACCGGCGCGACGGCGCCGCCGATGCGCACCGCGGTGCGCAGGTACCACGGCAGAAAGCGCGGCACCAGCGGGGCCACGCGGTGCAGATTGGATGCCGCCGCCGACAGCGACTCGGGACGCATCACCCCGTCGACGAAGCCGATGGTGAACGGCAGGCCGTTCTCGTCCTGCAGCACGCCGGCCAGTCGCTGCGCGGCCGGATCGACGACCGCCTTCGCGGACTCGTCCACCCACCGCCGGGCGAGCGCGACCGCATCGTCGGCGAGCTGCGGCGTCGTCAGGGCGTCGTCGGTCTGGGCCATCTGCTTGTCCTCCACGCTTCCAGGATGCGGCATCCCACTCATCATGAAAAGCGATGATCTATGATCGATTGACTTCGATTTTCCCAATGATTGCTGGGATGATCCCGGGAGGTGCGGTGTTCGAGCTGCGCAGGTTGCGGATGCTGCACGAACTCGCGCTGCGCGGCACCCTGGCGGCGGTGGCCGAGGCCCTGTCGTACAGCCCGTCGACGATCTCGCAGCAGTTGGCGCTGCTCGAGCGCGATGCCGGCGTGACGCTGCTCGAACCGGACGGGCGCGGGGTGCGGCTGACCGACCACGGCCGGCTGCTGGCCGCGCACGCGGAACGGATGCTGCAGCTGGACGAGCAGGCGCGGGGCGAGCTGGAGCGGCTGCGGCCGGGCGCGGCGCCGGTGCGGGTGGCGGTGATGCAGACGGCGGCGCAGGCGATCCTCGCCCCGGCGCTGACCCTGCTCGCGCAGCGCGAGCCCGACCTGCGGGTCGAGGTGGCCGACGTGCCGCCCGAAGAGGGGCTGTTCGAGCTGTCGGCCCGCCGGTTCGACCTGGTGATCGCCGAGCAGTACCCGGGCTCGTCACGCGAGCACCGGCCCGACCTGGACCGGGTCTCGCTCGGGCGCGATCCGATCCGGCTGGCGCTGCCGCCACAGGATCCCGCGGGCGAGCTGGCGGCGCTGCGCGATCGGGCGTGGGTGATGGAGCCGCGCGGCACGGCGGCGAGGCGGTGGGCCGCCGAGCAGTGCCGGGCGGCCGGGTTCGAGCCCGACGTGCGGTTCGAGATCGCCGACCTGACCGCGCAGGTGCGGTTGATCACCGCAGGTCACGCGGTGGGGCTGCTGCCCGACCTGGTGTGGAGCGGGACGGCGCCGACCGCGCGCCTGGTCGAGCTGCCGCAGGCGCCCTCGCGTGAGCTGTTCACAGCCGCACGCCGCGCGACCGCCGGGCGCAGTGGCATCCTGGCCGTGCGCACGGCGCTGCACGACGCGTTCGCCGCGCGCTGAGCCCGGCCCGCCGAGCGCTACCGCCAGACGCTGGGAGCTGCCCGACCGGTCGACGGCAGTCGGGATGCCTCGGCCCAGTCGTGCACCCACGGCTCGACGTCGGGCACCTGCTGCGGCCGGCCGGTGGCGGCGAACAGTTCCTCGTGCGGCAGGGTGCCGCCCGAGCGGCGCATCATCCGGGCGCGGATGATGGCCCGGGCGTAGATCTCGCCGTCCACGACCGCGCGGTGTTCCATGTAGACGGCCCGGTCGTCATGACCGAGAAAGCGGGATTCGACGTCGAAGCGCTGCCAGAGCTGCAGGGACTTGCGGAACGTGATGGTCTCGGCGGCCACGACCGCGTACCAGCCGTTGCGGCGCATCGCGTCCCACAGCCCGGTGCGCACGAGCAGGTCCCACCGCCCGAGGTCGAACAGCGACAGGTAGCGTCCGTTGTTCATGTGGCGCAGGATGTCGATGTCGCTGGGCAGCGTGGTCAGCCGGATCGTGCCGACACCGGTCATCGGAAGGGTCTGCCCGCGCCGCATCCGACGTCGGGCCTGCAGGTGGATGAGGAGGGTCCGCCAGATCACGTTCACGAGCGCCGATGCTACCCGGCCTCACTCGGCAGTGGGCGGGGCGAACACCAGCTGTGCCGAGAACGTGCCCATGCTGCGGCTGACCACCTGGGCACGGCCCGGTGCCGACGGCACGGGCTTGAGGCGACCGATCAGCGCGCCTTCTTCGGGGTTGCCGCCCAGCAGGATGCCGGTGACGCCGAGGTCGGTGAACCGCTGGATGATCGGGTCGTAGGCCGCGCGCCCGGCACCGCCGGTGCGCCGGGTGAGGATGACGTGCAGGCCGAGGTCCGAGGCCTGCGCGAGCAGCGGCTGCAGCACCGCGAGCGGGTTGCCCTGACTGGTGGCCACCAGGTCGTAGTCGTCGACGAGGATGTAGCCTTCGGCCCCGCTCCACCAGCTGCGGTTGCGCAACTGTTCGGCGGTCACGTCGGGCCCCGGGATGCGCCCGCTGAAGAACTCGGCCAGCTCCTGCATGCCCGCCATCGCCATGTCGTGCGAGGTCAGATACGCCCCCAGGTAGTCCGCCGGCACCTCGCCCAGCAGCGACCGACGGTAGTCCACGAGGAAGATCTTCACCTGGGTGGGGCCGTAGCGGCGGGTGATCTCGCGCACGATGCCGCGCAGGAACGCCGTCTTGCCCATGCCCGCGTCGCCGTACAGGTACGCGTGCGCCTCGTTGAGCGGGTCGATGCCGAACGGGCGCAGGTGCGCCTCTTCGACGCCCAGCAGCAGCTGCCCGAAGCCGTCGCCGGCCTGCGCGCGCGCCTCGTCGAGGGTGAGCATCCGCGGCAGCAGCCTCAGTTTGGGCCCGGCAGGGCCGTGCCACGCCTGGCGCATCCGGGCGATCATGTCGTCCACGCCGTCCGCCAGGCGCCCCGGGTCCTGATCGCCGTCGACGCGGGGCAGGGCCCCCAGCATCTGCAGCCGCGCCCGGCTGAGCCCGCGTCCGGGCATGCCGCTGGGCACGTTCGCCGCCTGTTTGCGGTCGATCTCGGAGTCGGTGGGATCTCCCAGCCGCAGCTCGAGTCGGGTCTGGATGAGGTCCTTCAGACTGGCACGGATCTCCAACCACCGGTTGGCGGTGACCACGACGTGGATGCCGAAGCCCAGGCCCCGGGCGGCGATGGTCTGCACCCGCGGTTCGAGCATCTCGTACTCGCTGCGCAGCGTCGCCCACCCGTCGATCACGCAGAACACGTCGCCGTAGCCGTCGTCGACGATGCCGGCCGCACGCCGCTGCCGGTAGGTGTCGATCGAGTCGATGCCGTGCTCGCGGAAGTACACCTCACGCGCGTCGAGGATGCCCTCGATCTCGGCGACCGTGCGTCGCACCGATTCCTCGTCGGTGCGCGTGGCGATGCCGGCGATGTGCGGGTGCTGCTGCATGCCCGCGAACGCCCCGCCACCGAAGTCGAGCACGTAGAACTGTGCTTCCTGCGGCGTGGTGGTCAGCGCCAGCGCCGACACCAGGGTGCGCGCGAGGGTCGACTTTCCGCTGAGCGGTCCGCCCACGATCGCGACATGCCCGGCCGCGCCGCCGAGCGAGACCGTGAGCTGCTCACGGCGCTGCTCGAGCGGCACGTCGACGATCCCCAGCGGCACCGTCAGGGCCCCGGCATCCCGCCACGCCCGCGACACCAGCCCCAGCTCGGGATCGGGCGCGAGATCGGGCATGAGCTGGTCGAGGGTCGCCGGCTCGGCGAGCGGCGGCAGCCACACCTGGTGCGCCGCCGGGCCGCGGCCGGCCATCCGGTCGACGGCCAGCTCGAACGTCGACCGCGACTCGCGCGCGACCGGCTCGCGCACGGGCGGGGCGGATGCCTCGACCTCGACGTCCAACGCCTGGTTCGCGGCCGTGAACACATCGATCTCGGCCGCGTCGGCGCGCACGTCGCCGCCACCGGCCGCTGCGCTGCGCCGGCCCTTGGGCGGCCCCGAGACGTACGCGGCCCGGAACTGCACGAGCTCGTCGGTGCCCGACTTGAGGTAGCCGACGCCCGGCTCCTGCGGCAGGGTGTACGCGTCGGGCACGCCCAGCACGGTGCGCGATTCGGCGGCAGAGAACGTGCGCAGACCGACGCGGTACGACAGGTAGGTGTCCAGGCCCCGCAGCTTGCCCTCTTCGAGGCGCTGCGACGCCAGCAGCAGGTGGACGGCCAGCGACCGGCCGACCCGGCCGATGTTGATGAAGCTGTCCACGAACTCCGGCTTGGCGGCCAGCAGCTCCGAGAACTCGTCGGCCACGATCAGCAGCGCCGGCAGCGGCTCCAGGTCGGTGCGGCCGCCGCGGCGCGCCTTCTCATAGTCGGTGACGTTGGCGAAGTTGCCGGCGGCCCGCAGCAGCTCCTGCCGCCGCACGATCTCGCCCTGCAGCGCGTCCTGGAACCGGTCGACCAGCGCCAGCTCGCTGCCCAGGTTCGTGATCACGGCCGACACGTGGGGCATCCCGGCCATGCCGGCGAACGTGGCGCCGCCCTTGAAGTCCACGAGCACGAAGTTCAGCTGCTCGGGCGAATGGGTCAGTGCGAGGGCCAGCACCAGGGTGCGCAGCACCTCGGACTTGCCCGACCCGGTCGCACCGATCAGCACGCCGTGCGGGCCCATGCCCTGCTGGGCCGCCTCTTTCAGGTCGAGCACGAGTGGGGCGCCGGTGGTGTCCTGGCCGATCGGCACGCGCAGCCGGTCGCGTTCCAGTCGCGGCGCCCAGGTGCGGTCCAGGTCGAGGTCGCGCACGTCGGGCAGGCCCAGCAGGTCGACCAGTTCGCGCTGGCCGACGGTGGTCGTGGCCGCGTCGCCGCCCGAGGCGACCGGCACCGGGCGCAGGGCCATGAGCCGACGGGCCGTGGCTTCGGCCTCCACCACGGTGGTGGCATCCGGGGTGAACGGGCGCGTGGCCTCGGTGACGTCGAGGATCTCGCCCTGTCCGTCGTCGCCGGGCACGGCCAGCCGGCAGATCGCCGGGTCTTCGAGCTCGCCCCACCGTTCGGGCAGGTCGATGACGGTGACGCCCTGCACGCCCTCGATGCCCACCAGCGGGTCGCCGACCGGCAGTGAGACGCCGTCGGCGACCAGCACCACGTGCGGCGACGGGCGCACGCCGTCGCGCTGGAACCGGCCGCGTTCGGCCAGGCCCGACGGCAGCATGTCTTTGAGCGCGTCCAGCGACCCGCTGATCATGCGCGCGGCGCCCAGGCGGTCCTGCACGCGCTGCGAGTGCGCGTGCGGCAGCCATTTCACCCATTCCCATTCGGCGAGGTGGGCGTCGGCCGACAGCACCGCGATCACGACGTCTTCGGGGTCGTGCAGGGCGGCGATGCCCACGAGCATCGAGCGGGCGAGCGAGCGCACCCGGCCGGCATCCAGCCCGGTGATCTCCACGCGCGCGTACCCGCGCACGTCCACCGCGACCGGCAGCGCGTGCTGCATCTCGTGGGTGAGCATGAGCCGGTGCGCGGCCGACGCGGCGACCGGGTCCAGCTGCGCCAGCGGGGGGAGTTCGGGAGCGGCCAGGGTGAGCGAGAGCGGCTGGTCCGACACCCCCACCCGCACGTGCAGGAATCGTTCGTCCGCCGGACGCCGCTCCCAGACCCGGGTGCGCTCCTCGACGAGGAACGGCAGTGTGGCCGGGGCGGGGTTATCCCAGTTGTCGTGCCGACGCTGCTGTCGGGCGGCGACGCGCACGCTCTCGCGCAACTGGGCGAGGTAGGCCAGGTAGTCGCGACGGTTGGCCAGCACCTGCGCGGTGTGCTGCGAGCGCTGCCGCCAGCCGTTGACCGCGACGAAGCCGAGCGACGAGAGCAGGAACATGCCGCCGGTGAGGTACCCGGTGGGGCCGGCGTTGGTCATCGTGACCATGATGATGGCGCCCAGGCTGCCGACCAGGGGCAGCAGCGAGGTGAGGATGCCGGACCCGCCCTCGCTGGGCACCAGTTCGGGCGGCGGCTGCACGACGATCCGGTCGACGGGCTTGCGTGGGGGCGCGAGGCGTGATCCGCCGCTCATGCTTGTGCTCCGGCCAGTCTGGTCAGGGTGATGGTGCGGTCGCCGATGCGCACGCGCATGCCGTCCTCGACGAGCGTGCGCACCCCGGCGGGGAGGGTGCGGGCGGCCCCGTCTTCGAACAGCAGGTCGGTGCCGTTCATCGAGTCCAGATCGATCACCCAGGTGCCCTCGGCGGTCAGCTCGAGGCGACTGTGCGACTTCGACACGGTACGGGCCGGGTCGTCGACCTCGACCACGAGGTCTCCGGGCTGCACGGCGGCCGGGTTGCGCCCGAGCACCACCGCCGCCGGCACCGGCACCTGCACGCGCTGGCCCGTGTCCAGCAGCAGCAGCACACTGCCGGCCGCCTCCGGTGCCGCGGTGCGGGTGCGTCGTCGCAGCGGCGCGTCGGCGGGGGGCGTGGATGCCTCGGGCACGGGCTGCGCGACAGGCACAGGCTGCGGGACAGGCACGGGCTGCGGGACGGGCACAGGTTGCGGGACAGGGGCAGGCTGGGCGACGGGTGCAGGCTGGGCTGTTGCGTGAGGTAGCGCCACCACGACGGTGCCGGTGGCGCGATCGGCCCACGACCGGCGCCATCCGCTGTGCTCGCGCACACCGGTGAGCTCCAGCAGCCAGGCGCCGACGCCGAACACCGCGAGGCCGGCCATGGTGAACAGGCCCCGCACCAGTGTGCGGGCGCCGCCGGGCGAGGCGGGCGCGTCCATGCGTGCGGTGCGCAGCCGCATGAGCAGGCCGCCCAGGCCCGCACCGGTGCGCGCCTGCAGGATCCACAGTGCCAGCACCGCCTCGGCCACGGCCACGACCGCGAAGACCGGTGATCGGGTGGCCAGCAGCACGACGGATGCCACGATCGCGACGGCCGCGAGGTCGACGGTCAGTGCCGCCAGCCGCGCGGCGATGCCGGCGGGGGCGATCTGCACGGCCGTCGTGCGGCCGTCGGTGGCGGGGCCGGCGGTCATGAGGCCATCATTCCACGCACGAGATCGACGACCCCCGCCGCCAATAGGCCGGCGGGCAACGCCAGCGCCACGGCCAGTGCCTCGAGCACGTCTCCCAGCCGCGACCAGCGCAACGAGCGCGCACCGCGGGCGACCGGAACGATGAGCACGGCCGCGGCGACCGCCGCCGCGAGCACCGCCCCGGCGGTGACCGGCACCACGGTCGCGGCCACGGCCCGGGTCGCCGCGCCGGCCAGTGCGAGCGCCACGACGAACGCCGCGGCCCGCGGCATCCATCGCAGCAGCCCGTCCGACGCGCGCCGGCTCTGCAGCGTCAGCGCGACCAGCACGCAGACCGCGAGGGCGATCTGCCCGGCGCGGACGAGCGGCGCGGCGGCCAAGGGGATCAGCGCCGCCGGCGCGCTGATCATGACCGCGATGCCCACGACCGCGGCTCCCGCCCGCCACAGCGCCATCGACCGGGTGACCACGTCACGGGCGGCGTCGGCGGTGACCACGTGCGCGGGGTCGGGCTCGGGCTCGCGCACGGTCCAGCGCAGTGTCTGGAACCGCACGAAGTCGATGAACATCCCCGGTCGGGCGCTCACCGCGGTCGCCGGCAGCGCGCGCAGCACCACCGGTGCCGCGCCGAGCGTCACGGCGCACGCCGCGGCGGCGGGCAGGGCGAACACGACGGTGAGCGCCCAGAGCGCGACGACGCCCGCCGTCAGCACGGCGACCGCGCCGAGCGCGGCGGCCGCGGTCCGGTCGGCGGTGATGACAGCGAGCGCCGCGGCCAGCACCGCCACGGCGGCTCCTGCGCAGAGCACGGCGATGTGCGCACCGCCCCACGGCAGTGACGGGGCGGCGAGCACTCCGGCGGCGAACGCGAGGGCGAGCGGGGCGAAGGCCCCGGCGATGCCTGAGGCCGGGTCGGTGCCCGCGCGTCGGGCCCAGACCACACCGCCCGCGACCGCGGTGGCGGCGAAGACCGCTGCGACGATCGTGGTCAACGGCGCCGTCAGCCCGGTGGCCACCGCCGCCAGTGCGAGCGCGCCGAGCGCGACCGCTCCGGTCGCCGTCCACACGGCCGCGTCCGAACCGGCCGCTGCGCCCGGATCGCGAGAGGAGCGCCGGGGCCCGACGGGCGACACGGAGGTGTCGACGACGGCGAGGATGTCGCCGTCCGCACAGTCGCGCAGGGCACGTCCGCGGTCCACCTCGCGACCCTCACCGTCGCGCACGGTGAGGGTGCGCGCGCCGTCGGCGACGCCGATCCGGCCGAGCACGGCGGCCACCGTCAGGTCGACGGGCGCGGCGATGTCGTACCGGGTCGCTCCGTCGCAGATCACGATGCGGCGGCGCGCTGCCTGTTCGACCGAGTCCACCAGCCCATCCTGCCGGAACGTCAGTCGCGTCCGCCCGCGCCGGCTGCCGCCGACCGGGGACCGAGCTCTTCGTCGTCCTCGAGGTGCGGGGCGATCGGGCCGTCCGTGCCCTGGGCGTTCTGCTTGTCACGGTCACGGCCGCCCGCGCGCGGCGCCCCGCCGGCACCGGTCATCCCCGGCCGCCCGCCCGCTCCGGCGCCCACGGCCGACGCGGACGAGCCCGCGCCCCGACCTGCGCGCGTGCCGCCGAGCAGCCCGCCCGACCGTGGCGCACCGACACCGCCGGCCGGAGCCGCGCCACCGGCGCCCACCATGCCGCCGACGCCCGAAGCGCCGCCGACGCCGGAGGCCCGCATCATCCGGGCACCACCGATCGCGGCCGCCCCACCGGCGGCGACGGTGCCGCCGGCGAGCCCGGTTCCGAGCATCCCGCCCCCGCCACCCGCGCCGGTGCCGCCGGCGCCGGGCACCGAGCCGGGGCCGCCGGTGCCGCCGGTGCCGCCGACGCCACCCCAGGAGGTGCCGCCGTCGCTCGGCCCGTTCGGGGTCAGCCCGCCGCCCGGGTAGCCCGGGTAGCCCGGGTAGCCCGGACCGCCGTCGCCGACCTGCCAGGGCGGTGTCTGCCCCGGGGGAATCACGATCGGACCACCCGGATGCCCACCCGGAACGGGTGAGGTACCGGGAAGCGGGGTCGGATGCACGTGCACGCCGGGCGGCGGAGCGACCGGCGGCGCACCGGCGCCGGGGTAGTTGCCGAAGCTGGGCGGGCCGGAGGCGGGTCCGGCCGGCGACGTGGGGTCGGTGTGCGAGCGCGAGGTGGGGTCGGTCACGCTGACCGTCGTCGGAACGACGATGGCGTCCAACGCATCGCTGGCCCGTTTCACGGCGGCCTTCGCCGCGTCCTCACGCCGCGAGCCGAGGAACATGTTGACCAGCTGCACGGCCCCCTCGCCGGCGATCACCGAGAACTCGGGGAAGGTGATCGTCGCCCCTGCGGCCGCCGTGCGCACCATGAGCTCCTCCGCCGGGCTGAGCGCGCCCGCCCCCAGGCCCTCGAGGTCGCGCTGCGCCTGTTGCCGCACGGCGTTGGCCTGCCCGGCGGCGGTGTGCAGTTGCCGCGCCGTGGTCGACACGGCCGCAGCGCGGCGCGCGGTGACGTCCAGGCTGTCGGATGCCGCCAGCCCCGACGCCCCCGACACACCCGGGTCCTTCGCCGCTTTGTCGAGCACCGGCTTGAGCTCATCCATCGAATCGGCGACACTGGTCGCCGCAGGCACGGCGAACGCCTGGCCGAAGGCGATGTTGTGCAGTCTCTGTTCCCACACCCCGGTCATGATGCACCTCCTGTGTTCGGTGGGCCGTTGCCCTTCCTGCGTCGCACGGTGACGGCCACGATCACCACGATCGCAGCGACCACCACCACGCCCCCACCGACCATGAGCACGGCCGGCACGGCCGGGGTGGCCGAGTCGGCCTGGCCGGCGGCCGGCGTCGCGGTGTCGCCGACGATGACGGTGGGGGCGACGCCCGTCGGTGTCGGTGATGCGCCGCCGGCGACCTGCGCCACCAGCTGCGCGCTCGGCACGTTCGACGACTTGTCCATCAGCGGGTTGACGTCGGGGTACGAGGTCGGGTCGACCCGCAGCATGTGCCGCAGCGAGACCGGCCCGTACCCGGTGCCGTCGTCCGAATGCGCCAGCCCATGGTCATCGGGCGTGGTGTTGCGGATCAGTGACTGAAGCAGCTGGTCGCCGGTGGCGTGCGGATACTTCTGCGCCGTCAGCGCCAGCACGCCCGCGGTCAGCGGGGTGGCCAGGCTCGACCCGCTGACCGAGACCGGCGTCCCCCACGTCACCGAGGGGAAGCCGACGCCCGGCGCCACCACGGTGGTCTCGCGCCAGGCGGCCTTCTTTCCGGGGGTCTGGGCATCCTCCTGCAGATAACCGCGCTTGTCGAACGCGTTCACCGCGACCACACCGTTGTACATCCACGGCCACTGGCCGGTGTCGGCGACGCTGTTGGGGGTCGCGGCGACGATCACGACGCCGTGGGCGATCGCCTCGGCGACCACCTGCGCATCCTTCTGTGTCATCACCCCCGCGCCCTGCGAGATCGAGATCACCCGTGCACCGTCGTCGATGGCGCGCTGGATGCCGTGGCCGAACACCGACATCCCGTCCTCGGGGCTGTCGATGCAGTCCCGCCCGGCGTCCGAGCTGGGAACGTACCCGAAGCCGTAGAAGAGCAGATCGGCTTCGGGTGCGATGCCGCGCACGTGCGCCGGGCCGCTGCCGTTGCCGACGATCAGCGCGGCCATGTCCGAGCCGTGCGCGACGTCGTTGCTCGGGTCGGGTGCGGTCGTGGTGACCGTTCCGCCCGTGCACAGCGGCTTCGGGTCGACCGTCAGGTGCGCACCGGTCAGCACCGGCAGCTCGGGATTGATCTGCCCGTCGATCACCGCGACCTTCACGCCGGCGCCCGTCCAGCCCTGCGCCTGTACCTCGGGCACGCCGAACGCGTCGTACCACCAGCTCGACCCCGGCCCCTGCGCGGCCTGCGCCGGAAGCGCCGCCCCCGTGCACGCCAGCACCGCGGCCACCACCCCGGCGGCGGCCGCCCAGCCCCTGCTGCGGCGGGACGGGCTGCTCACAGGTCTCCGGACGACGAGACGTCCGGCCCGCTCTGCGTCGATGCCGGCGGCACCGCGCCCGCCGCGGCCTGCTGCTGCTCCTGCTGCTGCTGAAGAAAGCGCCGGCTGGCGTTCACGTCGGCGGCGGTCGTGGTCTTCGCCGTCTGATCGATCAGCCCGGTGTGCTGGCGCACCCAGGCCACCGAGTGGTCCTCCTGCTCGGCGGCCTCGTCGACGATCTTGCGCAGCGCCTGTGCGTTCTGCTTGACCGTGGCGCGCACCACGTCGGCGTGCTGGCCGACCGCGGTCGCCCCCGTGCTCAGCCGACGCAGGAACGCCGCGGTCGCGTGCTCGCTGTCGTCGCCGAGCACACGACTGGCCACCTCGCCGGACGGGATCGCGTCACCGTGCTTGGACATCTGTGTCGTGTGCACGGCGACGATCTCGCCGTCCACACTGATCTGCGCCTGGATCCCCATCTGCACCCCCTCGCATGCGGAAGTCGTGACCCGGGGTCCGGGCCACGACATCCGCGTTCAGCTCACTGCAGGAAACGACCCGAGGACTTCTTGTCGCTGTGCACGTAGCCGTGCGACATCTCCTCGGTCTTGTGGGCGATCTGCTCCAGCAACTGGTTCATCGACGACAGCGACTGGCGCCACTTGCGCTGCGCCTCGCCGTAAGCCTCCTGTGCGGCACCGTCCCACGACCCGCGCAGGGTGGCGACGGCCCGGTCGAGCTGCTCCAGCTCCTGCCCGATGCCCTGCGCTCCGTTGCGGATGTTGCCGGCCAGCGTGACGACCTGCTCGGGGTTCACCGAAAACGACATCTGAATACCTTTCTTACGACTCTGTCTCGCGCCCGGACTACTGCTGCATCATCGAGGTCAGGCCGCTGATGGTGCGCCCGTGTTCCTCTTCGGTGTTGCTCTGGTCCTGGTGGGTGCCCTTCAGCGCGTCCTCGAGCGTGATCAGCACGTTGTTGAGCTTGCGGGTCTCTTCGTCCCAGCGGCCCATGAGCTGCGTGTACGCAGCGGCGGCGGCGCCGGTCCAGTACCCCGACACCTGCTCGATCTCACCGCGCACGGTCTTGACATGGCGGTCGATGCCCTGCTTGGCGTCGCCCACGGCCTTGGCGCCCTTGAGCAGAGCCCCCTCTTCGGCGGAAATCGTCATTCTCACACCCCTCGACTGTGATCCTTCGAAACGTCCGGACCGGTCTGGCCCGGACGACTCCCTCATGTAAACACACGGCCGCAACCGGGCGCCACCGTCGGCCATGGGGCTATTTCCCCATGTGGCCCGGTCGGCGTCGCTGTGTACGGTGGGGCAGGTAAGCAAGGGAGGGGTGCACCGATGGCCGAGGACACCGAACAGATCTACCGGCTGCGCGACGAAGTCGACGTCCAGACGCAGCTGTTCCGACGCGCCGCCGAAGGACCGATGCCGACCGCACACACCGATGCGTCGGGATCGATCACCGTCGAGCTGGACGGTGAACGGCCGCCGCACGTGCAGATCACGGATGCCTGGCGGTCGGCGTACGATCCGGATGTGCTGGGCCAGGCGGTGGTCCGGGCCTTCCAGGACCTCGCCGTCGCGCGGGCCGCGGAATGGGGGCAGCACGTGGATGCGGCCGGCGAGAGCACGTACCGGCCCTCTCCGACGCCGCCGCTGCACGACAGCTTCGCCGCCCGGTTGCAGCAGCAGATCGAAGCCGACCCCGATCAGGGTGTGGCGATGACGCAGGTGCTGCAGAACGTGCTCGACGTGTTCGACGACCTCGCCGAGAACATCGACGAGACCTTCTCGACCCTGTTCGCCCGCGGCAGCGCCGGTGGCCCGGTGCACGGCACGCGCGAGGTCGAGGTGCAGGTCACGGCGAACGGCGACCCGGCCTCGGTCGTCTTCGACGAGGACTGGCTGCGCACCGCGAGCGCGGCGACCATCACCCGCGAGGTGAACCTGCAGCTGGCCGACGCGCACGCCCAGGCCGGATCATCCACCGCTTCTGCGCTGGCCGGCACCCCGCTGGCCCGCTATCAGGAGTTCGCCGACGACCCGGAGGCGTTCTTGCGCTTCCTGACCGGAAAGGACTGACCGATGACCGACATCGCCGCATCGTTCGAGGCGCTCAGCAAGGATGCCGCGATCTGGGATGCCGCCGGCGACACGCTGGCTCAGGCCCAGACCGACCTGCGCAACACCCAGGTCTACCGGGGCGCGTTCTCGTTCGCCGCGATGGACGTGGCCGACCTGTACGCGCAGCTGCATCAGCAGGTGATCGACCTGCTGGGGCACGGTGCCACCGAGACCCGCGCAGGCGCCACGGCGCTGCGCGCGGTGCGCACCGACTTCGAGAAGTACGAGGACATCACCCGGTGTGACCTGTACGACATGTGGCAGCCGGAATAGGACGCGAAAGGACGAGCGATGAATCCGACACAGATCGCCGAGAAGATCCGGGACCTGCTGGACAAGATCCAGAGCAAGATCGACGAGATCACCCGCCTGGTCAACTCCGTACTCAGCAAGATCCCGTTCTTCCTGTCCTGGGTGGCCGACAAGGTCCACGAGGCGTGGGATGCGATGCTTTCCAGACTCAAGGAGTTCTGGGACTGGTTCACCGACAAGCTCAGCTATGTCGGCAACCCGTTCCTGCTCAACGACACCGGCAAGAGCTGGAACACCGTCGGCGCGTCGGTGGCGCGCATCAACGACACCATCACCGACCAGGCGCTGTCGGTCGACGACCGTTGGAAGGGCCGCGCGGCCGACCAGTACGAGCAATCGCTCGAACCGCAGCGCCGTGCGAACACGTCGATCATGTCGGACTATGCCGCGAACGTCGCCAATGCGCTCAGTTCACTGTCGACCGGCATCGCGGCGTTCTGGGCAGGCATCGCGGTCGCGCTGATCACGCTGATCGGCGCGATCGCCGGCGCCGCCGTCGCGACCGGCACCATCGTCGGCCTGCCCGCGGCCCCGGTGCTGATCGGGATCGGCATCGTGGCATTCCTGGTCGCGGCCGGCAGCGGCGTCGGGGTGCTGCTCACGCAGGCCGGCACCTGCCGCACGACGCTGGCGGCCACCTCGGCCGGCATCAGCGTCTGGCCGAAGATCGCGACGCAATGAGCGGGCCCGCGTCGACGCCGGACGCACCGCGGTTCACCCCCGAGTCGGTGCGCCGGCGCGCCCGGGTGATCGGGGTGCTGCTGCTGGTGCTGGCCGTGGTGTGTGCGGTGCTCGCGGCGGTGGGCTACTCCTGGGCCGCGACGGCGCCGGGCACGCTGGCATCCCCGCTGACCCTGTCAGTGCTGACGGTGCTGGCCGCCCTGCTGGCGGTGCTGGCGTTCCAGGCCGGCCGGCACTACCCCGACACGCTGAAGCTGAGCGGGCCGCTGCGATTGTTCGGCTTCGTGGCGGTGGCGGTCGGCGCTGCGGGGGCACTCGTGGTGGTCATCGTCTGCATCGCCACCGCGACCGCCCTGGGGCTGTTCCTGGCCGTTCCGGTGTTCGCGATCGGCCTGCTGCAGCTGTTCATCTCGGCGCTGCTGTACCGGCTCGTCGTCCCGGTTCCGCCCGCCCCCGGCGGCCGCACGGCGGCTGGTTAGACTGACACCCGTGAGTCAGACGGTGAGCACGACCCGCGCACTGATGCGCATCACCGTGCTCGGCGAGGGGCGCCGTCTGGACGTCGGCATCCCCACGCAGATTCCGCTCATCGAGCTGATGCCCGGGTTCGCGCGCAACCTGGGACTGCTCGATCCCACCATGACGCACACCGGGTATGAGTTGCGCCGTGCCGACGGGCGGGTGCTGGATGCCAGTGCCGGCGCCGTCGCGCAGGGGGTGCAGGACGGCGAGGTGCTCACGCTCGCCCGCGGCGGCCTGGTCGCCCAGCCCCGCGTGTACGACGACCTCGTCGAGGCGGTGATCGACGCCACCGAAGCACAGCACCGACCCTGGACCCCGCAGGACGGGGTGCGCACGGCGCTCGCGGCGAGTCTGACCCTGTTGACCGTCTGCGCCGTCGTGCTGCTCGCGGCCGGCCCGTCCACTCCCATGAGTGCGCTGATCGCCGGCATCGGCGCGGTCATGCTGATCGCGGTCTCGGCCGTCGTCGGGCGTCTCGGCCAGTCGTTGGCCGGGCACGCTCTCGGCATCGCGGCGGCCGTCTTCGCCGCCGTCGCCGGGTTCTTGGCCACCGCGCCGAACGCTCTGGTGTGGGGCCTGCCGGTTGCGGCGACCGGTGCCGCCGCGTTCGTGGCCGGCGGCGTGCTGGCGGGGGTCTGGGCCGACCGGCGCGAACTGGCCCTCGGCCCGCTGATCGCCGGGGCGGTGGTCGGCGCGGCCGGCGGCATCACCGTGCTGGTGCCCGCACACGCCGTGGCGGTCTACGCCCTCATGACGGCCGTCGCCGCCACCGCCTCGCACGCCCTGCCCTGGCTCGCACTCAGCTCCACGCGCATCCGGGTGATCTCGCCGCACAGCGACGCCGAGGTGTTCGCCGACCCGCCGCCGATCGACGGCGACGAGGTCGCGGCCCGCACCGCGACCGCTGCGCGGGCCTTGCTGGTGTCGCGCCTGGCGCTGGGTGTGGGCATGCTGGTGGCCACCCCCCTGCTGGCGGCGTCGTCACCGGCCGGCAGCGCCCTGTGCGCGCTGGCGTTCGTGGGCACGATGTTCCCGGCACGCGCGGTGTACGCGCGCAGCCATGTCATGGCGATCATGGTGCTGGCCACCGTGGGCCTGGGCCTGAGCGGTGTGGTCACCGCCGTCGCACAGCCGGCGCTGCAGCCGGTGGCGCTGGTGGTGGCCGCCGCCGCCACCGTGTGCATCGTGGCCACAACGCTCATCGCCCCGGGTGCGCGGATGCGGCTCAGCCGGCTCGCCGACACCGTCGACCTGCTCATCCTCGCGGCGCTGCTTCCGGTCGGGGTCATCGCGGCGGGGCTCGTCTAGGGATGGCGACCAAGGCCGACCTGATCCAGGCGCAGAGCTTTTCGCAGCGCCGGCTGCTGACCGCGTTCGTCAGCGGCGCGCCCGGCGGCAAAGAGCTCGAACCGGCCAAGCCGCTGCGCGCGGTCATCGCCGCGATCGCCCTGTCGATCGCCCTGATCGCGGTGGGCGCGTTCTGGGGCTTCATCCAGCCGGGTCTGCCCCAGGGGTGGCAGAACGGGCGTCTCGTGCTGGCCAAAGACACCGGCGCCCGGTACGTCACCGTCGACGGCACCCTGCACCCGGTGGTCAACACCGCGAGCGCACGGCTGCTCATCCCCGCGAAGGACTTCACCGTCATCTCGACCGACCAGTCCCAGCTTGACGGCGTGCCGCTGGGGTCGACACTGGGCATCGTCGGCGCCCCGGACGCACTGCCGGCGGCGTCGGCCCTGGTCGGCGACGGCTGGACGGCGTGCGTGACCGATGCCGCGGCCGTCTCCACCCGGATCGGTGGGACCGGCGCGGCCGCCGCCACCGACGCCGCCGTGCTGGTGCGCACCGGCGACGACCTGTTCGTGGTCGCCGGACACACCCGCTACCCGGTGCACGGCACGCACATCGATGCGGTGCTGCGGGCGGCGGGCATCACCTCGTCGACACCGCGGAACGTTCCGGCATCCTGGATCAACCTGTTCGACCCGGGCACCGAGCTGGCGCCGATCACCGTCGGCACCGGGCATCCGGTGGGCACGTCGGGGCTCGCCTCCGGCGAGGTGGTGCACATCGCCCAGACCGCCGAGAACGAGCGGTTCCTGATCACCGACGCCGGTGAACTGGCGGCGCTGAGCCCGCTCGCGTGGCAGCTGTACCAGCTCGGCGACGGGCCGAGCGTGCACGCGCCCACCGAGGTGAGCGCGGCGCAGGTCAGCGGCCTGCCCACGGCGCGCACACCGGCCGGCGGGGCGGACTGGCCGAAGCAGGGGTTCACCGCGCTGGCCGGCGACCAGCGCGCCTGTGCGCTGCTGACCCACGACGGTCAGGCACCGCAGACGGTGCTGGCCGCACAGCCGACGTCGGCGGAGGCAGCTGCCGGCGTGCAGGTGAAAGGCGGGTCGGGCGCTCTCGTCGAGGCGGGCGCGGGTGCGGGCAGCAGCCGCATGCTCACGCTGATCGACGCCACCGGCACCGCGTTCGCCCTGCCCGGTGCCGACGCCGAGACCGTGGCGCGGCTGGGGTACGGCTCCGACGACGTGCGGACGATCGAGGCGGGATGGATCGACCTGCTGCCGGCCGGCCCTGCCCTGTCGACCGAAGCGGCCGGAAAGACCGTGGGCGGATGAGCCGGTCCACCCGGCTGCGCGCCCGGAGCATGGCCGCCGTGGCGGGTCTGGCGCTCGCACTGACGGCGGCGCCGGCGACCGGGGCCGCCGCGGCACAGTCCGGGCAGTGCACGGCCTCGACGCGGATCGCGGATGCGCCGCCGGCGTTCCAGGTGCTGCAGACCGAGCAGGCGTGGGCCCGCACCACCGGGTCGGGCGTGACGGTCGCGGTCGTGGACTCGGGGGTCTCTGCCACCGGAGCGCACCTGTCGGGTGCGGTACTGACCGGCACGAACCTGGTGCCCGACCACGCGGATGCCTCGGGCCGGTCCGACGCGTACGGGCACGGCACCGCGATCGCCGGGGTGATCGCCGCCCGGCCGGCATCGGGGTCGGGGCTGGTGGGCCTGGCGCCGGGTGTGAAGATCCTGCCGGTACGGGTGTACGCGAACGTCGACGATCAGGCGGTGAAGGCCGGGCACGGCCCCGACGTCGGGCGGCTGGCCGCCGGCATCCGGTATGCGGCCGCGCACGGCGCACAGATCATCAACGTGTCGCTGAGCACCGAGGCATCCGACCCCCGCCTGCGTGCGGCGGTCGCGTTCGCCACGGGCCACGGCAGCCTCGTGGTCGCCAGCGCCGGCAACCGCGACCGCAGCCAGTCGGTGGCCGCCGGCGACCACGACGGCACCCGGTACCCGGCCGGCGACGCCGGGGCGGTCGGGGTGGCGGCGACCGGGACGGCCGGCGTCGTCACCGACGACAGCATCCACGGCCCGCACGTGACCCTCGCCGCGCCCGGCCAGAACGTGCTCTCGGTGGTACCGTCCGGCGGCGACTGCATCTTCGCGGCGGATGCGCCGGCCACCAGCTACGCGGCGGCGTACGTGTCGGCGGCGGCGGCACTGGTCGCCGCCGCCCACCCGCACGAGACGCCGGCGCAGTGGGCGTACCGGCTCGAGGCGACCGCGCGGCGCGCGAACCCGGACGCCCGCGACGATGCGTCCGGGTGGGGCGTCGTGCAGCCGTACAGTGCGATGGTGCTGGTGCCCGGGCCGGGGGTGCGCGGGCCCCGCAGTCCGTTCGTTGACGCCGGCAACCCCTCACCCGCGGTCGGTGCGGCACCGGTGGTGGTCGGCGAGCGCCCGGCCGCGAACGCGCCGGCGTGGGGCGTGGCATCCCTTCTCGCCGTGCTGCTGCCGGCCGCCCTCGGTGTGGCCGCGAGCCTCGGCGTGCTGCGCCGCCGCGGCGACGCCGCCACGGCGCCCGCGCTCGAGGGCCAGGGCCTGTACGGCGACGAGAAGACCCCGCTGTAGCACACCGTGACCGGCCGATTTCGTCTGGCGGGCCGGGCCGCGTAGAGTCTGGCCATGAACGCCCAGCTGCAGACAGACATCGTCGTCCGTCCGGTTCGCGACGTCGACGCCGAAGCCCTCGGTCGCGTGCACGCCACCTGCTGGCACGAGACCTACGACCACCTGATCAGCAAGGCCGCCCTCGAGCGCATCTCGCCGAAGCGGCTGGCCGAGCTGTGGACCCACTGGGCCGTGCAGGGCCCCGAGTTCAGAATGAGCGCCGCACTGGTCGACGGCGAGATCGTCGGGTTCGTCGGGTCGGGTCCGGCCCGCGACAAGGACGCCCCCCGCAACCGCGAGCTGTACTTCATCTACCTGCTCGCGAAGTACCACGGCACCGGCATCGGCAAGCAGCTGTTCGACGCCGCCGTCGACGAGGGCGAGCCCCTCTACCTGTGGGTCGCCGAAGACAACCCGCGCGCGCATCGCTTCTACGAGCGCAACGGCTTCGCCCTCGACGGCGCCCGGCACACCGAGCCGTTCTTGGGCGAGCAGCTCACCGAGGTGCGGTTCGTCCGCTGACCGTGCTGCAGATCTGGGCCCTGGCGGGCATCCCCGAGATCACGGCCGGCGCCGACCTCGTGCAGATCATCGCCGACGCCGCCGACGGCGCACTGGTCGACGGCGACATCCTCGTGGTGACCTCGAAGATCGTCTCGAAGGCTGAGGGCCGCACGGTGCCGGCGGCCGACCGCGACGAGGCGATCACCGCCGAGACGGTGCGGGTGGTGGCATCCCGCACCTCTGAGACCGGCCGCACGACACGCATCGTCGAGAACCGGCTGGGCATCGTCGCGGCCGCGGCGGGTGTCGACGCGTCGAACACGCCGCCGGGCACCGTGTTGCTGCTGCCGCAAGACCCGGATGCCTCGGCCCGCGCGCTGGCGACGGGTCTGCGTGAACTGCTCGGGGTGCAGGTGGGCGTGATCGTCTCGGACACGCTCGGCCGCGCCTGGCGCGAGGGCCAGACTGATGCGGCCATCGGCGCGGGCGGCGTCGAGGTGTTCGACGACCTGCGCGGGACGACGGATGCCGAGGGCCGGCCGCTGACGGTCACGCTGCCGTGCGTGGCCGACGAGCTGGCCGCCGCCGCCGATCTGGTCAAAGGCAAGGCCGCGCAGTTGCCGGTGGCGGTGGTGCGCGGCCGTGCCGACCTCGTCGGCGAGATCGACCTGCCCGGTGCGCGCTCGATCGTCCGCCCCGCCGAGCGCGACATGTTCCGGCTCGGGGCCGACGAGGCGTACGACCTGGGCTACGCCGCCGGGGTCGAAGAGGTGTGGGACGAGAACGGCCCCGGTCGCTGACGAGCCGGCGCAGCCGGCCGTGATCACCGGGACGGCTGCAGCACGATCCGGCCGGCCGAGACCTCGACCCGTACGCTGCTGGATGCCCCGGGGGTCGAGCCGACCCGGTTCTCGAACGACCCCGCCGAGGTGTCGGCGTCCACGTCGTACGCGCCCTGCGGCACGGTGACCTTCATCGAACCGGCGGTGGCGGCCAGCGTCATCCGCTGCGGTTGGGCACCCGAGAACGTCGCATCCATGTCGCCGGCGCTGATCTGCAGGTCGGCGGTGCGCACTCCCGACAGGGTCAGCTCGGCGCGACCGGCGCTCAGCTCGACGCTCAGCGCGTCGGCCGACCCGTCGACGGTGAGCTGCCCGGCACTGGCCGACAACTCCAGCCGGCCGAACCCGCCGCGGCACGCCAGCGATCCCGCCGACACGTCGAGGGTGGCATCCATCCCTTCCAGGCGCCGCGGCAGCTGCAGCACGGCCTGGCCGCTGCCGTGGTCGAACCAGCCGTCCCACCCCCAGTCCCAGATGCCGTTCTGGGGCGTGCGCACCACCAGTTCGTCGCCGTCACGGCGCAGCGTCCAGCGGTCCGCTCCGGATCCGGAGGTGACCGCGAGGGTGGCCTCGGCGACGTCGGCGTATTCGACGCGCAGCGAGCCGGCGCCCAGTTCGGCGTCCAGTGCGCTCACGCCCGCGACATCCGCGGTACGCGTCGAGGTGTGCACCGACGCCGAGGCGAGGGTGGATGCCGCAGCCGACGTGACGGATCCGACGGCGACCAGTCCGCCGACAACGATCGCGAGCGTCGCGATGGCGGTGGCTCCCGGGGTGGTTCTCATCGGATCTCTCCTGACTGCGGCACGTCGCCGCTGTGCGCGATGTGGGCGAGCGCGGCGAGTACCCGCCGGTTGCCCGACTCGTCGGGCTCGAGATCGAGCTTGGCGAACACCGAGGTGATGTGCTTTTCGACGCTGCCCTCGGTGACGAACAGGGTCTGTGCGATCGCCTGGTTCGACTTGCCCTCGGCGAGCAGAGCGAGCACGGTGGACTCGCGGTCGGTGAGCCGCTGCATCCGCTCGTCCTGCGCGCGGCGGCTGAGCAGTTGCGCCACCACCTCGGGGTCGAACACCGTGGCCCCGGCGGCGATCTGTTCGACCGTCTGCACGAAGTCGGCGACATCCGCCACCCGGTCTTTGAGCAGGTAGCCCAGGGCGCCGCCGCGACCGGCGATGAGGTCGGACGCGTACCGCTCCTCGACGTACTGCGAGAGCACCAGGATCGGCAGGTCGGGGTGTGCGGCGCGCAGGTGCAGCGCGGCGCGGATGCCTTCATCCGTGCGCGTGGGCGGCAGCCGCACGTCGAGGATGCACAGGTCGGGGGCGTGCTCGGCGATCGCCTCGTCGAGTCCCTCGGCGTCGGCCAAGGCGGCGACCACCTCGTGGCCGGCGTCCTCGAGCAGCCGGATGAGCCCTTCGCGCAGCAGCACGGAGTCTTCGCAGATCAGTATGCGCACGGCACGCTCACCTCCACGCTCGTCGGGCCGCCGGCGGGGCTGTCGAGGCGGAACGTGCCGCCCACCCCGAGCACCCGGTTCGACAGACCGTCCAAGCCCCCGCCGGGCACGATCGTCGCCCCGCCGATGCCGTTGTCTTCGATGCGCGCCCACAGCACACCGCCCTCGCGCTGGCGCACCACGACGCGGCATTCGGCGGCACGGGAGTGCTTGGCGGCGTTGGTGAGCGTCTCGGCGACGACGAAGTAGACGGCGGCCTCGGCCTGCGGGCTGCACCGCTGCGTGAGCCGCGCGTCGAGGGTCACCGGGACGGGCGAGCGTGCCGCCAGCGCCGACAGCGCCGCATCCAGCCCCCGGTCGTCGAGCACCGAGGTGTGGATGCCGCGGGCCAGCTGCCGGAGTTCGGTGATCGCCGCCTTGGTCGAGGTGTGCGCCTCGGCGATGAGGGCCTTGGCGGCCGCCGGGTCGGTGTCGATCTTCTGCTGGGCCATGCCGAGCGTCATGCCGACCGAGACCAGGCGCGGCTGGACGCCGTCGTGCAGGTCACGTTCGATGCGGGTGCGCTCGACGTCGGCGGCGCGCACCGCGCCGACGCGCTGCTGCTGTGAGGTGCGCGCCTGCTCGGCCAGCTGCGCCTCTCGCGAGGGCACGAGGATGCCGCGGGCCAGCACGCCGTGCAGGGCGGCCAGGCCGATGAGGCCGGCGACCCCGCCGACGGCGACGCCGATGCCGGTGACGACGGCCATGTCGATCGGGACGTCGATGCCGGTGCCCCGCAGCCCGATCGCGGTGCGATCGCCGTGCAGGAGCGGCACGAAGGCCATCGCCACCCCCGAGGCGGTGATCGACAGCAGGCCCAGCACGACCCAGCCGAGCAGGCTCGCCACCGCGGCACTGGCGATGCCGCGCCACATCAGCGGGTCGGTGAACTGGGCCCAGACGGTGCGCAGCCAGCCGGCGAAGCCGGGACGGCCGCTCGTGCGCGGGCGCAGCGGACTGATGCCGAAGCCGTAGAGGCCGTCGACGCGGGCGGTCTCGAACCAGGCGAGGCCGTACAGCGCGTAGACGAAGCCGAGCAGCACGATCGCGCCGACACCGAGGGCGAACAGCAATCCGATGCCGCCGGTCAGCAGGGCGATGAGCAGGCCGAAGGCGAGGGGCCAGACGATGCCGACGAGGGCGAGCTGGGCGATCGCGCCCAGCATGCGCAGGGGCGTGAACAGCCGCGGCGCCGCGTCGGTCGTGGGGGTGGTCATGCCTTTACGCTAGGCCGCGGCATCCGTCGGCACAGCATGGCAGACCACAGACCTGTCTTCGGGTTATCCCCCGGTCAGCGTCCGCTGACGGTGCCGAACAGTCGGGCGATGGGGGCCAGGACGAGGGGTCGGGCGGCGACCCAGCCGATCGCGACGACGAACATCGCGCCGACGAAGAACCAGAACCCGATCCACGAGTCCCCGCCGTTGGCGGCGAACATGCTGTTCAGGTTGTGCAGGGCACCGGTGGTGAACACGAGGGTGACGTGCCCGACGATGAACAGCACGAAGAAGAGCATCACCGGAAAGTGGATCGCCCGGGCGATCTCGACCGGGTAGATCTTGTTGAGGGTCGTGGCGTTCTTGGGCCAGATGCCGCTCATCCGCACGCCGGTGATCGCCGCGAGCGGGGCGGCGAGGAACACGACGGCGAAGTAGGCCAGCTGCTGCAGGCTGTTGTAGGTGATCCAGCCGTCCTCGACCGGCCAGTCCAGCGACAAGTACTGCAGGCCCGCCGACAGCGCGTTCGGGAACACGTCCCAGCTGGTGGGCACCAGCCGCATCCACTGCCCGGTCGAGAACAACAGCACCACGAAGATGACGCCGTTGACCAGCCACAGGATGTCGAGCGACTGGTGGAACCACAGCGCGATGCTGATCTTGCGCTTGGGGTTGCGGCGCGGGCTCCAGAACACGCTCGGTCGCTTCTGGTGCCGCACGGTCAGGCCCGACCGGATGATCAGCACCATGAAGAAGATGTTCAAGAAGTGCTGCCAGTTCAGCCAGGCGGGGAATCCCACGGGGGCGCCGGCGGGCAGTTCGTACGCGCCCGGGTAGGTCGCGAGGAAGTCCTGCATGAAGCCGAGGCTGAGGAACCAGCGGGTGGCGAGCACCACCATGCCGGCGGCGAACAGCAACCCGGCTGCGGCGACGATGACGGCGCCCACCCACTGGCCGCGGGTGAACGGGCCGTACCGTGTCGGGTCGGGGGCGGGGATCGGGCTGTGCGTGGGGATGGTGCGGGCACGGTCGGCCTGCCACCGGGCCGCGGCGGCACCGCCGAACACCGAGGGCTGGAACGGGAGCGGTGCCAAGGCCGGGGCGGGTGCCGGTGCGTGGGCGGCCGGGGCGGTGGCGACGGATGCTGCGGCCGGCGCGGCGTCGGCAGGTTGCGCGCCCGGGCGGGGCAGGCCACGGCGCACGCTCGGGCGGGATTCGGTCGGTGCAGTCGCCGGAGTCGCCGTCTCCACGCGCTGCACGGAAGCGGCGGGGGGCCAGGGCTCCCCACCGGGTGTACGCGGCAGACCCCTGCGCACGGCGACAGCCGGAGCCGGAACAACCTCGGGCTCGCCGGCCGGAATCGTCGTGTCGACCTGCTCCACGGCAGCTGTGGCCGAGGCGGACGCGGTGACCTCGACGGGCGGCCAGGGGTCCCCGCCGGGCGTGCGCGGCAGACCCCGGCGCACGCTCGCCACGCTCACCGCGGTCGCCGCGTCCGGTCCGGTCGCAGCGCGAGCGGCGACGGCCGGAGCCGGAACAACCTCGGGCTCGTTCGTCGGGATCGTCGTGTCGACCTGCGGCGCGGATGCGGCGGACGGGGCGGGGGCGTCGGCGGCGGGCCAGGGCTGGCCGCCGGGCGTGCGGGGAAGACCTCGACGCACCGAGCCGGAGTAGGTCGCCACGGTTACTGCTTCCGGGCCTGGAGGGTCTCGATCAGCTGCGGCACGACCGTGAACAGGTCACCGACGACGCCGAAGTCGGCGACCTCGAAGATCGGGGCGTCGGCGTCCTTGTTGATCGCGACGATCGTCTTCGCCGTCTGCATGCCGGCCTTGTGCTGGATCGCACCCGAGATGCCCAGGGCGACATACAGCTGCGGCGAGACCGACACACCGGTCTGCCCGACCTGGTGCGACTGCGGGATGTATCCGGCATCCACCGCGGCACGCGAGGCGCCCACGGCGGCACCGAGCACGTCGGCGAGCTGTTCGACCAGCGCGAACTTCTCGGCAGAGCCCAGCCCGCGTCCGCCCGAGACGACCTTCGCCGCGCCGCGCAGCTCGGGACGCGACGAGGTCTCGGTGCTCTCGTGCACCGACTCGACCACCGCGGCCTTGCGGCCGGATGCGGTCACGGCAAGCTTCTCGGATGCCACCGGCTGCGCATCCGCCCGCGCGTCGACCGCGCCCTGGCGCACCGTGATCACCGGGGCACCGAAGGTGGCCGCGGAGTCCACGTTGTACATGCCGCCGTACACCGAATGGTGGGCGATCACCCCTTCGTCGTCGCGCGAGACACCGACCGCGTCCACCGCGAGGGCGAGTTTCGCGCGGGCCGCGAACCGGCCGGCCACATCCCGTCCGTCGACCGAATGCGAGACCAGCACCGCGTCCGGGCGCACCAGCTCGAACGCGGCGGCCAGGGCATCCACCACCGGCACCGTCAGCTGCTCGCCCGGGTCGGCGACCAGCACACGGGCTGCGCCCAGCTCGGCTGCGGCATCCGCCAGCTTCTCGTCACCGACCACGACCGCGACCGGCGTGCCGACACCCGCTGCCGCACCCAGAAGCCCCGCGGAGGACTTCGCGAGCTCCCCCGTCGGGGTCGTCTCCAACAGCACCAGAATCGAGTCCGCTGCGAAATCAGCCATCACACCCACCTCACGCCAGCCGGTTCTCGAGCAGGAACTCTGCGAGCTTGACACCCGCGTCGCCCTCGTCGACGATCTTCACACCCGCCGCACGCGGCGGCTTCTCACTGACCGCGATCATGATCGACCGGGCCGCCGCCCCGTCCCACGCGTCGACGCCCAGGTCGGCCAGCGACTTCGTCTCGTACGGCTTCTTCTTGGCCGCCATGATGCCCTTGAAGTTCGGGAACCGGGCATCGGGAAGACGCTCGGTGATCGAGATCACCGCCGGCAACGACGCCGACACCGTCGCCGTGCCGCCGTCGATCGCGCGCTCACCCGAGACCTGCGCGTCGGTGATCTGCACCGAGTTCAGGCTCGTGGCCTGCGGCACGTCGAGCAGCTCGGCGATCATCGCCGGCAACACCCCGCCGGAGCCGTCGGTGGACTGGTTGCCGCAGATCACCAGGTCGAACCCTTCCTTGCGGATCGCGGCGGCCAGCGCCTGCGCGGTCAACCCCAGATCGGCGCCGGCCAGCTCGTCGTCCACGATCTGCACGGCACGGGCCGCCCCCATCGCGAGAGCCTTGCGGATCGTCGCCTGCGCCGACGACGGGCCGGCCGAGACCACCACCACCTCGGTGCCCGGGTTCTTGTCGGCATACGAGAGCGCGACCTCCAGGGCACGCCCACCGATCTCATCCAGCACCGGCTCACTGGCAGCACGATCTGCCAGCCCGGTCTCAAGGTTCAGCTTCCGGTCCCCGTACGTGTCGGGAACCTCCTTGACCAGCACGACGATCTTCATGGCACTCCTTGCGTCTGGACCGAGTCTATTCGGACGGCGCGTGCGTCACAGTCGACAGTGGGCAACCGACCACGGGCGCGTTTTTTCCGGCGTCGGGATTGTGGCGGCCGTGAAAGGGTCACGGACGTGGCGAGCCGGCCAGCGCCTCGGCGAACGACGGCCCCTCGTATGCGGCGATGCACACGCGCACCCCATTGAGGTCTTGACGCTCGAAGATGACCTCGCGCACCGCGCCCGCTCTCAGGTCGCGCACCACCCGCAGCCCCTCTGCCAGGCAATGGGCCTTCGCGGCCTCGACGTCATCGACCCTGAAGTGGATGTTCCGGACACCTTCGGGCGTGTCGGGCAACTCGACCAATTCGAAGCACCCGTCCGTGTCCATCGCGATACGACCACCTGCCGGGATCGCGGGCGTGGCATCCTCTCCTTCCTCGATCACCTCGAGCGCATAGTCATCCCCGGGTGTGAACACGTGGAAGTTCAGGCCGAAGAGTCTGCTGTACTTCTCGACGGCCGCGTCCAGGTCGGTCACGGCCACGCCGACAAGTTCCATTCTCGTGAACCGCATCATCTCTCCTTGCCGGTCATCCGGTCTTCTCCCGCGGCAGCGTCAGTTCATGGCGTCGGCGGTGGCGACGATCTCATTCAGGGCGCGCACGACATCCTGGCGCGTGTATCCGAGCAACGCCACCTCGTCGGGGTCGGGCTCGTACGAGATCACCTCGCCGCGCCCTTGCACGATGAATCGGTCAGGTTGGTACGGGTGTTCGCGATCCCGTTCCCCGATGACGCGATCAGACCCCGCGACATCGGCGAGCAGTTGGAAGTATTCACGGTAGGTCAGGTTCACATCGCCGATCAGGTAGGCACGGCCCGGTTCACCGGCGTTCAGCGCTCCGCCCACCGCCTGCGCGAGCGATCGCGCCGACATGTAGTTGGTACCGCCGGGGGGCGCGTACAAGTCCACGTCGGTACGCTCTCCACGCACCCAGGCGATCATGCGCGCAAATCGTCGGAGGACCGCTCCGGGAGCCGCGCCCACGATCGAGGGCGGATTGAGGGTGATGGCGGCGAAGTCACCGTCGGTCAGCGCACGGGTGCGCTCGTCGGCCGCCTGACGGGCAGCGACGTAGGGGACCGTGCGGGCGAGCTCGGGACGCAGCTGGTGGTAATAGCTGCCGATCTGTACGAACCTGTGCACGCCGGCTTGCTTGGCCAACGCCGCAAACGCGGGAACGCCATCGCTTTGCACACGCGCCCAGAACTCGGCGTCCTCACGCTCGGCGCTGACGTGCCTCGTGTCGTTCCCCGCCGCGAACACGACAGCGTCGAACCCCTCAAGTTCCTGTGCCTCGATCGATCCAGTCGTGTAATCACCGACCAGTCGTGGCACCCTGCTGACCGCGGGAGGGTCGTCAGGCGAAGCAGGCCGACGCGCCAGCACCGTGACCTCGTCGCCCATCTGCACGAGCGCATCCACGATGTGGCTGCCGATCATGCCCGTACCGCCCACGACCAGTGTTCGTCTGTTCATGAGAACTCCGCCTTCCCCTCCGAGATCACAGCGACTCCATCGTGGGCGACGACGAAGGCTCCGTCGTCCCAGGAGTCGATGGTCAGCACGTCGCCGGGGACGACCGGGCCGCTGAAGCGACCCTCCAGGTGCCGCAGCTCAGCCGGATGCGCGCCGCGTGCGTCGGCTACGGGAATAGTGGCCGCCGCCATTGTGCACAGCCCCTGAAGGATCGGGATGGGCTGGCCAATACGTGCGGATGCCGCAGGGTCGATGTGGATGTGATGACGGTCGCCGGTCAGCCGATAGAGAGCGGCTTGGGCCGCGAACGTCTCAAGAGTGAGTCGTTGCGGCGTGCCCCGGTCGATGAATGGCGGGCGGCTCGGGCCACGATCGCCCCCGAAACCGCCGACGCCGGGTGCGTAGATCGACCATGTCGCGGTGAAGTGGTCGCATGCGACGATGACCTCGAACACGGCAGCGGTGCCCTTATCCCACACCTGCCCTACCCGTGCCGCGAGAGTGAGGTTTCCAGACCGCGGTAGCGGCTCATGGACGTCGAGTAGTTGCGCTCCGTGCACTGATCGATCCCCGAACGCCCCGGCGGCTGCAAGAACGTCGGGCGCCCACTGCGCAAGTGTGAGTCCGAATGTGGGCAGGACGCGCAGGCGCTCCTCGAAGACGAGGTCCAGTCGATCGGCGGGCGCGCCGACGGCCAGCGCATAGAGGATGGCGTCCGACTCGGTATACGAGACCACACGTTCGCCGAGGTCGCGTCCTGCCCAGTCCGCAGCGCTCATGCGCCATACACCGGGTCGGGCTCGGGCGCTTCGGCCACCAGCTCGCGCACGACGGCGCCGACCTCGTGCGCCTGCCACCGTCGACCGCGGTCACGCACCGGACCGTGTGCCCAGCCGTTCTCGACGCAGATGCGACCGCCTTCGACCTCGACCACGCGTCCCGTCACGGTGCACTCGGCGCTCGAGAGCCAGGCCACGATCGGCGAGACGTTCGCCGGCTCCATGCGGTCGAAGCCCTCCTTCGGTGCCGCCATGGCCGCAGCGAACGGCCCCTCGGTCATGCGCGTGCGTGCGGACGGTGCGATGGCATTGACAGCCACGCCGTAGCGATCCAGCTCGGCGGCGGCGACCAGCGTGAGAGACGCGATACCACCCTTCGCCGCCGAGTAGGCACCCTGTCCCACACTGCCTTGGAGCCCCGCTCCCGAGGTGGTGTTCACCACGCGCGCAACCGGCGTCCGACCCGCCTTCGCTTCCGTGCGCCAGTACGCCGCGGCATGGCGCAGCATGGCGAAATGGCCTTTGAGGTGGACCCGGATCACCGCGTCCCATTCGTCCTCCTCGGCATTGACGAGCATCCGGTCACGGACAAAGCCGGCATTGTTCACGAGGATGTCGAGCCGGCCGAACTCGGCCACCGCCTGTTCCACGAGGTCCGCAGCCTGGACGAAGTCGGCGATATCGGCACCGTTGGCGATTGCTCTACCGCCGCCTGCCACAATCTGGTCGACCACGTCCTGGGCCGGCCCGACCGAGCGCCCTTCGCCATCGAGCGACGTGCCCAGATCGTTGACCACGACATGCGCGCCCTGCCGGGCGAGCTCCAGCGCGTGCGCACGGCCGAGGCCGCGGCCTGCGCCAGTGACGATCGCCACACGTCCGTCCAGGATTCCGGTCATCGCTGTACTCCATCTACGAGTGCGGTGGTGCATCCCACCTTAGCCGACTGTACCAAGCAAACGCTAGACCAAGAACTTTGCTACTCTCGTTCCATTGAGAAGGTGCGCGACCGTCGGTCGCCCTATGTGAGGTCGGTATCGCCATGCCAGTCACTTCTTCGATGCATCACAAGGGTGTGCGCGTCGTCACGATGGACTACCCACCGGTCAACGCCCTGCCGGTGGCCGGATGGTTCGACATCGCGGCAGCGATGGATGAGGCATCCGTCGACGACAGCACGCGTGCCGTGGTGCTGCGGGCCGAGGGGCGCGGCTTCAATGCCGGCGTCGACATCAAGGAGATGCAGAGCCTGGACGGGTTCGTCGGCATCCTCGGCGCGAACCGCGGCTGTTATGCGGCGTTCAAGGCGATCTACGAGTGTCGGGTTCCCGTCGTGGCGGCGGTGAACGGGTTCTGCCTGGGCGGCGGGGTCGGCCTGGTGGGCAACAGCGATGTGATCGTCGCTGCGGAGGATGCGACGTTCGGCGTACCCGAGGTCGACCGCGGTGCGCTGGGCGCGGCGACACATCTCGCGCGCCTCGTGCCCCAGCATCTGCTGCGGACGATGTATTACACCAGTCGCACGATCACCGCACAGCGGCTGCTCGAATTCGGTTCGGTGGCGGCAGTCGTCGGGCGCACACACCTCGATGAGGCTGCATTCGAGATCGCCGACCAGATCGCCGCGAAGGACCCTCGCGTGATCCGTGCCGCGAAGGAAGCCCTGAACGGCATTGATCCGATCGATGTCAACCGCAGCTACCGTTTCGAGCAGGGCTTCACCTTCGAGCTGAACCTCGCCGGCGTCGCCGACGAGCGCCGCGACGAGTTCATCGCCTCGAGTGCGGACTCCTGAGCAAGACGCGGAACGGAAAGGCAGCAGGACGACGATGAGCACTCCCCCGATGATCCGCACGGCACTGACCGAGCTCACCGGCGTCGACCATCCCGTCGTACAGACCGGCATGGGCTGGGTCGCCGGCGCGCGGCTGGTGTCGGCCACCGCGAATGCCGGAGCCCTCGGGATCCTGGCATCCGCGACGATGAGCTACGAAGAGCTGGAGCGGGCGGTCGTCGAGGTGTCCGAGCGCACCGACCGGCCGTTCGGGGTGAACCTGCGCTCCGACGCCGGCGATGCCGCACAACGCGTGGACCTGCTCATCCGGCACGGCGTGAAGGTCGCCAGCTTCGCGCTCGCGCCCAAGCGCGAGCTGATCGAGAAGCTCAAGGAGAACGACGTCACAGTGATCCCGTCGATCGGAGCCGTGCGCCATGCCGAGAAGGTCGCCTCCTGGGGAGCGGACGCGGTCATGGTGCAGGGAGGAGAAGGCGGCGGGCACACCGGCGCTGTTCCGACCTCGATCCTGGTCCCGCAGGTCGTCTCGGCCGTGGACATCCCCGTGATCGCCGCGGGCGGCTTCCACGACGGCCGGGGGCTGGCCGCAGCGCTGGCATACGGCGCGGCCGGCATCGGCATGGGCACGCGCTTCCTGCTCACCAGCGACAGCGCCGTGCCCGACGCGATCAAGCAGCGCTACCTCGGCTTCGGTCTGGACGGCACGGTTGTCACGACGAAGGCCGACGGGATGCCCCACAGGCTGCTGCGGACTGAGTTCGTCGAGGGCCTCGAGACGACCGGTCGCATCCGCCGTCTGGCCGCGACCGCGCGCCGCTCGCTCGCGTTCAAGAAGATGTCCGGACTGAGCTGGCCCGCCCTTGCCAAGGATGCGGTCTCGATGCGCAAGGCCTCCGGGAGACGCTGGTCGCAGATGGTGCTGGCCGCGAACACGCCGATGCTGCTGAAGGCGGGACTCGTCGAGGGCGACACTCGGGCGGGTATGCTCGCCGCGGGCCAGGTCGTGGGTCTCATCGACGATCTGCCGAGTTGCGAAGAACTCGTCGACCGCATCGTGCGCGAGGCCGTCGAGCGGCTCGATGCCGCAGCGGCGACCGTCATCCGCTGAACGCGCCTCAGAGCCGTTCGATGATGGTGACGTTGGCGACGCCGCCGCCTTCGCACATCGTCTGCAGGCCGTAGCGGCCGCCCGTGCGCTCGAGCTCACCGAGCAGAGTCGTCATGAGGCGCGTTCCGGTCGCGCCGATCGGGTGCCCCAGGGCGATCGCGCCGCCGTTCACGTTGACGCGGCCGCGATCGGCTCCGGTCTCCTTCATCCACGCCATCACGACCGAGGCGAACGCCTCGTTCACCTCGAACAGGTCGATGTCGTCGATCGTCATCCCCGCGCGCTCCAAGGCGTGCTTCGTCGCCGGGATCGGGGCGGTGAGCATCCACACCGGATCAGCGGCCCGCACCGAGATGTGATGGATGCGCGCCCGCGGCGTGAGGCCGTGCGCCGTCACGGCGGCCTCCGACGCGATCAGGACGGCACTGGCGGCATCCGAGATCTGCGAGGCCACGGCCGCGGTGACCCGCCCGCCGTCGACGAGCGTCGGCAGGCCCACCATCTTCTCCAGACTCGTGTCGCGGCGCGGGCCCTCGTCGGCGGTCACTCCGGCCAGCGGAGCGATCTCCCGGGTGAAGCGCCCCTCGTCCGTGGCGACGATCGCCCGTCGGTGGCTCTCCAGCGCGAACTCCTCCATCTGCTCGCGCGTGAGGTCCCATTTCTCGGCGATCATCTCCGCCGCACGGAACTGCGACACCTCCTGGTCGCCGTAGCGGGCACGCCAGCCGGGCGACTCGGCGAACGGCGTGGAGAAGCCGAACTGCTCGCCGACGGTCATCGCGGAGGAGATCGGTATGGCCGACATGTTCTGCAGGCCTCCGGCGACGACGAGGTCGGCGGTGCCGCTGAGGACCGCCTGCGCCGCGAAATGCACGGCCTGCTGGCTCGATCCGCACTGACGGTCGATCGTGACGCCGGGCACATGGTCGGGGAGCCCGGCGACGAGCCAGGCTGTGCGGGCGACGTTGCCCGCCTGGGAACCGATCGTGTCGGTGCAGCCCATGACGACGTCGTCTACGGCGCCGGGATCGATCCCGGTGCGCTCGACCAGTGACCGGATCGCGTGCGCGCCGAGATCAGCGGAGTGGACGGCGGACAGCCCTCCACCGCGCTTGCCCACGGGCGTGCGGACGGCGTCGACGAGATATGCGGTGGTCATGCGGATGCCTCCAGGGGTCGCGGCACGGCTCAGGCGTGCTGGCTGCTGACGGACACGACCTCACCGGTCATGTAGGACGAGTAGTCGCTGGCCAGGAACACCATCACGTTGGCGACTTCCCAGGGCGCGGCGGCGCGGCCGAAGGCCTCCCGCGAAGTGAGTTCCTCCAGCAGTTCGGGTGAGGTCACCTTCTCCAGGAACGGATGCATCGCCAGCGACGGCGAGACGGCATTGACGCGGATGCCCGCACCTGCGAGGTCCATCGCGGCGGAGCGGGTAAGTGCCATCACACCCGCCTTCGCGGCGGCGTAGTGCGCCTGCCCCTCCTGCGCGCGCCAGCCGATCACCGATGCATTGTTGACGATCACCCCGCCGGTGGACGCAGCGGCCATCCGTCGCCCGACGGCGCGAACACAGCGGAAGGTGCCGGTGAGCGTGATGTCGAGCACCTTCCACCACTGCTCGTCGGTCATCTCCAGGATCGGCGCCGTGCCGCCCAGGCCCGCGTTGTTGATCATGACGTCGATCGGGCCGCCGTCCTCGGCGGCATCCAGGAGCGCGGCGATCTGGGCCTCGTCGGTGACGTCGCACACCACGCTGCGCACCCGGTCGGCGCTGAAGCGCTCACCGAGTTCACGCTCGGCCTCGGCCAGGCGTCCGGCGTGGGTGTCTCCGATCACGACGAGCGCCGCGCCCTCTTCCAAGCAGCGGAGCGCCGCGGCGGAGCCGATGCCGGCCCCGGCGGCCGCGGTGATGACGATCCGCTTTCCCTCGAGCAGTCCGTGACCGGGGACGTATTCCGGTGCGGTGGTCGAACTCATGCACGTGCCTCCTTCGGCAGGCCGAGCACGCGCTCGGCGATGACATTGCGCTGGATCTCGTCGGACCCGCCGTAGATCGTGTCCGCGCGGCTGAACAGGAACAGCGATTGCAGGGCGTCCAGCCCATACGGCGGCTCGCTGACCGTGAGGGCGGTGGGGCCCGCGACGTCCATCGCCAGCTCACCGAGCGCACGGTGCCAGCGCGCCCACAGCAGTTTCGTGACGGAGGCCTGGAGCCCCTGCTCCCCGCCGAGGGTGCGCAGGGCGTGGAGCCGGATGATCTCCAGCTCGTGGTGCGCGGCGACGAGCCGATCCCGCAAGAGGGGATCGTCGATCGCACCGGTGTGCCGGGCCCGTTCGATCACCGCATCGAGTTCGCGACGGAATCCGATCTGCTGGGCGAGCGTCGACACTCCCCGCTCAAACCCGAGGGTCGCCATCGCCGTCGCCCACCCGTTGCCCTCGCCGCCCACCACGAGATCTGCGCTCGTGCGCGCGCCGGTGAAGAACACCTCGTTGAACTCGCTCGTACCGGTCAGCTGCAGGATCGGCCGCACCTCGATGCCCGGCTGGTGCATCGGCACCAGCAGGTAGGAGAGCCCGCGATGGCGGACGCTGCCCTCTTCGGTGCGGGCGACCACGAAGCACCAGTCGGCCTGCTGGGCGAGCGAAGTCCAGACCTTCTGCCCGTCGATGACCCACTCGTCCCCATCGCGGACCGCGCGAGTGGAGACCGCCGAGAGGTCGGACCCCGCACCAGGCTCCGAATAGCCCTGACACCACAGCTCCTCGACCGCGACGATCTTCGGCAGGAAGCGGGCCTGCTGCTCGGGTGTGCCGAGGGCCATGAGGGTGGGCCCCAGAAGCTCCTCGCCGAGGTGGTTCACGCGGGCGGGCGCGCCGGCGCGCGCATACTCCTCATGGAAGATCACCTGCTGGTCGAGGCTCAGCCCACGCCCGCCGAACTCGACCGGCCAGGCCACGCAGGTCCAGCCCGCGGCGGCCATGTGGCGGTTCCACTCCAAGCGCTCCTCGAACGCCTCGTGCTCGCGGCCGGAGCCGCCCAGCCCCTTCAGCGCCGCGAAGCGGCCGGCGAGGTTCTCCTCGAGCCAGCCACGGATCTCGGCGCGGAACCGCTCGTCTCGGTCGATCACGTCCACGTGTGCCCTCTCCTCATCGGACCTCCATGGGCCGTCGGCATCGTCTTCTCGGCATGGTAGCAAACCAAGCACTTGTTTGGTTACACTGATCCGAGTTCAGAGAGGAGCCCGCCATGGACGCTACCGCAGAGGGCGTGGTCACGTACGAGACGATCGGGCCCGTCGCCGTCGTCCGGCTCAACCGCCCGCAGTACCGCAACGCGCAGAACTCGAAGGTCACCTATGCTCTCGATGCCGCTTTCGTGCGAGCCGTCGACGACGACGACGTCAAGGTCATCGTGCTCGGTGGCAATGGCGAGCACTTCTGCGCCGGTCACGACATCGGCACGCCCGAACGCGACATCGACGAGAGCTTCGAGCGCAAGGCCGTGATCTGGTGGGACCACGTCGGGGCCGCGGGGGTCGACTCGCGCTTCGCCAGGGAGTCGGAAGTCTACCTCGGGATGTGCCGACGCTGGCGCGAGATCCCCAAGCCCGTCATCGCCATGGTGCAAGGCGCGTGCATCGCCGGAGGCCTCATGCTCGCCTGGTCATGCGACTTCATCGTCGCCTCCGACGACGCCTTCTTCCAGGACCCCGTCGTGACGATGGGCATTCCCGGAGTGGAGTACTTCGCGCATCCGTGGGTCACGAACCCGCGCGCGGCGAAAGAGATGCTGTACACCGGCGACCGGATGCCGGCACGACGAGCCCACGAACTGGGCATGGTCAACCACGTCGTGCCACGCGACGAGCTGGAGCAGAGCGTCCTCGCGCTCGCGGATCGCATCGCGCGGATGCCGCGACTCGGCCTCGCACTCACGAAGAAGGCGGTCAACCAGGCGGAGGACCTGCAGGGTCTGCGCTCCGGGATGGATTCGGTCTTCGGCCTGCACCACGCCGCGCACGCACACAACGCCGAAATACAGGGAGACTCCCTCGGTGGCGTCGACGTGAAGACGATCCGCAATCGGAAGGTCGAGGCATGAACCTGGATCTCACTCCGAAGCAGGAGGCGTTCGCCGCCGAAGCGCGCGCCTGGCTCGCCGAGCACGTGCCCACCGAGCCGCTGCCCTCGATGGACACCGAGGCGGGGTTCGACGCCCACCGTGCCTGGGAGGCCGAACTCGCCTCGGGCGGATGGTCCGTCGTCGCCTGGCCCGAGGAATACGGCGGGCGGGATGTCGGCCTGGTCGAATGGGTCCTGTTCGAGGAGGAGTACTACCGCGCAGGCGCACCATCTCGCGTCGCACAGAACGGCATCGCCCTCCTCGCACCGATCCTCTTCGAGCACGGCACCCCGAGCCAGCAGGAACGGTACCTGAAGGACATGTCCGACGGGACGCTGATCTGGGCACAGGCCTGGTCCGAGCCGGGAGCGGGCAGTGACCTCGCCGCGATCCGCAGCACGGCACGGCGCGACGACGCACGCGGCGGCTGGGTGCTCAACGGCCAGAAGATCTGGAGCTCGCGTGCCGTGTGGGCCGATCGCGGCTTCGGGCTGTTCCGATCCGACCCGGATGCCGAGCGGCACCGCGGGCTCACCTACTTCCTGTTCCCGATGGACGCGCCCGGCATCACCGTGCGCCCGATCACCCAGCTGGACGGCACGACTGGGTTCGCCGAGATCTTCTTCGACGACGTCTTCGTACCGGACGACGACGTCCTCGGCGCGCCGGGCCACGGCTGGCGGGTCGCCATGAGCACCGCCGGCAACGAGCGCGGGCTGTCCCTGCGCGCGCCCGGAAGGTTCCTGGCCGGTGCATCACGTCTGGTCGCTCTTCGCGCGGAGCATCCCGACACCGATCCTGCCGCCATGGATGCCGTGGTCGACGCGTGGATCGGTGCTGAGGCATACCGCCTGTTCACCTGGCAGACCGTGAGTCGGATGCAGGCGGGCGAGCAGGTGGGCTCGGAAGGCAGCATCAACAAGGTGTTCTGGTCGCAGCTCGACCTCCACATCCAGGAGACGGGCCTGCGCCTGCTCGGCGCGTCCGCGGAACTGCGCGGGCCGGGTGCGGTCGATCACGGCCGCTGGGCCGACGACTACCTGTTCGCCCTTGCCGGTCCCATCTACGCGGGCACCAACGAGGTGCAGCGAAACATCATCGCGGAGCGGATCCTCTCCCTGCCCCGCAGCACCGACGGAAGGCGCGTCTGATGCGATTCCTGCCCACCGAAGAACAGTCCGCCCTTGCCGAGGCGATCGACGACATCGTGCGTGGCGCCGGCGGCGCCGACGTCGCCCGCGCCTGGGCGAGCGGAGACACCGCACCCGGGCTCGCCCTGTGGGCGCAGCTCACCGAGCTCGGGCTTCCTGCGCTCCGTATACCCGAGGCCCAGGGCGGGCTCGACGCGGGTCTGAGCGACCTCGTCATCGCGTTCGAGCGCCTGGGCTACCACGGCGTACCCGGTCCCTATCTCGAGACGATCGCACTCCTTCCTGCCCTCGTAGACGACGAGGTGCGCCGCGACCTCGTATCCGGGGCGCTCGCGACCGCCGCGGTGACCGGCGTCTCGCCCGCTGCGCTCGACGCCGCGGTGTCCGCCCACCGGTTCATCGTCACCGACGGCGCGATCGCGCCCGCCGCGATCGCCGAGGAGACCTCGTCGCTCGCGATGACCCGGCGACTCGCCCTCTTGCAGCCCTCGGGGACGTCCTGGCCCGTCGAACGCGCTGCCCTGTCGACCGCGCTCGACGAAGCGGCACTGGCCGCAGCCGCGTACCTCGTCGGCGCCGGCGAGCGTCTGCTCGCCGAGGCCGTGGAATACGCCGGCGTCCGCGAACAGTTCGGCCGACGGATCGGCGAGTTCCAGGCGCTGAAGCACCAGCTCGCCGATGTCCGCGTCGCGCTCTCGTTCGCCCGGCCGCTCGTGTGGGCGGCCGCGCTGGACACCGCAGCGCCCACCCGGGCACGCGACATCTCGGCGGCGAAGGTGGCGGCATCCGACGCCGCCACGCTGGCGGCGCGCGTCTCGCTGCAGGTGCACGGGGCGATCGGCTACACGGCCGAGCACGCGCTGCACATCTGGCTCGGGCTCGTCCCGGCGCTCGTCGGCGTCTGGGGCACTGTGCGATTCCACCGCTCGCGCGTGGCCCGCAGCCTGTTTTCCGCGTAGCATCCGATCCCACCGCCATCCGCTCCCGGAGTCCCCATGCAATTCGAACCCACTGAGGAACAGGCCGAACTGCGCGCGATCGTGCGCGAGATCCTCACCCGCCGCGCCGATGGACCCGCCGTGCGCCGTGCGATCGCCGGCCCCGCGGGCTACGACCCCGAGCTGTGGCGCATGCTGTGCGAAGAGGTGGGGGCCGCGGCGCTGGCGATTCCCGAGGAGTACGGAGGGGCCGGGTTCAGCCGCTTCGAGACGCATCTGGTCCTCGAGGAGCTCGGCTACTCCCTCGTGCCGTCCCCCTACCTCGGCTCGGTGGCGCTGGCCGCGCAGGCGATCCTCGCATCGGGAGACGAGGACGCATGCCGACGCCTCCTGCCGGCCATCGCGGACGGATCCGCGCTCGCCGCGCTCGGCTGGGCCGACCCGCGCGGCCGCTTCTCACCCGCCACAGTGGCCGCCACCGCGACGTTCGACGGCGAGTGGCACATCAGCGGTGAGATCCCACTCGTCCTGGAAGGACACGACGCGGCCATCGCGATCGTGATCGCCGGGACCGACGACGGACCCCGGATGTTCGAGCTGACCCGACCGGAGGCGCTCGAACGGACGTCCACCCCTGCGCTCGATCCCACCCTGCGCTTTGCAACCTGGCGGATGGACGCGGTGCCGGCGCGACCGCTGGGCGACGGCGACCCGAACGCCCTCGACACGGTCCGCGACCGTGCCTTGGCGGCGATCGCGTCGACGCAGTCGGGCACGGCCGCACGAGGTCTCGACATGACCGTCGCCTACGCCGCCCAGCGGGTGCAGTTCGGACGGCCCATCGGCTCGTTCCAGGCCCTGAAGCACCGGATGGCCGACATGCACGTGAAGGTCGAGACATCGCGGACGGCGTCGCGCGCCGCCGCCTGGGCCGACTCCGAGGACGCGCCCGAGCGCGCCGAGCTCGCACTTCTGGCGAAGGCCTCGTGCTCTGACGCCCTCTCGCACGTGGGCTCGGAGACCATCCAACTGCACGGCGGTATCGGCATCACCTGGGAGCACGACGCCCAGCTCGTGTTCAAGCGCGCGCACGCCACCGCGCAGCTGTTTGGCACAGCAGCACAGCAGCGCACGCGCGCCGCGGTCTCACTAGGTCTCGTGGTCACCTGACCGCGTCTCGTGGAGCGGGCGGGAGACCTCCCGCGAGGTGCTCACCCGAGAGCGGTCCGCGGGGACGGCGGTCAGCGGCGTGGCCCGGCGCAACGAGCCGAGCGAGCGCTGCGCGAGGTCCGCATAGACGCCCACTCCGTTCCGCTTCCATTCCAGCGTCTGCACGTCGAGCTCCTTGACAACACGGGCAGGGCTTCCCAAGGCCATCGTCGCGGCCGGGATGCGGGTGCCCGCGGTGACCACGGCGCCGGCGCCGACGAGAGCGTCCTCGCCGACCTCGGCGCCGTCCAGGATGACGGCGCCCATCCCGATGAGCGCGTAGGAGCCGATCCGACAGCCGTGCAGGATCGCCCCATGGCCCACGTGGCTGTGCGGGGCCAGGACGGTGTCGGCGCCCGGGAAGACGTGCAGGGTGCACGAGTCCTGCACGTTCGATTCCTCGCCCACCACGATCCGGCCGAAGTCGCCGCGAAGACTCGCGAACGGGCCGATGTAGCAGCCGGGACCGATGATCACGTCGCCGATGAGACTCGCCGTCTCGTGGACGAACGCTGTCGGGTCAACGACCGGCACGACACCGTCGATCTCGTAGGCGGGCATCAGGCGACCTGCCCGCCGTCGATGACGAACTCGTGGCCGGTGCAGTAGCTGCTGGCATCGCTGGCCAGGAAGGCGACCAGACGCGAGACCTCTTCGGGCCGGCCGGCCCTCGGTATCGGGATCTGCGTGATGAACCCGACCCCGGCACGGGTGTCCTCGCTGATCATCTGCGTATCGACCGCGCCGGGGCAGATCGCGTTGACACGGATCCCATAGGGCCCGTACTCGTGGGCCACGGACCGCGTCGCGCCCAGCACCGCCCACTTCGAGGCCGCATAGGGCACCCGGTTCGCGTAGCCGGTCAGGCCGGCCGTCGAGGAGATGTTCACGATCGACCCGCCGTTCTCCTTCATCAGCGGCAGGATCGCCTTCATGCCGAGCATCGGCCCGATCGCATTGACGTCCATGACCAGACGGATCGTCTCTTCGCTCGTCTCGGACAGCGGTCCTGTCGGGCAGAATCCCGCGTTGTTCACGAGCACATCCACCCGCCCGAACGCTTCGCTCGCAAGGGCGCAGACGGCACGCCACCCGTCGCGGGAGGAGACGTCGTGGCGGATCGCGACGGCGCCCTCGCCGAGCTCGGCGGCGAGCGCCGCCACGCCAGGCTCATCCATGTCGGTCAGGACCAGACGCGCGCCCAGGTCGTGCAGCAGACGCGCATGGGCGCGCCCCTGCCCGCCGGCGGCTCCGGTGATGACGGCGACGCGGCCCTCCAGGTCGATGATCGGTTCTGCGGTTGCCATGGCTTCCTCTCGGGGTGGATGCTCGCCAGTCGAGCAAGCGTTAGGTTGTTATCAAGGAACACGGACAGCGAAGGGACGCGAGCGATGCGATGTCTTCACCACATCGGGATCACGGTCGGCGACATGGACGAAGCGCTGCGCTTCTACCGCACCGTCTCGGGCGGCGTCGTCGAGGGCCCGTACGTCAAGAGTGGACCGGCCGTGGAGGCGGCCACCGGGCATCCGGGCGCGCAGATCCTGCAGGCGTTCGTCGCCCTGTCCGCGGGGGCCGCCGTCATCGAGCTGCTCGAGTACCGCGGTACGGGTGCCCCGCGCATCGACCCCAACAATGCCTCGATCGGCGCCGCGCATCCCGCCGTCGTCGTGGACGACATGGACGCCGCTCTCGCCGAGGTGCGGGAACTCGGCTACGAGACCCTCTCCGAGCCGATGACCGGCACCACCGGGCCGCTCGAAGACTGGCGCTACGTCTATGTCCTCGGCCCGGACGGTGTGCGCGTCGAGCTCGTGCAGCCTCCCGCCGCCGAGGCATCCGCCCACTAGGCGACCGAGCCGTTCAGCTGGGCAAGTTCCTCGTCGGTGAGGTCGATGCCGGGGGCCAAACACGAATCGCGCACACTCTCCGGTCGGCTCGCGCCGGGGATCGGGATGAGCACGGGCGACAGGCGCAGCAGCCACGCCAGTGCGATGACCTGCACGCTCACCTCGCGTGCGGCGGCCACGGCACGGAAGGCGGCTGCTTCCTCGCCCAGTCCCTTCGCCGAACGCATACCTCCCAGCGGCCCCCATGCGAGGAACGCCAGCCCGTGCTCCTCGCACAGCCGTAGCACGGGATCGGAGCCCCGCGCGAGTGGCGAGTACTCGTTCTGGACACTGACCAGAGAGTCGCCGAGGATGTCCAGCGCCAGCAGCAGCTGGTCCGCGTCGACGTTGGAGACACCGACCCGCACCACCACCCCATCGTCGACGAGCTGTGCGAGCGCCCCCAACGAATCCTCCAGGGGTACCTTCACGTCCGGCCGATGCAGGTGAAAAAGGGGCAGGGCTTCGAATCCGAGGCGCAGGGCCGACTCCCGGGCCGCTCGCGCCAGATGCTCGGGGCTGCCGTCCACCCACCAGGTTGCGTTCGGCCCGCGGGTGTGTCCGCCCTTCGTCGAGACGACGACATGATCGAGGGCACCGGGGTGCGAACGCAGCGCGGCGATGAGCGCGCGCTCGTTGACGCCCATCTCATCGGTCGGCCCATAGCTGTCGGCCGTGTCGAACAGAGTGATGCCCGACTCCAATGCCGCTTCCACCGCACGTCTCCCGCGGGCCGAGTCCTGCTCCGGCGTCTGCGTGAGCGTCATGGCGCCCATCCCCAGCGCGGATACATGGAGATCGCCGATGCGCCGCTGCGGCAGCGATCTCACTTGCCGGCCGCCGTCCAGCCGCCGTCCACCGGCAGGCACTGCCCGGTCACGAACGTCGCGTCACTGAGTAGCCACGCGATCGCCTCGGCCTGCTCCGCAGGTTCAGCGAGCCGGCCCAGCGGCGCGCGGCGCTCGACATCGGAGACGTCGTACCCCTCCTTGTCGATGAGGTCCTGCACCATCGGCGTGCGGGTGTGTCCGGGGGCGATCGCGTTCACGCGGACACCGAGGGGCGCCCACTCGATCGCCAGGTTCGCCATGAGCTGGCGCTCAGCCGCTTTCGCCGTGCCATAGTCCGTCTGGTTCGCCCAGCCGCCGTATGCCGTCGTGGACGAGACCAGGACGACGGAGCCTGGCCGGCCGTCCAGCCGCCGCACCATCTGCCGGGCGACCACGAGCGCCCCGATGACGTGGATCTCGTACAGGCGCGCGATGCGGGCGATGTCCATCTCCAGCGCGGGCACGTACGCGCCGCGGATACCGTGCGACATCGCGAGTCCGGTGACGGGCCCGCGGCGTGCGGCGGCGCGATCGAACGCGGCCGAGACGGCGTCCTCGTCCGTCACGTCGACGGCTTCGGAATCGGGATCCGCCGACGGCGTCAGATCGAAGATCGTGACCGCGTGACCGCGGCCGCGCAGCTTCTCGACGGTGGCGGCACCGATACCGCTCGCGCCTCCGGTGACGATCGTATGTGGTGCGCTCATGATCCGTCCTCCTCTACGTCGCAAGTGCCATGCTACGCTGGTTACCAAACAAGCGCTAGGTTTGCGCGATGATGCGTGCGAGGAGCAGGAGTGCCCGACAAACTCATGACCATCGAGGAAGCCGTCGCCACAGTCGAGAGTGGCATGACCATCGGGATCGGCGGCTGGGGTTCACGACGCAAGCCCATGTCGCTTGTGCGCGCCCTGCTGCGTAGCGACGTCACAGACCTCACAGTCGTCGCCTTCGGCGGACCGGATGTCGGACTTCTCGCGCACGCGGGACGGATCCGAAAGTTGATCTACGGCTTCGTGTCGCTCGACAGCATTCCCCTCGACCCTCTGTTCACCGCCGTCCGACAGCGGGGCGGGCTCGAGGTCGAAGAGTACGACGAAGGGATGTTCGTGTCGGGGCTGCGAGCCGCCGCGGGACGTCTGGATTTCCTGCCGATCCGCGCCGGCATCGGCTCGGATGTGCTCGCTGCCAACCCCCACCTCAAGACGGTGCGATCGCCCTACTCGGATGACGAATACGCGGCGATGCCCGCCCTTCCCCTGGATGTCGCGTTCGTGCACATGAACCGTGCGGATGCCGCGGGCAACGGACAGTTCCTCGGACCTGATCCCTACTTCGACGACCTGTTCGCGATGGCCGCCACGCGCACGATCGTCTCTGCAGAGAAGATCGTGCCGACTTCACAGCTGCTCGAGGAAGGGACCTTCCACACGCTTCTGCTCCCGCGCATGTACGTGTCCGGCGTGGTCGAAACACCACGAGGAGCACACTTCACGACGTGCGAGCCGGACTATCTGCGTGACGAGATGTTCCAGCGCCACTACGCGCAGTCCGCCAAGGATCCCAAGGCCTGGGCCGCGTTCGTCGAGCGATTCCTCAGCACCGATGAAGCCGGTTACCACGACGCGGTGGCCGGATTCCACACCGACCAGGGAGAGTCATGACTGCCGAAGTCACCACTGCAGAGGTCTGCATCGCCGCGTGCGCCGACACGTATCGCAATGCGGGCGAAATACTCGCCCATGCGGTGGGCATCATCCCTGGCCTCGGCGCCCGCCTTGCGAAGGCGACGTTCGCGCCCGACATCGTTCTCACCGACGGCGAGGCATTCCTGATGAGCATTCCCGCCCCGGTCGGCGCGCCGGCATCAGCGGGCGGTGTGGTCGAGGGCTGGGTGCCCTTTCGCCGGATCTTCGACATCCTCTCGTCCGGGCGACGCCAAAGCATGATGGGCGCCAGCCAGATCGACCGGTACGGCAACCAGAACATCTCGCTCATCGGCGACTGGCGCAAGCCGACTCGTCAGCTCATCGGTGTGCGCGGGGCACCGGGCAACACCGCCAACCACCGCGTCGACTACTGGGTATCCCGCCACAGCCCACGGGTGTTCGTTCCCGCGGTCGACATGGTCTCGGGCGTCGGAAATGACCGCGCCCGCCGTGCGGGCTCCACGTTGCGTTTCCATCATCTTGGTGTGGTGATCACCGATCTGGCCGTCTTCGACTTCGATGACGAGGGACTCCTACGGGTCAAGTCGGTCCACCCGGGCGTCGACCCGCAGCAGGTTGTCGACAACACCGGGTTCCCCGTCGACGTCGATGATGTACCCCCCACGCGCACCCCCAACGCCGACGAACTCACGCTCATCCGCGAGGTCCTGGACCCCCAGGGCTTGCGATCGCGCGAGGTCGCGGGCTGACCCTACTCGGCAAGGATTCCGTTGTGCAGCAGATCGAGGAAGTTCTCGGCAAGGCTGGCTGCCGTGTGCCCTCTTCCCGGCCGATACCACCGCACAGTGGACCATACTGCGTCACGGATGAACCGGTACGCGACGAAGGCGTCGAACGAGTCCCGGAGCTCACCGCGTTCCTGACCGTCCCGCAGCTGCGCCAGCCAGAGCTTCTCGATACGCATGCTGTCTTTCTCGAGGAACTCGAAGCCCTTCTGGGTCGCGAGGAACGCGGACTCGTTCTGGTAGAGGGCGACGGCGTCGTGCTGTTGCTCGATGGCCACGAACGCATGCTCGATGAGCTTGTCGAGCACCTCACGCGGGCCAGCGTCCGAGTCCGCGATCTCTTCGAACTTCGCCAGCAGACCGCTCAGGAACGACCGCAGGATCTCTTCGAGGATCGCTTCTTTGGACGAGAAGTGATGGTAGAGACTGCCGGAGAGGATGCCTGCCTCGTCGGCGATGTCGCGGACGGTGGTGGACGAGTATCCCCGTCGGGCGATCAGGTGCGCGGCGATCGCCAAGATCTGATCCCTTCGCTCGGAACTCTGCTCCGTCTTCGTCCGCGTCGTGCGTGGCATCGGCGTCCTTCCCCCTTCGGCGCTCGGCGATTTCGCCAAGCATTTGCTTGTTCATGTTACGCAGTCAACAATTAGCACACCCGATGACCCGCCCGCATTCCCAAATCCCGCGAAAGGATCCCGACGATGCCCCTCTCGCACGCTGAAACCGTACCCGCCCTCCTGCGCGAGCAGGCATCTCTGGGTGAGCACGCTGCGGTCATCGACCACGGTGTGCGGATATCGTACGCAGGGCTTTACGAACGCGTACGTGATGTCGGCCGCGCGTTCATCGCCGCGGGCGTCGGCCACGGCGACCGCGTCGCCGTCTGGCTGCCGAATCGCCACGAGTTCATCCTTGCGATGCTCGGAGCACAAGCGATCGGAGCAGCGGTCGTCCCGTTGAACACCCGCTACACAGGCCACGAGGCCGCATACATCCTGTCACGCTCGCGTGCCCGGGTCATCGTGCTCGACGATGCCTTCCTGGCGAAGGGCTTCGTACAGATGCTGCGTCGTGGCGGCCAGTCCCTGGTCGGCGGGGACGGGGTCCCATCCCCCGCAGACGGGCAACCCGCGCCGGGGCTGCCGGCGTTGCGCCTGGCGGTCAGCCTCGACGGCTCCCACGGACCGGGCACGGCCTCGTGGGGTGAGTTCCTGGCCAGAGGACGTGCAGTCGGTGATGACGCGCTTGAGGCGCGGATGGAGGCAGTCACCCGCGACGACATGATCGACATGTTGTTCACGTCGGGGACCACCGGAGCCCCCAAAGGCGTCATCGCGTTGCACCGGCAGAGCTTGTCGATCGCCCGCTCATGGTCGGAGGGTGCGGAGCTGACCCGCGACGATGTGTACGGGATCGTGAACCCGATGTTCCATGGATTCGGGTACAAAGCCGGGCTGCTCTCATCGCTGATCGCCGGCTGCACGATCATCCCGATCTCGGTGTTCGAGCCCGAGGCGCTCATGCAGCTCGTCGAAGCCGAACGGATCTCGGTGCTCCCCGGAGTCCCGACGATCTTCACCACATTGCTCGACCACCCCCGCAGGCGTGATTATGATCTGTCGTCGTTGCGGTTCGCTGTGGCCGGGGCGACCACGGCTCCGCCTACACTGTTCCACGACATGGTCGATGTTCTCGGATTCGACCGCGTGGCGCAGGCGTATGGACTCACGGAGTGCCTTGTTGCGACATTCTCACGGCACGGCGAGTCGCTCGATCACGCGTCCCAGACGACAGGCCCGGCGGTTCCCGGTCTCGAGATCCGCGTGGTCGACGAGCACGGCCGTGACACGCCGACCGATCAACCGGGTGAGATCCTGCTGCGCGGTGACATCGTGTTCACGGGCTACTTCGAGGATGCCGCTGCCACGGCTGCGGCATTCGATGGGGAGGGCTGGTTCCACACCGGGGATGTGGGTAGCCTCGACGAACACGGTTGCCTGAAGATCACGGACCGCATCAAAGACATGTTCATCGTCGGTGGTTTCAATGTCTACCCGGCGGAGGTCGAACACGTGCTCCGGGGACATCCCGCAGTCAACGAGTCGGCGGTGCTCGGGATCCCGGACGACCGGCTGGGCACAGTGGGCCGCGCCTATGTCAAGCTGCTCACCGATGCGCAAAAGCCGAGTGCGCAAGAGCTCGCTGAGTTCTGCCGGGAGCGGCTGGCGAACTTCAAAGTGCCGCGCGAGTTCGTGTTCGTCGACGACTTTCCCCGCAATGCGACGGGCAAGATCCTGAAGCGGGAGCTTCGCGACGAGTCTTGACCCGTCACGCACGTCGGCCCGGCACGCACAGCGCGCCGGGCCGATCCGTTCAGCGACCGATCAACTCAGCCGCTCGAGGATCATCGCCATCCCCTGTCCGCCCGCCACACACATCGTTTCCACGGCGAACTGCTCGTCCCGCTCCTGCAGCGCGTGGATCGCGGTCGTGGCGATGCGTGCCCCGGTCATCCCGAAGGGGTGCCCGAGGGCGATGGCTCCACCGTTGACGTTGACCCGTTCCGGGTCGATGCCGATGTCATCGATCGAGGGCAGAACCTGAGCTGCAAAGGCCTCATTGATCTCGAGGAGATCGATGTCACGAATGGCGAGCCCGGCGTTGTCGAGGGCGCGCTGGACGGCCTGCACCGGACCAAGTCCCATGATCTCAGGACTGAGCGCCGAGACCCCGGTCGCGACGATGCGGGCGAGTGGGGTCAACCCGAGTTCGGCCGCACGGACCTCGCTCATTACCACGAGGGCAGCCGCACCGTCGTTGAGCGGACAACAGTTGGCAGCCGTGACCGTCCCGTGCGGCCGGAACACCGGTTGCAGCGCGCTCACGCTCTCGAGCGTCACCCCTTTTCGTGGACCGTCGTCCGCGCACACCTCGGTGCCATCCGGCAACCTGACGGGCGTGATGTCCCGCTCCCAGAAGCCGCGTGCGGCGGCGGCCTCTGCCCGCTGCTGGCTGCGCACCGCCCACTCGTCCTGGGCGCGCCGGGAGACACCACGGAATGTCGCGACGTTCTCGGCGGTGTCACCCATCGCGATGTAGATGTCGGGCAGCTCGTCGGCCCCGCGGGGGTCGGTCCAGACGTGGTCGGCGTTCTCTGCCTGGGTCCGCGTACGTTCCGTCGCTGCCTCGAAGCGCGGGTTCTGTGTCCCATCCCCGCCATCGGCTTTGCCTGCGCCGAATCGAGAGACGGCCTCGACACCTGCGGCGATGAACACATCGCCCTCACCCGCTTTGATCGCGTGGAACGCCATCCGCGCGCTCTGCAGAGAGGATGAGCAATAGCGATTCACCGTGGTACCGGGAACATCATCCAGTCCGAGTTGCATCGCGACGATCCGTCCGATGTTGTATCCCTGCTCGCCGGCGGGTTGCGCGCATCCCATGAGAAGGTCGTCGATCGTATGCGGATCGAGCTCGGGCACGGCATCCAACGCCGCCTGCACGATCTGCGTCGCCAGATCGTCGGCACGCAGCTCACGCAGACTGCCCTTGTATGCCCGCCCGATGGGTGAGCGGACCGCAGAGACGATGACGGCTTCGGCCATGGAGAACTCCTCTAGGTACGGGGCTGGTCGCCCGGAAAGACATCTGCATTGGGTGTGTGTGACAAGAAGGCGGGCCATTCACCACCGCCGTCCACCGGCACAACACCGCCGGTGACGTGCGCGGCCAGTGGCGAGGCCAGAAAGACGCAAACGTCACCGACCTCCTCCGGCGTGGCCAGGCGCCCCCGCGGAATGGTGCCGGCGACACGTGCATGCTGCTCGGGGCTGCCATAGTGCTCATCGGCGCCGTCGGTGGCGACGAGCCCGCAACGCACGGCGTTCACGCGGACCTCGGGGGCCCATTCCGCGCCCAGGCTGTGGGTGAGGCTCTCGAGAGCGGCCTTTGCCGCCCCGTAGACGGCGGTGCCGGGGCTCGGACGCCGGGCGCTGATGGAGGTGATGTTGATCACGCTCCCTCGACGTTCCCGCAGGAGTGACCACGCCGCACGTGCCGTGAATGCGGCCGAGAGGAAATTGAGCTCGGTGATCGCGCGCAGGTAACCGGGCGACCCGGCTTCGAACCGGCCGAAGGGCGAGCCGCCGGCATTGTTGACCAGCACGTCCAGCCCTCCGTGGCGGGCGCGCAGCTGCGACATCCATGCGTCCACCTGCTCCGGGTCGCGGACATCCACGGCGGTGAAGCGGGCGCGCCGCCCGTCCGCCTCGGGCAGGGTGTCCGGTTCGGTACGCCCACAGAACTCGACGTCTGCGCCGGATGCCAGGAATCGGGTGACGATGCCTCGCCCGACGCCACGGCCACCACCGGTGATGGCCACCACCTTGCCGGACAGATCGATGAGGATGGTCACGGGTTTCTCCCTTGTGTACTGACGCGGCACCGTCGCCGGGCGAGGGCCCTTGGCCACATTACCAAACAAATGCTAGTTTTGTTGCATGAACGACGTAGTGGCATCCTCCCCCATCCGGCGACACGTGGTGGTCACAGGTGGAGCACTCGGTATCGGCGGCGCAGTGAGTCGGCGTTTCGGCGCCGAAGGCGCGCTGGTGGTGCTCGTGGACATCGACGAGGTCGGCGCTGCGACGGCACGGGCGGAGATCGTCGCGGCCGGCGGCGCCTGCATCGTGGTCATAGGCGACATCACGGACGACGAGACTGTCAGCGCGCTGGGGGCGGCCGTGGACGAGCATGCAGATGGGCGCGTCGACGTGTTGGTGAACAACGTTGGCGACTTCCGACCGGCAAAGGCGGTGTTCTTCAAGAGCCCGCCCGAGCAGTGGGAGCGCCTGCACAAGCTCAACTACTGGCACGTGCTGACCGTGACGCACCTGCTGCTGCCCGGAATGATCGAACGCGGCTCGGGAGCCATCGTGAACGTGTCTACAGTCGAGGCATTCCGAGGCATTCCAGGGAATGCCGTGTACTCGGGTTACAACGCTGCGGTGTCTGCGTTCACAAAGAGCCTGGCGGTCGAAGTGGCAGGGTTCGGCATCCGCGTGAACGCGATCGCACCCGACCTCGCCGACACCCCGCAGACTCCCGCCGAGCTGATGCTCGCCGGTCGCGACCCCGAGCTCATCAAGTCGTGGGTCCCGCTCGGCCGCTTCGGCGAGCCGGACGACTACGCCGACGTGGTCGCCTTCCTCGCCTCCGACGCCGCACGCTTCGTCACCGGGCAGACCATTCCGGTCGATGGCGGCACTCTTGCCGCATCGGGCTGGTATCGCAAGGCCCACGGCCGCGGCTGGACCAACATGCCGGATCACGCCTGAGGTTCGACGCGCGACCGAACCATGCCGCGCATCAGCCCACGGCACTGCCGAAGTAGGCCTGCTGGATCTGTTCGGCCGTGACCTCGCTGGACGGTCCCGAGAGCACGGTTCGCCCCATCTCGATGATGGTGACCTGGTCTGCGATGGCAACAGACTCGTTCACTCCCTGCTCGATCAGGAGGATGCCCAGGCCCGTGCTCTTGAGTGCGTGGATCTGTTCCATCACCTCTTTCACGATGACCGGCGCAAGCCCCTGGCTGGGTTCATCGAGGATCAGCAGCTTCGGCCGGGCCATGAGCGCCTGCCCGATCGCGAGCATCTGCTGTTGACCGCCGGACATGCTGGCCGCTGCCAGCGCCCGCTTCTGCTTCAGGATGGGGAACAGCGCGTAGATTTCGTCGAGCGCGCCGGCGAGTGCGTGCCGGCGCTGCCCGGTCGAGAAGCCTCCGAGCAGGAGGTTCTGCTCGACTGTCAACTCGTGAAAGACACGCTTTCCCTCTTGCACATACGAGATGCCCTGAGCGACCCTCTTGTGGACGGGGGCGTCGAGCGGACGCCCCCGGTACCGGAGAGCACCGGACGTCGCGCGGTTCAGACCCGAAATGGCGCGCAGGGTCGTGGTCTTGCCGGCACCGTTGCGGCCGAGCAAGACCGTGATCTCCCCGTTCCGGACGGTCAGCGAAACATCGCGGACGACCTTCAGGTCACCATAGCCGGTCGCGAGGTGCTCGACTTCGAGCAAGATGTCAGCGGCCATCGTCGCCTCCAATGATGTCGGTGTCCACCGCGGCCCCGAGGTACTCCTCGAGCACCTGGGGGTCACGTTCGATCTGCGCCGGGGTCCCATGAGCCATGACCTTGCCCTGTGCGAGGACATAGATGTCATCGGCGAGCCGCAGCACCAGCTGGAAGTTGTGCTCGACGAGCACGACTGTCATTCCGGCATCCCGCAGCCGCCTGATCAGAGCTTCGAGGACGTCCAGTTCATCCTCGTCCAGTCCAGACGCGACCTCATCCAGAAGGAGGACCTTCGGCGACGAAGCGAGACTGCGCGCCACCTCGAGCAGCCTGCGATTGCCCAGCGGCAGGGCATCGGCGAACTCGTCGCTGTGGGCGCTCAGACCCACAAGCACGAGCGCCTGCAGTGCCTGCTCACGGTCGCTGCGCCGCACCCGGCGGAAGCGAGGCAGACGCAGCACCGCCGAGAGGACGCTGGCGCGATCGGCCGCGTAGCGCCCCGACTCGACGACCTCCAGAACAGTGAGCTTCTCGGGGATGTTCGGAGTCTGGAACGTGCGCGAGACTCCTGCACGGGCGACTCGGTACGAGGCGCGCCCCTGGATCTGCTCGCCGTCGAGGCTGATGGTTCCGGCGTCCGCCCTATAGAAGCCCGACACCATGTTGAGCAACGTTGTCTTGCCCGATCCGTTGGGACCGATGATGGCGGTCACAGCGCCAGGCTCGGCCACCACGTCGACGTCCGAGAGCGCTTGGTTACCGCCGAATGCCTTCGACACGCCGGCGATCTCGGTGCGAGCACCCGGCATCGGCCCGAGCTCTCCTGTCTGGCCCGTTTCGGTCGTCTGGCCCAGCCGCACGTGCGCGGCACGATCGAGGCGACGGATGCCCCTGCGCACCAGACCGGACACACCACCGGTGAACAGCACGCCTCCGAGCAGAAGGAACGCGCCGGAGATGATGAGCCCGTACTGCTGGAAGTTCGTCGACTGGTTCATTCCGAACTGCAGGACGGCGGCACCGATGAGGGCGCCGTAGATGCTTGCGGAGCCGCCGAAGATGGATGCGGCCAGCACCGTCATCGCAAACGAGAACGAGAACGCCTCCGGGGAGATGAACATATCCAGGTTGGCGAACAGCACCCCCGCCAGGCCTGCCGGGAGGGCACCGAGCGCGTACGCAATGAGCTTCGTGCGGAAGACCGAGATACCCATCGACGAGGCCAGCACCGGGCTCTGTTTGAGAACTCGCAACGCGGTTCCGTGGCGCGATACCACAAGGTTACGCATCACCGCGAACCAGAGGATCGCGACGAGAACGATGGCCACATAGTAGCTGCGTGTGTCGATCATCTCGCCAAAGAAGGTCGGTGACGCAATTCCAGACATTCCATTGCGTCCCCCGGTGATCCCCTTGAACATGGAGAGCACATCGGGTACGAGCAGGATGAGGAAAAATGATGTCATCGCGAGCGACCAGCCACCCAGGCGTAGCCCGGGGACGCCGGAGATCAGCCCGACCGCGAGCGCCGCGAGTGCTCCGGCGATCAGTTGCAGCCAGAGCTCGGTCACCCCAGCCTTGCTGATGAGACCGGCTGTGTATGCGCCGGCCGCGTACATCGCGACTTGACCGAGTGCGAGCTCCCCAGCGTACCCGAACGAAAGGTTCATTCCGCCGACGATGAGAGCGAGCAGCAGCGAGAGTTCGATCTGGCGGGTCACCGTGTAGTTCAACCCGACGAACGGCAGGGTGATCAGCACGACGCCCACCGCGAGCGGCCAGATCCAGCCGGGGATGCGGCGCAGACGCACCCAGAATGTGGCCATGGCTACACGGTCCTTTCAGTGCGACGGGTGAGCAGGCCAGTGGGCTTGATCATGAGAATGGCGATGAGGATGACGAAGACGCTGAGGTTGGCGTAGTCCGAGCCGATGTAGCGACTGGCGAGTGCCTCGACGAGCCCGACGATCAGACCGCCGGCAATGGTTCCCCACATGGATCCGAAACCGCCGATCGCGAGCACGACGAACCCTTTGATCGCCAGCGACGCGCCGAGGGTGGCGACTGCATACGTCTTGGGGCCGACGAAGACACCGAGCAGACCCGCCAGAACGCCGGTGAAGATGAACGCGATGAGTGCGAAGCGTCGCACGTTCACACCCCGCAGCTGGGCGGCTTCGCGGTCCTCACTCATGCCGAGAAGCGCGATTCCGGTAATGCTGCGCTTGAGGTACTGGGTGAGGATGACCACGAGCAGGAGCACGAGGACGATCAGCGACAGTTCGACGGGGTACACGCGACCACCGAGGAGAGTGAGGACCTGGTCACCGAAGAAGAACGGCACCCGGCGGGGCTCACCGCCCCAGATCACCTGCGCGATGCCTTCGATGATGATGGATGCGCCGAGTGTCGTCACCAGGAGGTTGTGGGAATCCTTCACCGGCCGCACGGCGATGCGCTCTTCAAGTGCGGCCACGCCGCCCACGATGATGCCGGCGCCGATCGCCACGAGCCACCAGGGCAGTCCCCACACCGAGATACCGATGTAGGCGAGGAACGCGCCCACCATCATGAGCGCCGCTTGTGCGAAGTTGAACGTCTTCTGCGAGAGGAAGACGATGTTGTATCCGATGGCGACGAGCGCGTACACCGCACCCAGCGCAAGACCGGACCAGATGATCGTCATGAGATGAGCGCCTTTGCAAGAGAGCCACTGCAGGGGCGGCCCCGGCCGTCACATCGACCGAGGCCACCACCACATGCTGTTCCGTTACTGGAATTGTCCGTTCTTCAACGGGCCGGGCGAGATGAAGAGGAACTCATCCGGTGCCGCCTGCGGGGTGTGAGATTCCGTGGTGAAGTTGTACTTCGACAGGATCACTGTCTTGGCATCTGCCTGGACAGCCGGGTCGACGAGTGCCGTGGACAGAGACTCTGCATTGAGCGACTTCGCCTTCTCAGCCGCAGCCTTGATGAGGAGCATCGAATCGTAGTTGTAAGCGAGGATCAGCGACGACTTGATGTCCCCAGCCTCCACCATCCGCTTGACCGCATCGTTGACGGCGGCATCGTCCGCACTGTACTTGGTGCTCGAGAACACCTGCATCGTGAGGTTCTTGACCTGATCCGTTCCCAGCACGCCGTCCGGCGGGGCGGTGGCGATCAGGCCGGTGGCCGAGACGGAGTTGTTGCCCATGATCGGCACGTCCCAGCCCAGCTTCTCGAAGCCCTGCAGAACGTACCCGAGTGGGGCACCATACGCATCCAGCACGACTACATCCGGGTTCCCGGACTTCAGTGCGGAGATCTGCGCAGTCATGTCCAACGCGGCGTTGTCGTAGCCCTCGTTGCCTGTGATCGTGAATCCTGCGGAGGTCAGAGTCTTCGCGCCCAGCTCACCGAACTGCTCGCCGTACGCGCTCGACCCATGCAGGATGGCGACCTTCTCGTAGCCCCGGTCCTTCAACGTTGCGGCGAACGAACCCATGTAGTCGTTGACGGAGGGAGACAGGTCGAAGTTGTACGGGTTCTTCGAAGGATCTCCGGACGTAGCCGTGGGACCGATGTTGAACGAGAGGATCTTGTTCTGCGTAAGGATGGGGATCGTGGCATCCGCGACGGTGGATGGACCCGAGTTCATCACTACTGCCGGCTTCTCGCCGCCGGCGATCATCTCGCGAAGCTTCGTGACGGCCACGGTCGGGTCCGCGGTGTCGTCGATGACCGAGATCTCCACCTGACGCCCCAGGATGCCGCCGGCGGCATTGACTGCGGCGACAGAGGCCTTGGCTGCCGTGACGGAGGTGGTCGCGTTGTTGGCGAGCACCCCCTCGGCACCGATCCCTCCGAGCACGACGACCTTGATCGGACCGGAATCGCCCGAAGCGCCGCCCGGCTCACTTCCTCCACCGGCGCAGCCGGACAGTGCAAGTCCAGCGACGACGACACCGGCGGCGGCGGCTGTGATTTTGCTGAAACGCATCTGCCTACCCTTCTCCTCTTTGAGTGCAAGCGACCAAACGCTTGCTCAAGTAAACCACACTGACGCGCGCGAGACAACCAAACTGTGACTGAGCGTTTGCTTGGTCGGGTGAAGCGATGCTAGCGTCCCGGCCATGGATGCTGCTGGCCCGCGGGACGGGTTTATCGGACTTCCCGGCACCGCTCTCGTCGTCGGTGGCTCGGGCGGCATCGGCGCCGCCATCGTCAGGCGACTGACGGCGGCCGGAGCCCGCGTCACGCTCACCTTTCGGTCATCCGTCCCCGATGATCTGCTCCGAAAGTGCGGCGAGACTGTCAGCGCCCGGCAGCTCGACGTGCAGGATGCAGACGCGGTGAGCAACCTCGTGGCGGAAGTCACCGCTCAGGAGCAATCCATCCACACGGTGGTCCATGCCGTCGGCCCCCACGTGCCGATGATCCACCTCTCCCGAGTCCCACCAGCACAGTTCGCCGCCCAGGTCGACGCTGACTTGACCGGCTTTTTCAATGTTGCCCACGCGGTGATCCCTGCCCTGCGCGCGTCATCGGGATCGCTGACCGTGATCACGAGCGCCGCGACCCGTCGATACCCGGTGAGAGACGGTCTGTCCGCCGCGCCCAAGGGTGGGGTCGAAGCGTTGTCGCGTGCCCTCGCCGCCGAAGAGGGGCGCTACGGGGTGCGTGTCAACTGCGTCGGACCAGGCATGCTCTGGGACGGAATGTCCGAGAGGCTGATGGACTCCGGCGATCTCGACGATCAGGCCCTGGATGTGGCCATGCGCAATATCCCGCTTCGGCGGTTCGGCCACGCCGAAGATGTCGCCGCGGCAACCGTCTTTCTCGCTTCTCCGGCTGCTGGCTTCATCACCGGGCAGAAGCTCGATGTGGATGGTGGATTCGGCGTCTGACCGCCCATCGACCAGGACCCCTCCTCGAGCGGGCCCACCCACCACAGGCGGCATTCGGTGGAGAGTTCCCGATGTACACGCGGTCTGACCCCTCGACCGCCAGCCGACCACTCAGCCTTCCGCAGGAACCTCCACACGAAGGACATGGATTGCCCCGCTGCGTTCGACAACGGCCCGTTCAGGCTCCCAACTCTCCGAGGTGCAGACGAAGAGATCGCGGCCATCAACGCCCCCGAGCGCGACAGCATAGGGGTTCGCGATGGCGATACGGTCCGTCACCCGACCATCGGCGTCGACTCGGATCACCTCTCCCGAGAATGGCGAGGCAACCCAGATCCCATCCAGTGCATCGATCGCAAGCCCATCCGGCCACTCCGAGTCAAACTCTGTCAGTGTCCGTCGATGCGAGAGTGACCCGTCCGGCCCGACGTCGAAGACTGTCAGCCTTCCTGGAGTCGACCGTGTCTCTGCGACGACCAGCTCGGCGCCTCCCCGCCGAAACACCATTCCGTTGGGGAAGTAGAGGTCATCGGCGGCGGCAGTCACCTCACCGCTCGGCTGGACAAGTGCCAGTGTCGCGGGCTTGATCGGCTCCCCCGGGGGCGCGCCGTCGCCATAGTTCCCCACATACGCCCGACCTGCGCGATCGGTGATCATGTCGTTGAGGTGCCACGTGGCGATGCTCGAAACATCGGCATGAACTACAGGAGCAGTCTCACACCCCACCAGCGGGACCCGGTAAACGCAACGGTCCTCCTGAGACGTCACAAGTAGTACGTCATCGGAAAGGAACCCAATCCCTGAAGGCCGACCGGGGATTTGTGCGAGCGTTCGAAGTCCTTGAGACTCGCTCCACGCACAGATCTCCCCGGCGTGCATGTCCGAGAAGTACAGGACGCCCGCGTGCCATCGAGGGCCCTCGGGGAATGTCAGTCTGTCGACGATTGTGTGCGTCACTTCACAGCCTCCTTCTCTGTATGGGATGAACGTTCTCCTGGTGACGGGGCGTGAGCAACAGCGCCGCGATCTCTGCGGTCCTCATCGCCGCCTCTCGGTCGGTGCCGCTTCGTCGTTGAGACACGCCGTTGAGTGACAGTGACCCCAACAGCGGCGATCAGCACGACTCCTTGGAAGACCTGGGGCGCCCACTGACCGATCCCGGACAACAACAGCCCATACGAGCCCGTCTGTAGCAGCAGTACGGCTACCACCGTGCCCCACGGGTTGAACCGGCCTCGGCGGAACTGGGTTGCGCCCAGAAACGCTGCCGAATAGGCGGGAATCATGTAGGAGGCACCGCCCATGGGGTCGGCCGCTTGGATTCGCCCAAGGAGTACCAACCCCGCAAACGCACCAATCAGAGATGAGGCTATCAAAGCAGACGCTCGGAGCGCAGTGACGTTCACACCCGCCAGCCGCGAAGCCTCAGCGTTGAATCCGACACCGTACATCAACCGGCCAACTCGCATTTTCTCGAGGAAGATGCCGAGCATCACCATGAGTACAAGCATGTACAGTACGGGAAGCTGCAGGCCAAAGATGCGAGCGGTAGACAATTGGCTGAACGCTCCGGTGATCCCGCTCGTCATGATCTTATTATCGGAAATGGCAACGGTCAACGCCGCAAATATCGAGCCTGTGGCGAGTGTGCCAATGAATGAGTCGATCTTCATCCCCAGCACGATGAATGCATTTACCGCGCCGAGTGCTGCGCCGGCGAACAGCGTGATGAGGATCACCAACCCGACAGGCAGGTCCGTGTTTCCGAGAAGCCAGGCACTGACTACGGCAGATAGGCCAACAACGGCCCCGATGGAGAGATCGAACACGCCAACCGCGAGCGGAAGGATGACGCTCATGGCAACGATCGCTGTGACGGTGCTCTGATTGAGAATGGTCTGCGGTGTCGACGCCCTGAGGAAGAGTGCGGGCATCCATAACGAGAAAGCAATGATCAAGAGGATCCAGATGTAGACCGCACCGATCAACCGAGGCGACATAAACCGCCACACCGACGGCACTTCGGCATCGTGTTCAAACATGGTCTTGCTCCATACCACTATTCGTGCGGCCTGAAGACATGGCGTATGCCAGCTTCTCCTCGGTCACATCGCTTCCATTGAGCTCGCACGCCACCTGCCCGTCGACCAGAACCAAGACTCGGGAGCACATCCGCACCAAGTCCTCCGTGTCCGAAGAGGCAATGATCACCGAGATCCCGTCGGCAGCTGCCGCCCTTGTCTGTGCGTACATCAAGCCTCTGGCGCCGACATCGACTCCGCTCGTGGGGTCATCCAAGACGAGTACCTTTGGCTTAATTGCGAGCCACTTGGCGAAGATCACCTTTTGTTTGTTTCCACCGGACAGCGCAGCGTATGCGACGCCTTCCCTTCGCGGTCGAATACTCAGTCGATCGATCCAGTCGCGAGCACGCTCATACTCCCCGCGGTGATGCGCCGACAGGCTGTGTGTCGATGCGTAGAGAACATGGGAGATGTTCTCACCCACCGAGAACTGGCCAACGGCAGCGCCAAGATCGCGATTGGCGAGTACAAGTGCGACTCCGGCTCGCGCTGCATCGCGCGGACTCTTCATGAAGACTCGCTCGCCATCAATTCTCAACTCGCCGACCTGTCCGGACGCGCCGCATAAAGTCCGTGCGATCGACTCGCGCCCCGATCCGTCGAGCCCGGCGATCCCGACGATCTCTCCGGGGCCGACCTCGAGAGAGATGCCCGAGATGGTGCCTGCTGACACACGCGAAGCTTGAATCCGAGTGCGTTCCCGGTGCGCGGCTACGGGCTGCGGCGGTGCGTGCGGCTCGTTCTTCACGTCGGAACCGACGATCAGGCGCACCAGTTTCTCCCTGTCCAGCCCTGTTGCGGTGACGCTCGCCACGACTCGCCCATCTCGAAGTGCTGTCACGTGGTCAGAGAGTTCGAGCACCTCATCCAACCGGTGCGAGACATACAGGACGGCAACACCCTGACCTGCAACGCCCCGTACGAGGCCGTGCAGCCGCTCCACGTCATCGACCGGCAGCGCGGCGGTCGGTTCATCGAGAACCAGCACCCTCGCTGTACCGTCTCCTGAAGCGCCTAACGCCCGGGCGATTGCAATCGAAGATCGCTCCACCGCGGTCAGCTCGGAGACATGTCGATTCAAGTTGAGCTTGATGTCAAGCTTCTTCAGCAAAGTGGTCGCGCTGAGACGGAGTCCGCCCCAGTCTATGACACCACGCCGAGTTGGAAAGCCATCTGTCAGGCCGAAGTTCTCTAAGACGGAAAACTCTTCTACCAGGCCGAGGTTCTGATGTACGAACCGGAGACCATGTCGGCGCGACTCCGTCGGGGAGCCAAGCGGAACAGTCTTCCCCTCGACCTCCATCGAACCGCCCGGGGTCGGCCGATGGTACCCAGAGAGAACCTTGATGAGTGTGGACTTCCCAGACCCATTTTCACCCACGAGTGCGTGGATTCGGCCCGGCGCAAGATCAAGATTGACACCGATCAGCGCACGTTGCAGTCCAAACGATTTCGAGATCTCCCGCAGCGACAATACTGGAGCGATCACGGGGTTACTCCCCAGAGCTCCTCATACTGCTTCGCGTAGTCGACGACGAGGGGGAAGTCTTCTGTGGTGGACGGAAGGGTGTCCTTCGTGACGATCCACACCGGAAGGGTGTGCGCGGTGGATGGCTCGGTATCTTCGCCGTTGAAGTATCGAAGCAAGAAGTCAACCTGTCGGAATGCCGCCTCCCAAGTTGGTGACGTGTCCACCGCCTGCAGATACTTGCCCGTCGACAGGTACGCACTGGTCGTGGGTGACGTGTCCAAGGTCACGAAACCCACCGAGTCATCGATGCCCCCTGCCTCGAGCGCGGCAGGCAGGCCGATCATCATGTCCGAATACCCCATGTAGACCCAGTTCACATCAGGATGAGACTGAAGGTAAGTGACGACACGTGTGGAAAGATCATTGCCGAGTGCGTCGATGGGAAGGTCCTCGATGTCGACCTGGCATTCGGGGCAGCTCTCACTGATCGTCTTGGAGAAACTATCCGAAACCATCTTGATATTCGGGAACGCTGACGTCGAGAATGCAACGGCATTCGTGTGCTTGCCAGCACGACTCAGAACATAGTTCGCGAGACGGGCGCCCTGTTCCGTGAAGTCTGGTCCCCATTTCTGCGCCGCCGTGATTCCCTTCTCCGGAGGTTCGGCGGTCGTCATGTTCAGAACGGGGACGTTCCTCGCGGAAAGCTGTGCGAGCTCCTCCTCGAACAGGGCCCGGCTGAAGCCGCTGGTGAGCACTGCGTCCGGGTCACCCAGCACCGCCTGCTGCCAGGCCGCCTTGATGCTCTCCGGCGTGAGGCCCGCATCGATGACCTTCAGTTCCCAGCCCACCGCATCCGTGGCTTCCTTGATTGCGCCACCGACAACCGCGCACGCCGGAGAGCCGCACTGCATCCAGTAGATGACTTTGCCCTTGGGTACGGGCCCCTCAAGAGGTGCGGTGACGCCGATGCTTGTCGGTCGGATCAGGTCCGCCTTGATGGCTTCCGAGGCCTTCTGTGCCACGGCGTCCGGCGGAGCGCTGGCGCCGCCTGCCGAGTCGGGAGCTGCGCACCCCGCCAGCAGAAGCGCACTCAGCGCGACGGCGCCGAGAGTCAGCGCACCTTTCACGATACCGAACATGATCTGCCCCACTTCCTTGTGGCTCACAGCCTGCGGATCAAGCAAGCGTTTGGTTGCTGAGAGTAGTCCGGATCTTCAACCCATGTCAACCGCTGGCGACGCGCCCGTCTGTCCACCGTGTCGGCCCGAGGACTTCCGGGCGCCGAATTCTGGGCTACGATGCTGACCAAACGCTTGGTCAAGGAGGATCATGATGAGTAGCGCAAACTTCGGATTCACACAGGGTGATGTGCTGCTGGTGACCGGTGCCGGCAGCGGCATCGGCCGTGCCACGGCACTGCGCGCAGCAGAGTTGGGGCTGGCCGTCAGCGCGTGGGATCTCAACCCGGACGGCCTTGCACAGACTGTCGACCAGATCCGTGCGGCAGGCGGCCGCGTGCACTCCTGGGTGGCAGACGTCAGCGACCCGGATGCTGTGGCGGCCGGTTTCAGCGATGCCGCCGCTGCGGTCGGTTCCATCCGCTTCCTGCACAACAACGCTGGCCCCGCCTCGAGCAGCCCCCTTCCCTTCGATCGTGCGCTGCAGATCTGCGTCACCAGCGCACACACGATGACCGAGCAGTGGGCGACCCAGCTACCCGACTCCGCATCTGCGATGGTGGTCACGACGTCGGTTGCGGGCAACCGGATCGGAACCGAAAGCGATTGGTATTCGGCGTCGAAGGCTGCGCTCATGGGCTACGTGCGCCACCTGGCCGCACACCGCGCACACGAGTTCCGCAGCAACGGCGTCGCGCCCGGCATGACCGACACGCCTCGCCTCGCCTCCTTCACTGAAAGCGAGATCGGCCAGCGTGCGCTGGCACGCATTCCCTTGCACCGGCTCGCTTCACCCGACGACATCGCCTACGCCGTGCTCTTCCTCCTCTCACCGCTGTCGGCCTACACGAACGGTGTCTTCCTCCCCGTCGACGGAGGCTGGACGGTCACGCAGTGAGCGATGACCCTCCGGTCCTGCACAGTCACACGGTCCGGCTCAGCTATGCCGACACCGACCCCGCCGGCATCCTCTACTACGCCGCGTGGTTTCCCAAGATGGAGGCGTTGCAGTCGGAGTTCCTCTATTTGCAGGGCTTGCGCCAGGACACACTTATCGAGCGATTCGGATGGTGGACCGTCTCGCGCGCGACCGAATGCGAGTACCTTGCGGCGGCTCGCTTGTTCGACATGATCCGCATCGAGCTGCGACTCGGACGCGTCGGCACGAGCTCGTTCCGGTTCGAATTCCGCATGCTCCGCATCGATGACGATGTGCTCGTCGCCCGCGCCGCCAACATCGTCGTCACCGTCTCTCCCGATCAGCGCCCGGTACGCATCCCGGCGGGCTTGCGAGAGCGATTGGACGCTTGGGCGGTTTCCGCACCTGTGGGCGCGGGAACATGAACGGGGACGTCGCCGACCGCGTCGAGATCACGATGCTCATCGCCCGCATCGCCCATCTCGCCGACGAGGGAAATCCCGTCGACTATGCGGGCTGCTTCACCGTTGATGCGGTATGGGACCTGGCGGATGCCACGGGCCTACCCATGGGCACTGAGCGGATCGTCGGGCGTGCTGCCATCCACTCAGGGGTGCAGGAACGCCGCGAGGCCGGCATCCAGGGTCCCGGCTCTCATACGATTCATGACGTCTCGAGCATCGACGTGCACGTGGAGGGACCGACTGCGCACGCCCGAAGTATCTTCCGGTACTACCGGCATGTCGACGCAACTCCGCAGCTGGTGAGCATCGGTGTGTACGACGACGACTTCACCCTGACCGCAGAGGGGTGGCTCCTCAACCACCGGACCATCCGCCGTCTCTGACATCGCGCGGTACGCGCCACGCTCAAGATGCACCGTCCAGGAATCTTTCCGCACGCCCACTGCGTACGAATTCCAGATGCAAGGCCGTCTGCGCCAGTGCCGAGTGCAGGTGGAAGCCATGGAGTCCTGCCCACCCACCCGTCCACGTCATTCTGCTCGCATATTCCCAGACCGGTGCATCCGCCAGCACACCCCTCAAGCGCGCGACTTCGCGCGTACGTCGCAGGTGGTGTGCGACGATCTGGGCCCGACGCGTGCGAAGTCCGGTGAACCGGAATTCGTGTCCCGGCAATACCTGGTAACCGTCGACACCCGCGAGCCGCTCGAGCGAGTCGAACAGGTCCGTCAACGGATCCGTCCCCGGTAACGAGCCGATACCCACCCCGGAATAGATCTGCGGCAGCACATGATCCCCGGTGAACACGAGCCCAGCGGCGTCGTCGACGAGGCAGACGTGACCACCGGTATGCCCTGGGGTGGCCAAGACGGTCAGTTGGCGACCGCCGAATGCCAGCACGTCGCCGTCCTCGACGACCAGATCGGGTTCGACATCGGCGACGAGTGAGGCACGGTCGAAGTTTGCGAGCAGATTGTCGCGCGCCGCCAGCGGCACACCCCATGTCTTGAGCCGGTGACGATAGTCCACGCGGTCATGTGCGGCAGGCGCCGTCTGCTGAGCCAGCACACGCCGCTCTGCATGCGAGAAGACGATTCGTGCTCCCGACTCATCGCGCAGGCGGGCGGCGATTCCGAGGTGGTCGGGGTGATGGTGGGTCGCGACCACCGTGACGACGTCCGCGACCGACGAGCCGAGGCGTGCAAGCGAACGCCGCAACGCCGCTGCATTGTCGTCGCTGTTCCAGCCGGGGTCGATCAGATGAACCCCGTCCGGGCCCACAAGAGCGTAGGTGAGCGTGGAGGGCAGCGCACCACCCGGGATCGGTGATGCGAACGCCCAGACTCCCGGGACCACCTCCTCCGGCCGGGCAAGCGTCCCAGCGCGCCAGGCGTCGCTCTGCGCTCTGCTCATCGTCAGGACGTCGTCGTGCATGATCTCACCCTAGCTACCGCTTGGTCATATTCGATGTCTTCGCTACAGTATTACCAATTGAGCGCTTGTTTGGGTGTGAGGAATGCCGAAGACGACGGGCAACGTGGGCCGAGAGCGCCTCATCGTTGCCGTGCTCGCTGCGGCCGGCATGCTCAGCTCCCTCCAATTCACCCTGATGGTGCCCGCACTGCCTGAGATTCCCGCGATGCTCCATGTCTCGGCCGCCGATGCTTCGTGGGTGATCACGATCACCCTGCTCACCAGCACGCTCGGCACCCCGATCATCGCGCGCATGGCGGACATGTACGGCCGACGCCGGATGCTGCTTCTCTCACTCGCGCTACTCGTTGTGGGCTCCCTCATCGGCCCGCTGGGAACGACGCTTCCGCTCATGCTCGTGGGTCGTGCACTGCAAGGGTTCGCCATGGCGATCCTGCCGATCGGGATCAGCCTGCTGTCCACCCTGGTGAGCCCCGCGCGTGCGAACATGGGGATCGCTCTGATGAGCGGCACAATGGGAGTCGGCTCCACGCTGGGATTGGGCCTGTCCGGAGTCCTCACCGCTTGGGGCGGACTCTATGCCGTCTTCTGGTCCTCCGCCGTTGTCGGCACGGTGTTCCTCATCCTGATCCGTGTGATCATCCCCGAAGGTCCCACCGCAGGCGGGCGCTCATTCGACGTCATCGGCACATTGCTGCTCGCCGTCTGCCTGAGCAGTCTTCTCCTGGTCATCTCGCAGGGGCTGCAGTGGGGCCTCACCAGCCCCCGCGTTATCACCCTGGGGATCACGTCGGCTGTGTCGCTGGCGCTCTGGGTGCCATATGAGTTGCGTCATCCGAGTCCGGTCGTCGACCTGCGACTGGCGCTGCGCAACCCCATCCTTCAGATCAACATCGCATCCTTCTTCGGTTCGGTCGGCATGTACTCGAACTATCTGCTCACGATGCAAGAGGCCCGCGGTCCGGTTGCGCAGGGGATGGGGCTCGGCATCCCCATCGCGGTCGCTGGGTTGGTGCTTACACCGACTGCACTCGCGATGATCCTGCTCTCCCCGGCCGCGGGACGCACGCTCAACCGGTGGGGCGGTCGGGCAACCTTGGTGTTCGGAAGTGCGGTGATGGCGTGTGCATTCCTTCTTCGCTCCTTCGTGCACGGCACTCTCATCGCTGTTCTGCTGGGCTCACTGCTCGTGGGTGCAGGCGTCGCATTCGCCTTCGCCGCGATGCCCACCCTCATCATCGCGGCCGCCCCTGCGGCGCAGGCGGCGGCCGCAACCGGTGTCAATTCCCTGAGTCGAGCCCTCTCCGGCGCCCTCACCAGCGCCGCCTTCGCACTCGTGCTCACCGCGATGCCGTCCACACCCGGTGGTGATTATCTTTCCGATGCGGGGCTGACGGTCGCCCTGCTCGGCAGCGCGGCCCTGGCGGCACTCACCGCACTCGTGGCGCTGTCCCTGGCACGTCGACCCGCACAGATCCCTTCAGGAGGGTTCCGTTGACCCTGTTCTCCCCGCTCACGCTACGTGGCGTCACCCTGCCCAACCGTATCGGCGTCTCCCCGATGTGCATGTACTCCTGCGACGACGGCGCCGTCACCGACTTCCACATCGCCCACTTGGGAAGGTTCGCTCTTGGTGGTGCAGGGCTGGTGATCGCCGAAGCGACAGCGGTCGACCCGATCGGGCGCATCTCGCACCGCGACGCCGGACTCTACCGCGACGATCTCGTCGAGGGGTGGGCGCGAGTCGCTCGAGTCGTCGAGGATGCCGGCGCCGTCGCGGGCATACAGCTCAGCCATGCGGGGCGGCGCGCGTGTGTGCGGGAACCGTGGAATGCCGGCGCACCGGTCACCGGGGACGATGGCTCACAGCGGACTCCGTGGCGCACCGTCGGACCGTCGCCCATTGCAGCCGGCCCCGGCTTTCCGGTCCCGGACGCACTTGACGAGAAGGGCATCACCGCGTCGGTGCACGCGTGGCGGGATGCTGCGGCGCGGGCGGTGCGGGCAGGCTTTCGCTATATCGAATTGCACGGTGCGCACGGGTATCTGCTCCACGAATTCCTCTCACCCCTGGCCAACCACCGCACAGACCGGTACGGCGGATCGGCAGAGAAGAGGATGCGTTATCCACTGGAGGTGGTAAGTGCCGTCCGGGCAGCGATCGGACCTGGGGTGGTGCTTGCCTACCGCGTCTCAGCCGTTGACGGTGTCCCCGGTGGCCTCACCCTGGACGACACGGTCGCTTTCGCCCAGCGGCTCGCTGCCGCCGGTGTGGATGTCGTGGACACCTCCTCTGGCGGTATCTCCACCGACCACCGAGTCGAGACTCGGGTGCGGCGAGGCTACGCGTTCCATGCCGACTTCTCGCGCCGAGTACGCAAAGACGTCGACGTCGCCGTCGCCACCGTCGGAATGGTCGTCGACCCCCACCAGGCCGGATTGCTCGTCGAGCGGGGGGATGCTGATCTGGTACTGGTCGGCCGGCAGCTGCTCGACGACCCCAATTGGGCGCATCATGCTCGCAAGGCCCTCAGTGCAGGTGGATATGGCGACTGGGACGTCCGCCATGGTCACGCCCTTGCCGGCCGCGCTCGTGCGATCTCGCGTCTGGCCGAGCAGGGCGAGACCCCGATGAGCCGCTTCGAACGGTGATCTCAGGGCACCAGCAGCCGGCGTGCGGCCGCTGAGCCGTCGAGCAGACGGTTCATGCGCGAGCGGATGCGCCATCCGTCACCGGTACGTACCAACTCCCACCGGTTGGCGCTGACCCGCACGGCGGTCCACGCGGGACCGTCATGCACGAGCACGACGGAGTGAGTAACGGCCGTGGCGACGTCTGCTCGTAGATCGATGCGCGGGGCAGAGAGCACATGGGCGCAGCCGGCGGCCATGTACGCGCGCTGTGACGGAAGTCCTGTCAGTCCGCGGATGCCCTCGATGTCAAGAGCGGTGTCGTCGAAGACATACTCACCATCATCGGTCCACAGCGCCGCTGCGGCCTCGCCGTCTCCGGAGTCCACGGCCGGACCATACCTGCTGATCAGGTCCGCGATCGCAGCTCGATCCTCGAGGATGCGGAGCCGTTCCTCGAGGATGCGGAGCCGTTCCCCGGAGGGGCGCGACGGGTTCACCAGTCCTGCCACGGGATGATCGTCTTCAGCGGCACGGTGAGCAATGTCTCGGCGGCAGACCGAGGTTCCCCCGCTGCCTCGACGAGCTGCGGAGCGACCGCGAGCGGATCGTCTTCAAGATAGACGAGCCGGATCCGGATGCTTCCCGGTCCGTCATCCGTCGTCGGCGAGAACGGCAGCGTGCGATGCGTCTGCGCATGGCTGAATGAGAACGTCCAAGCGCCCGCCACGCCGTCCACACCGAGGATCTTCGGAATCACCTCACGGTCTTCGTACCGGTGGGCGTCGTGAGCCTCGGAAGAATGCGGTTCCGCGAACCGAGTCACCGTCACATGGACTCCTCGGTGCGGTCGATACGGCAGCACATCAGGCGCCACCAACGCCCGGGGGGCGGCGTACCCCTTCACCGGCCGGAAGAATGCCAGCATCGACCGCCGCACGCCCGGGATCAGCGGCCCGCGACCCCACTGGAACGACGTCTCACCGAGCGCGTCCCACTCGGCGACAGCCTCGTCGGCAGGCGGGCGAAACCAGTACATGGCGACGAAGTCGGTACCGGCGAACGCCGAGTCTCCGCGTGCAAGCGCTTTATGGGCATCATCGGCCTGCCACCGATCGCCCCACGCCACACCGGGCAGCGCGAGATTCTCCGGGCGGTGATCGAGTTGATGCCAGCGGTTGTACTCGCCGCGCAGACTGGGGTCTGCCAGTTCGATGAGCGAGAAGAACGCAAGGTCAGATTGCACACTTCAATACAAGCGCTTGCTTGGGCTAACGTCAAGACCTGTCCTTCAGACTCCTCACGCCCGCACCACGCGCGCGGGGGTGTGCTCTATGGCGTCGATCGTGAGGGCGCGACGTCGGATCCGCCAGCCGTCGGCCGTGCGCACGTATTCATCGGCGTAGCGCAGATACCAGGTGACATCCGTCACGCGGTCGTCCCGCTCCATCCAATGCCGGGCGACGCCTGTTATCGAGCCCACCGCCACGTCGCCGTCGATTCGGAACACCTCTCCGAGGATTCCATGATGCGTGCGGGCCAGTCCGTCCAGGCCTGCAAGCGCGATCCGCACGCCAGGATGCCCCTCGCGGGTCTTCACGGCGTCGAGATGCTCCGGCGGGTCGGGGCTGACGAACTGCGCATCCGCAGTGAACAGGGCCACGACATCGTCCACGCGACGGCGATCGACAGCGTCGGCGTACCGGTGCACGAGATCGGAGAGGTCGAGCCGGTCAATCGCAGCAAGACTCATGCGCCGACCGTACCAGCCGAAGGCAACCCACCCGATAGCGTTGTGGTGGAGGTGCATGGTATGGCGCGCGCGAAGCGACTGCCCGTCGACCCGATCGCCGAGGCCCGCAGGCAGTGGCTCTCCCACGGGTGGGCGGATGCCGCGCCCGGCATGACACTGGTCACCTCGATCATGCGCGCCCAGCAGATCCTGCTGGCCCGCGTCGACGCCGCCCTCAAGCCGTTCCACCTCACGTTCGCACGCTATGAGCTGCTCACGCTGCTGAGCTTCACGCGGGGCGGCCGGATGCCGATGGCCTCGGCGTCCGCACGACTCCAGGTGCATCCGACCAGTGTCACCAACACCGTCGACCGGCTCGAGGCATCCGGTCATGTGCGGCGGGAACCGCATCCCGAAGACGGCCGCGCCACCCTGGTCGTGCTCACCGACTCGGGCCGCGATCTCGCCGAGCGGGCCACCGCCGCGCTGAACGCCGAGGTGTTCACCGACCCGGGCCTGGAGCGCGATGAGGTCGAGCAGCTCGTCGCCCTGGTCGCCCGGATGCGGCGGGGCGCCGGCGACTTCGACGACCCGCGCCCGGCCCCCGACCCGCTCTGACCTACCGCCCGGGTCCCACGCCCTGGATCCAGAACAGCTCGTACTCCGGGCCGTCCTCATCATCCTCGAACTCGGCGATCACCTCTTGCACGCGACGGTGCAGCTCTTTGGCCCGCTCCTTGGTCAGATGCACCTGCGTGTGCGTGAACGACGCCGGCCACGGCGTGCCGTCCGGCCCGCGCGGGGGCCCCGCCGCGAACAGCCGGGTGACCTCGGCCAGCAGATTCTGCATCAGCGCCCGGCCCATCGCCTCGTCGGGCATGCCGGTGATCTCCAAGCCCCCACCGGTGGCCCGCCACGGCCGCTCACGCCCGTCGTCCGAGTCGTCGCGCTCGATGAACCCCGCCCGAGCCAGCACGTTCAGGTGATAGCTCATCGCCGACGGCGTCAGCCCCGTCAGCTCTGCCGCCTGGGTCGCCGTCATCCCATCCTGCCGGTCGAACAGCTCGGTGAGCACCCGCCACCGTGCCGGATGCATCGCCGCGCGCATCTGGCTCAGCTCGGTCACCTGGATCGCGTCGCCCCGCACGCCGTCAGTCTACTTGCGCGGCCGCGATGCGAAACATATGCTTCACAATTGTGAAACGTTCCTTTCAGAGTTCGGTGTGGACCATCCGCGACGCGCGCATCGCCCTGGGCGCCCGGGCTCTGAGCACCGCGGGCACCTCGGTCACCTCGATCGCCGCGATCCTGCTGCTGCACGACGGCGGTGTCGGCCCGCTCGGCGTCGCCGCCTTCCTCGCCGCGCTCGTGATACCCGCCATCGCCACCATGGGCATCGCCGGCCGCATCGTCGACACCCGCGACTCCCGCGGCATCCTGATCATCGCCTCGCTCGCCCAGGCCGCCGCCGTCGCCGCCCTCGGCGTCTCGCACTCGGTCGGAATGATCTTCGCCACCGGCGTGGTCATCTCGCTCGCGCAGGCCTTCGAACAGCCCACCTGGACGGCGCTGGTCCCCCGCATCGTCGGCGAGGAGCGCATCGGCCAGGCCATCTCGTGGCAGCAGGGCCTGTCCGCCATCGCCTCGCCGATCGGCGCGGGCCTGGGCGGCCTGCTGGTCACCCTCGACGACGTGGCCTGGGGGTTCTGGGCGGATGCCGCGACCTACGTGCTGCTGGCCGGCGCGGCACTGATCATCCGCACCCGGCGTCACGGGGCGACGGATGCCGCGGCGCATGTGGACGGGCCGGACCCCGCCGCATCGGGCTCGTGGACCGCGGGGCTGCGCATCGTGGCCCGCGACCGCATCCTGCTGCCGATGTTCGGCGCGATCGTGGTGTTCATCGTGCTGGTCGAGGGCATCAACCCCGTCGAGGTGTTCCTCGCCCGCGACGCCCTGGGCGCCACCGACTGGCAGTACGGCCTGAGCGAGTTCTTCGCCGGCGCGGGCGGACTGATCGGCGCCGCGGTCGCCGGACGGATCCTCAGCAACACCACGCGCGCCCGGGTGGCGACGGCCGGGTTCGGGCTGGCCGCCGCGATCATGGTCGCCATGGGCCTGGCCCCGGGATTCTGGGTCTACGCCGTGCTCATCACCGCGCTCGTGGCCGCGTTCGGCACCGGCAACGCCACATTCGGCGCGCTGCTGACCTCGCGCACCCCCGACGCCTACCGCGGACGGGTGTCATCGGCGCTGAACGGCCTGGCCCGCACCGCCTCGCTCATCGCGCTGGGGCTGGGCGGCGTCGGCAATGCCGTGCTCGGCCCGCGCGCGACGTTCGTGGTGGCCGGCATCGCCGGAGCGCTCACCATGGCCGTCGCCGGCGTCGCCGTGCTGCGTGCGCAGCGCGCCGAGGTATCCGCCGCGCTCAGCGCCGGGCGAACAGACGGCTGAACAAGCCCCCACCTGCGCGCTCGTGACCGGGGCAGCGCTGCGAGACGGGGATGGTGCGCATCACCTCGTCGACGTGCTGGCCGCAGCCGGCCCAGGTGGTCTTGCCGCAGGTGGAACAGGTGACTGCTCGGCACATGATGTCTCTTTTCGGAATGGGCGGGGCGGAACGGATGCGGTCAGGCCAGCGACAGGAAGACCTTCTCGAGCTCTTCGGGCGTCATCCTGTCGACGTCGCCCTCGCCGTCGACCGGCTCGGCCAGGCACTCCTGCATGGCGGTCGCGACGATCGTGAACCCGGCGCGGTTGAGCGCGTGCGTGACCGCCGCCAGCTGCGTGACGACCTCACGGCACGAACCGCCCTCTTCCACCTTGCGGATCACCGCGTCCAGCTGGCCGCGCGCCCGGCGCAGCCGGTGCAGCACCTTGCGCTGCTGCTCGAGCGCATCCGCCGGCACGTCCGGTGCTGCGGCATCCTTCGTCGTCGTCATCACGCGGCCTCCTCCTTCTGCAGGCCCGGCCCACCAGGCACGAGCATCCCGTCGGCGCGGGCGCCGAGCACAGCGCGCAGCGTCTGCATGCCGCCCGACAGCGACGCCGAGTCGAATCCCGCCTGCGCGAGCACACGGTGCGCGATCGCCGAGCGCACCCCCGACGCGCACATCACGCGCACCGGCCGGCCGGCCGCGGCATCCCGCACCTCGCCCAACCGCTCGCGCAACTGGGTGTGCGGAATGTGCAGGGCGCCCGGCAGCATGCCGTCGGCGACCTCGTCGTCGCGGCGCACGTCGACGATCAGCGCCGTCTCGCGCACCGCATCGAGCTCGTCGGCGTACCAGAGCGCGAGGGTGCCGGCGAGCACGTTCTCGCCGACCATGCCGGCGAGGTTCACGGCATCCTTCGCCTGCCCGTACGGCGGCGCATAGGCCAGGTCGAGGTCGATGAGGTCGGCGACCTCACGGCCCGCCCGGATCGCGGTGGCCAGCACGTCGATGCGCTTGTCGACACCGTCGGCCCCGGCCGCCTGCGCGCCCAGCAGCCGCCCGTCGCCGCCGATGTGCACGACGAGGTGCACCGGCTGCGCGCCCGGGAAGTACCCGGCGTGCTGGTTCGGGTGCAGGTGCAGGGTGTGGAACGGGATGCCGGCGGCCGACAGCGCGGCCCGGTTCGCGCCCGTCGTCGCTGCCGCCACCGCACCCACCCGCACGATGGCCGTGCCGACCGCGGCCGGGATCGGCCGCGCCGTCTCGGGCCGGAAGATCGCGTCGGCGACCAGGCGCCCGGCGCGGTTCGCAGGCCCCGCGAGGGCGACCGGGCGACGGATGCCGGTGACCGCATCGGTGCTCGCGGTGGCGTCGCCGACCGCCCAGACGCCCGGCAGGTTGGTGCGGCCGTGCTCGTCGACGAGGATCGCGCCGCGGTCGCAGGCGACGCCCGCCGCCTCGAACACCGCCGTGTCGGGCCGCACCCCGACCGACAGCACGACGACGTCGGCGGCCAGCCGTGTGCCGTCGGCCAGCACGACGACGTCGCCGTCGGGCCCCGGCTCGATCGCCGTGGCGGCGATGCCGGTGCGCACGACGACACCGATCCGCTCGAGCTCCTGCGCGACGTACCAGGCCGTCTCGGTCTCGAGCGGCGGCAGCACGTGGTCGGCCAGTTCGACGAGCGTGGTATGCACGCCGCGACCGGCGAGCGCCTCGGCGGCCTCGACGCCGATGAACCCGGCGCCCAGCACGACCGCACGGCGCAGCCCGCGGTCGACGCGCTCGCGCAGGGCGACGGCGTCCTCGACGGTGCGCAGTGTGCGCACCCGCGGCGAGTCGATGCCGGGGATCGGCGGATGCACGGCCTGCGCGCCGGGCGAGAGCACGAGGTGGTCGTACCCGAGGCGCTGCTCGCCGGTCGCGGTGCGCACCGTGACGGTGCGGGATGCGGCATCCACCGCCACCACGTCGTGCCCGCAGCGCACGTCGAGCCGCAGCGCAGCGGCGAGGGATGCCGGGGTCTGCACGAGGAGCGCATCACGGTCGGCGATCTCACCGCCGACGTAGTAGGGCAGACCGCAGTTCGCGAACGACACGTGCGGGCCGCGCTCGAGCACGATGATCTCGGCGTTCTCGTCGAGCCGGCGGGCGCGGGCCGCGCAGCTCATGCCGCCGGCCACACCGCCCACGACGACCAGTCGGGTGCGTTCGGATGTCTCCATGCCCGCGAGCATATACCCCCGGGGGTTTATCGGGCAAATACCCCCGGGGGTACCGACCGGCTCAGCGGTTCTCGAAGTCGGGCGTGCGCTTCTCGCGGAAGGCGGCCATGCCCTCCTTCTGGTCGTGCGTGTCGAACAGGCTCGCGAACACGTGCCGCTCCAGCCGCAGCCCCTCGGCGAGGGTCGTCTCCATCGCAGCGTCCAGCGCCGCCTTGGCCGCGTACACGCTCGGCAGCGACTTCGACGCGATCGTCTCGGCGACCGTCTGCGCCTCGGCGAGCAGATCGGATGCCGCGACCACCCGTGAGACGAGTCCCGCGCGCTCGGCCTCGGTGGCATCCATGAACCGCCCGGTGAGCACGAGCTCGGCGGCCTTGTAGTACCCGACCGCGCGGATCAGCCGCTGTGTGCCGCCCATGCCGGGGATGACGCCGAGGTTGATCTCGGGCTGCCCGAACTTCGCGGTGTCGGCGGCGAGGATGATGTCGCACATCATGGCCAGCTCGCAGCCGCCGCCCAGTGCGTACCCCGAGACCGCGGCGATCACCGGGGTGCGCACCGCGGCGAAGTCGGCCCAGCCGCCGAAGTGATCGCCCATGATCATCTCCAGGCCCGACTTCGACTCCATCTCTTTGATGTCGGCGCCGGCGGCGAACGCCTTCTCGGACCCGGTGACGACGATCGCGCCGACGCCCGGGTCGGCGTCGAACACGGTCGCCGCGTCGACGACGTCGCGCATGACCTGCGAGTTCAGCGCGTTCAGCGCCTCGGGACGGTTGAGGGTGATCCACCCCACGCGTCCGCGCGTGGAGGTGAGAATGGTGGCGTATTCGGTCATGTCCCCATCGTGGCACGACCCGGCACCGGGCCCGGCGCGTGCCAGGATCGATGCGGGAGGTGCGGATGAACGACGCTGCACGCACGCGGGCCGTGCTGGATCTGGCGATCCGGCTGGCGATGCTGCAGCTCGAGGCGGGTGCCGGGGCGCAGGATGCCACGGCCACGATGACCGGCGTCTCGCGCGCGTTCGGACTGCGCGGCACCGACGCCGACGTGACCAGCACCGAGCTGACCCTGAGCTGGACCGACCCGACCGGCGACGACGCGATCACGCGCCGGCACATCATCTCGCGACGCGGGCTCGACTACCACCGGCTGGCGGCCGCAGCAGGGCTCTACGACGAGATCCTCGGCCACCGCATCGACCTGGTCACCGCCCGCCGCCGGCTGCCGGCGATCACCGGCGGGCGGCCGCTGTTCCCGCCGCTGGTGCAGCGCATCGGCTGGGGTGTGGTCGGGGCCGGTGCCGGCATCCTGCTCGGCGGGGGGATGCTCGTGGCAGCGGTCGCGTTCGTCACCGGGTTCCTGCTCGACCTCATCTCGGTCACGCTCGGCCGGCGTGGTGTGCCGCTGCTGTTCCAGACGTTCGTCGGCGGCGCCGTCGGCCCGGTGGCGGCGGTGCTCGTGCACCTCGTGGACCCGGAGGCGTCGGCATCCCTCATCGTCGTCGCCACCATCATCGTGCTGCTGGCCGGGGTGACCGTGTTCGGGGGCGTGCAGGACGTGCTCACCGCCTTCTACGTCACCGGGCTCGCCCGCATCACCGAAGGGTTCGTCGCCACGATCGGGCTGGCGGGCGGGGTGATCGCCACGTCGCTGCTGCTGAACCGGCTGGGCGCGCCGCTGGCGATCTCGGTGAACGAGGCGCAGCCCGAGAGCGCACCGCTGATCGCGTCGGCCGCCGCCGTGATCATCGTGATCGGCTTCGCGTTCGGCACGCAGTTGCCCTGGCGCGCCCTGTGGGTGGTGTGCGTGCTGGCGGTGATCGTCGAGGCGGTGTTCCTGGCGTGCACCCTCGCCGGGCTCGGCGCGGTGTGGGGGTCGGCTGTCGCCGCGGTGACGGTCGGGGTGGTGGCATCCCCTCTCACCCGCCTGACCCGCACACCGGTGCTGCCACTGATCGTCACGGCGGTGATCCCGCTGCTGCCCGGGCTCGTGCTGTTCAACGGCATGATGCAGGTCGCCTCGGAACAGGTCGACGGGCTGCTCGATATCTTCCGCGCGGCGGCGATCGCCGGGGCGCTGTCGGCCGGCACCATCTTCGGGCACTACCTGGTGCGGTTCATCGGCGGCCGCACCCGCACGCTGCGGCTCGGACGCATCTGACCCGGCCGCGGGCGCAGCCGGGGACGGATGCCGCGGCTCAACCGTGCAGCACGGCGCGGCCGACGATCACCCGCATGATCTCGTTGGTGCCCTCGAGGATCTGGTGCACGCGCAGGTCGCGCACGACCTTCTCGATGCCGTAGTCCTGCAGGTAGCCGTACCCGCCGTGCAGCTGCAGCGCCTCGTTCGCCACCTCGAAGCCGGCGTCGGTGGCGAACCGCTTGGCCATCGCGCACTGCATCGCGGCGTCGGGTGCGTCCGCGTCGACCGCGGCCGCGGCATCCCGCACCAGTGCCCGCGCCGCGGTGAGCTTGGTCGCCATGTCGGCGATCGCGAACATCACCGACTGCTTCTCGGCCAGCGGCTCGCCGAACGTGAACCGCTCGTGCACGTAGCGCACCGCCTGGTCCATCGCCCATTGCGCACCGCCCAGCGAGCACGCCGCGATGTTGAGCCGGCCGCCGTTGAGCGCCTTCATCGCGATCTTGAAGCCCTTGCCGACCTCGCCGAGCACGGCCGAGGCGGGTACCCGCACCTGGTCGAAGATGACCTGCCGGGTCGGCTGCGCGTTCCAGCCCATCTTCTTCTCGTTCACACCGAAACTCAGGCCCGGTGTGCCGTCCGGCACGACGAACGCGGTGATGCCGCGGGCACCCGGTTCGCCGGTGCGGGCCATCACGACGTAGACGGATGCCTCTCCCCCGCCCGAGATGAACTGCTTGACACCGGTGAGCACGTACTCGTCGCCGTCCCTGATGGCGCTCGTGGCGAGGGCTGCGGCATCCGATCCCGCCCCCGGCTCGGTGAGGCAGTAGCCGCCGAGGGCCTCCATCGTGGCCAGCCGGGGCAGCCACTCCTGCCGCTGCGCCTCGGTGCCGTAGTCGTCGATCATCCAGGCGACCATGTTGTGGATGCTGATGTAGGCGGCGATCGCGGGGTCGCCCTTGGCGAGCTCCTCGAAGATCGCGACGGCTTCGCTGCGGCCCAGGCCCGCGCCGCCGATGTCCTCGCGCACGTAGATGCCGCCGAGGCCGAGTTCGCCGGCACGGCGGACGGTCTCGCGAGGGAAATGCTTGGCCTGATCCCACTCCTGCGCGTGCGGTGCGAGCTCGGCCTGCGCGAAGTCGCGCACCGCCTCGAGGATCGCTTCGCGCTCTTCGGTCGTGGTCATGCTCATGTCGAACCGCCTGTCGTCCGCCCCGTTCGCGGTCATTGTGCGACCCGCGAGGGATGCCCGCCTTGGCATCATGATCATTTTACATGGACGTCCGAGTATTTTCTCGGGAATCCACGGATCAGGCGGACGAGGGGCGGCTCAGAGCCGTTCGATGATGGTGGCGTTGGCCATGCCGCCGCCCTCGCACATCGTCTGCAGGCCGTACCGGCCGCCGGTGGCCTCGAGGTGTGCGACCAGCGTTCCCAGCAGCCGTGTGCCCGACGAGCCGAGCGCGTGACCGAGCGCGATCGCCCCGCCCCGCGGGTTGAGCTTGGCCGGGTCGGCGTGCAGGTCGGCCGCCCAGGCCAACGGCACGGACGCGAACGCCTCGTTCACCTCGTAGGCGTCGATGTCGTCGAGGGTCAGGCCCGCTCGGTCGAGCACGCGCCGGGTGGCGGGGATCGGCCCGGTCAGCATCATCAGCGGGTCGTCGCCCACGACGGCGAACGAGTGGAAGCGCGCCCGCGGCCGCAGGCCGAGCTCGGTCGCCTTCTGCTCGCTCATGATGAGCACCGCCGAGGCGCCGTCGGTCAGCGGCGACGAGTTGCCGGGCGTGATGCGCCAGTCGAGGTCGGGGAACCGCGCCGCCATCTCGTCGGTGCGAAACGACGGGTTCAGGCCGGCGAGCGCCTCGACGGTCGTCGAGGGCCGTACCGTCTCGTCGTGGGCGAGTCCGACCCCGGGCACCTCGACGACCTGACCGTCGAAGAAGCCCTGGGTCCAGGCATCCGCCGCCCGCCGGTGCGACTGCGCGGCGAACGCGTCGAGCGCCTCGCGGTCGAAGCCCCACTTCTGCGCGATCAGCTCGGCCGACACACCCTGGTTGATCAGCCCCTCGGGGTAGCGCGCCCGCAGCCCGTCCGACGGTGTGCCGCCGTGCGCGGACGAACCCAGCGGCACGCGGCTCATCGACTCCACGCCGCCGGCGATGACGATGTCGTACGCACCGGCGATCACGCCCTGTGCGGCGAAGTGCGCGGCCTGCTGGCTCGACCCGCACTGCCGGTCGATCGAGGTGGCCGGCACGGTCTCGTCGAACCCGGCCGCCAGCACGGACTGCCGCGCGACGTTCATGGACTGGTCGCCGACCTGGCTGACGCATCCCCAGATCACGTCGTCGATCTGCGTGGACGGCAGCCCGTTGCGCTCGAGCAGCGAGGTGAGTACGAGCGCCGACAGGTCGACCGGGTGCACGCCGCTCAGCGCCCCACCCGGCTTGCCGCGGCCGACCGGGGTGCGGACGACGTCGACGACGACCGCGGTGGTCATTCCGCGGCCTCCTCCGGCCGTGAGGCGACGTCGACCGCCGCGGTGTCGGGAACGTACCCGGCGACGTGCCGCTCATCGGGACCGTTGTACGCCGACAGCGGGCGGATCAGGGCGTTCGACGCCTGCTGCTCCATGATGTGCGCGGTCCAGCCGGTGACGCGGGATGCCACGAACAACGGCGTGAACGTCAGGGTGTCGAACCCGATCAGGTTGTACGCCGGGCCCGACGGGTAGTCGAGGTTCGGGTAGATGCCCTTGCGCGAGACGAACTCGGCCTCGAGCGCGTCGTAGAGCGCCAGCACCTCGGGCCGGTCGTAGTGCGCCACCAGGCTGTCGAGCGCGGCCTTCATGGTCGGCACCCGCGAGTCGCCGCGCTTGTACACCCGGTGGCCGAAGCCCATGATCTTGCGCTTGGCGGCAAGCGCCTCATCCAGCCACGGCGTGACGTTCGAGGCCTCGCCGATCTCGTCGAAGATGTGCAGCACGGCCTCGTTGGCGCCGCCGTGCAGCGGACCCTTCAGCGCGCCGATCGCCGCGACCACCGCGGAGTACAGGTCCGACAGCGTCGAGGCGACCACCCGGGCGGTGAACGTCGACGCGTTGAACGAATGCTCGGCGTACAGGATCATCGACCGGTTGAACGCGTCGACGACGACGGGGTCGGCCTCGTCGCCGAACGTCATCCACAGGAAGTTCGCGGCGTAGTCCAGGTCGTCGCGGGCGGCGACGGCATCCTGCCCCCGCCGCCGGCGCTGACCGTAGGCGACGATCGCCGGCAGGGCGGCGAACAGCCGGATGCTGCGATCGAGGTTGTCTTCGGGGGTGCCGACCGCGTCGAGCACGTTGCCGATGCCGGCGAGGTCGGCGGCGCCGATCACCGAGACGGCGGTGCGCACCTCGTCCATCGGGTGCGCGTCCAACGGCAGAAGGTCGATGGCCGCCTTGACGTCGTCGCGCAGCGCCCGGTGCGCGCGCTCGGCCGCCCGCAGCTCGGCCAGCTGGGCGTCGGTGGGCAGCTCGCCGTGCCAGAGCAGGTACGCCACGGCCTCGAACGGCGCGGTGGCGGCCAGTTCCTGCACCGGGTAGCCCCGGTACAGCAGCGAGTTGGTGTCGGGGTTGACCTTGCTGATCGCGGTGTAGTCCACCGTGACCCCCGCGAGGCCCTTCTTGATGTCGGCGTCGGCCATGGTGCGCTCCTATCGGGCGATCTGGAAGTTGAACACGCTGGTGTCGAAGTGGTTGTACGCCTCGTAGTCGATGAGGTCGTACAGCTCGGCGCGATGCTGCATCTCGCCGAGCTTGGAGGTGAGGTGCCCCTCGTCGATCAGGGTATCGAGCGCGCGATCGGCGGCACCCATCGCGATGCGCAGCAGCGACACCGGCCAGATGACGATGTTCACGCCGACGTTTCGCAGCTGGTCGACGGTGAACAGTTCGCTCTTGCCGAACTCGGTCATGTTGGCCAGGATCGGCACATCCACCGCGTCACGCATCGCGGCGAACTCCTCGAGCGTGCGCATCGCCTCGGGGAAGATCGCGTCGGCGCCGGCATCCACCAGCGCCTTGGCGCGGTCCTTCGCGGCATCCAGCCCCTCCACCGCGCGGATGTCGGTGCGCGCCATGATGAGGAAGTCCGGGTCGCGGCGGGCGTCGGCCGCGGCACGGATGCGCTTGACCGCGGTGCTCTCGTCGACCACGGCCTTGCCGTCGAGGTGGCCGCAGCGCTTCGGGTTGATCTGGTCCTCGATGTGGGTGCCGGCAAGGCCGGCGTCCTCGAGCGTCTGGATGGTGCGGGCGACGTTCATGGGTTCGCCGAACCCGGTGTCGGCGTCGATGATCGCCGGCAGCTCCGTCATCCGTGCGATCTGCTGCCCGCGCGAGGCGACCTCGGAAAGCGTGGTGAGGCCGATGTCGGGCAGCCCGAGGTCGGCCGAGAGCACCGCGCCCGAGATGTAGACGCCCTCGAAGCCCTTGCGCTCGATCAGGCGGGCGCTCAGCGGGTTGAACGCGCCGGGGAACCGCAGCAGTTCGCCGGACGCGAGGCGCTCGCGCAGCATCCGCCGCTTCTGCGCGGCCGGGGTCTGGGCGTACAGCATCAGAACAGCCCCTTCTGTCGGGACACCGCTCGCGAGGCCGACCCACAGGGTTCGGAGGATCGCGCGGACTTCGGATGATTCCGGCGAATCGCTCCGCACATGGCGCGATCGTCCGAAGTCTGTGAGGGCATCAGCACGCCGGCCCGCATCAGAACAGCCCCTTCGGCGCGGGCGCTGAGGCGAGCACGCCGGGCTTGGCGACGATCGACAGCTGCTTCACCTCGTCGGCGGTCAGCTCGGGCAGCCGCTGCGCGAGCGCGAGGAACCGCTCGATCTCGTCGGGGGTCAGCACCGGCTCGGCCAGCGTGCGGAACTTGCGGATGTAGTCCGCGCGGGCGAACGGGTGGGCGCCGAGCGGGTGGGCGTCGGCGACGGCGATCTCGTCGACGATCGTCTCGCCGTTCGTCAGTCGGATCTCGACGCGGCCGCCGAACGCCTTCTCGTTCGGGTCCTCGGAGTGGTACCGGCGGGTCCACTCCTCGTCCTCGGCGGTGGTGACCTTGTGCCACAGCGCCACGGTGTCTTCGCGCGCCGCGCGCTCGGGCGCGTACGAGTCGACGTGGTGCCAGGTGCCGTCCTGCAGCGCGACCGTGAAGATGTACGGGATGGAGTGGTCGAGCGTCTCGCGCGAGGCGTGCGGGTCGTACTTCTGCGGGTCGTTGGCGCCCGAGCCGATCACGTAGTGGGTGTGGTGGCTGGTGTGCAGCACGATCGACTCGACGTTGGCCGGGTCGGCGAGTTCGGGATGCTCGTGGTGCAGCTTGCGGGCCAGGTCGATCCAGGCCTGCGCCTGGTATTCGGCCGAGTGCTCTTTGGTGAACGAGTCGAGGATGGCGCGCTTGCCCTCGCCGGGCGCGGGCAGGGGCACGTCGTAGCTCGCGTCGGGGCCGTCCAGCATCCATGCGATGACCCCGTCCTCGCCCTCGTAGATGGGCGACGGGCTGGTCTCGCCGCGCATCGCCCGGTCGACGGCCTCGACGGCCATCTTGCCGGCGAACGCGGGGGCGTGCGCCTTCCAGGTCGAGATCTCGCCCTTGCGCGACTGCCGGGTGGCGGTGGTGGTGTGCAGCGCCTGGCCGACCGCCTGGTAGATGGTTTCGACAGGCAGCGAGAGCAGGGTGCCGATGCCGGCCGCGGCCGACGGACCGAGGTGGGCGACGTGATCGATCTTGTGCTTGTGCAGGCTGATCGAACGGGTCAGGTCGATCTGGATCTCGTACCCGGTGGCGATGCCGCGCACCAGCGCGGCGCCGTCGCACCCGGCGTGCTGGGCGACCGCGAGGATCGGCGGGATGTTGTCGCCCGGGTGCGAGTACTCCGCCGCGAGGAACGTGTCGTGGTAGTCGAGTTCGCGCACGGCGACGCCGTTGGCCCACGCCGCCCACTCCGGGCTGGTGCGGCGCTCGAGGGCGCAGCCGAAGATCGTCGCGCCGTCGCCCGACACCGACACCGCGTGGTCGAGCGCCTGCTGACGGGCGGCGCTGACGGGGGCGCGGGTGAGGGATGCCGCGGCCACCGCGGCGTTGTCGATGACCCGGTTGATGATCATGTCGACGACCTCGTCGGCGACGGGCACCGGGTCGGCGGCCACCTCGGCGATCTTGTAGGCGAGCTGGTCTTCGCGCGGAAGGTTCTCTTCGCTGCGGTGCACGCGGACGTGGTGGGTGACGGTCATGCTGCTCCTTCGGTGGATGCGGGGGCGCCCTCGAGCGAGGTGAGGATGCCCTCGAGGGCGTTGTGCAGATGCAGGTGGGTGGCGTGCGCGGCAAGCTCCGCGTCACCGGCGGCGATCGCGCGGGAGATGGTGCGGTGCTCGAGCACCGCGTCGCGCACGCGGTCGGGGTTCTCGCGCGCGAGCCGGCGCACCCGCACCAGGTGGGTGCGGATGGTGCGCAGCGCGGCCAGCAGGTAGTCGTTGGCGACCGAGGCGTCGATCGCCGCGTCGAAGCGGGCGAACAGCTCGTCGTAGACGGATGGTGCGACCGCGCCACCGCGGCCGACGCGGTCGAACTGCTCGGCGAGCGCGGCGAAGGCGGTGGCATCCGCCCGCTGCGCGGCCAGGCGCGCGGCGGTCTCTTCCAGGGCGCGGCGCACCTCGAACAGCTCACGGATGTCGCCCGCGTCGATCTCGCTGACGACCGTGACGCGCGGCGACTGCTGCACGACGAGGCCGTCGGCGGCCAGGCGCCCGATCGCCTCGCGCAGCGGCGTGCGGCTCACGCCCAGCCGGGCGGCCTGCTCGACTTCGCCGAGCACCGTGCCGGGGGCCAGCACGCCGGACTGGATCTCATCCAGCAGGGTGCGATAGGCCCGATCACTCGCGCGCATGCCACCTCCGCTCCTCGGCGTCAGTGTATACACAAAAGCCGCCGTGGGTCCACTCGCACGGCTGCATACGTGCTTTCGTATACATTCAGCGCAGCGGCACGACGATGGCTGGCTCACGGCCGTGTCCCAGAACATACGGGCTCGGACCGCGGCATCCCGCACCTTCTGAGACATGGCCCGCCCGGCGATCCTGCGTCGGCACGCGAAGGGCGCGGCATCCGTCCCGATGTGGGGCAGGATGCCGCGCCCTGGTTGCGCGGTCGGGTCAGACGGCAGCGGGCTCGCGCTGCTCGTCGACCTCGCTCGAGCCGGCCCCATCCTCGCCGGGAGCCACGTCCTCGTCGGCGTCGTCGGCCTCGTCGGCGAAGGGCAGGCCCTGCCGCGGCGCGTTGTACAGGTCCAGGTCGAGGATGCCTTCGCGCTTGGCGACGATCGTGGGCACGAGCGCCTGCCCGGCGACGTTCAGCGCGGTGCGGCCCATGTCGAGGATGGGGTCGATCGCCAGCAGCAGACCGACACCCTCCAGCGGCAGGCCCAGCGTCGACAGCGTCAGGGTGAGCATCACGGTCGCACCGGTGGTGCCGGCGGTGGCGGCGGAGCCGAACACCGAGACCACGACGATGAGGATGTATTGGATCGGGCTGAGCGTGATGCCGAAGAACTGCGCGACGAAGATCGCGGCGATCGCCGGGTAGATCGCGGCGCAGCCGTCCATCTTGGTGGTGGCACCGAACGGCACCGCGAACGACGCGTAGGCGCGCGGCACGCCCAGGTTGCGCTCGGCGACCCGCTCGGTCACCGGCAGCGTGCCGATCGACGAGCGGCTGACGAAGCCCAGCTCGACGGCCGGCCACACCCCCGAGAAGTACTGCCGGATCGACAGCCCGTGCGCCTTCACCAGCACCGGATAGACGACGAACAGCACCAGTGCCAGCCCGATGTACACGGCGCCGGCGAACCAGGCCAGCGCGGCCAGCTTCTCCCATCCGTATTTCACGACGGCGCCGGCGATGAGCCCGAGGGTGCCGATCGGGGCGATGCGGATGATCCACCACAGCACGCGCTGGATCACCTTGAGGAACGACTCCACGAAGGCCAGGAACGGCTCGGCCTTGCGCCCGGCCTTCAGCGCCGCGATGCCGATCGCGGCCGAGACCACGATGACCTGCAGGATGTTGAATCCCACCGCCGACGACACGCTGTCGCCGTCGACCGAGCTCGACACCTGCAGCCCGAGCACGTTCTGCGGGATCAGCCCGATGAGGAAGTTCCACCACGTGCCGACGGTGTGCGGCTCGCCGGTCTCAAGGCCCGCACCGGCACGCTCGCCGGGCCGGATGACGATGCCGAGCACGATGCCGATCGACACCGCGATGAACGCGGTGACCGCGAACCACAGCAGCGTCTGACCGGCCAGGCGGGCCGCGTTGCGCACCCGCCGCAGATTCGAGATGCTCGCCACGATCGCGGCGAACACCAGCGGGACCACCGCGGCCTTCAGCAGCGTCACGTACGACGACCCGATCACGTCGAGGGTCGCCGCCAACCCGTTCGCGTTGCCGGCCGCGTCGGGGCCGATCGCGCGGGCCCACAGGCCCAGCACGATGCCGAGGATCAGTGCGACGAGGATCTGGAATCCGAAGTTGCTCAGGACGCGGCCCACCGGGCCGCGGGTGGCCGGCTGAATGCGCGGCGATGTCTGGGTGCTCATGGTTCTCGTTTCTGCGGGGCCGCCGGTGACGTGCGGATGCCACCGGGATGAGCCGATGCTAGGGAACCGGATGCCGGCGGTGCCGGGCTGTGACGAAGGATGACGACACATGACGTCATCACGGGGGCGGGCCGGGGACCGGGGACCGGCGACCGTCGACCGGGAACCGACGCGAAGATTCACGGTGTTCACACTTTTGTGAAATCGGCGTACACTCGGCCGTCATGACCACCGTGATCGACACCCGCGACCTGCATAAGCGCTACGGTCGCACCCACGCCCTGGACGGACTCGACCTGAGGGTCGAGTCCGGACAGGTGCACGGCTTTCTGGGCCCGAACGGCGCCGGCAAGACCACCACGATCCGCATCCTGCTCGGGCTCGCACGCGCCAGTGCGGGCGAGGCATCCGTCTTCGGGCAGAACCCGTGGACCGATGCCGTCGCCATCCACCGCCGCATCGCGTACGTGCCCGGCGACGTGAGCGTCTGGCCGAACCTCTCGGGCGGCGAGGCGATCGACCTGCTCGCCCGGCTGCGCGGCGCGCGCCGACACGACGACGAGTACCGGGCGCAGCGCGAGCGGCTGACCGAGGCGTTCGGATTCGACCCACGCGTCAAGGGCCGCAGCTACTCCAAGGGCAACCGGCAGAAGGTCGCCCTCATCGCCGCGTTCGCGGTGCCCGCCGACCTCTACATCTTCGACGAGCCGACCAGCGGCCTCGACCCGCTGATGTCGGTGATCTTCCACCGCGAGGTGGCGCGGGTGCGGGATGCCGGGGCGACGGTGCTGCTGTCGAGCCACATCCTCTCGGAGGTCGAGCAGCTGTGCGACCGGGTCTCGATCATCCGTGCCGGCCGCATCGTCGAATCCGGCACGCTCGACCAGCTGCGGCACCTGACCCGCGTCGAGGTGTCGTTCGACGGGACGGATGCCGCGGCCGCCGCCGGGATCGTCGACGCACACGACGCGACGGCCGAGAACGGGCGGGTGCGGTTCACCGTCGACAGCGACCGGGTGACCGCTGTGCTGCCCGAGCTCGCCCGGCGCGACGTCGCCGGACTGCGGGTGGCTCCGCCGTCGCTCGAGGAACTGTTCCTGCGCCACTACGGCGACGACCTGCAGACACTCACCTCGGCCGAGGACGGCGCCGGCGAAGGCGCCGAGCACCGCGCCGGCGACCGGACCCGTCGCACCCGACGGAGCGCACGATGAGCCGGTTCGCCGCGCTGCTTCGCCAGCGCATCCGCCGGGACTGGCTGCAGGTGCTGCTGTGGGTGCTCGGCACCGCGCTCATGGCCTACGCCGGGTACGCCGGCGTGACCCAGTCGTACGCCACCGATGCCGACCGACACAACATCCTCGCGGCCGCCCTGGCCAACCCCGTCATCCTGATGTTCCGGGGGCTGCCGTCGGGTGCGAGCGAGGGCGGGTTCCTGGCGTTCGAGATCCTGCCGTGGCTGGCGATCCTCGCCGCGCTGATGAGCACGTTCCTCGCGGTGCGGCACACCCGCGCCGACGAAGAAGCGGGGCGCAGTGAACTGCTGGCCGCCACCCCGGCCGCACGCACCCTGCCGACGGTCGCCACGATCGTGCACGGCGTGATCGCGAACGTCGTGCTGGGTGTGGTCACCGCGCTCGCCCTGGCCGCCACGGGGTTGCCCGCCGGCGGGTCGTGGCTGGCCGGGGCGGCGGCCGGTGCCACCGGCGTCGCGTTCGTCGGCATCGGGCTCGTCGCCGCGCAGCTGATGCGCACCTCGCGCGGCGCCAATGCGCTCACGATCTGGGTGCTGGTGGCGACGTTCCTGCTGCGCGGGTTCGGCAACGCCGCCGGCACGCCGAACGACGACCTCACCCGTGTGCACAGCGCCTGGCCGGCGTGGCTCTCGCCGTTCGGCTGGGCCGAGCAGGCCCGCCCGTACGATCAGGACCTGTGGTGGCCCGTGCTGCTGGCGGCCGGGGTCGGCGTCGTGCTGGCGGCGGTCGCGACCGTGCTGCAGTCGGTGCGCGACATGGGGGGAAGCTTCGTCGCCGGACGCGCCGGACGCGCGCATGCCCGGCCGGCGCTGTCGTCGGCGCACGCCCTGGTGTGGCGAGAGGCCTCCGGCTCGATCGTGGGCTGGGCGGTCGGCGGCGCCATCGCCGGCATCCTCGCCACGACCCTGAGTGGCATCGTCGACCAGGTCGGCGGCCAGAACCCCGCCGTCGTCGAGATCATCGAGAAGATCGCGCAGGGCGGCTCGATCGATGAGGCCGTCATCACCGTGTTCTTCACGATGCTCGGCATCCTCGCCGGGTGCGCCGCGGTGCAGACGGTCGTGCGCGCCCGGCAGGACGAGACGCACGGCACCGCCGAGCCGGTGCTGGCGAGCCCCGTCGGGCGGGTGCGGTGGCTGGGCGACTACCTGATCGTCGCGACCTGTGCGGCCGCGATCATCACCGCCGCCGCGATCGCGACCGGATGCCTCGGGCTCGCGGCCACGGGCGGGGATGCCGACCTCTACCGAACGGTGCTCGTGGTCGGGTTCGGGCAGTGGGTCGCGGCATCCGTGTTCACGGTGCTGACCGGACTGATCTTCGTGCTGCTGCCGCGCGCGACCATCGGCCTGTCGTGGGCGCTGCTGCTGGTCGCGATGATGCTCGGCATGTTCGGGCCGCTGCTGGGCATGCCGGAGTGGACGGTGAACGTGTCGCCGTTCGGAGTCGCGCCGGTCGTCTCGCACGGCGACGTCGACGTGCGCGGGCTGTGGTGGCTGGTGCTGGCGATCGCTGTGGGGGCCGTGGCATCCGTCACCGGAATGCGGCGGCGCCAACTGGCCTCGGCCGGATAGATTCGAAGCGTGACCGAGCACCGCGCGATCGAGGCCGCCGAGCAGGCGGCGGCGGCCATGGCCACGGCCGGAATGCCGCGCATGCCCGCGCGCGTGCTCATGGCGCTGCTGGCGGCCCCGACCGGCGGCTACACGGCCGCCGATCTGCGTGAGCGGCTCGGCGTGAGCGCGGCGGCGGTGTCGGGCGCGGTGCGGTATCTGCAGACGCTGCACTTCATCCGCCGCCGCTCGCTGCCCGGCCACCGGAGGGAACGCTACGAGGTGGTTTCGGACTCGTGGTTCGGGGTCATGACGGCGAACGCGCCCACGTACCTGCGGCTGGCCGAGTTGATCGACGCGATCCGTGCCGCCCAGGACGACCCGGATGCCGGTGCACACGCCCGCGAGATGTCGGACTTCCTTCGGTTCATGGCCCGGCGGATGCCGGAGCTCGTGAAGGAATGGGAGGTCGAGCGCGCCGCCGGCAGCCGGTGAGCCGGCGGCGGCGCGCTCGACGTCGGCCCGGTGCTCAGGCCGTGCGGCGGCGGCGCAGCAGCAGGAGCACTCCCCCGGCGACCAGCACCACCGCGGCCAGCCCGATGCCGATGGTGAGCATGCCGTCCATGCCCGTCATCGCCAGGCCCGGATCCTTCGTGAACGTGTTGGTGACCACGAGGGTGCCGTGGCCGGCCTGCCCGATCGTCACGACCGCGTCACGGTCGGATGCGGTGACGGTGACGCCGTCGCCGGCGGTGAAGCCGACACCGGTCCAGCCGACGTTCTTCGGCAGCGTCACGGTGCCTTCGGTCACCTGGATCGGGGTGGCCACCGGCAGGTCGTCGACCACGGTGGGCGAGCCTGCGGTCACGGTGATCGCGCGCTGCTGGGCGGCACCCTGAAGGTCGGTCCACGTCAGTGTCACCGGGAAGGCGGTGTCCTTCGGCACGGCGGACGCGCCGGCGCCGGCGAGCACCTTGTCGAGGGTGAGCGTGCCGCGCACCGCTGTGACGGTGTTGGTGACCGTCACCGCGGCGACGTCGGCGGCACCGATCACCACCCGCGCCGATCCGTCGGTGTCGGCGGTGACCCGCTCGCCCGCCCACGCCGGCGTGTTCCAGGTGAAGTCGGCGGCATCGGCCGGCATCGCCTCGCTCAGGGTGACCTCGGTGCCGTACGGCAGGTCACGCCCCAGTGGCACGGCGGTGCCGTCGGTGGGCACGGTCAGCTCGGCCGAGCGTGCGGCGCCGTCGGCGTCGGTCCAGGCGGCCGTGACGGTGACCGTGCCGGGCACGCCGGCGTGGTCGGCGGCGACGCCGGTGACGGTCTTGGCGACCGACAGGCTGCCGGGGGCCCAGTCGGCCTCGTTGGTGAGGGTCACCAGGGTGGTGGCATCCTGCCGGTCGGCGACGACCACCGTGGCGCTGCCGTCGCCGGCATCGGTCACATCCGCACCGGCGAACACGGTCGATCCCCATCGCACCGTGTCGATCTGCGGCCGGTCGTGCTCGGTGAGGGTCACGACCGTTCCGTGCGGCAGCGCCACGCCCAGCGGGGTCGGCTCGGTCGCCGAGACCTGCAGTTCGCGCGTGTGGTGGGCCCCGTCGGCGTCGGTCCATGCCGCGGTCACGGGGAACGTCGTCGCCGGGTCCACCTCGTCGGCGGCGGCGCCGGCGATGCCCTTGAGCACGCTGATCCCGGCTGTGGAGGTGGCGGCGTGGTTTTCCACCGTGACCGTGGCTGCCGCATCCCGGCCCACGGTCACCACCGCGGACGTGCCGTCGACGGTCACGCCCGGACCCGACCAGACCGGGGCGCCCCAGGCGATCCCCGCCCCGTCGGCCGGGGCCGCCTCGGTGAGGGTGACCTTCGTGCCGATCAGCAGCTGCTCGCCCAGCGGCACCGGGGTGCCGTCGGTGGGCAGGGTGAGGGTCGTGTGGCCTTCGGCGCCCTCCTGGTTCCACGTCGCGGTCACGGTGACCTCGTCGGGTACGGCGGGGTTGGATGCCTCGGCCCCGGCGACGGTCTTCGACAGCGCGAACGTGCCGACGGTGCGGGTGACGTGGTTGGTGACGCTCACCGCCGCCGGGGTGCGGGCCGCGTCGGCGGTCACCGTGACGGACTCGGGCGAGAAGGTCGCCGGCGCCCAGGTGAGCACGTCGTCGTCGATCGGCAGCGTCTCGGCGAACGTCACCGTCGCACCGATCGGAAGGTCCTCGAGCGTGTGGGGCTGGCCGGTGGTGACCGTGAACGTGCGGTCCGGCTGCGCCGGCACGTCACCGTCGATGCCGCTGACGTCGACGGTGGCGGTCACCTGGTAGGGCCGCTGCGGGTCGACCCGGTCGGCGGCGGGGCCGTCGACCTTCTTGGTCACCGTGATCGCGCCGAGCAGTGCTGTGTTCGTCAGCGACACGGCCGTGTTCGCCCCGGGCACCAGCGCGGCGGTGGCGACGGTGCCGTCCTCGTCGACCGTGACATCGTCACCGGCGGTGAACACCGGCGCGCCGAACGTGGTGCCGGCGACCTCGGGGAAGGTCGGCTCGGACAGGCGCACGGTCCAGCCGGGGCCCGAGGCGACCCGTGCCGTGACCGGCTCGTTGTCGCCCACACCCACGGTCAGGTCGTACTCGGCCTTCGTCGCGCCGTCCGGGTCGACCTCGGCGACGTGCACCGTGAAGCGCGTGTCGCCGGGCACGAGGTCCGCCCCGGGGCCGGTCACGGCCTTGTGCAGCGAGAACGTCGCCGGGGTCCACTGCGCGGTGTTGGTCACCGTCGTCAATGCGACGTCGGTCTGCGCGCCGGTCACCGTGACGGTGGCGCTGCCGTCACCGGCATCCGCCACCCCGTCACCGGTGATCGCGACACCGCCCCAGGTGACACCGTCCACCGACGGCGCCGTGCCCTCGGTCAGGGTCACCACCGCGCCCACCGGCAGGTCGTCGAGGACGACCGGGACACCGGCGGTGATCGTGAACGAGCGGTCCTGCGGTGCCGGCACACCCGACAGACCACTCGTGTCGATGTGCGCCGTCACCGGGAACCGCGTCCCGTCCGGCACGCGGTCCGCCGCGGGACCGTCGACGGCCTTGACGACCCGCAACGAGCCGAGCTGCGCGGTGTTCGTGAGCGTCACCGCGATGTTCGTGGCGGGTGTGATGGTCGCCGTCGCGGTCGTGCCGCCGTCGCCGACGACGACGCCGTCGGATGCCGTGAACACCGGATCACCGAAGACCACGCCCGCAACCTTCGGCATCGTCGGCTCGGACAGCTGGATCGTCCAGCCGGTGCCGCGCGGGTTCGGTCCGCTGACCGGGTCGCCGTCCAGCGGCACGGTCAGGTCGTACTCGTTCTGCACGGCGCCGGTGGGGTCGATCTCTTTCGCGTGCACGGTGAACGCGGTGTCGGCCGGCACGAGCGCCGCACCGGGGGTGTCGGCGAGGTGCTTGACCACGGCCACCGAGCCGCGGGTGCTGCCCTGGCCGGTGCCGCTGCCGCGGTTGTTCTGCTCGACCCGCGAGCTGTATTCCTTGCCGGCGACGACGGCTTCGTTGTCGTAGATCGTGCCGACAGCGTCCATCCCGCCGCTGGCCGTGCAGGTGGTGTACCCGATGACGTACTGGTACTCGCGGCTGAACCCGGTGGCGGTGTCGCCGCCCGGGGTGGGCAGTGTGGGCTGCGGGATGCTGACGGTGAGGGTGGCACCGTCCTGTGTGGCCGTCACGGTGCCGGTCAGGTCCTGGGTCTTCAGTCCCCCACCGCTGATCTGGTCGACCGCGCGGACGGTCAGGCCCAGGCGGGCGACCAGGTCGCCGCCCGTCCCCGCGCAGACGATCTGTGTGGGACTCAGCACGTCGGTCACGGTCAGCGCGCCGCCCAGGTCCGTGAGCCGCTCACCGGGCACGGTGATCGTCCAGCCGAGCGTGGTCTGCGGCAGGTGGTCGACGCCGTCCAGCCGCACCGTGCCGCCGTTCAGCTGCCCGGTCTTGTGGTCGGCGCGCCCGGGGGTGGTGGCGGTGCCGGTGACCTGGGTGCCGTCGATGCTCGCGGTGTTCCCGAACTTCTGGCCGCCGACAGGCAGCCCGTCGGTGGTCACACAGGTGCGGTACTGCACGAGGTAGACGTACGGCGAGGCCTGGAACGTGAACGACGAACCGGCCTTGGGCGCGATGGTCGCGGTGAAGGTCGTGTCGGTCGATGCACCGGGGGTGACCTCGAGCTGGTCGGTGACGTTCTTCTGCCGCTGCCCGCTCGGGCCGTACCTCTCGACCACCTGCAGGTTCTCGACGGTGCTGGCACAGAGTTCCTGGTCGCCGCCGAGGGCCTCGGTGAGGGTGACCGACGAGTGTCCGGCGACACGGTCGCCGTCGACGGCGATCGTCCAGGCGATGGTGCCGTTGCGCTCGGCGCCGCCGAGCACGCTGCCGGACTTGCTCACGTTGGCGGTGAAGTAGTCCCGATCCTGGGTGACGCCGATCACCCCGGAGCTCTCGCCCCAGACATCGACGGTCGCCTCGTTCGTGTACTCGGTGCCCTTCGGGTCGATCTGTCCGTCGGGCGTGCACGTGTTGTAGGTGATGCGGTAGGTCGTCTTCGCGTCCCACCCGCCGTCGGGGGCGCTCAGCTCGATGGTGAAGGCGTGGTCGCCGGTGGCGGTGAGATCGGCCAGCGAGGTGATGTCCTGGCCGGCGTCACCGTACACCGCTGTCAGCTTCAGCCCCGACGGCTCGCACAGCACGTGGTCGTCGCTGAGCGTGTCGGCGACGTGCACGGTGTCGTGGCCGCGCAGCCGTCCGCCGGGCAGGTCGATCGTCCATCCCATCGACCACTGGTTCGCGTTCATGACGCCGGTCTTGGTCCAGTCGGTCGGCGGGGTGATGCCGTCGTCGATGCCTCCCCCGCCCGGCAGCGGTACGGCGACCTTCGCGCCGTTGAGCGAGAAGACCACATCCTTTTCTTCGGTGGCCCGGACGGCGTTCACGTCGAACTCGAACGTCCCCTTGACCCACTCGGGGTAGTCCTTGACGGCGGCGGTCAGGGTGCAGGTCAGCAGGCCGTCGTCCTTGGCGGTCAGGCAGTTCGCCCAGGTGGTCACGACACCGTCGCTGTTCTCGCCGCGCAGCTCGAACGGCACGTTCGCGGTGAAGCCGAGCTCGGGTGGCAGGCCGATCGTGAACGTGTCACCGGCCTGCGGCTGTGCGTGCGAGGCATCCCAGGCACCGCTGATGGTGAGCGTGTCACCGACTTTCGCCTGGGCGTCGGCGGGGCTGATCGTGATCTCGCCGACCGTGATCTTGTCGTTCGGCCCGGCCGCCTGCGCCATGGCCGGTACGGCGATCACCGAGGCGAGCACCACGCCGACGGTGCCCAGCACCGCGGCCAGCCTCGTGCCGACCCGGGCGCCGAACCGCCCGCCACGCACCCGCTGCGTGTGCTCGTCGACCGCACCGCTCCCGCTTGCCCGACTCATCGCGCTCCATTCCGTCCGCTGCCGTGTGTTCGTTGCTGAGTGCCCGTCGCGCCTGTGCGCTGCCGGCATCCGTGCATGATGGTCGCGCCGGACCCGGGGCGCTCTCCCCGCGCGCAGGCCGACGACACCGTGCCCCGACCCTCCCCCGGCCGGCGCACTCCAGACGATCCCACCAGGGTGTGGCCGGGTCCGCCCGGTCGATCCCGAGAAATCACCCGGGTCACTCACCCCCGGTCGGTCTTTTCTCACGGCCGGTTTCAGGCGCGATGCGGATAGTCTCGAAGCGGGATGACGCCGGGACCTCGCGGGGGACGGCCGTGGCGCCCGTCACCGCATCCGCCCCGCATCCGCCCCGCCGTCGGTGCACCCGTTCGGGAGGTGAGGGCGTGCAGAAGACCGGGTCGGATGAGGCTCCCGACGAGATCGACCCGGTCGTCCTGGTGCGCCGCGCCGCCGCCGAGCGTGACGTCCATCAGGTCGCGGCCCTTCTTACCCGCTGCCCCATCGAGCTGTGGTTTCGGATGCCGCCGTCCGAACTGCAGTTGATCATCGACACCACCCCGCCACGGCTGCTGCGCCCGGCCGGCGTGGGCACGCTGCTGATGCGGGCGTCGGTCTCGGGCGTGCCGCGGCGGCGGGCGACCTCAGGCCGCCGGCCTGCCGACGGCGCCGACGAACGCACGCGCACGGCCTGGCAGGTGCTGCACGCCGTGCAGCTGCGCCTTGCCGGCGACCCGGTGCAGGCCACCGAGATCCTCTGCGAGCTGCCGCTGGTGCGCGACCCGGTCACGGCCGTCATCGATCCCGGCCGCGGCGAGCGGGCGAGCGTGGTCCTGCAGGCGGCGCTGTCGGCGATGCTGGCCGGCCGTGAACGGCGGGCGCGGGTGCTGTTCGAGAAGGCGCTCGTGTTCCCGGTGCCGCCCACGCTGGCGTTCTTCCGCCGCGAAGCACATCTGCGGATCGCGATCATCGAAGCGCTCGACGGCGACCCCGACCGCGCGCGACGGCATCTGCACCTGGCACGTCAGGTGCCGCGCACCGACAGCTGGGCCGAGGCGGCGCTGGACACCGATGAGGCGCTGGCCGAGATCGCGACCCGTGCCGACGAGCATCCCGAGGCCGCGTTCGCCGACCTGCTGCAGATCCCGATCGCGCACATGCACGAACTGTGGCCGTATCACGCGCTGGCGACGTACTACCTCGGCATGCGCACGGGGCGCCTGCCCGAGTTGCGCGAGCGTCTGGCGCAGCTCCGCGCCATCCGGCTTGCCGGAACCGAGGGCACCGGCCTGATGGGGAGCGTGCTCGCGCAGGGTCTGGTCGTGCACGGCATCCTGGCCGGCGTCGGCGGCGAGGTCGCCGCCGAGCTCGAGCAGGCCGACGACACGGTGTGGCAGACCGCGGTGATCGCCGCCGGGATCGCCCTGGTGCGCGGGGCGCCGCCGCAGGCCATGCGGCTGCTGCACGGCGCCTCCGAACAGACGCGCGGGCTGACGCGGGCCGACACCTTCCGCCGCATGGTGCTGGCGGTGGCCCATGCGGTCTCCGACGAGCACGACGACGCCGAGTCGGTGCTCGCCGACATCGCGCCGCACCTCGACCCGCTCACGCTCGCGATGCTCGGCCGATTCGCTCCCACCTTCGCCGCGCGCGCCGCACAGCGGGTGCCCGGGTGGCCGACGGATGCCACCGTGCCGGCCGACCAGGCGACGCTGCGCCAGCGTGCCCTGACCGCGCGTGAACTCGAGCTGCTCACGCTGCTGGCGCGTGGCCTGTCACGCACCGAGATCGCCCAGGAGCTGTTCATCACGGTCAACACCGTGAAGACGCACCAGCGGTCGCTGTACCGCAAGCTCGGTGCGACCACCCGCACCGACGCCCTGCGCGAGGGCCGGCGGCGCGGGCTGGTCTGACCGGTTCAGGCCGGGGCGTCACCGCCCACGAGGGCATCGTCGGCGTCGGGGTCGGTCGCGGCCTGCTCGAACTGCGCCCGGTAGAGGCGCCAGTATGCGCCGCGGGCGGAGATCAGCTCGTCGTGCGTGCCCTTCTCGACGATGTCGCCGTGCTCCATCACCAGGATGAGGTCGGCGTCGCGGATCGTCGAGAGCCGGTGCGCGATCACGAACGAGGTGCGCCCCTGCCGCAGCGCCGCCATGGCGTGCTGCAGCAGCAGCTCGGTGCGGGTGTCGACCGAACTGGTGGCCTCGTCGAGGATCAACACCGACGGATCGGCGACGAACGCCCGGGCGATCGTGATCAGCTGCTTCTCGCCCGCCGACACGTTCGAGGCGTCCTCGTCGAGCACGGTGTCGTACCCGTCGGGCAGCGAGTGCACGAACCGGTCCACCCGGGTGGCGGTCGCCGCCTGGACGATCTCGTCGTCGGTGGCGGACTGCCGGCCGTAGCGGATGTTCTCGCGGATCGTGCCGGCGAACAGCCACGGATCCTGCAGCACCATGCCGGTGCGGCTGCGCACGTCGTCGCGGGTCAGTTCGGCGACGTCCTGGCCGTCGAGCAGGATCCGCCCGCCGTCCAGTTCGTAGAACCGCATCAACAGGTTCACCAGCGTCGTCTTGCCGGCACCGGTCGGGCCGACGATCGCGACGGTCTGACCCGGCTCGACCCGGAACGACAGGTCGTGGATGAGGGGCTGATCGGGATCGTACGAGAACCTGACGTGCTCGAACTCGATGACGCCGCGCCCGGGCTGCAGTGCGGGCGCGTCGTCGGCGTCGGGCTCCTGCTCGTCCTGGTCGAGCAGGTCGAACACGCGCTCAGCCGACGCGGTGCCGGACTGGACCACCGCGGCCATGCCGCCCAGTTCGCTCAGCGGCTGGGTGAACTGCTGCGAGTACTGGATGAACGCCTGCACGTCACCCAGGCGCAGGTTGCCCGACGCGACCATGAGCCCGCCGAGCACGGCGATGCCGACGTAGGTCAGGCTGCCGATGAACATCATGCCGGGCATGATGATGCCCGACAGGAACTGCGCGGTGAAGGACGCCTGGAACAGCTCTTCGTTCTCGTCGGCGAACTTCTGCCGCGAGTCCTGCTCACGGCCGAACACCTGCACCAGCGCGTGCCCCGAGAACGACTCCTCGACGCGGGCGTTCAGCCGCCCCACCTTGCGCCACTGCGTGGCGAACGCCTTCTGCGAGCGCGGTCCGATGACGCCGAAGATCACCGCCATCAGCGGCAGCGACACCAGCGCGACCAGGGCCAGCTGCCACGAGATCGAGAACATCATCACGAGCACGCCGACCACGGTCAGCACGCTGGTGAGCGCCCCCGACAGCGACTGCTGCATGGTCTGGGTGATGTTGTCGATGTCGTTGGTGACCCGCGAGATCAGCTCGCCGCGCTGCACCTTGTCGAAGTACGACAGCGGCAACCGGTTGAGCTTGGCCTCGACGTCCTCACGCAGCCGCCACATGGTGCGCACCATGATGACGTTGATGACGTATCCCTGCACCCAGCTGAGCAGGGCGGATGCCACGTAGATGGCCAGCACCCAGACGATGACCTGCCGCAGCCGGTCGAAGTCGATGCCGGCGCCGACGCGGAACTCGCTCATCGCGGCGACCATGTCGGCGATGTCGGTCTGCCCGGACTGCCGCAGCATCTGCACGACCTGGGCCTGCGAGGTGCCGTCGGGGATGTGCGCGGCCTTCAACATCAGCGAGGTGAAGCCTTCGAAGATGATGTTCGTGGCCTCGCCGAGCACCTTGGGGGCGATCACCGCCAGCACCACCCCGATCGCCCCGGCGATCGAGACCAGGGTGAACCCGACCCAGTGGGGCTTCAGCAACCCGATCATGCGGGCGAAGCTGGTGCCGAAATTCGCGGCCTTGCCGGGGGCGACGCTGTCCCAGTCGCCCGACGAGAGCCGCGCCTGTTCGGCGAGCTCGAGTTCGAGGCGTTCCTCTTCGGTCTGCATGTCGGGGGCGCTCATGCCTGCACCGCCAGCTGCGAGTCGACGATCTCTTTGTAGGTGGGGCACGTCTCGATGAGTTCGTCGTGGGTGCCGATGCCGACCACCCGCCCGTCGTCGAGCACCACGATGCGGTCGGCGTCGGTGATGGTCGACACCCGCTGGGCCACGACGATCTTGGTCACCTGTGGCATCCGTCGCCACAGCGCCTGCCGCAGTCGGGCGTCGGTGGACAGGTCGAGCGCCGAGAACGAATCGTCGAAGACGAGGATGTCGGGCTGGTGCACGATGGCGCGGGCGATGGCGAGCCGCTGCCGCTGCCCGCCCGACACGTTGGTGCCGCCCTGGGCGATGCGCGAGGCCAGGCCGCCCTCCTTCTCGGCGACGAAATCGCGTGCCTGGGCGATCTCGAGCGCGTCCCACAGTTCGGCGTCGGTGGCGTCTTCACGCCCGAACCGCAGGTTCGAGGCGATGGTGCCGGTGAACAGGAACGGCCGCTGCGGCACCAGGCCGATGCCCTGCCACATGGCGTCGAGGTCGGCCTCGCGCACGTCGACGCCGGCGACGCGCACCGCGCCGCCGGTGACGTCGAACAGGCGCGGGATGAGCGAGACCAGCGTGGTCTTGCCCGACCCGGTCGACCCGACGATCGCGACGGTCTCGCCCGGCTCGGCACGGAAGCTGACATCGGTCAGCACCGGCTCGTCGGCGCCCGGGTACGCGAAGGTGACGTGGTCGAACTCGACGGTGCCGGGCGTGGGGAACTCCCGCGCCGGGTGGGCGGGACGGGCGAGCGAGGTGTCGGTGTCGAGCACCTCGCCGATGCGCTCGGCCGACACCGCCGCACGCGGGATCATGATCGTCATGAAGCTCGCCATGAGCACGCCCATGAGGATCTGGCCGACGTACTGCATGAACGCGAACAGCGTGCCGATCTGCACGTCACCGGTGTTGACGGCGAGCCCGCCGAACCAGATCACGCCGACGACGGTGAGGTTCAGCACGAGCATGGCGAGTGGGAACAGCAGCACGAACAGCGACCCGACCCTGCGCCCGACCACGAAGATGCCGGTGTTGGCCCCACGGAAGCGGTCTTCTTCGATGCGCTCGCGCACGAACGCACGCACCACGCGCACGCCGGTCAGCTGCTCGCGCATGATGCGATTCACCGCGTCGAGCTTGACCTGGTACGAACGGAACAGCGGCACCATGCGGCTGATCACGAGCGCGGCGATCAGCAGCAGCAGCGGCACCGACACGGCGATCAGCCAGCTCAGCCCGACGTCCTGCTGCAGCGCCATGATGACGCCGCCGATCGCCAGCAGCGGGGCGGTCACGAGCATGGTCGAGGCCATCATCGCGAGCATCTGCACCTGCTGCACGTCGTTCGTGTTGCGGGTGATCAGGGACCCGGCGCCGAACGTCGACAGCTCGCGCTCCGAGAACGAGCTGACCCGGTCGTAGACGTCGCGGCGGATGTCTCGGCCGGCCGCCATGGCGGCGCGGGCGGCGAAGAAGGTGGCCACGACGGATGCCACGATCTGGCCGAGCGAGATCAGCAGCATGAACGCGCCGTGCGACCAGATGTAGCCGGTGTCGCCGGTGGCGACGCCGTGGTCGATGATGTCGGCGTTCAGCCGCGGCAGGTACAGCTGGGCCATCGCCGAGGCGAACTGGAACACCAGCACGCCCAGCAGCAGCCAGCGGTAGGTTTTCAGATAGCGGTACAGGATTCTGGCGAGCACGGCGGACTCCAAGAGGGGATCGCGCGAATGCGCGGACGTCCTAGAGTGCCACGACCCGGCGACATTCTGCTACCCGATCCGCGGACCGATCCCGAGCAGCCTCTCGAGGGCGGCCAGCGCGGGACGCTGCCCTTTCACCAGCAGCCGGGCCGCGGCATCCAGCCCCACCCATTCGGCACGGTCCACCTCGGGAAAGGTCGCGATGCGGCCCGAGCGCGGCGGCCATTCCATCTCGAACGTGCCGAAGCAGAATCCGGATGCCTCGAACCCGGCGCCGTCCACGGCGAACACCGTCACCCGCTTGCCCGACGAGTACGCCCAGGTGCCCAGTTCCACCGGCTCGGCCGCGGGCGGATCGATGCCGAGCTCCTCCCGGAACTCCCGGGCCGCGGCATCCCGCGCCGTCTCGATGTCGGGGTCGAACTCGCCCTTCGGGATCGACCACGCGCCCTCGTCCTTGCGCGCCCAGAACGGGCCGCCCATGTGCGCGATCAGCACCTCGACGGCCGAGCCGTGGCGGCGGTACAGCAGCAGCCCGGCGCTGTGGACCATGCTCACCCGTCCCCGCCCGGTCAGGCCTCGACGGGGGTGGCGGCCGCGGCCTGTTGGTCGGACTCGGTGGCCACGAGCTGCCCGCACGCGCCGTCGATGTCCTTGCCGCGGGTGTCGCGGATGGTGGTGGGGATGCCGTGGGCTTCGAGCCGTCGCACGAACTCCTCCTGCACCGGCTTCTCGGACGCGGTCCACACCGAGCCGGGGGTCGGGTTCAGCGGGATGGGGTTGACGTGCACCCAGCCGCGGCCGCGGGCGTTGAGCTTGTCGGCGAGCAGGTCGGCGCGCCAGCCGTGGTCATTCATGTCCTTGATGAGCGCGTACTCGATCGAGACGCGGCGTCCGGTCTTCTCGAAGTATTCGCGGGCGGCATCCAGCGCCTCGTCGACCTTCCACCGCGAGTTGACCGGGATCATCTCGTCGCGCAGTTCGTCGTCGGGGGCGTGCAGCGACAGCGCGAACGTGACCGGGATGCCCTCGTCCGACAGCTTGCGGATCGCGGGCACCAATCCCACCGTGGAGACCGTGATGCCGCGCGCGCTCATGCCCATGCCGTGCTTCTTGTCGGTCATCACGCGCACCGCCTGCATGACACGGGCGTAGTTGGCCAGCGGTTCACCCATGCCCATGAACACGATGTTCGAGACCCGTTCGCCGGCGTGGCCGACCTTGCGGGGGTCGCCCAGCTGCCCGTCGGCGATGACCCGGTTGGCGCGCACCACCTGCGCGACGATCTCGGCCGCCGACATGTTGCGGGTCAGGCCCGCCTGCCCGGTGGCGCAGAACGGGCAGTTCATGCCGCAGCCGGCCTGGCTCGACACGCACAGCGTGATCCGGCCGGGGTAGCGCATGAGCACCGACTCGACCAGTGCCCCGTCGTGCAGTTTCCAGAGGAACTTGACGGTGTCACCGCGGTCGGTCTCAAGTCGCCGCACCTCGGTCAACAGCGGCGGCAGCAGGGTGTGCACGAGCTCGTCGCGTCCGGCGGCGGGCAGGTCGGTCATCTCGGCCGGGTCGTGCGTGCAGTGCACGAAGAAGTGCTTCTCGAGCTGGGCCGCCCGGAAGGCCGGCAGCCCGAGTTCGGTGACCTTCTCGACCCGCTGCTCGGGGGTCAGGTCGGCCAGGTGCGCCGGCGGCTTGCCCCGCCGGGGGCTGGCGAACTGCAGCAGCGGGCGGCCCGCGGCATCCTTGCGCTGCGTCCACCCCTCGGTGCGCGGCCGCACCTGCGGCGCGCGCGTGGTCTCGGAGGTCATCCCCTCAGGGTAGGCCAGCCGCCTGCGCAGACGCCGAGTCGCGCGCGCCCAATCGAGCAAGCCCAATCGAGGAAGCCCAATCGAGAAGGCTCAGTCGAGGAAGATGTCGGGGAACAACTCGGCGTCGGGCGTGCCCGGCACCGCGGCGTACCCCGAGAGGTCGGTCACCCCGGCCTCGGCGAGCACGTCCTCGACGATCAGCGTCTGGCCCGTGCGTTCGCGGGCGGGCTTCGTGATCACCTCATAGGCGGCGTCGGCGTAGATCTCGGGAGTGCGGCTGACCTTCATCATCCGGTCGCCGCCGAGCGCGAACTGCACGGCCGCGGTCGCGATCGTGGTGCGCGGCCACAGCGTGTTGGCGGCGATGCCGTCGGATGCGAACTCGGCGGCCAGACCGAGGGTCGCCATGGTCATGCCGTACTTCGCGAGCGTGTACCCGGTGTGCGCGCCGAGCCAGCGCGGCGTGATGTTCAGCGGCGGCGACAGCGACAGGATGTGCGGGTTCTCGGCGTCGCGCAGCACCGGGATCGCCGCACGCGAGAGCATGAACGTGCCGCGCACGTTCACGTCCTGCATGAGGTCGTACTTCTTGGCGCTCAGCTCGAGCGAGCCCGACAGGTCGATCACGCTCGCGTTGTTGATGACGATGTCGATGCCGCCGAACTCGCCGCGCGTGGTCAGCACCGCCTCGGCGATGTCGTCGTCGCTGCGCACGTCTCCGACGATCGGCAGGGCCCGGCCTCCGGCATCCCGGATCGCCTGCGCCGCGGTGTGCACGGTGCCCTCGAGCTTCGGATGCGGGGTGTCGGTCTTGGCGAGCAGCGCGATGTTGGCGCCGTCGCGGGCGGCGCGCAGCGCGATGGCCAGCCCGATGCCGCGGCTGCCGCCCGAGAGCAGGATCGTCTTGCCGGCCAGGGGCGTGTCGGTCATGTCGTCTCCGAGGTGGGATTCCGGGGGGGGATTCCGGGGGTGGATGCGGCGCTCAGCGCGACCGCTGGGTGAACGCGGCGATGCGCGCCTGGGCTTCGGGGGTGTCGAAGGCGGCGCCGATGGAACGGGCCTCTTCGGCCAGCTGTTCGGCGAACGTACGGTGCGGTTGCGAGCGGATCAGGCGCTTGGCGTGGCCGTAGGCGCCGTGGGCGCCGGCGAGCCAGAACCGCGCGACCTCTTCGGCCCGCAGTGCGACGGCGTCGGGGGCGGTGATCTCGGCGACCAGGCCCCACTCGAGCGCTTCCTGTGCCGACAGCATCCGGTCCTGCAGCACCAGTTGCAGTGCGCGGCGTTCGCCGACCGCGCGGGCCAGCTGCGCCGACACCGACAGGTCGGGGGTGAGCCCGATGTTCGCGTACAGGCTGCCGAGCTGCGAGTCCTCACCCACCACCGCGTAGTCACTGGCCAGCAGGATGCCCAGTCCGCCGCCGGCGGTCGTGCCGTGCGCGGCGGCGACCACAGGGATCGCCGACTCGGTCAGCGCGCGGATGCCGCTGTTGATCACCTCGGCGAGCGCGGTGATCTCGGCGCCCGACCCCATCTGCTCGGCCATGTCGCGCACGTCTCCGCCGGCACAGAACGCGCGGCCGGCGGCGTCCACCAGGATCGCCCCGACGTCGTCGCGGCTCGTCGCCGCGCGGGTGAGCTCGGCCCACAGCCGCGCCGACTCGGCGTTGAACGCGTTGAGCCGGTCGGGCCGGTTCAGCGTGATGCGCGCGAGGCCGTCCTCGACGTGCAGCAGGATCGGGTCGCTCACCGTGGCGCCATCCGGATCGCGCCGTCGAGGCGGATGGTCTCGCCGTTGAGGTAGCCGTTGTCGACGATCGAGAGCACCAGGCGGGCGTACTCGTCGGGCGTGCCGAGCCGGGCCGGGTAGGGCACCTGCTCACCGAGCGAGGCCTGCGCGGCCTCGGGGAGCCCCGCGAGCATCGGGGTCTCCATGATGCCCGGGGCGATCGTGCACACCCGGATGCCGTAGCGCGCGAGCTCGCGGGCGATCGGCAGGGTCATCGCGTGCACGCCGCCCTTGCTGGCCGAGTACGCGGGCTGGCCGATCTGCCCCTCGAACGCGGCGACCGAGGCGGTGCTGACGATGACGCCGCGGTCGCCCGATTCGGTCGGTTCGGTGCGGGCGATGGATGCCGCGGCCTGGGAGGTGACGTTGTAGGTGCCGATGAGGTTGACCTGGATGATCTTCGCGAATTGGGCCAGCGGGGTCGGGTTGCCCTCGCGGTCGAGCACCTTGGCGGGCGGGGCGATGCCGGCGCAGTTGACCACGACGCGCAGCGGCGCAGCGGCCGAGGCGACCTCGACGGCGGCGGCGACCTGGTCGGGATCGGTGACATCGGCGGCGGCGAACGTGCCGCCGAGTTCGGCCGCGATCTCGGCGCCGGCCGAGGTCGGCAGGTCGACGATCGTGACGGCCGCGCCTTTCTCGGCAAGGCGGCGGGCGGTGGCAAGACCGAGGCCGCTGGCCCCGCCGGTGACGAGGGCGGATGCTCCGCTGATCTCCATCTGTTCTCCTTCGAACGAGCGGTTCGACATTCCGTTTCAGCTTATGCGGTACTCAGTGTCACGACCGCCGTGGCTGAGCCCAGCCTAGCCGGGACCGACCGCGCCCGTGCGGGCCGAGCGGGTGTTGACTGGGCGTATGGAGATCCGCAGCAAGCGCGTGTACGACGATCCCGACCCCGCCGACGGCTTCCGTGTGCTGGTCGATCGGCTGTGGCCGCGCGGACTGTCGAAGCAGCGCGCGCAGGTCGACCTGTGGGACAAGGACGTCGCCCCGAGCGCCCAGCTGCGCACGGCGTTCCACCACGACGGCATGCCGTTCAGCCAGTTCGAGAAGGCGTACCGCGCGGAGCTTGCGGCGGGCGCGGACGCCGTCGCGGCGCTGCGCAAGAAGTTGACCGGACACGACGTGGTGACTCTGCTCTACGCCACACACGACACCGAACACAACCACACCGGGCTGCTGCGCGAGGCGCTGCTGGCCTGACCGCGGTCGGGACGGGGTCAGCCCGAGCGCCAGCGGGCGCGGGGTTCGCCGGGTTTGAGGATGCATCGCATCGGCGTGCCCTTGGCGGTCGCCCCGGTCGACCCGGCCGGAGTGCAGAACGATCCGGGTCTCACGACGCGCGGGCCGGGCTTGGCCGGCGCCGGCTTGGGCTTGGCCGGCGCCGGCTTGGGCTTGGCGGGGGCCGTTGACGCCTTCTTCGGCGCGGGGGCGGTGGCCACCGCATCCGGCATCAACCGCACCGTGCCCGCCGTCGCGATCTTCTGGCCCGGGCAGGCGGCCAGCACGCGCGCCATCGCATCGCGCTCGGGGGCGGTCACCCACAGCCGGTAGCGCGCCTTGACGGTGATCTGCCGCGCGACGTACGCGCACCGGTACGCCTTGTTCTTCGGTAGCCAGGTGGCGGCGTTTCCGGCGCCCTTCTGCTCGTTCGCCCGACCCTGCACGGCGAGCAGGTTCAGCGGATCGTTGGCCAGCGCCTCACGCTGCGCCTGGGTGAGCTGCTGCGCACCGCTCTGCCAGGCGTCCATCAGCGCCACGACGTGGTCGATCTGCACCGCCGTCGAGGTGCCCTGCCCGCGCTGGAACGCGATCGTCGTGCCGGTATAGGGGTCGCGCAGGGTGCCGGTGAGCACCACGCATCCGTGCGTGCCGGGTTTGATCGTGACCTTCGCAAGGTCGCGGCGCAGAATGTCGTTGCGGGTGTCGCAGCCGTTGCGGTCGACGTCCTTCCACGCCGGCCCGAACACGACGGTGCGGTCGTATCCGGTCTTCGGCGCCCGGCCCTTGACCGGCAGGGTCTGCAGCAGCGCGAGCGCGGTGTTCGAGGGGTGGGCGGATGACGACGGCGTCGGCGTCGGCGTCGGCGTCGGCGTCGGCGTGACCGTGACCGTCGGGCTCGACGATGGCGTCGGTGTGGTGCTGGGGATGGGAGTGGACCGCCCTGTCGCGGTGGGGGCGGTGGATGCTGCGGCCGCGCGCGAGGTCGGTTCCGTGGACGGGGCGGACCGCGCCACGCCGGGCCCGTGCCCGGTCACCGCATACACGCCGGACCCCAGGAAGACGGCGACCAGCGCGCCGATCGCCAGTCCGGCTCCCGCCCTGCGCCCCTGCAGCGCCAGCCACGATCGGCGACGCGTCACGAAGGTGTAGCCGCCGGTGAACAGGGCGATGAACCCGGCCATCATGATGATCCCGCCGATGCCAGTGCCGGCGCCGGCGACGAGCAGCAGCACCGCCGACAGCGACAGCCCGACCCAGGTGGCCGGCCGGCGCCAGAAGGACTTCGTCACGATCGATCTCCGCAGGACGCGACCGATCGCCGCGCCCGTCTTTCCATATGAGAGCCCTCTCATCTTAGTGAGGGATGAGGCCTCCTGGAGGTGGACGGAGTGGTACCGTAACCACATGAGTGGCACGTTCACCGTCACGGTGGGAAACAAGGGCCGCATCGTCGTTCCGGCAGAGGTGCGCGAACGCCGCTCGTGGCGCGAGGGCACGCCCCTCGTCGGCATCGAGACCGCCGCCGGACTCGTGCTCGTGGGACGCGACGATGCGCGACGCCTGCTGCGCGACCAGCTCGCCGGCCACGACCTCGTCGCGGATCTGATCGCCACCCGCCGCGCCGAAGCCGTGCACGACGCCGCATGACCGTCTTCGACGCCTCGGCGCTGCTCGCCTTCCTGCAGACAGAACACGGCGCCGACATCGTGGCCGAGTACCTGGAGCAGGGCGGGACCGTCAGTGCCGCGAACTGGTCGGAGACGGCGCAGAAGGTGCAGGCCGCCGGCGCCGATTGGGCCCTCGCCCGGGGGCTGCTGCTCAGCTACGGGATTCGGATCGAGCCGGTGAGCGAAGCGGATGCCGAAGCCGCCGCACGACTGTGGCGTCGCGGCGACGCGCTCTCACTGGGTGATCGACTCTGCCTCGCACTCGGCGAGCGCGAAGGGGGAACGATCCTCACCGCCGACACGGCGTGGTCAGGACGACCCGGCGTCGTCCTGGTCCGCTGAACGAGCCTGACGCGCAGGCCGTAACGTCACAGCGCCCAGACGAACGTCCAGGTGCCGGCGGCGAGGGCGGCGACGACGGATGCCGCGGCCACCGCGACCGAGATGAGCACGAGCACGACGTCGCGCGGGCGCAACCGCGACGGGCGGGCCCACGTGCGCGGCCCGGGGGCGCCGAAGCCCCGCGCCTCCATCGCCGTGGCGAGCTTGGTGCCGCGCCGGATCGCGAGGACGAACAGGGCGAACGACTGCCCGGCGAACCGGCGGAACCGTCCGGTGTCGGCGACCCCGCGCGCGCGGCGCGCGAGCGACAGCTCCCGCCAGTCCTCGACCAGCAGGCCGACCAGCCGCAGCCCGGCCAGGGCGCCGAGCACGAACCGCGCGGGCAGCCGCAGCAGCTGCGACAGCCCGTCGGCCAGGTCGGTCGGGTCGGTGGTCGACAGCAGCACGACGGCCGGCAGCGAGATCGCCAGCACACGCAGCACGATCGCCAACGCCAGCGAGATCGACCCGTCAGTGACCTGCACGAGCCCCCAGTGCAGGTACGTCTGCCCGGACGGGCGGCCGTACAACACGGTCGCCACACCGCCGAGCACGGCGGCCACGAGCAGCGGCCAGGAGCGCAGCCACAGCATCCGCACCGGCAGGCCCGACAGCGGCAGCAGAACGAGCACGCACACCAGGGTGACCCCCGCCGAGACCGGGTCGATCGACAGCAGCAGGGTGACCGTCATCACGAGGGTCGCGCCGAGCTTGGCCACCGGGTTGAACGACGACACCCGTGCGGTCGGGTCAGCCGCCAGCACGCTCATCGCCTGCTCCCGTGCACCGGCAGCGCACCCGGCCGCAGTCCCGGCTGCGGTTGCAGGCACAGCTCGTCGTCGGCGAGGGCAGACACCAGTTCGCGGTCATGGGTGACGAACACGACGCCGGTACCGGCATCCCGCACCTCGTCGATGAGGTCGGCGAGTTCGCGCCACGTGCGGGCGTCCTGTCCGTACGTGGGCTCGTCGAGCACGAGCACACGCGGGCGGGTGGCCAGCGCGGCGGCGACGGTCAGGCGCCGCTTCTCGCCGCCCGACAGCGTGAACGGGTTCACCTGCGCCAGCCGGGTCAGCCGCAGCCGCTCCAGCAGCGGGTCGACGCGGGCGGCGACCTCGGTCTCGCCCAGGCGCACCGCGCGCGGGCCGACGGCGAGCTCCTCGCGGACCCGCGCGGTCAGCAACTGGTGCTCGGGCTCCTGGAAGACCATGCCGATACGGGTGAGCAGCCGGCGTGAACTCCATTCGCGCGGGGCCGGGCCGATGCCCGCGCGCAGCCGAGCGGTGGCGGCGAGCTCGCCGCCGGCCGGTTCGAGCAGGCCGGCGAGGGTCATCGCCAGGGTGGACTTGCCGGCTCCGTTCGGCCCGGTCACCGCCAGGGCCCGTCCGGCGTCGACACAGACCGAGATTCCGGATGCCGCGACCTGCGGCATCCGTGCCCCGAACGCCCGCCGGCCCACGGCCAGGTCACGAGCCTGCAGCAGCACGGGTGCGTCACCTGCTCGCCGCGGCCGCGGCGAGTGCCAGGGCTCGGTGCCGGGCACCCAGACCCCGGCGGCGGTCAGCTCATGCGCATGGCGCGCGAACACGTCGTCGGGCGTGCCGTCGGCGAGCAGTCCGTGCTCGCCGAGCACGATCACCCGGTCCATGTGTGCGGCCCACAACCCGACCCGGTGCTCGACGACCACGAGCGTCGCGCCGCCGGTGGCGGCGAGCACGGCGTCGCGCACCTCGACGGCGCCGTCCGGGTCGAGGTTGGCGGTGGGCTCGTCCAGCAGTACCAGGCCGGGCCGCATCGCGAGCACACCGGCCAGGGCGAGGCGCTGCTTCTGCCCGCCCGACAGCCGCGTGGTCGGGTGATCGCGCCGCAGCGGCAGGCCCACCGCGTCGAGCGCGGCATCCACCCGCCGCCAGATCTCGTCGCGCGGCACCCCGAGGTTCTCGCACGCGAACGCGATGTCGTCGCCGACCCGGGCGAGCACGACCTGCGCGTCGGGGTCCTGCAGCACGAGCCCGGCGCGGCCGCGCGCGTGGGCCGGCGGCACACCGTCCACGAACAGGCGTCCGGTCTGCTCGCCGTCCTCCTGGTCGCCGAGCACACCGGCCAGTCCCCGCATGAGCGTGGACTTGCCGGCACCGCTGGCCCCCAGCAGCAGCACGCGCTGCCCGGCGGGGACCTCGAGGTCGAGGTCGGCGACCGCCCAGCGGCGGCGGCCGGCGTGCCGCCACCCCCACCCGGCGGCGGTGACGGCGGCGGGACGCAGCGCGGTCACGGCATCCGTCCCAGCTGGCTCACGACGGCCCCTATGCGGCGTCGGGATCGTCGGTCTCGCGGGTGCGGGCCTCGCGACCGGCGCCGAACCGGTCGAGCGCGCCGGTGGCGGCCAGGGCCCGCACGATCAGCCACGACACGAAACCGGCCAGCACGATGCCCGAGACGATCGCGGCACCGAAGTAGATGGCGCGGAACTCGAACGACTTCGCCGCCACCGACGAGAAGTTGGTGTCGAGGATCGCCGTGGACAGTCCGGCCAGCGCGCCCGAGACCAGCGCGGCGGGCAGCCGCCAGTTGCGGTACAGCAGCAGCGCGAACCCGAGTTCGGCGCCGACACCCTCGATCACACCCCAGATGAAGGTCTCGGGACCCCACTGGGTGCCCACGACCATCGACACGACGGCGGCGACGATCTCGGTGTACAGGGCGGCGCCGGGCTTGCGGATGATGAGGCCGCCGAGCACGCCGGCGAACAGCCAGCCGCCGGCGAGTGCACCCTCCAGCCCGGGCAGGAAGGCGAGTCCGGTCGACAGCGGGGTCCAGGCCTGGCCCCACAGCCAGAAGATCACCCCGGCGGCGACGCCGACGACGCTGGCGACGACGATGTCGACGACACGCCAGCGCAGACGCGGCGTGGCGACGGTGGATGCGGACGTGGTTGTGTGCATCGATGCTCCTTCCTGCGCCGGCATGATCCGGATCAGGTTCGACGGTCGAAGCGTGTTCGCTTCCTCTCAGCCCGGCACACCGGACTCCCGTGGTTGTGCCGGTCAGTATAGTCGCCCGTCGGGTACCGTGGCCTGGTGACCCGTGCCGACCCGACGCCCGACCCCGCGGTCGCCGCGGACGCGGAAGGCGACGACCTCGACGCGATCGTGACCTCGACGGTGGCGACCTCGACGGTCGCGATCACGGCGCTGTCGTGGTGGGACGACGCCACGGTCACGGCGCTGCGGGCGCGCACTTCGACGACGACGGCGACGACGCTCGAGACCACGACGGGCCTGGTGCCGGCGGTGGTCCCGCTGCTACCCGATCGTCCGCGCCGGTCGGCGCTTCGTGCCCGCATGCTCGTGCCGCTGGGCGTGCTGCTGGTGCTGGTGGTCGGGTACGCCGCGACGATGGGGCTGTGGCCGCTGGGCGAGGTGGCCCCGACGGTGACGGCGGCCACGGTGTCCGCGCAGCCGGCGGCGGCGGCATCCGTCACCTGGCCGGCCACCGGCGCGGCCGGGGTGGCCGTGTCGGGGTTCGGCGCACCGGTGGCCTCGACCACCGCGCAGAGCCCGATCGCGAGCATCACGAAGGTGGTGACGGCGCTGCTGGTGCTCGACCGCAGCCCGGTGACGGCGAGCGCGCAGGGCATCGCGTTCCGGTTCTCGTACGCCGACAATCTCGAGTACTGGAGCTACCTGCGACGCAACGAGTCGGCGCTGGATGTTCCGGTGGGCGGCTCGTTGACCGAATACCAGATGCTGCAGGGCATGCTGATCGCCTCGGCCAGCAACTATGCGGCGCGGCTGGCCGGGCAGTGGTGGCCGTCCGACGAGAGTTTCGCCTCGGCCGCGAACGCGTGGCTGGCCGCCCGCAGAATCACGGGCATCACGATCGCCGATCCGACCGGCTTCGACGCGCGCAACACGGCGACGCCGGCGGCACTGGTGCGGCTGGCCCAGGTCGCGATGGACAATCCGGTGATCGCCGAGATCGTCGCGCAGAAGCAGGTGACGCTGCCGGGGGCGGGCACGGTCACGAACACGAACGAATTGCTCGCCGACCCCGGGGTGGTGGGCATGAAGACGGGCATCCTCGACGGCTACAACGTGCTGGCGGTCAAGGATGTCACCGTCGGCGGCACGACGGTGCAGGTGCAGGCCGCGGTGCTGAACCAGCCCGACGCCAAGACGCGCTGGACGGTCGCGCGGAACCTGTTCGCGCAGGTGCAGGCGCAGCTGCAGCCGACGACGGCGGTGGCGGCCGGTACGGTGGTCGGCACGGTGTCGACGGCGTGGGGCGCCTCGGTTGCGGTGGTCGCGTCCTCCGACGCCGATCTGGTGCTGTGGAACGCTGCGACCCCGACCGCGACCGCGCAGCTGACGCTCGGCGACGACTGGGCGGCCGGGGCTGCGGCCGGCAGCGTCACGGTGACCGGTCCGGTGCAGGCGACGACGGTGGATGCCGCATTGGCCGACGAGCTGGACGGCCCGGGCCTGTGGTGGCGGATCACCCATCCGCTGCAGCTGCTCGGAGTGGCCTGACGGCACCCGCAGTCATCATTCGCCCACACCCCACATGGGTAGCATCGGGGCGTGACGTTGCAGAACCACCCCGGAGAACGGGAGTTCCCGGTGCGATGGCGGTGGCGCTGGCGCAGATACGTGCGGGCACAGCGGCGCGCGCGCAACTCCTCGGGCGATCGCGCGAAGGTGCTCTACCCGACCCTCGGCGCCGCCCTGCTGCTGGTCGCCGCGCTGTTTCTGGCGGTGCACCTGGCCGACGCCTCGGCGATACCGCACCTGATGGCGCAGGGGCCGCTGCAGGTCGCGATCGTCGGCATCGGCATCGTCGCCATCGCCTCCGGCCTGCTCGGCTACGTCGTCGACCTGGTCGATGCCGGGCTGCCGCGTCGCACGGCCCGGCGGCGCCGCGCCGGACGGGCGCCCACGCGACACCGACGGAGACTGAGCGTCGCCGGGCTACGCGAACCGCACGCACTGGTTGAGCCGGGTGCGCACGTCGAACAGCTCGGTGCCACCGACCTCGCGCGCCCCGGTGATCCCCCGGCGCAGCACCGTGCTCAGCGCGCTGCGTCCGCACACCACGGTGCGCACGCCGCGCACCTTGCCGAGCTCGTGGATCGGTTCGGGCGCATCGTCGTCGGGCACGACCACGATCGCGCCGCCGAAGCGCACGCGCGCATCACGTGCGATGGTGCGGATGCCGGCGATCAGGTCCGCGATCGGCGTGCCGGCCACACCATCCCCGACCAGTTCCCCGCGTCGCACCCGCACCGGGCCGCCGGTGTCTTCGGAGAGGATGCCATACAGCCCGCTGGGCGCGAGCACGATGTGGTCGATCTTCTCGTCGGGGCGGCCGCCGGCGGCGACGTCGTGCCACACCGTGTATCCCATGCCGAGGTCGCCGACGATGCGCGCGGTGGCCTCTTCGGCGAGTGCGTCGGCCAGCAGCCGCCGGATCTCGACGGGCGCCGAGCGCACCAGGGCCGGATCGTACGGGTCGGGCAGCTCGACACCACGACCGACCCACTCGCGGATCAGGTCGAGGTAGCGCTCCCGCCGCCGGCCGCCGGGGTGCCCGTACGAGCGGGCGCGCGGCCGGGTGTCGGCGCGCGGTGCCGGCACGTGCCATCCGTCCCACTGCGGTGCGGCGCTCGCGCCGAACCCGTGCCCGCGGTCGTACGCCGCCCGCGCCGGGGCGGTGCCGACCAGCTGCCACGCGCGCTGCACCTGCACGAACGCGGCCGCGTCGCCGCCGGTGTCGGGGTGGGTCTGCCGCAGCCGCAGCCGGTAGGCGCGGCGCAGCGCCTCGTCGTCGACGTCGGGCGCGACGCCGAGCACCTCGTAGGCCGACGCCGACAGCGGACTGTCGAACACGTCAGTCCCAGAGCGGCACGGGCGGGGTGTGCGCGAACGCGTCGGCGACGGTGGCGGCCGTGACCTCGTCGGGCGAGGCGGGCTTCCAGTGCGGGTCGCGGTCCTTGTCGACCAGCTGCGCGCGGATGCCTTCGACCAGGTCGGGCTGCGTCATCCCGAACCACATCACCAGGCCGTACTCCTGCGCGAGGTCGGTGCGCAGGTCCGGCAGCGTCCGGGCGCGCCGCACCGCCTCGAGGGTCACCGCCATGCCGGTGGGCGAGAGCTCGGCCATGGTGTCGGCGACGGCGGATGCCTCGGGCTCGGGCCGGGCACGCAGACGCGCGACGATCTCGGGCACGGTGTCGGCCGAGAACGCGTCGTCGATCCACGGCCGGGCCGCCTCGAGCCGCGACGGCTTCGGGGTCTCGTCGAACAGCAGCACGATGCCGGTCGGCGTGGGCGGGTCGGCGCGGGTGGCGAGCGCCTCGCGCAGGTGGTCGAGGCGGTCGGCGGGCACGAAGTGGTCGGCGAATCCGGCGTAGATCGCATCCGCGGCATCCATCGTCGCCCCGGTCAGCCCCAGGTACTCGCCGACGCGTCCGGGCGCCCGGCCGAGCAGCCAGGTGCCGCCGACGTCGGGCGTGAATCCGATGCGGGTCTCGGGCATCGCGAGCTTCGAACGCTCGGTGACCACCCGGATCGCCGCGTGCCCGGCCAGGCCGATGCCGCCGCCCATGGTGATGCCGTCGGCGAGCGCGATGATCGTCTTGGGGTATTCGGCGATGCGGGCGTTGAGCGCATACTCGGCGCGGAAGAACACGCTGGTGTCTGCGGCGTGGCCGCCGGTGATCTGGTCGTACAGGCTGCGCACGTCGCCGCCCGCGCACAGGCCGCGGTCGCCGGCCCCGTCGAGCACGACGAGCCCGACGTCCGGGTCGTCCTGCCACCGGTCGAGGATCTGCGCGATCTGCACGATCATGTCGGTGTCGAGCGCGTTGATGGCCCGCGGGCGGTTCAGGGTGATGCGTCCGAGACCGCCTTCGGATCGTGCGATGACGGTGGGCTCGGCGGGTGTGGGCGACTGTGTCACGGGCCCCACGTTACCCGCTGCGCCCGGTTCGGAGATTCAGCAGGACGCGGGCGCGGTTTTCCGCAAAGATAGGGGGGACACTGCCCGCGACGACGAGAGGTTCCGCATGCCCGAAGGCCAGGTGCTGGAATTCGCAGGGCTCACCAAGAGGTTCGGTTCCGTCCTCGCCGTCGACGGGTTCACCGCCCGGGTCGCCCCCGGTGCGGTCACGGGTTTTCTCGGCCCGAACGGCGCGGGCAAGACGACCACCCTGCGCATGCTGCTGGGCCTGGTGCGCCCGACCGCCGGCCGGGTCACGATCGGCGGCGTGCCCTACGCCGGGCTGCGGCAGCCGATGCAGACGGTGGGCGCGGTGCTCGAGGCATCCAGTTTCCATCCCGGTCGCACCGCGGCGAACCATCTGAAGGTCTACGCGCAGGCTGCCGGGCTGCCGTTGACGCGGGTCGACGAGGCGCTGGGCACGGTGGGGTTGGCGGATGTCGCGGGGCGGCGCATCGGCGGATACTCACTCGGGATGCGCCAGCGGCTGGGTCTGGCCGGCGCGCTGCTGGGAGACCCGGGCGTGCTGGTGCTCGACGAACCGTCGAACGGACTGGACCCCGAGGGCATCACCTGGATGCGCGGGCTGCTGCGCACGCTCGCCGGCCAGGGGCGCACCGTGCTGGTCTCGTCGCACCTGCTGGCCGAGGTGGCGCAGACCGTCGACCGGTTGCTGATCATCGCGCACGGCCGGCTCGTGTTCCAGGGCGGCCTGGAGGAACTGTCGGATCCGTCCGAGCACGCCACCGTGGTCGATTCGCCCGACCGGGCGGGGCTGACGGCCGCGCTGAACGCGGCGGGCATCCGGTTCGAGGTGCTGCGCAGCGGGCTCACCGTGCGCGGCACCGATCCGGCCACGGTCGGGCGCGTGGCAGCGCACGCCCAGGTCGCGCTGTCGCTGCTGCAGCGGCGCGGCCCGGCTCTCGAGGAGGTCTTCTTCGACCTCGTCAACGGCCTGCGCGTGCATCCGTCGGCGCAGGGCATGGCTCCGCCCGCCGAGGCGGCGGGCGTGGCGGGTGCGGCGGGTGCGGCGGGTGCAGCGACGCCCCCTGAGCCGGCGACGGCAGAGCCCGCACCCACCACCGATCAGGTGCGGCACCCCGACATCCACCCCGACGCGCGGCCGGGCGCAGCCCTCACCGAACCCGGCGGCAGCGAGGCCGCCGAATCGAGCGACGGCGAACCCAGCGAGCTGGCCGAGAGCGAGGCCGCCGAGCCGAGCGACAGTGAACCGGCCGACAACGAGTCAAGCGACCCCGGCGACAGCGAGGCCAGCGAACCCGGCGATCGCGAGGCGAGCGAACCCGGCGACAGCGTGGCCAGCGAACCGAGCGGCAGCGAACCCACCGGCCCCGGCGAGGGCAAGCCCAGCGAACCGAGCGACATCGGCCCCAGCGAACCAGCCGACAGCGCTGCTACCGAACCGACCGACCGCGAGCCCAGCGAACCCGGCGACAGCCTGGCCGGCGAACCGGACGACAGCGAGGTCAGCGAATCCGGCGACAACGAGGCTGAGGCGGCCATGGCCGCGGCCGTCGCGGCGGGTCTGGAGACCACGGGCGGCTCACTTCCCGGTGCGGCGTTCGCGGTCGCCGCCACCGGCGTGATCGACATCATCCCGCCCGACGAGGCCGAGTCGCCGTCGCCGGGCGCGGATGACGAGGTCGTCGCGGGCGAGCCCGACCACCTGCCCGACGACGAGGACCACCCCGAGCCGCACACCGAGGCGGATGCCGCCGCGGACGCGTTCTTCCACTCGTTCGACGGCGCTGCCGATGGCAACGAAGCCGCGCGGGATGAGGCATCCACCCCCGACGAGCCCGCCCCCGACGAGTCCGCCCCTGCCGACGCCCCCACCCCGGAGGGTGCGAGCGGTGCACCCGTCGACGCATCCGACGAGGAAGGTGACCGGCGATGAGCCTTGTCGCGTCCGCACGGTCCGAGACCACCAAGCTGTTCACGACCGCGATGTGGTGGATCCTCGCCCTCGTGCTCGTCGTCTACGTGGGCATGACGGCGGCCGGTCTAGGGTTCGTGTTCTCAGCATCCGCCACCGGGTCGCTGCCCGGCGACCAAAACGGCCCGCAACTGTCGGGCGACGGCGCCGCGACGTTGCTGTACAGCGTGGCCGCGTCGATCGGGTACGTGTTCCCGCTGCTGATCGGCACGCTCATGGTGACCGGCGAGTTCCGGCACCAGACGCTCACCCCGACCTTCCTGGCGACCCCACGCCGCGGCGTCGCCCTGTCGGCGAAGGCGATCGTCGGCGTCGGGGTCGGCGTGCTGTACGCGGTGCTCGCCCTGATCGCCGCGGCAGGACCGTCCGCCGGGTTCCTCGCCGGGTTCGGGCTGAAGACCGAGCTGGATTCGGCCGACACCTGGGCGATGTTCGGTCGCATCGTGATCGCCTTCGTGCTGTGGGTGCTCATCGGCATCGGCGTCGGCACGCTCGTGCGCAACCAGGTCGCGGCCGTTGTGATCGTGCTGGCGTTCACCCAGTTCGTCGAGCCGATCGGCCGCGTCGCCGCCGCGTTCGTGAACGGCCTCGACACCGTCACACAGTTCCTGCCCGGCGCCGCCAGCGATGCACTGGTCGGCCAGAGCATCTATTCCACCATGGGGCAGACGGCCGGCTCAGGCGCCCAGCTCGAGTGGTGGGCGGGCGGCATCGTGCTGCTCGGCTACGCCGTCGTGCTCATCGTGCTCGGTCACCTGACCAGCTGGCGGCGCGACGTCAGCTGACGGATGCCACGGCTCCGGCCGCGACGCCACCCACAGGTGCCGCGGTCCTACGCGGTGCCGCGGTCCTACGCGGTCGCCGGACGCGGCCTCGGTGCGGGCTTGCGCGCCGGTTTCGCGGCGATCTCGGTGACGTCGGCGAGCTCGTCACCGGCATCCATGCGCAGCGCCTTCACCAACGCCAGCCCGTGCCGGGTGGTGAGGACGACCCGCTGGAACTCGTCGTGCCCGTCGAGGTCGATCACGACGCTGGGGCGGCGCCGGCGGATGACCGCGAAGTCGCGACCGGTGGCCGACTTCCACGTGCCCATGGCGATCGTGGACGGGATGTACGTGCCCGGGTCGGGCACGCCGCGCAGCCACGTCCAGGCGTCGTCGGTGAGCTGCACCTTCGTGATCTGCGAACGGTCGATCGCCACGTTCTGTTTGCGGAACGACAGCGCATGCTCGGTGAGCGAGAGCACGACCTCGAGCTGGGTCGAGTCGAGCAACAGCGTCACCATGCCTCCAGTCTGCCAGTCCGGCACGGCCCGGTGCAGGCGAATCGCTCACAGTGCGGCAACGATCCGAGGGCTTTCGGCCGCCGTCACCGCGACGCCGACCGCATGCGGCGGTGACAGACTGGGACGGTGACGCCGACCGAGTCCGCTGCACTGATCGAGTCCGCAGCACACCGTGCCGCCGACGCGCGGGCTGCCGACGTCTCGCCCGCCGAGATCGCCGCCGTGCTCGATGCGACCGAAGCCGGTGAACGCCTCGATGCAGACGCCGCCTGGGCGCTGCTGCACGCCGAGGGCGCACAGTTCGACCGGCTGCTGCGGGCTGCGGCATCCGTCCGTGACGAGGGGCTGCGACAGGCCGGGCGCCCCGGGATCATCACCTATTCGCGCAAGGCGTTCGTGCCGCTGACCACGCTGTGCCGCGACCGCTGCCACTACTGCGTGTTCGTCGACACCCCCGGGCAGCTCGCCAAGCTGCACAAGCCGATGTACATGTCGCCCGACCAGGTGCTCACCGTCGTGCGCCGTGCGCAGGCGCTCGGCTGCAAAGAGGCGCTGCTCACCCTCGGCGACCGGCCCGAGGACCGGTGGCCGGCCGCCCGCGCCTGGCTCGACGAGCACGGCTACGCCTCGACGCTCGATTACGTCGCCGCCATGGCGCGGCTGATCACCGCCGAGACCGGCATGCTCGCGCACGCGAACCCCGGTGTCATGAGCCGGGCCGAGCTCGAGGCGATGCGCGCGGTCGCACCCTCGATGGGCATGATGCTCGAGACCACCTCGCGGCGGCTGTTCGACGAGCCCGGGCAGGTGCACCACGGCTCCCCCGACAAGGACCCCGCGATCCGGCTGCAGGTGATCGAGGATGCCGGGGCTGCCCGCATCCCGTTCACCACCGGCATCCTCGTCGGCATCGGCGAGAGGCTGCGCGACCGCGCCGAGTCGCTGGTCGCGATCCGCGACGCGCACGAACGCCACGGGCACGTGCAGGAGGTGATCGTGCAGAACTTCCGCGCGAAGCCCGGCACCGCGATGCGCGCGGCGCCCGACGCCGACCTGCGCGAGTACGTCGCCGCCGTCGCGGTCGCGCGGCTCGCGCTCGGCCCGCGCATGCGCATCCAGGTGCCGCCGAACCTCTCGGATGCCGCCGAACTGGGGCTGCTCGTGCGCGCCGGCATCGACGACTGGGGCGGGGTGTCGCCGCTGACCGCCGACCACGTCAACCCGGAGCGACCGTGGCCGCACATCGACGACCTCGCCGCCCGCACGGCGGCGCTCGGCTTCACGCTGCGCGAGCGGCTCACGGCCCACCCCGAGTACGTGCGGGATGCCGCGGCCTGGATCGATCCGGGTCTGCATGACGCCGTCGCGGCGCTGGCCGACCCCGAGACCGGGCTGGCACGAGAGGACCGCCCGACCGATCGCGGGCCGCGAACAGGCTCACGTGCCGCCGGCACCCCCGCCCCGGCGGGGTCGAGCCGTGTGGGCATGTCGACGGTACGCGCCTCGACGGTCACCCGTCTCGCCGAGGCCGCGGCATCCGACCCGACGGCCCTCGACGACGCCGACTGGGAGCTCGTGCTGCGCGCGACCGGCGCCGACCTCGACGCGCTCACCGGCGTCGCCGACGACGTGCGGCGCTACACGGTCGGCGAGGCCGTCGGCATCGTCGTCAACCGCAACCTCACCACGACCGGGTTCCGCACCCGGCCCGAGCCCGACCCGGCGACCTTCACGCTCGACGACGTCGCCGGGATCGCCGCCGACGCCGCCGACCTCGGCGCCACCGAGCTGTGCATCCAGGGCCGGCTGTCGCCGCAGGCCGATCCGGCCGCCTACCTCGACATCGCCCGCGCTGCCACAGGCGTCGTTCCCCGCCTGCACCTGCACGCATACCGCCCGCAGGACGTCTGGGACCTCGCCGACCGCGGCGGCCTCGGCCTCGAGCGCGCACTCGACGCCCTGCGCGACGCGGGAGTGCGGACCGTGCCCGGCACCGGGGTCAAGGTGCTCAGCGAGCGGGTGCGGGGCCTCGTCGCACCCGGCGATCTCAAGATCGACCGGTGGATCGAGGGCATCACCGCCGCGCACCGCGCCGGGCTCCGCTCGACGAGCGTGCTGTTCTACGGCCACGTCGAGACCGCCGCCGAACGCATCGCCCACCTGCGCCGGCTGCGCGCGATCCAGGAGGTCACCGGCGGCTTCACCGAGTTCGTGCCGATCCCGCTGCCCGCGCCCGCCGGCGGCGTGCCGCTCGTGCCCGGCCGGGCCGCGATCGACGAGCACCGGGCGATGGTGGCCGTCGCCCGGCTGCTGCTCGGCGAGCGCATCCCGCACATCCAGATCCCGTGGACCCGCGTCGGCCGCGACGCCGCGAAGACGCTGCTGCAGTGCGGCGGCGACGATCTCGGCGGCACTCTGCTCGACGGCCGCGTGCGCCCGCAGGCGGGTGTCGAGTGCGGCCTCGAGCTGCCGGTGACGGATGCCGCGGCCCTCGCCGCGCACCTGTTCCGGCCGTTCCGCGTGCGCACCACCGACTACGCATCGGTGGCGGACCGATGACCCGCGCCGAGGTGGTCGTGGTGGGCGGGGGCTTCGCCGGGCTCGCCGCGGTCATGGCGCTGCGCGCGCAAGGCATCGACGACGTGATCGTGCTCGAGCGCGCGGCATCGATCGGCGGCACCTGGCGCGACAACACGTATCCGGGCGTCGCGTGCGATGTGCCCAGTCACCTGTACGGCTTCGCGGACCACCCGTGGCCGCACTGGTCGGGGGTGTTCGCGCGCGGCGATGAGATCCGCGCCTACCTTGAGCGGACCGCCGCCACCGAGCGCATCACCCCGTGGCTGTGCACGCCGATGCTCGACGCGAGGTGGGATGCCGCGGCCGACCGCTGGCGGGTGCGCACCGGCGGCGCCCGACCGGGCGAGATCGACGCCGCCGCGCTGGTGCTCGCGTGCGGGCGGCTCACCGAGCCGCGCATCCCCGACATCCCGGGCCTGGAGTCCTTCCCAGGGCCGATGTTCCACACCGCCCGCTGGGACCACGGCGTCGACCTCGACGGCGCCCGCGTCGCCGTCGTGGGCACCGGCGCCTCGGCGGTGCAGCTGGTGCCCCGGCTGGCCCGGCGCAGCGAGGTGACGCTGTTCCAGCGCACCCCGGCGTGGATCGTGCCCCGCGACGACCGGCCGTACTCCCCCGACGAACAGGACCGGTTCGCCGCCGATCCGGCGCTGCTCGAGCGACTGCGCGACGAACTGTACGCCGAGGGCGAGGCCCGGTACGCGTCCCGGTCGGGCGACGCGGATGCCGCGGCCGCCGCCCGCGCGGCGGCGCTGGCGCACCTGCACGCGCAGGTGCCCGACCCGCGACTGCGCGCCGAGCTCACGCCCGACTACGCGTTCGGGTGCAAGCGGGTGCTGCTGTCGGACGAATTCTATCCGGCGCTGGCGTCCGGACGGGTGCGGCTGGAGGCATCCGCCCTCGCCACCGTCGAGGGCCGTACGCTCGTCGCCGCGAGCGGCGCCCGGCACGAAGCTGATGTGCTGGTGCTGGCGACCGGGTTCCACTCGACCCGGCAGCCGTACGCCGAGCTGGTGCGGGGCGAGACGCAGACCCTCGCCGCGCACTGGTCGGCGGGGATGACCTCGTTCGCCTCGACCGTGGTCGCCGGGTTCCCGAACCTGTTCGTGCTCGACGGGCCGAACGCGTCGCTCGGGCACAACTCCTCCGTGCTGATGATGGAGGCGCAGGCCGGGTACGTCGCCCGCACCCTCGCCGGCCGCGCCGGGGTGCTGCGCGTCGACCCGCGCGCCGAGGCCGCGTACACCGCCGAGATCGACGAGGCTGCGGCATCCACGCCATGGGTCGCGGGCGGATGCCGCAACTGGTACGTCGACGAGCGGTCGGGCCGGCTCACGCTGCTGTGGCCCGGCACCGTCGACGCGTTCCGCGACCGGCTGGCCAAAGCCTGCGGCGACGAGTTCCTGCCCGTGACCCTGGAGAGGGGAAAACGATGAGGCTCCGGTTCGGATACAAGGCCTCGAGCGAGCAGTTCGGCCCGGCCGACCTGCTGCGCTTCGGCGTGCTGGCCGAGCAGATGGGGTTCGACTCGGTCTTTCTGTCCGACCACTTCCAACCGTGGATGCACGAGGGCGGTCACGCGCCCGCGGCGCTGCCGTGGCTCGGCGCGCTCGGCGCCCGCACGCAGCGGGTGCTCATCGGCACCTCGGTGCTGACCCCGACGTTCCGGTACCACCCGGCGGTGATCGCGCAGGCGTTCGCGACGCTCGGGGTGCTGTACCCCGAGCGGGTGATCCTCGGGGTCGGCACCGGCGAGGCGCTCAACGAGGTGACGCTGGGCCTTGACTGGCCCGACCCGCCCGAGCGGTTCCAGCGGCTGAAAGAGGCGATCACGCTGATCCGTGAGCTGTGGCGCGGCGAGCGGGTGAGCTTCGACGGCCGGTTCTGGCAGGTGACGGATGCCACGGTCTACGACCGTCCGCACCACGAGGTGCCGATCTACATCGGCGCCTCGGGTCCGGCGGCGACGCGGCTGGCGGGGCGGATCGCCGACGGTTACATCACCACGAGCGGCAAGGACCGGGCGCTGTACACCGACACGCTGCTGCCCGCGCTCGAGGAGGGGCTCGCCAAGGCGGGACGGTCGGCAGACGAGGTCGACACCCTCATGGAGGTGAAGGTCTCGTACCATCCCGACCGGGAGGTCGCGCTGGGCAAGACGCGGTTCTGGGCGCCGCTCGCGCTGTCGCCCGAGGAGAAGCGCGACGTGCACGACCCGATCGAGATGCAGCGGCGCGCCGCCGAGCTGCCGATCGAGCGGGTGGCGCAGCGGTTCATCGTCTCGACCGACCCCGACGAGCACGTCGAGCGGATCGGCGAGTACATCGAGCTCGGGTTCCGGCACCTGGTGTTCCACGACCCGGGCGCCGATCAGGAGGAGTTCCTGCGCATGTACGGTGCCGAGATCCTGCCCCGGCTGCGGGCGCGGTACGGGTCGTGACGGCGGCGCGGCGTGCCGAACTCCGGAGTGTTGACGTGAACACGGCCTCCCGGAGGGCGTGTGGACGATGACATGCCGCCGTTCGGCACGGCCTGGACCGACGGCGTCCCGGACTGGACCGTCGTCGTCCCGGTCAAGCCGAGCGCGCGCGGCAAGTCGCGGCTCGCCACGGGCGTCGACCGGGCGGCGCTGGCCCGCGCGATCGCGCTCGACACCATCGCCGCGGCGGCCGCGGTGTGCGCGGTCATCGTGGTGACCGACGACGCCGAGGTGGCCGCGGCCGCACGGCAACTCGGCGCGACCGTCGTCGGCGAGGGCGGCGGCCGGGGCGAGGGCGGTGGCCGCGGCGAGGGCGAGGGCGGGGGCGGGGGCCTGAACGCGGCGGTGGCGCGCGGGGTGGCCGCGGCCGGCGACGGCCACCGAGCGGCGCTGCTGGGCGACCTGCCCGCGCTGCGCCCGGCGCAGCTGACGAGTGCGCTCGAGGCCGCGGCATCCGTCGACCGGGCGGTGGTGCCGGATGCCGAGGGCACCGGTTCGACGCTGGTCACCACCCGCGCGGGGGTGCCGTGGGCGTCGGCGTTCGGCGAGGGGTCGCTGGCGCGGCACGTCGCGCTCGGGTGCGCGGTGCTGCCGGTTCCGGATGCCTCGACGCTGCGCCGCGACGTCGACACCGTCGATCAGCTTGCCGCCGCCGCCCGGCTGGGCCTCGGCCCCCGCACGGCCGCGCTCTGGCCGGGCGCCGGTCGCTGAGCGTGTCTCAGAAGATGCGTGTTCAGGCCGCGGCATCCCGCACCTTCTGAGACATGCCCGCGACGCGTGTCTCAGAAAACGCCGGCTCAGGCCGCGGCCCCGCATCTTCTGAGACATGCCGCGGCCGTGCGTTCGACTCGGGCCCGCGGCCCTCGCCCTGCGCCCCAGAATCCGCTACGCCTCGAGCGCGGCGTCGACGATCGCGGCGGAGGCCGCGGCATCCGTCATCCACAGCGGCGACACGACCGGCCGCACGCCGAGCGCCGCGACCTCGGGCGCGAGCGCCGCGTCCTCCTCGGCCATCACCCACGCGTCGAGCAGCCCGCCCGCGGCACGCGCGCCATAATGCCCGGCCACCGCGGCGGCCGTGGTCGGCACGCCGATCGCCGCCAGGCACACGTCGGCCATGCCGCGCACGACCGCGCCGCCGATGATGCCCGACACCCCGACCACCCGCGCCGGAGTCGCCCGCAGCGCGTCGCGCACGCCCGGCACCGCGAGGATCGGCCCGATCGAGACGACCGGGTTCGAGGGCGCGAGAAGCACCACATCCGCCTCGGCGATCGCCTCGCGCACGCCGGGCGCGGGCACGGCCGCCTCGATGCCCGGGTTCTCGAACGCCCGCGGCGCCGGCGCGGCCCGATGCCGCGTCCACCATTCCTGGAAGTGCATCCGACCGGCATCCGTCACCACATGCGTGTCGACCTCGCTGTCGGTCATCGGCAGCAGCCGCACCCCGATCGGCCAGCGCCGCGACAGCCGCGCGACGACCTCGGTGACCGAGGCGCCCTCGCGCAGCCATCCGGTGCGCGCCAGGTGGGTGCCCAGATCGAGGTCGCCGAGCGTGAACCACGGCCATCCCGCGCCCCACGCCTGCAGCTCGTCGTTCACCCGCTCGGTGTCACCGGCCCGCCCCCAGCCGCGGGCGGTGTCGTTCACCCCGGCCAGCGCGTACAGGATCGAGTCGACGTCGGGCTGCAGCCGCACGCCCGACAGCCACAGGTCGTCGCCGGTGTTCACGACGACCGTGGCGGGCGGTGCGCCGCGTCGGGCCAACGCTTCGCGCACGCCGAGCGTGAACTTCGCCCCGCCCACGCCGCCGGCCAGCACGACGACACGAAGGGATGCCACGGCCCGCGCCCCGATCAGAAGTGGAACTCGTCGGACGCGTGCGGCAGCGGCAGCCGCGACACCGCCTCGATGAGCGCGTCGACGGTCTGCCGCGGGGCGACCACGTCGACGTCGAGCCCGGCCTTGCGGGCGTCCTTCGCGGTGCGCGGGCCGATCGCGGCGATGACGGTCTCGTCGGGGATCTCGGGGAACTGCTCGCGCACCTGCTGCGCCACCGATCCGCTGGTCACCAGGATGGCGTTGATCCGCCCGTTCGCCACGTCGCGGGCGATGCGCTCGGTGACCGGCACCCCCACCGTGCGGTAGGCGACGACCGACCGCACGTCGTGGCCGGCGGCGATCAGCCGCTTGGTGAGCACGGGCTTGGCGATCTCGCTGCGCAGGGTGAGGATGCGACGCGGCTCGGACTCCAGTGCGATCATCTCGTCGGCCATGCCGGCGGCGGAGTTGTCCTTCTCGGGCACCAGGTCGACGCGGTAGCCGACGGCCTGCAGTGCGGCGGCGGTCGTCTCACCGACGGCGGCGACCTTGGTGGTGGCCGGGATCACCGCCCGGTAGGCGAACAGCACGTCCACGGTGGTGGCACTGGTGAGCGTGAGCCAGTCGAAGGCGCCCGCTGCCAGATCGCTCAGCGCCTGCTCGAGGGTGGTGAGGTCTTCGGTGGGGGCGAAGTTGATCAGCGGCGCGACCACCGGGACGGCTCCCTGTGCCCGCAGGGTGGCCGCCACGCCGTCGCCCCAGGGGCCGCCGCGGGGCACGAGGACGCGCCACCCGGCGAGGGGCTTGGTGGAGATGCCACCGGTGTGGGGTAGTGCTGAGTTCATCATGTGGTGTTCGGGGTCGGCTCACGGATTTCGACGCCGGCCGCCCCACGTTCGAGCAACCGACGGGCGACATGGGCCCCGGCGCACTGTGGTGCGCGTTCGGGTCCGCGCCGTCGGCAGCACTCGCACCATTGCCACTGCCTAGCCTCTGAGCATACCCCGCATCCGCCGATGCTGCGTCCGCAGCCGCCGGCGGCCGGTGGGATCAGCGCGTGTAGAGCTTGACCAGGCCCCACACGCTCGCGCCGACGGCGATCGCGACGCCGGCGACGGCCACCACCGCCATCGCCGGGTTCTTGCGTGCGAACACCCGGGCGTCGGCGACCCCGCGGCCGGTGGCCCGGGCGACACGCTTGGGCACGTTGGCCTTCTCTTCGATGGCGGCCAGCGCCGCCTTCAGCTCGGCCCGCGCCTTCTCGACCGGGTCGTCGATCCCCAGCGGAACCGCGGTGCGGGGCAGCGGCACGACGGACTCAGAACTCATCGGCGACATCCTTCACGATCTTCACGTCTCGGGCGATGGCCGCGCCCGGATTCTCGCGCCTGGTGAGCCGACGGAAGCGCAAGAACCCCAGCAGCGCGAAGAACGCCGCGATCAGCAGTCCGATGCCGAACACCACCAGCGCCGACAGCCACACCGGCCACCACGACGACAGCCCGGCGATGAAGAACGTCAGCAGCACCGGCACCGACCAGAACAGGAAGAACAGGGCGACGACCATCCAGCCGGCGCCGAATCCGGCATCCTTCGCCGTCTTGGCCACCCAGGCTTTGGCGGCGTCGATCTCGGCGACGATGAGGTTGCGGATCAGTTCGGGCAGCTCGCCCAGCAAGGTGAGGAACCCGTCGTCGGCACGGTCGCGGAATCCGCGTGGCGTGGTCATGTCAGCTCCCGTCGCGGTCGGAGATCGCGTCGGCGACCTCGTCCGCGGTCTTCTCGGCGGCATCGGCGATCTTGTCGGCGGAGTCCTTGCCGGCGCGCAGTGCCGCATCCAGCTTCTGTCCCGGGGTGCCGCGATCACCGGCCGCCCGGGTGACCTTCACGGCGGTGTCCCACAGCGCGTTCGGCAGCGCCATGACGGCGGAGGTGGCGAACCCCTTCGCCTTGTCGACCTGCTTGCGCACGGGCGGGAGGTTCCAGACCTTCGCGGCCTGCTCCTTGATCTGCTCGTACCGTTCCCGGCCCGCACGCGTGCCCAACACGTAGCCCGCGGCCAGTCCGATCACGAGTCCGACTTTGCCCCTCATCGGGTCTCCTCACCGTTGTCGTCCTCCACCAGGGTAACGCTGTATGCCGTTTCCGGCATCCACCGTCCGACGCGGGCGTGCGCTGCGGCTCAGGATGCGGCATCCGCCCCGAACAGCGCCCGCCGGCGCAGCCGATCGGCGGTCGCGGCCGCGTCGGGAACGACCTGCGCGAGCCCGCTGCCGCTCAGCCAGGCGCCGGTGGCGGCCAGGCGCGGCATGGCCTCGACGGCGTTGCGCACCCGGGTGGCGGCGGCCTCGTGCCCGGTGAGCGCGCGCGCCGGGGCGAGGGTGAACCGGGCGCGATCGGCGGCGACCGGCGCCGGCAGTTCCACTCCCAGCAGCACGGATGCCTCGGCTCGGGCGAGCTCTGCGGCCGCAGCGTCGTCGAGGGCGGCCGTGGCCGGCACGGTGTCGGGGCCGCCGAACGCGACCCGCACCGCGTGGCGACCGGCGCCACCCCACTTCGCGGTCAGATGCACGACGCTCGCGGCCGCGCGCGAGCCCGGCAGGGCGATCGCCTCGGCGCCGCGGGGATGCGCGTCGAGCGCGGGCGCGTCCACGACGAGGGTGACGGTCTCGACGGGCACGGACGCCACCGGCCGCACCCCGAGCGCGGGCACCACCGGGGCCAGCAACTCGCGCGCGGCGCGTTCGTCGGTGGCGACGACGACCGCGTCGAAACGCTCCACGACCGCATCGTCGGCGGTGTCGAACTCCTCGCCGGTGGTGTGCACGATCCAGCCGGTGTCGGTGCCGTCCGCCTCGAGCGCGGTGACCGGGGTGCCGCAGCGCACGTCGGCGCCGAGCGCGCGCAGGCGTGCGTCGAGCGCGGTGACCAGGCGCGACATGCCGCCGACAAGACCGCGCAGCGGGGCGGGGGGCTTTTCGGCCCGCAGCTGGGCGACGGCGCCCGACAGCGACCCGGCGCGGGTGAGGGCGGCGTTCAGCCCCGGCGCGGCGACATCGACGTCGATGCGGTCGGGGCGGGCCCCGTACACCGCGGTGGTGAGCGGGGCAACCAGCCGGTCGAGCACCGCGACACCCATGCGGCTGCGCACGAGCGCGGCCAGGTTTCGTTCGTGACCGATGGTCAGCGGCGGCCGCAGCCGGTCGAGGTAGGCCCGCCAGGTGCCGCCGGTGCCGAGCAGCCGCCGGCAGTCGTCCGAGAACATGTTCTCGGGGATGCCCAGCACCGCCTCGCCCGGCAGAGGAGCGGCGGGCACGCCGGGCCGACGTGCCCGGGTCGCAGCATCCGTCGCCTGCCCGACGCCGACCACCCAGCGGGTCTGCTCGCCGGGTTCGACCAGCGCCTCGGCAAGACCCAGCTCGTCGACGAGGCCGGCCGCGGCCGGCTGCAGCCCGATGCAGTCGACACCGGTGTCGACGACCAGGCCGCCCAGTTCCACCGTGCGGACGGTGCCGCCGAGCCGATCGGCCGCCTCGAACACGGTGACCGCAAGGCCCACCTTCGCGCACTCGTGCGCGGCGACCAGACCGGCGACGCCGCCGCCGACCACGGCGACGCGCACCCGCCCGGCCTGTGCCGCGAGCTCGTCGAGGGGCACCGGTTCACTCACCCGTCCATCCTCGCATCCGGATCACTGCAGCGCCGAGGTGAGCCGTGCCAGGTTGTCGAGCACGGTGGAGCGCAGTGGCTGCTTCAGCCATTCGTCCAGCGTGAGCTCGCGCGACAGCTGCCGGTACTTCTCTTCGACCAGGCGCATCTCGCGCACGAACTCCTCGCCGCGCACGAGCATCGAGATCTCGAGGTTGAGACCGAACGAGCGCATGTCCATGTTGCTCGAGCCGATGATGGCGACCTCGTCGTCGATGGTCATCGACTTGGAGTGCAGGATGAACGGCTTGCGGTACATCCAGATCTTGACACCGGCCCGCAGCAGCGCCTCATAGTAGCTGCGCTGGGCGTGGTAGACCATGGCCTGGTCGCCCTCTTCGGACACGAACAGCTCGACCTGCAGGCCACGGTGGCAGGCGGTGGTGATGGCCAGCAGCATCGCCTCGTCGGGCACGAAGTAGGGGCTCACGATGATGAGCTTGTGCTGCGCGTAGTAGAGCAGCCCGAGGAACAGCCGCAGGTTGTTCTCGAACCGGAAGCCGGGACCACTGGGCACGATCTGGCAGTCCAGGTCGCCGTCCGAGGGGGTGATCTCGAACAGCTCCACCTCGTGTTCGAGGGTCTCGCCGGTCTCGCTGTACCAGTCCGACAGGAAGACGGCGTTCACGGATGCCACGACCGGGCCTTCGAGGCGCACCATGAGGTCGACCCAGTGCAGCCCCCGTCTGATGTTCTTGGGCAGGTTGTAGGTGGAGTCGGTGACGTTCTGCGACCCCATGAAGGCGACGTCGCCGTCGACGACCAGCAGCTTGCGGTGGTTGCGCAGGTCGGGCCGCTGGTATCGGCCGCGCAGCGGCTGCACCGGCAGCATCAGGTGCCAGTGCGCGCCCATCGCATCCAGGCGTTTGAGCGTGCGGCGGTAGTACGGCTTGCCGCGGTTGGCCCAGTGGTCCAGCAGCACCCGCACCACCACACCCCGCGCGACGGCCTCTTCGAGGGCCCGGAAGAAGTCGTCGGTGGTGGCGTCGGACTGCAGGATGTAGAACTCGACGTGCACGTACCGGCGCGCGGCGCGGATCGCGCGGGCCATGGCGGCCAGGCTTGCGTCATAGTCCGAGATGAGGTGCGCCTCGTTGTCGCCGGCCAGCGGCAGGGCGCCCAGGGTGCGGTTCATCGTCACCATCGAGGTGAACCATTCCGGGGCGTTCGGGCGCAGGGTGCCGAAGTCGAGGTGCTCGCTGGTCTCGCGGATGTAGTCGTTGATGGCGTCCTGCTTGCGGCGGCGCTTGCGCGGCAGCCGCGGCGTGCCGATGAGCAGGAACAGCAGCACGCCGACGACGGGGATGAAATAGATCGCCAGCAGCCACGCCATCGCCGCGGTGGGCCGCCGGTTGCGCGGCACGATGATGATCGCGGCGATGCGGATCGCCACGTCGAAGACCAGGATGACGATCGGCCACCACGTCACCACGAACGACATCGGTCCCCTTTTTCTCCGGAGTCTGGCTCCAGCGTAGTGGGGGCAGGCGCCACGGGCGGATCGGTGTTCGCCGACCGCCTTCGCGGCTCAGCTTTCGAAGCTCAGCCTGCGCGGCTCAGCCTTCGCGGCTCAGCTTTCGCGGGGCGCGCCCGTCGAGTGGATGGGTGCGGGCGGGTGCGGGCGGCAGGCCGCGCTTGGCGCGCTCCTGCGCCTCGACCTTCGCGTACGCGCGGCGCTCGTTGCGGTCCAGGTGCACGACCGAACGCAGGATGTAGATGAACAGCCCCAGCACCACCACGGTCGGGATGATCGACCAGAAGGCGGCGACCCAGAAGTTGTCCATGCCTCCATGGTACCGGCGCGCCGGACGCGTCCGGTCGGCCGGCCCGGAGGCATCCCGCTGCTACTTGACCAGCGGAAACAGGATCGTCTCGCGGATGCCGAGGCCGGTGATCGCCATCAGCAGCCGGTCGATGCCCATGCCCATGCCGCCCATCGGGGGCATGCCGTGCTCCATCGCGCGCAGGAACTCCTCGTCGATGCGCATGGCCTCGAGGTCGCCGCCGGCGGCGAGCCGGGCCTGCGCCTCGAACCGCTGCCGCTGGATGACCGGGTCGATCAGCTCGGAGTAGCCGGTCGCGAGCTCGAAGCCGCGCACGTACAGGTCCCACTTCTCGACGACGCCGGCGACGCGGCGGTGGTCGCGCACCAGCGGGCTGGTGTCGACGGGAAAGTCCATCACGAACGTGGGGCGGGTCAGCGACCCCTTGACGAAGTGCTCCCACAGCTCCTCGACCCACTTGCCGTGGGTGGGGTGCGGCGGGGCGTCCACGCCGGCGCGCTCGGCGAGGGCGACGAGGTCGGCGAGCGGGGTCTGCGGGGTGATGTCGACGCCGGATGCCTCGGACAGCGAGCCGTACATCGAGATGCGGTCCCACTGCCCGCCCAGGTCGTACACGGTGCCGTCGGCCCAGGTCACGGTCGTGGAACCGGTCACGGCGGTCGCGGCGTTCTGCACGAGCTCCTGGGTGAGGTCGGCGATGCCGTTGTAGTCGGTGTACGCCTGGTAGGCCTCGAGCATCGCGAACTCGGGGCTGTGCGTGGAGTCGGCGCCCTCGTTGCGGAAGTTGCGGTTGATCTCGAACACCCGGTCGATGCCGCCGACGACCGCGCGCTTGAGGTACAGCTCGGGGGCGATGCGCAGGTACAGCTCGGTGTCGAACGCGTTCGAGTGGGTGATGAACGGGCGCGCGCTGGCGCCGCCGTGCTGGATCTGCAGCATCGGCGTCTCGACCTCGACGAACTCGTGCGCGGCGAAGGTGTCGCGCAGGCTCTGGTTGACCTTCGCCCGGGCGCGCACGGTCTGGCGCGCCTGGTCACGCACGATGAGGTCGAGGAACCGCGAACGCACCCGGCTCTCTTCGCTCAGTTCGGTGTACAGGTTCGGCAGCGGCAGCAGGGCCTTGGAGGCGATGGCCCAGTCGTCGACCATGATCGACAGCTCACCGCGGCGGCTGGAGATCACCTCGCCGTGCACGTAGACGTGATCGCCGAGGTCGACGAGCTCCTTCCACCGGGCCAGCGACACCTCACCGACCGAGGCGAGCGAGACCATGGCCTGGATGCGGCTGCCGTCACCGGACTGCAGCGACGCGAAGCACAGTTTGCCGGTGTTGCGGCTGAACACCACCCGTCCGGCGACGGCGACGGTGACGCCGGTCTCGTCGCCGGCCTGAAGGTCGCCGAACCGCTCCCGCAGTGCGGGAATGGTGTCGGTCACCGGGACGGTGACGGGGTACGCGCCGCCTGCGGCATCCGCCCGCTCGGCGATCAGCCGCTCACGCTTGGCCAGGCGCACGGCCTTCTGCTCGATGACGTCCTCTTCGTACGTCGCGGCGGCAGAGGTGGGTTCGGCGGTGTCGGTCACGGGGCTCCTCGGAAAGTCGGCGTCCAGTCTATCGGCGGGGTCTTCCCGGCCCGTCGGGCCCCGGGTGTCATCGCTGTCGCGCGGTCGGTTGCAGGAGAATCCGGCCACAGCAGGAGATTTGCGCGCGAGAACTCCTTCCCTGGGCGGAATCTCCTGCGCTCGGCCGGGTGGCGCGGGCAGCGGATGGTCAGAGCCGGCGGGGCGGATGATCGGGTCAGAGCCGGCGGGGCGGATGATCGGGTCAGAGCATGATGATCGGGTCAGAGCCGGGGGGCGGATGATGGGGTCAGAGCATGAGGTCCGTGCCGGGCTCGGCGAGGGCCCGGTCGACGCTGGAGTGCACGATCGTGGACAGGAACGCGCGGGGGTTGTCCACCCCCGCCGACGCGAGCAGGTCGGCGGCCTGCCGCACGATCGCGTGCGAGAACTCGGTGGCCGTGGCGATGGCCTCGGCGTATGCGGGGCGGTCGGCATCCGCCACCACCACCGGCTCGCAGCCGATCTCGACGGCGAGGGCCTGCGCGATCGGCAGCACCGCGGGCGGGGCGGTGACCGCGGCGAACGCATCGGTGAGCTGGCGCAGGTCCATCGAGGTGCCGGTGAACGTGATGGCCGGGTGCACCGCGAGCGGGATGGCGCCGGCGGCCGCGGCCGGGGCGAGCACGTCGAGGCCGTGACCGGGGTCGGTGTGCAGCACCAGCTGGCCGACCTGCCACGCGCCCAGTTCTGCCAGGCCCGACACCACCGGCGCCAGTGCGGCGTGCGGTACCGCCAGCACGACCAGCTCGGCGCGGCGCACCACCTCGTCGGCGTCGAGGAACGGCACCCCCGGCAACATCGATTCGACGCGGTCGTCGTCGGAGCCGTGCGTGATGCCGACCACGGCGTGCCCCGCGCCGCCGAGGGCCGCCCCGATCACCGGGCCCACCCGGCCGGCGCCGATGATCCCGACGCCCAACCGGCCGTCACGGTTCACGACGCACCCCCGTCCGGTCCGGCCTCCGCCGGCGGTGCGGCCACCGGCATCCCCTCCCCGGCCCAACGGTGGGTGCGGTCGGCGGCACCGGCGGCGATCGCGGCGGCCTCGGCCTGGGTGAACAGCGCGACGGCGGCATCCCGGTCGACGGCGCGTAGCCGACCCGACACCCGTCCGGTGATGGTGTGCGCGTGCACGGTCGCCACGCGCAGTGCGCGCGAGAGCGGCCCCTGCGTCAGCCCCATGCTCTGCAGCCGGGCCAGCGGAAAGATCCCGAGGGTGCGCCAGACCACCCCGCGGCGCAGGAACAGCGCCGGAGCCGACAGCTGAAAACCATTGCGCCGCCACGACAGCGGATGCAGGGGCCACGCCCGCTTCGGTGTGTTGGTGTACGGGTCGCCGGCGACCGGCCCCAGGATGCCGTGTTCGAACACGAGCGGCCACTGCCCGTCGGGCATGGCCGGCAGCAGCAGACGCAGCACCCGTTCCACATCGGCGCGGTCACCGACCGGCAGCACCTCGGCGAACTGGTCGGATTCACCCGACGACGCGCTGCGTCCGCTCATGCGGTTCACGCGCACCGCCCACCAGCCCGCCGGCCGCCACAGCAGCGGCTGGCTGACCTCGACGGCGTGGATACGGCCCGGCGGCAGGATCTCGGTCACCGTCGTGAACAGCCCGTAGGTGATGCGCACCCCGTCCGGGGTGGGCGCGATCGCATAGCGCAGCGATTTGGTGACCGAGCGCACCAGCACGGCACCGAACCCAAGGAACATCGGCACGATCGTGAACAGGATCCACGGCGTGCCCACGATCGACCCCCACACCGCCACGACGACCAGCACCAGCAGCACGAGGGTGCCGCCGCCCAGCACCCGTGCGAGCATCAGCCGTGCCACCGGGATCGCGACGACCGACTCCGGTTCGGCCACCGGGTCCTCGGCGCCGAGCACGAGATCGGTCATCGCCTCGGTGACCACGGATGCCGCGGCGGCGACCCGCGATCCGGGGGTGGCCGTGGCATCCCGTGCCTGCGCTTCGGCGAGCCGGCGCCCCGACGCCAACCGCAGGATGTCGGCGCGCACGGCTTCGGCGTTGGAGGTGGACAGGTACTCGAGCTTGACGTTCGCGTCGGCGCCGGCGCCGACCACCTCGAGCTTGGCCATGCCGCACAGCCGCGCCAGCATCGGCCGCGTGAGGTTGACGCCCTGCACCCGGTCCAGCGGCGCACGGCGGTGGCTGCGGAACAGCACGCCCTGCCGCACCTCGACGTCGTCGCCGGTGATGCGGAAGGTGTGGAACCGCCACGCCAGGTAGAACAGGCCGATGAGCACGAGCACGACACCGAGCACGGCCACCAGGGCGAGCAGCACCAGGTTGTGCGACACGATGAAATCGACCGGGTCGCCGCTGTCCTGCTCGAAGTCGGGCACATCCGGCACGGCCGTGCGCAGGAAGAAGTCGATGATCCGCTCGCGCAGGTTCGAGATCACGATGCCCGCGACCACCACCAGCACCAGCCCGCCCCGGAACAGCGGGGTCAACGGGTGCATGCGGTGCCATTCGCCGTCCGACAGCGGTGAGCGGGCGGCGCCGGGTGCACGACCCGGCGGCGCGGCACCTGCGCCGGGGACGGTCATAGGCCGGTCCTGCGGGTCTCGGCCACGGCGATGAGCGTGTCGCGCAACTGCTCGGCCGCCTGCTGGGTCAGCCCCGGGATGACCACCCCGGTGGCGGCGGCCGCGGTCACGAGCTTGAGCTGGGCGATGCCGAAGGCCCGGTCGAGCGGCCCGTGCGTGATGTCGACCAGCTGCATGCGCCCGTACGGCACCGCCACCATGCGCTGCCACAGGATGCCGCGGCGGAACACCAGGTCGTCGGCGCGCAGCCGGTAGCCGAACGAGCGGGCCTGGCGCGGGGTGATGATCGCCGCCCACGCGAACCCGAGCGCGAGCACGCCGCCGGGGATCCACGGCCACGGCGTCTGCGCGACGGACGAGAGCACCCAGGCGGCGACCAGCACGATCACCAGCAGCGCGGTGACCGAGATGAGCCGCACCCACACATACGCGCGGGCCAGCTGGTGCCAGGTGCCGTCGTCCAGGGGCAGACGGCTTTCGCTGCGCGGCTGCGGGATGCCACGGAATGTGGCCTCGTCGAGGGCGGGACCGGGAACGGGCTCATTCGCCGGCGTGGGATCCGCCGGCAAGCGGCGGCCGGTCGGGCTCGTCGCCCCCGGCTGCTCCCCCGGGATGTTCGTCATCGTCGTCCTTCCGGATCGTGCACAGGTGCTCGGCGATCAGCCCCGCGGCCACGAGGAGCGCGGCACACACCACGGTCGCGATCTGCGCGCTCAACGAGCCTATCGACGGCTCGGCGGGGCGGCTGAACAGGAACAGGATCAGCCCGATCCCGACCCCGCCGAACACCGCACCGAGCAGGCTCGACGCCTTGGCGAGCATGGCGATACGCACCGCGCGGAACGGGTTCACCGCCGCGTGCGACCGGCCCTGGGTGGCACGGCGGATGGGGATCGCCAGCGCGACCACGAGCACTCCCAGCACCACGAGCATGATCGGCAGCGACACCATGGGCGTGAACGTCGCCCGCCCGGCGGCGGTGAGCAGCTGGTCGAGCAGGTACCCGGCGCCGCCGCCGAGCACCGCGGCGACCACGAGCGAGACCGGATGCGTGCGTGTCATGCGCCCGCCCGCAGCCGGTCACGAAGCTCGCGTACCGGGCCTTGTCCGGTCAGCACGGCGTCGGCGTCGAGCGTGAGCCAGGGGTCCAGGACGAAGTCGCGTTCGGCGGCGCGCGGATGCGGCAGCATGAGCTCCGGGTCGGCACTGGTGACCCCGCCGTACGCGATGAGGTCGAGGTCGAGGGTGCGATCTCCCCAGCGCTCGGCGCGCACCCGGCCGTGCCGGGCCTCGATCTCGTGCAGCGCGGCCAGCAGCACCGACGGCGCGAGCCGGGTGTGCACGATCGCCACGGTGTTCAGATAGCGCGGGGCGGTGGCATCCGGCCCCGAAAGCCGCACGGCGACGGACTCGACCGGCTCGGCGGCACGTACCCCGCCGGTCAGCGGCAGGGCGGCGATGTCGGCCAGCGCGGCATCGAGCGTCGCGGCCCTCTCGCCGAGGTTCGCGCCCAGCGCCACCACGGCCGCCGTCCCGTCGGGGCGGAATCCCTGGGCGAGTCGGCGATTCACACGCCCTCCCGGGTGCGGTGGATGGTGACGGTGACGTCATCGAACGGCACGGTGATGGGCGCGTCGGGTTTGTGCACGGTCACGGTGACCGCCTGCACCCCGGCGAAGGCCAGGACCGCGTGCGCGATACGCGCCGCGAGCGTCTCGATCAGATCGACCGGCTCGCCGGTGACGATCGCGGTGACCGCCTCGGCGACGTCGCCGTAGTGCACGGTGTCGGCGACGTCGTCCGAGGCGGCCGCCGGGCGCAGGTCGGCCTGCAGCGTCAGGTCCACCACGAAGATCTGACCCTCGCGGCGTTCATGCGGATAGACACCGTGGTACCCGAAGGCGCGCAGCCCGTGCAGTGAGATCTCGTCGTGCGTTCCCATCAGCTCCTCCACGCCTCGGCGACCCGCAGGGCGTCGCGGGTGACGGCGACGTCGTGCACGCGCACCGCCCACACGCCCGCCTGCGCCGCCAGCACACTGGTGACCGCGGTGGCCAGGTCGCGGCGCTGCTCGGTGGCCGGTCCGCCGCCGCCGGATTCGAGCAGGTCGGCGAGGAACCGTTTGCGGCTGGTGCCCACCAGCACCCGCGGGCCGACACCGACCAGGGCCGGAAGCCCGCGCAGCATCTGCCAGTTCTGCGCCCCGCGCTTGGCGAAGCCGATGCCGGGATCGAGGATGATGCGGGCCGGGGGGATGCCGGCGGCCGCCGCCTCTTCCATCCGCTGCACCAGCTCGGTGACCACGTCACGGGTCACGTCGGCATACTGCGCGTGCGCGTACATGTCGTCGGAGTGGCCGCGCCAGTGGCTGATCACCAGGTCGACCTCGCACTCGGCCGCCACCCGCAGCATGTCCGGATCGGCCAGCCCGCCGGCGACGTCGTTGATGATGCGGGCGCCGACCTCGACCGCGGCCGCGGCGGTCGAGGCGTGCATGGTGTCGACGCTGACCTGCGCGCCGGCGGCGGCGAGCTCTCTGATCACCGGCAGCACGCGCTCGCGTTCGAGTGCGGGGTCGACCCGTTCGGCCCCGGGCCGGGTGGATTCGCCGCCGATGTCGAGGATGTCGGCGCCGTCGGCGCGCAGCCGCAGGCCGTGCGCGATGGCGTCGTCGACGTTCAGGTAGCGTCCGCCGTCGCTGAATGAGTCCGGGGTGACGTTCACCGCCCCCATGATCAGGGTCATGCGCCCTCCCGTCCCATCAGGGCGACAAGTTCCGCCCGTGCCGCCGGTTCGGCCAGGGCGCCGCGCGCCGCGATCGTCACGGTCGAGGCATCCGGCTGCGTACCGCCGCGCATCGTGACGCACTCGTGCACGGCGTCGAGCACCACCAGCACGCCGCGGCAGTCCAGTGCCGCCGCGATGGTGTCGGCGATCTGCTCGCCCAGCCGCTCCTGCACCTGCGGACGGGTGGCGAGGATGTCGACGACCTTCGGCAGGGCACCCAGCCCCACCACCTGTTCGCCGGGCAGATAGGCGATGTGCGCGTGGCCGGCGAACGGCAGCAGGTGGTGCTCGCAGACGGAGCGGAACCGGATGCCGCGCAGCATGACTGCGCCCGACGGCGTCGTGTCGGGGGCGGGGCCGTGCGAGACCGAGATGGTGCGTTGCAGCGGCACCGCGGCATCCTGCCCCACACCGGCGAAGAACTCGGTGTAGGCGTCGGCGACGCGCTGCGGGGTCTGGCGGAGCCCGGGTCGGTCCGGGTCCTCGCCGATCGCGACGAGCAGTTCTCGCACCAGCGCGCTCACCCGGTCACGGTCCACGGCCACAGGCCCGAGCCTACGCCGTCGCGGGACGCGCCTGCCCGCTGGGCCGGCGCCGGGGCGCCTTCTGCGCGCCGGAGGCCGACTCGACCGACGCGGCGATGCCACCGGCATCCGGGCGCCGCGGGATCTCGACCGGCGGCAGCGCCGACACCGGACGGTCTTCACTGGAGAGCCACTGCGGCCGCTCGGGCAGCTTGGTCACGTCGGTGAAGATCTCGGCGATCTCGATGTGGTCGAGGGTCTCTTTCTCGAGCAGGGCCAGCGCGAGCTTGTCGAGGATCTCGCGGTTCGCGTTCAGCACCTGGTAGGCCTCGTTGTGCGCCTGCTCGAGCAGGTCGCGCACCTGCTGGTCGACGGTCTGCGCCATCGTCTCAGAGAAGTCGCGGCCGTGGCCCATGTCGCGGCCGAGGAACATCTCGCCCGACGACCCGCCGAGCTTGACCGGACCGACCGCGGCGGTCATGCCGTACTCGGTGACCATCTTGCGGGCGATGCTCGTGGCCTTCTCGATGTCGTTCGACGCGCCCGTGGTGGGGTCGTGGAACACGATCTCTTCGGCGACCCGGCCGCCCATCGCCCAGGCCAGCTGGTCCTGCAGCTCGTTGCGGGTGACCGAGTACTTGTCGTCCAGCGGCATCACCATGGTGTAGCCGAGGGCCTTGCCGCGCGGCAGAATCGTGATCTTGGTGACCGGGTCGGAGTGGTTCATCGCCGCCGCGGTCAGGGCGTGACCGCCCTCGTGGTACGCGGTGATGAGCTTCTCCTTGTCCTTCATCACGCGGGTGCGCCGCTGCGGGCCGGCGATGACGCGGTCGATGGCCTCGTCGAGGGCGCGGTTGTCGATCAACTGCGCGTTCGAGCGCGCGGTCAGCAGGGCGGCCTCGTTGAGCACGTTGGCCAGGTCGGCCCCGGTGAAGCCCGGCGTCTTGCGGGCGACGACTTCGAGGTCGACGCTGTCGGCCAGCGGCTTGCCGCGGCCGTGCACCTGCAGGATCTTCAGGCGCCCCTGCAGGTCGGGAGCGTCCACGCCGATCTGGCGGTCGAAACGGCCGGGGCGCAGCAGCGCCGGGTCGAGGATGTCGGGGCGGTTCGTCGCGGCGATGACGATGACGTTCGCCTTGGGGTCGAACCCGTCCATCTCGACGAGCATCTGGTTCAGGGTCTGCTCGCGCTCGTCATGCCCGCCGCCCAGGCCCGCGCCGCGGTGGCGGCCGACGGCGTCGATCTCGTCGATGAAGATGATCGCCGGGGCGTTCTCTTTGGCCTGGTTGAACAGGTCGCGCACCCGGCTGGCGCCGACGCCGACGAACATCTCGACGAAGTCCGAGCCCGAGATCGAGTAGAACGGCACGCCCGCCTCGCCGGCGACGGCGCGGGCGAGCAGGGTCTTGCCGGTGCCGGGAGGGCCGTACAGCAGCACGCCCTTCGGGATGCGGGCGCCGACCGCCTGGAACTTGGTGGGCTCCTTGAGGAAGTCCTTGATCTCTTCGAGCTCTTCGATGGCCTCGTCGGCGCCGGCGACGTCGGCGAAGGTGACCTGCGGCATCTCCTTGGTCACGAGTTTCGCGCGCGACTTGCCGAACTGCATGACCTTGCTGCCGCCGCCCTGGGCCGAGGCCAGCAGGATCCAGAACAGCACACCCAGCAGCAGCATGGGCAGCATCAGCGACAAGAAGCCGTCGAACCAGCTGGGCTTGGGCACCGCGTCGTTGAAGCCGTCCTTCGGGTCGGCCGTGTTGATGGCCGTCACGACCTCGTCGGCGCGCGCGGCGACGTAGTAGAACTGCACCTCGGTGGCGTCCTCATACGGCTTGGACAGCGTCATGTCCACGCGCTGGTCGCCGTCGGTGTTGAGCACCTTGGTGACGGTGCCGCCCTTGAGCAGGTCCAGTCCTTCTTGGGTGGTGATCTGCTTGGCCCCACCGAGGCTGGAGATCAGCGAGAATCCCACGATCAGCAGGATCCCGATCAGCAGCACGTACAGCAGCGGGTTGCGGGTGATCTTCTTGACATCCATGGTGGGGCTGGCCCCCGGGCCCTTTCGTCGCGGTCCGCACGCGCGCGGACTGTCGTCTAGGGTATCGCGCGGCCACTATGCGTCGTCTGTGCATTCGCCCACGGCGTACTGGGCGCGCAGGCCCGTGACCGACTCAGGAGTAGACGTGTGGGGCGAGCACGGCGACGTCGCGCACGTTGCGGTAATTCTCGGCGTAGTCCAGGCCATAGCCGATCACGAACTCGTTGGGGATGTCGAAGCCGACGTACTTGCAGTCGACCTGCACCTTCGCGGCCTCGGGCTTGCGCAGCAGTGCGAACACCTCGACCGACGCGGCGCCGCGGGAGGCGAAGTTCTCGAGCAGCCAGCTGAGGGTCAGGCCCGAGTCGATGATGTCCTCGACGATCAGCACGTGCTTGTCGTGGATGTCGGTGTCGAGGTCTTTGCGGATCTGCACCACGCCGCTGGAGCGGGTGCCGCTGCCGTACGACGACACCGCCATCCAGTCCATCGGCACCACGTACGGCAGCGCGCGGGCGAAGTCGGCCATCACCATGACCGCGCCCTTGAGCACGCCGACCAGCAGCAGGTCCTTGCCTGCGTAGTCGGCCGCGACCTGCGCGGCGATCTCTTCCAGCTTGGCCTGGATCTGCTCCTCGGTGACGAGGACGTCGGTGATCTGATCGGAGATGTCCGCCGCGCGCATGCGAGAAGTCTACGGGCGCGCGGCGGTGAACACGATGCGGGCCCCGACGCGGCGGGCGGTGCAGCCGGGCAGGTCGATCGGTCCCTGTCCCGTCCACTCGGTGACCAGCCGGGCCACCTCGAGGGTCTGGGCTCTGCTGAGACTCTGCCCGAACTCGCCGGCCACCACGTGCCGGATGATCCGGTGCCGCAGTGCGGCGGGGTTGGCGGCGAGGGCGGCGACCGAGACGGCGATGCCGGCTTCGGCGTGCTCCACGATGTCTTCGATGGTCTCGTCGACCATCGCGGCGAAGGCCGTGGCATCCTCTCGCAGCTGCTCGGCGGTGCGGGCCAGGGCCCCGGCGATGCCGGGGCCGAGTTCGGCCTCGAGCACCGGCAGCACGCGCGTGCGCACCCGCACGCGAGCGTAGGCCGGGTCGGTGTTGTGCGGGTCGTCCCACACCTCAAGGCCCTGCGCGGCGCAGGCGGCGCGGGTGGTCTCGCGGGGCAGGTCCAGCAGCGGGCGCAGCAGCGGGATGCCGTCGAGGTCGGCGACCGGTGCCATGCCCTGCAGGCTCGCCGCCCCCGAACCGCGGGCCAGGCCCAGCAGCACGGTCTCGGCCTGGTCGTCGCGGGTGTGGCCGACGAGCACGGCCGCCGCGTCGGCCCCGCGGGCGATGCGGCTCAGGGCCGCGTAGCGGGCGATGCGGGCGGATGCCTCGGGCCCGCCGTCGCCGGCGACCTGCACGCGTTCGACCCGGGCGTCGAAGCCCAGGCGTTCGGCCTGGCGGGCGGCGGCTTCGGCGACCTCGTCCGAGCCGGGCTGCAGGCCGTGGTCGATCGTGGCGCTGATGAGGGTCATGCCCCGCTTGGGTGCCTCGAACGCGGTGGCGGCGGCCAGGGCGAGCGAGTCGGCGCCGCCCGACAGGGCCACCACGACCGCACCGGGCCGCACGTCGGCGAGGGCGTCGCGCACCGCGCGGCGGGTGTGCGCGACGGCGGGATCCAGACTCGGGCGGTGCTCCACGAGCCCACCGTACCGCCGCTTGTGCGCGCGTGAGCGGGCGGACCCGCATGCAGAGCGGGCCGTCGACAGGCTGAACCGGCCCGGAGGTGGCCTGCGGGCCGGACCCGGTGGCGTTTCCGCATGTCGACGGTACGCGCCCGGTCGATGAGCCGGCGAGTCGGCGCGCGCCGACACCGTCGTTCCGTCACGCCGGCTCGGGGGCGGCCGATCGCGGCACGCGACTAGGCTGGTGCGCGGAAATCCCCGTCACCGAAGGAGCACAGCATGGGCGCGTACGACGCCGTCATCGAGATCCCGCGCGGCAGCCGCGTGAAGTACGAGGTCGACCATGAGACCGGCCACGTCCACCTCGACCGCATCCTCTACACGGTGTTCGGCTACCCGGCCGACTACGGCTTCTTCGACAAGACGCTCGGCGAAGACGGCGACCCGCTCGACGTGCTGCTGCTGCTGGACACGACGCTGTTCCCGGGCGTGCACGTGACGGTGCGGCCGGTCGCGGTGTTGAAGATGAGCGACGAGGCCGGGGGCGACGACAAGGTGGTCGCTGTGCTCGCGAAGGACCCGCGCTGGGCGCACATCCAGGATGTGGACGACATCCCCGAGCACACGAAGAAGGAGATCTCGCACTTCTTCGAGCACTACAAGGACCTCGAAGAGGGCAAGTGGGTCAAGGTCGATGCGTGGGCGGATGCCGCCGAGGCCGAGCGCCTGGTGGGCGCGGCCTACGCCCGCTTCGAGACGCACTGAGCTCTCACACACGAAGGGGGGATGCCGCGGCATCCCCCCTTTCACGTGTCTCGTGGCGATCAGACCGAGATGCCGCGGGCGCGCATGAACGGCACCGGGTTGACGGTGCGGCCGTTCACATAGACCTCGAAGTGCAGGTGGCAGCCGAAGGAGTTGCCGGTGTTGCCCTCGCTGGCGATGACCTGGCCGACGCTGACCCGCTGGCCGTAGCGCACGAAGATGCCGCCGTTGCGGATGTGGCCGTACCCGGTGGCGATGCCGCCGCCGTGGTCGATGCGGATGTAGTTGCCGTAGCCGCCGTTGTAACCGGCGTACACGACGGTGCCGGAATGGGCGGCGTAGATGTTGCTGCCGCAGGATGCCGCGAGGTCGACGCCTTCGTGGAACCCGCTCGAGCAGTAGCGGTCACCGCACCAGACCGTGCGCGGGCCGTAGCCCGAGCTCTGCCAGCCGCTGTTGGGGCGGCACCAGCCCGAGCCGACCACCGACCCGCCGCCGCCCGAGCTCGCCGGGGAACCACCGCCTCCTCCGCCTGAGCCGCCGTTGTTCTGTGCGGCCTTCTTGGCGGCTTCGGCGGCCTTCTTGGCCTGTTCGGCGAGCTTGCGCTTGCGCTCTTGTTCGGCCTTGCGCCGTGCCTCGACACCGGCCTGGTAGCCGGCGACGGTCTTGGCGGTCTTGTCGTGCAGGGCGGCCAGCTGGGCTTCGAGTACGTCGAGGTGCGCGTTCTGGTTCTCGACGGCGGCCTGGGCGGCGTCGGCCGCCTGCTGTGCGGCGACCATCTTCTGCTCGGCGATCTGCTGCAGCCGGTCGCGCTCCTGGCGCTGCTTCTTCGCGGTGTCGCTGAGGTTCTGCGCCGAGTCACGGGCCGAGACCGCCTGCGCGTACACCGAACGGTTGGCCTCGAGCAGCTTGTCCATCGTGCCCAGGCGGGCGAGCAGGTCGTCGGCGTTGGCTGCGGAGCCGGCCAGGAACAGCTGCAGCGAGGTGTCGTCGCCGCCGTTGCGATACAGCTGGGCGGCGACGCGGCCGGCTTTGTCCGCGGCATCCTTCGCCTTGGCGGCCTGCGCGTCGGCCTGCGCCTGCAGGTCGTCGGCGCGCCGGGCGGCGTCGAGGAAGGCCTGCTGGGCGTCGAAGTATTCGGCGCCGCGCTGCTCGGCCACCTGCTGCGCTTGGCTGGCCGCGTTCTTCAGGCTCTGGATGAGGCCTTCGATCTTGCGGATCTCGACCTGCTTGGCAGACTCGTTGGCCTTGGCCTTCTGCACGTCGGGCCAGGACGGGTAGTCGGCGGCGTAGGCGGCGGGCAGCGTGGGTGCCGCGGCGACACCGGCGGCGGCGACGCCGAGGATGCCGAGGGCCAGGGCACCGCGACGGGTGACCGCGTTCGGCCAGAGGGCGCGACGCTCACGCTCGGTGGGTGCGCAGTCGCACGTTTCGGGGTCGATTGATCGCTCGTCGATCATCCGGCCTCCTTTCCCCGCCGTCGGGCTGTCGGGGTGATCGAGGACACAACTGCAGTCCACAGTAACAACATCAGTCACAGATGCAACAGGTTTGTGCCGGGCGACCCGGCCCGGTGCGTGGCATCCCGCCCCATCATGCGCCCCCACGGGCGCGCGGCGGCGGCACCGGCCGCGCGGGTCGCGGAATCGCCCGCGGCCCGATTCGCGATTCCGGCCGGAATCTCTTATGCTTGAGCGTCGGCACGTGAGCACCGCGCCCGCGAGGGTCAGGAGTTCATCCGGCCCCATCGTTTAGCGGCCTAGGACGCCGCCCTTTCACGGCGGTAGCACGGGTTCGAATCCCGTTGGGGTCACGCTTCCGATACAATTTCATAGTTCTGGCCCTGTAGCGCAGCTGGTTAGCGTGCCGCCCTGTCACGGCGGAGGTCGCGGGTTCAAGTCCCGTCAGGGTCGCTCCGAGCGACGGGCCCTTCTTGGAGGGCCCTTCGTGTAGGACGCGGCAGCTGTGCCGCGCGGCTCTGTAGCTCAGTTGGTAGAGCGCACGACTGAAAATCGTGAGGTCACGGGATCGACGCCCGTCGGAGCCACAAGGACCGTCGTTACAGCGGTCCCAGAAACCCTCGCCTAGCTTCTACATGGCGGGGGTTTTGCTTTGTCACCCGCGATGCATGAGTTCTCTGAGTGCGACCACGCCGATCTCCCTCCCGTTGGTGAAGATCAGCCGCCAAGAATCCCCTCCACAACGTCCGCCGCGTTCGGCGCGCCGGCTCGGCGGAGCGCGCGCTCAGCGCGGAGCTCCCGGCGTGCACGCCGGCGGTCGTGGCGACGCTCGGCGCGCAGCTCGAATCCGCCATGGCACATCCCGCAGGAACAGACGCCGTGACCGTCGTAGCGCCACTCCCAGTGGCAGTGACCGCGGCGGTGAGACCAGGCTTCATCGGTGAAAGGGTCAGGCAGGTCGCACACGCCATCGGTGTGATCGTGGACCTCGGCACGACCGATATCGCCACGGGCGACACGAACGCGAAGCGGAACATGGGCGTCGGTACGAGACACAGCGGGCCTCCGCGGGTGCTCAGCGCCCCGGTCCGCTACCCCTCGGCGAAGGACGAACCGGGGCTACTCTTGCAGCCCCTCACGCGGTCGTGTCCTCATGGCCCCATCGTCGCACGTGCCACAGATATCCATGATGCTGGCCGCGCGCGCTCGTCCGCCGTCTACAGCTCCCCCGGCGACATCGCCTGCGCGTCGATCTCGTCGACGATCTCACGGGCGACAGAAGGCGCGCCGGCACGCCGCGGCGCGTAGACCACCAGCGAATGGAACATGAACCGCACCACGAACGCGACGACCAGGGTGATGCCGGCGGCGATGACGCTGGAGATGTGCCAGGTGTTCACCAGCAGCGCGATGACCGGGATCCGCACCGCAGCCTCGACGTTGTTGAACGCGAACGACTTCGCGAACCGACTGGCGGTGCCCGAGGCATCCGCTCGCAGGTCTTGGAAGACGAACCGCTCCTGCAGCACGAAGTTCGAGACGATGGTGACCTCGGCGCCGATGATCGCCGCCGGGATGTAGTGCATGCCCACCTCGGTCAGCGCCCACATGATCGCGAGGTTCGCGACCGCCCCGAGCGCGCCGATCAGCGCGAACAGCGACATCTTGCCGAAGCGCAGCGCGGTCAGCTGCACCAGGAAGTGCACGCCCTGCCGCACCGACGCCTTCGACTGGCCGGCGTACCGGTCGGCGAACCGGAACGGCACCTCGGCCACGCGCAGGCTGCGCCGCGCCAGGATCTCGAGCAGGATCTTGAACCCGCGAGGACGCAACCCCGCCAGATCGAGCCGCCGCCGGTCGACGAGGAAGAACCCGGTCATCGGGTCGGACACCCCTCGCAACCGCAGCGGGAACATCGCCCGGGTCAGCATGGTCGACAACCGCGACACCCACACCCGCGTGCGGTCGGCCAGCCCCTGCGCCGACCCTTCGCCCAGATAACGGGATGCCACGACCACATCGACATCGCCGGCGGCAAAGCGCGCCCGCAGCACGGGGATGTCCTCGGGGGGATGCTGCAGGTCACCGTCCATCACGAGGCACTCGTCGGCGGCGGCGGCGCGCAACCCCTCGAGCACGGCGCCGCCGAGCCCCCCGGTGGCCACGTCGCGGTGGATCAGCCGTACCGGCAGCGGCGCATCGGCGGCCACCGCACGGACCGTGTCGGGTGTGGCATCCGTGCTGTCGTCGACGAACACGATCTCGGCCTCGATGCCGGCCACCGCCGCGGCGATGCGGCGCACGAGCTCGGCCACGTTGGGCGCCTCGTTGTAGGTCGGGACGATGATCGACAGCTGCATGGGTCTTCCGGTCGCACGAACCCCCGTCGGGCGGGGTGTCACCATCGTGTCATGCCCGGGCATCCGCGCCCACCCGGCTGTGCGGATGCACAGCCGATCCTTGCCGATCCGATAGCCGCGTCAGTCGCCGTGTCGGGGCGACGGATGCGTGCCGGCACGGCCGACGAGCGCTTCGCCGGCCAGCTCGCGGTCGTGTTGGACGGCATCGCCGGGTTGCGCACAGTGCCCGCAAAGCCTGCACCTGGGAGAATGGACGCATGACGACCTCAGACAAGACCATCACGATGTTCGGCGCCGACTGGTGCCGCGACTGCATCCGCACCAAGAAGCAGCTCGACGAGTTGGGCATCGACTACACCTACGTCGACCTCGTCGCCGACCCGGCCGCCGCCGACGTCGCCAAGGAGATCTCGGGCCGCACGAACATCCCGGTCGTGGTGTACCCCGACTCCTCGCACCAGGTCGAGCCGTCGAACGCCGACGTCGAGGCCAAGCTGCGCGAGCTGTCGTTGATCTGAGTTCGCGCAATACGTCATAGAGTGGATGCCGTGGACGACGGCGTCGAGCGCAATACCCGAACGATCGAAGACTCGGTGATCACCGACTTCGAAGACCGCATGACCTACAGCGGTTACCTGCAGTTACGCACCCTGCTTTCGGCGCAGCATCCGCTCAGCGACCCCGAGCACCACGACGAACTGCTGTTCATCGTGCAGCATCAGACCACCGAGTTGTGGCTGAAGCTCATCCTGCACGAGTTGTCGGCGGCGTGCGCGTACCTGCGCGCCGACGAGCTGGCGCCGGCGCTCAAGTGCATCGCCCGGGTCAAGCACATCCAGAAGCAGATCACCGACCAGTGGTCGGTGCTGGCCACGCTCACCCCCGCCGAGTACGCCCAGTTCCGCGACGTGCTGGGCAATGCCAGCGGGTTCCAGTCGGCGCAATACCGCGCGGTCGAGTTCACCCTGGGCAACAAGCACGCCGGCATGCTGCGCGTGTTCGCCGCCGAACCCGACAACCTCGCGCTGGTGCAGGGCGCACTGGAGGCCCCGAGCCTGTACGACGAGTTCCTGCGCCTGCTCGCCCGCGCCGGCTACGACGTGCCTGAGCAGGTGCTGAACCGCGACGTGACGAAGGCGTGGTCGTTCACCCCCGAACTGGTACCGATGTTCACGGGCATCTACGCCGACACCGCCGCGCACTGGGGCGCCTACGAGACCTGTGAAGAGCTCGTCGACCTCGAGGACAACTTCCAGCTCTGGCGGTTCCGCCACCTCAAGACGGTCGAGCGCATCATCGGGTACAAGCGCGGCACCGGCGGCTCGAGCGGGGTCTCGTTCCTCAAGCGTGCGCTCGACCTGACGTTCTTCCCCGAGCTGTACGCGGTGCGCACCGAGATCGGCCGTTGACATGGCGCGCCCCGACGCGGACGCGCTGCAGGCACTGCTCGGACCCACCGCACGCCTGGTGCGCCGTGCGCTGACCAACGATGAGGGTGTCGCGCTCGCACCGTTCACCGACCACCACATCCACCTGCACCTCGTCGACGAGCACGCCCTGCCCGCGCACGGCATCGCCGCCGCCCTCGACCTCGGCGGCGACCCGGCCTACTTCGCCCGCCGCCCGAGGTCGGGCATTCCGCATGTGGAATATTCCGGCGCGTTCCTCACGGTGCCCGGCGGCTACCCGTCGTTCCGGGAATGGGCCCCGGCACAGATCGTGCGCATGGTGACCTCGCCGTCGGCCGCGCCGGGCACCCCCGGGGGCGCCCGCACGTCGGTCGACGAGATGGCCGACGCCGGGGCATCCGTCATCAAAGTGGCGTTGAACGCGGATGCCGGCCCGGTGTTCGACCGCACGACCCTGGACGCGGTGGTCGCCGCCGCGCACGAGCGGGGGCTGCCCGTCGTCGCACACGTCGAGGGCGACCGGATGACACAACTGGCGCTGGATGCCGGCATCGACGCGCTCGGCCACGCGCCGTTCACCGAACGGCTGGACGACGAACTCATCGCCCGCGCCGTCGCCGCCGGGCAGCGCTGGATCTCGACGTTCGCCGTGCACGACGACCCCCAGATCGCCATCGACAACACGGCGGCGTTCGCGGCGGCGGGCGGCACGGTGCTCTACGGCACCGACCTCGGCAACGGCGAACGGCCCAGTCGCCTGGACGTCGCCGAACTGCGCGGCCTGCACCGGGCCGGGGTGCGCGGCCCCGCCCTGATCCGTGCCCTCACCGATCCGTGGCCCCGGCCCGCGGCCGACGACGCGGTGGCGACGTTCGTGCCCGGGCCGCCGCCGGCCGACGCCGGTTCCATCCCGCACTGGCTGGGCGCGGCGACCGTCGTGCCGGCTGAGGAGTTGGCCGTCCACGAGCCCTGAGACCGCCCTGTCGCCGGATGCGTTCGGCGGCGCGTTCGGCGGGGACCCGCGGTGTCGGCGGGGAGCAATACACTGGCGCGATGGGCAACGACGCTCCCGATGCCGCCGCACCCGAGGCCGCGGCATCCCCCTCACCCGGTGTGCCCCGGCTCGGTGTCGCCGTCATCGTCCGCTATGCGATCGGCTCGATCGGCACCGGCGGGTTCGCCACCCTGCCCGGGCTGGTGCTGACCTACTACCTCACCGATTCGCTCGGCGTGGCCGCGATCATGGCCGGTGTCGTGATCACCGCGGCGAAGATCTGGGACGTGATCATCGACCCCGTCGTGGGCGCGCTCAGCGACCGCGACCGGGCGCGGCACGGCACCCGCCGTCGGTTCATGCTGATCGGGGCATGCAGCATCCCGCTCTTCTTCGCGCTCACCTTCGCCGCCCCGCCGGCGCTCGGCCCGATCCTCGGCGCCGTGTGGGTGCTGATCGCATTCCTGCTGACCGCGACGGCATTCAGCCTGTTCCAGGTGCCGTACATCGCCTTACCCGCCGAACTCACCGCCGGCTACGACGAACGCACCCGGCTGCTCACCTGGCGGGTGGTGGCGCTGACGCTCGCGATCCTGCTGTTCGGCGCGGGTGGTCCGGTGCTGCGCGATGTGAGCGCCGACCCGATCCTCGGCTACCTGGTGATGGGCATCGTCTCGGGGGTGGTGCTGGGGCTCGGGATGCTGGTGGCCACCACGGTCGCCCGGCACGCGGCCGCGGCCACCGGCGGCCAAGTGCGCCCGGCCGCCGCAGGCACCGACGCCATGCCGCGGGTGACCGCCGGCGGTGCCCCCGGCATCCGTGCACACTATGCCGCGGGGATCGCCGCGCTGCGCCGCAGCGCGCCGTTCCGCACCTTGCTGTCGGCCTACCTGCTGCAGGCGCTGGCCACCGGGCTCATGCTGGCGGGCGCACAGTACGTGGCGACCTGGGTGCTGCACTCCGAAGCCGCCGTGACGCTGCTGTTCGTCGCGCTCATCGCACCCGCGTTCCTCGCCGCCCCGCTGTGGGGACTGGTGTCGAACCGGTGGGGCAAAGAGCGCACGTTCGCGGCGGCGAGCGTGCTGTTCGCACTCGCCGCGCTCGCACTGTTCGGGCTGCAGTTCGCCCCCGGCGACTGGGCGTACGTGCCGGTCGCCCTGGCCGGGGTGGGGTATGCCGGCATGCAGTCGCTGCCGATGGCGATGCTGCCCGACGTGATCTCGCACGACGAACACGCGCACGGCCCCGGCCGTGCCGGCGCGTTCAGCGGGGTGTGGACCGCCGGTGAGACGGTCGGCTTCGCGCTCGGCGCTGCCGTGCTGTCGATCACCCTGGCGGTCACCGGATACGTCTCGTCGACGGTCGGGATGGCGGTGACACAGCCGGATGCCGCGGTGACGGGCATCGTCGTCGCCTTCAGCATCCTGCCGGCCGCCCTCATCGCGCTGAGCCTTCTCGCCTTGGCGCGCTACCGGCTGCGCCGCACCGACATCGAGCTGACCGGCACCGGGTCGCAGCCACGCTGACACCCGGTGTCGCGACATAGACTGGGCGGACCCTCGCCCGAAGGAGAGCGCCGTGTCGACACCCTCGAACGACCCGCAGAGCCCGGCCGAGCCCGACACCGCGGCGAAGCCGGGATCCGCAACCAAGCCCAAGGCCACTGCCACGCGCAAGGCCGCCGCCGCGGGCAAGGCCGCCGCGAAGCCCAACGCCGCCGCTGAGCCCAAGGCCAGCGCGAACCCGAACGCCGCCGCGCGTTCCCGGGCCGCGACGAAGCCGAAGACCGCCGCGGAGCCGAGCACCGCAGCCAAGCCCAAGGCCACTGCCACACGCAAGGCCACCGGCCCAGCCAAGGTCACCGCCACGCCCAAGGCCACTGCCACACGCAAGGCCACCGCGAAGCCCAAGGCCGTCGCGAAGCCCAAGGCCGCGGCATCCCCCACCCTGCCGGACGAGGTGCGCGCGGGCCTGGACGCCGCGATCGCCGCCGTGCAGACCGGCGCCCGCGCATGGGCCCACCTCACCCTCGGCCAGCGCGTGCGACTGCTGGAACGAGTGCGGGCAAGCGTGGTCACCTGCGCCGAAGAGTGGGCGTCGACCGCGGCCCACAGCAAAGGCCTTCCGGCCGGACATCCGCTCGTGGGCGAGGAGTGGTTGTCAGGCCCGTACGCGGTGCTGGGCGCGCTCGACGGCTACCTGTCGACGTTGCGCGCGCTCGAGAAGGGCACGAGTCCGCTCGACGGCGTGCGCACCGACATCGCCCCCGGCGGCCGGCTGCGTGCGCACGTCTTCCCGGCCACCGGCATCGACCACCTGCTGCTGTCGGGGTTCACCGGTGAGGTCTGGTTGCGGCCGGGTGTCACGCTGCCGCAGGCGCGGGATGCCGCGGGCCTCGGGCAGCGGCATCCCGATGCCGACGCGACCGTCGGTCTTGTGCTGGGCGCCGGCAACATCACCTCGATCCCGGTGCTCGACGTGCTCTACGAACTGCTGTCGGCGAACCGGGTGAGCGTGCTGAAGGTCAACCCGACACAGGACGCGCTGGTGCCGGTGTTCGAGCGCGCGCTCGCCCCGCTGATCGAGCCCGGATTTCTGCGCATCGTGCGCGGCGGCGGCGACGTCGGCGCCTTCCTGACCGAGCACGACGCGTTCGCGCACGTGCACATCACCGGCTCGGCGGCCACGTTCGACGCGATCGTGTGGGGCACCGGCGCCGCGGCCACCCGCCGCCGCGCGGCCGACACGCCGCTGCTGAAAACGCCGATCACAGCCGAGCTCGGCGGCGTCTCGCCGATCATCGTGGTGCCCGGCCGCTGGAGCGACGCCGACCTGCGCTACCAGGCGTCGCACGTCGCCACCATGCGGCTGCACAACAGCGGCCACAACTGCATCGCCGGACAGGTCGTCATCCTCAGCCGCGACTGGCCCCAGCGCGACGCGTTCCTGGCCGCATTGCGTGAGGCCTATCAGACGGCGCCGGCACGCCCGGTCTGGTACCCGAACAGTGCGGCGAAGATGGATGCCGCAGCCGACGACTATCCCGATGCCACCTGGTGCGCCGACCACACCCGCGCCATGGTCGAGACCGCCCCGGGCGGCGACGCGACCGCGCTGGAGTCCACCGAGTACTTCGCGCCGGTGCTCGGCGTGGTCGAGCTGCGCGGCAGCGGACAGGAGTTCCTCGACGCGGCCGTCGCCCACGCCAACGACAAGCTCGCCGGCACACTCGGCGCGAACGTGCTGATCGACCCCGACACCGAGGCCGCACTGGCGGACGGTTTCGAGCGGGCGATCGCCGACCTGCGCTACGGCGGCATCGCGATCAACACCTGGACCGGCGTCGTGTTCGCCACCCCCGTGCTGTCGTGGGGCGCCTACCCCGGTGCCACCCTCCACGATGTGTCGAGCGGCATCGGGGTCGTGCACAACACGAAGCTTCTCGCCGAGGTCGAACGCTCCGTGCTGCGCGGGCCGTTCCGCCCGTTCCCCCGCTCGCTCGGCCGTCGCGGCCGGTTCTCGGTGCTGCCCAAGCCGCCGTGGTTCGTCGACGCCCGCACCGCGACCCCGGTCGCCGAGGGCCTGACCCGGTGGCATATGCACCACAGCATCCCGGGCCTTGTCGCCACGCTCGCCAAGGCGATGCGGTCGTGAGCGCGAAGCCACTCGTCGCCGACTACGTCGTCGTCGGCGCGGGATCGGCCGGCGCCGCGCTGGCGGCACGGCTGAGCGAAGACCCGTCGGTGTCGGTGCTGCTGCTCGAGGCCGGCGACCCCGACGCCGCGCTCGAACTGCACGTGCCGGCGGCGTTCTCGAAGCTGTTCCGTGGCCGGTACGACTGGAACTACGACACCGTGGCGCAGCCGGGCCTCGACGGCCGCACCGTGTACTGGCCGCGCGGCAAGACGCTGGGCGGGTCGTCGTCGCTGAACGCGATGATGTGGGTGCGCGGGTTCGCCGCCGACTACGACGGGTGGGCGGATGCCGCGGGCCCAGGCTGGTCGTGGGACGCGCTCGTTCCCTACTTCGGCCGCGTGGAGCGCACCGAGGACGCCGCGGATCCGACGCAGGGCACCGACGGCGCGCAGCCGGTCGAGCACCAGCGCGACCCGCGGCCGCACACCGCCGCGTTCCTGCAGGCCGCGCGCGAAGCCGGCTACCCGGTGACCCCGGCGAACCTGCCGAACGGGCAGGGGTTCAGCCAGACCATGGTGACCCACCATCGCGGGGCGCGTGCCTCCACCGCCGACACGTACCTGCGGCCGGCGCGCCGGCGCCGCAACCTGCGGGTGCTCACCGGCGCGTTCGTGCGCCGAGTGAGGTTCGACGCCGCCGTCGGCGACCGCACCGGCGAGCTCCCCCGGGCCACCGGCGTGTACGTCGACATCGACGGCATCGCCCGGCACGCGTCCGCCCGGCGCGAGGTGATCCTCTGCGGCGGGGCGGTGAACACCCCGCAGCTGCTGATGCTGAGCGGGGTCGGGCCCGCCGATCACCTCGCCGACCACGGCATCCCGCTCGTCGCCGACGCCCCCGAGGTCGGCGCGAACCTGCAGGACCACCTCGTCTCAGGGCTCGCACCCGCCGCGCGCGGCGGCACCCTGTACACCGCCGAGAAGCCGGCGCAACTGGTGCGTTACCTCGCCGCGCGGCGCGGGATGCTGACCTCGAACGTCGCCGAGGCGTACGGGTTCGTGCGCACCGAGGCCGCCGACCGGTTCGGCGCCCCGCCGGGCCTGCCCGACATCGAGATCATCTTCGCGCCCGCGCCGTACGTGGGCGAGGGGCTGGTGCCGCTGCCGGCCGAGGGCATCACCGTCGGCGCGATCCTGCTGCAGCCGCGCAGCCGCGGCACGGTGCGGCTGGCGTCGGACAATCCGGCCGACAAACCGCTCATCGACCCGGCGTACCTGTCCGACCAGGCCGACGTCGAGACGCTCCTGGCGGGGCTGGCCGTGTGCGAGCGGCTGATCGACACGCAGGCGTTGACGGCGGTGACCACTGGTGGCTGGGTGCAGCCGCCCGGTGGCGAGCGGATGTCGCCGGCCGAGCGCGACGAGCTGTCGCTGCGGCGCTATTCGCACACGCTGTACCACCCGGTGGGCACCGCACGGATGGGCCGGGACGAGGCATCCGTCGTCGACACGCAGCTGCGGGTGCGGGGCGTGGAGGGGCTGCGGGTGGCGGATGCCTCGGTCATGCCGACGATCGTGCGCGGACACACGAACGCCGCGGCGATCGTGATCGGCGAGGTCGCCGCCGACCTGATCCGCGGCCACTGAGACGGTTGCGGCCGCCACGGCGGGACACCCCGTCGGCCCGGGTCGGTCAGGAGCCCCAGTAGCCGTCCGGCTCGTCGGGCCCGACCTGATCGGGCTCGCGCGCATCGTCCGAAGCCGCGGCGCCGGCTGCGGCATCCGTCCCGCCGACCCCGGCGAACCGGTCGGTGGCCGTGCGCAGCGCGCGGGCGATGCCCGGTTCGGATGCCGCGTGCCCCGCGTCGGGCACGATGACCAGCTCGGCCTCGGGCCAGGCGCGGTGCAGGTCCCAGGCGGTCATCGCCGGGGTGCACACGTCGTACCGCCCCTGCACGATGGTGGCCGGGATGCCTCGCAGCGTGGCGGCCTCGTCGATGAGCTGCCCCTCGCGCAGCCAGCCGCCGTGCAGAAAGTAGTGGTTCTCGATGCGCGCGAACGCGACGGCGTGCTCGGACTCGCTCGACTCGGCGACGCGGTCGGCGTCGGGCAGCAGCGAGATCGTCGCCGCCTCCCAGCGGCTCCAGGCCACCGCCGCCGGCACGTGCACGGCCGGATCGGGGTCGGCCAGCCGCCGGTGGTACGCCTCGATCATGCGCGACCGCTCGAGCACGGGGATCGGCGCGATGAACTCCTCCCACAGGTCGGGGAACAGTGCCCCCGCCCCGCCCTCGTAGAACCATTCCAGTTCGTGCCGGCGAAGTGTGAACACACCGCGCAGCACCAGTTCGGTGACCGCGGCGGGGTGCGTCTGCGCGTACGCGAGCGCCAGGGCGCTGCCCCATGATCCACCGAACACCTGCCAGGCGTCGATGCCGAGGTTCTTGCGCAGCAATTCGAGGTCGGCGACCAGATGCCAGGTGGTGTTGTGCCGCAGGTCGGCGTCCGGATCGGACGCGTGCGGCGTGGACCGGCCGCAGCCGCGCTGGTCCATGAGCACGATGCGGTAATGCGCGGGGTCGAAGAAGCGCCGGTGCCACGGTGCGGTGCCGCCGCCGGGGCCGCCGTGCAGGAACACCACCGGCTTGCCGTCGGGGTTGCCCGACTGCTCCCAGTACACGCGGTTGCCGTCGCCGACCAGCAGCATGCCGGTGTCATACGGGTCGACGGGCGGATAGAGGATGCCCTCCAGGTGCGCCGGTGTGCTCACTTCGTCCCCCCGACGTTCGCAGGCTTGGTGAACGTCATGCGTTTACGTTATCGTGCACATCCCGCCCGGGCGAGGAGGTCGTGGCATCCCGACACGACTGCGCCGGGCAGGGAAACCACGCCCTGGGCCGCCGACGGAATACACGGTACCGTCGGATGCCGGCGCGGGCATAGGCTCGGGCCGGACCCGCCCCACCGTCGCACCGTTGTGGAAGGAGCCCCGGATGGAGCCGCTGCTGCTGGGCCTGCTGGTCGCCGTCGCCGGCATCCTGATCGTCGCCCTGGTCACCGCCGTCGCCCAGCGCATCGGCGTGGCCGGCCCGTTGCTGATGGTCGGCGTCGGGCTGCTCATCGCGCTCGTGCCGTTCGTCGACATCCCGCCGATCCCGCCCGACGTGATCCTCATCGGCGTGCTGCCACCGCTGCTGTATTCGGCGGCGGTGAATCTGCCGGCGCTGGAGTTCCGTCGCGACTTCGGGCCGATCGCCGGTCTGTCGGTGGTGCTCGTGGTGCTCAGCGCGCTGATCCTCGGGGTGTTCTTCTGGCTGGCGATCCCGAGCGTCGGACTGCCGTTGGGCATCGCGCTGGGCGCGATCCTCAGCCCCACCGACGCGGTCGCCACCTCGATCGTCAAACGGCTGGGCATCTCGCCGCGGGTGGTGACGATGCTCGAGGGCGAGAGCCTGCTCAACGACGCCACCGCCCTGGTGCTGCTGCGCACCGCCATCGCCGCGATCGCCGCCGGGTTCTCGGTGGGTGGGGCCATCGGTACGTTCGCGTGGGGTGTGCTCGTGGCCATCCTGGTCGGGGCGGTGGTGGGATGGCTCGTGCTGCGGCTGCGGGAATGGATCGGCGACTCGGCCGCCAACACGGCCGTCAGCTTCACCGTGCCGTTCTTGGCGTACCTTCCCACCGAGCACCTGGGCGGTTCCGGACTGGTGGCCGCGGTGGTGGCGGGCATCGTCACCGGGCAGGGTGCGCGCCGTCGGCTGACGCCCGAGCAGCGGTTGAGCGACAGGCTCAACTGGCGCACCGTCGAGCTCGTGCTCGAGGGTGCGGTGTTCTTGATCATGGGGCTGGAACTGCGCGAGATCGTGCAGCAGAACGCCGCCGACAGCGGCGGCCTGTGGCATGGCGCGTGGCTGGCGCTGGCCGCGCTCGGCATCGTGGTGGTCGTGCGCGCCGGGTACGTCTCGGCGCTGGTGTGGGGACAGGGCCGGCGGGCGCGTCGCATGGACCGCGACCGGCTGCAGAGTTTCAACGACCGATTGGATGCCGTCGCGTCGGGCGCGAAGCCGATGCCGGCGCCGCGCGGCAAGAAGGTCGATGCGGCGCGGCAGCAGCGCCGGGTGCAGTCGATGCGCACGAGGGTGAGCCGGCTGATCGCCGACATCGACTATTACCAGGCGTCGCCGTTGGGCTGGCGGCACGGCACGGTGATCGTGTGGGCGGGGATGCGCGGTGTGGTCACACTCGCGGCGGCGCAGACGCTCCCCCGCGACATCGAGCATCGGCCGCTGCTGATCTTCGTCGCGTTCCTGGTCGCGTTGATCAGCCTGCTGCTGCAGGGCTTCAGCCTGCCCTGGCTGGTGCGCAGACTGGGGTTGCAGGGAAGCGGCAGCGAGGCGATCACGGCGGCCGAGCGGCAGCGGGTGGACGACGAGTTGCGTGCCGCGGCCGGGCAGGCCCTGGCATCCGCTGATCTGCGCAAGCGCGATGGAACGCCGTTCAGCGCCGAGATGACCGAGCGGATCAGGGAGCGGCTGCAGGCTCCGCCGGCGGACGAGGGCGATGAGAGCGCGGTGACCACGCGCGAGATGCTCGAACTGCGGCTGGCGACGATCGCGGCCATGCGGCGGCGGCTCGACGAGCTCTCGCACGACGGGTCGGTCGGCTCGGCGGTGCTGCGGCACACGCTGGCCGAGTTGGATGCCGACGAGCTGAGTCTGCAGCTGCGGCTGGGCGACGGGTGACAGCATCGCGGGCGACGGGGGAGAATGGGGTGATGGATGAGACCGGCCCCCTCCCCCTGCCGCACGAGGCTGCCGCCTGCCCGGAGTGTTTCGAACAGTTGCAGCGTGACCGCGACTGGTGGCAGGCCCGGCCGGCGGGTGCCCGGCTGGTGGGTCTGGTGGTCGCGCGCGACGACATGCCGTCGATCAAGCAGCAGCGCGACGATCTGGCACGGTTCGGGGTGCCGATCGACGGGTTCCGGCACCCTGCGCCCGAGACGTTGGAGACGTGGGAGCAGCGACTGGTGCGACTGTTCGGCACGTTGCGGCGGGGCGACGTGCTGGTGGTGGCGAGCATCCATGCGCTCGGCCGTGACATCGACGAAGAGACCCGCACGGTGGCGGAACTGCAACGCCGCGGTGTCGTGGTGAAGGTGCTCAGCCATACCGGCCGTCACCTGTTCGACGCCGGGCGCTGACCCGGTCCGCGTCGCGGGGTGGGCCGGTCGAAGTGGGCGGCGGGCTGACCGGGCTGGGCGCCGGGGTCCGGGCTGGCGCCGGGGTGGGCCGGTCGAGGTGGGCGGCGGGGCGACCGGGCTGGGCGCCGGGGTCTGGGCTGGGTGCCGGAGTCTGGGCTGGGCGCCGGGGTGAGTGCCGGGGTCCGGGCTGGGCGCCGGGCTCGGGCCCGACTCCCCCATCTCCCCGGTAGTTGCCGCAAGTGGTGGGAAAGATCGCGATCATAACGACCATTCGCGGCAACTACTGAGGGGCGGGCGGTGCCGTCCGGCGACGGGATGCTCGGGGTCGAGAGCCGGCGCCGGTGGTGATGTCAGCAACCGGGTCCGGTGGGGTCTTCGGTGCAGGTGTGGGCGACCAGCATGGTGTGGGCTTCGTAGATGCGGATGCTCACCCCTACGGCGAGGAACTTCAGCATGGGGGCCCGTCTTTCCTGCCCAGGACTTCGCTCACAAGGAAGCCTGTTGGTGAGTGGTCGTCTTCTCTGAGCTCGACGGCCAGCGACTGAACCGGCGATCTCGTGTCCTTCACGAGGTTCGTGCCGTCGGAAGCGCGGATTTCGACGGATGACACGTCGTTGCACACGTTGAGCATGACGACCGAGAGATCTCCATCGATGCTCCGTGGTTCAACCAGACTGAGGCGGATCTGGCCACTCACGACGACACCTTCGGCGTGGTAGCGCGTCAGGGTCTTCTTGTCTGCATCACGTGCGCCGCCAGTGGCCCATCGGTAGACATTCTCGAGTGTTGCGGGATCTGACAGGTCGAGGTGATTCGTCGCGTTGATGTACGCACGGTACGTGTCCTCCGCCGCCTTGTAGGCGTCGGCTTTGCTGGTGAACCGCGGGCTCGGCGTCGGGCTCGGCGACGGGTGCGCCGCGCACCCGGTCAGCAGCCCGAGCACGAGTACGACGGCAGACACGAACGCGCGACGAGACATGCACGCCACCGTAGCGAGATCCACGCACACACCGTCAGAGTTATCCACAGCCCCCGACGCCAGGGCACACTCGCTCACTTCAGACAGGCATCACGGAGACCGAGACCCATGGAACGGCGCCGGTCGTCGCTCTCGGAGGTTGGCTCGCTGCGCGATTCCGTGCCCGGGGGTGGCGCGGTGGAGAGCCGGCGCCGGTGGTGGTGTCAGCAGCCGGGGCCGGTGGGGTCCTCGGTGCAGGTGTGGGCGACCAGCATGGTGTGGGCTTCGTAGATGCGGATGCTCACCCCGGCACTGGTGGATGTCACGAACCCGGGCACCGTCTGCGACTGCCCGGTGTCGAACGTGACGGTGGGGGTGTACGCGACGGTGACCGTGGCCGTGTACGTGCCCCGGTCACGGTAGATGTGACTGGTGGGAGTCGGAGTGAACCGCACTTCCCCCGCACGCGACCACAGCGTGCCCGGGGATCTAGTGGTGGTGTGGGTGTGATCCCCGGGTGTCCAGGTGAAATGGTGCGGGGTGAACCGGACGGTCACCGCATGATCGAACAACTCCCCATGCAGGGTCTGGGTGGGAGCGGTGGCGACCAGGTTCACCGGCAACCCGGCGATCCCCACCCGGTCCGGTTCGCTGACCAGCACCGGAGGCACCGGCCGGAACCGGGCCAGGTCGGTCAACGTCACGGCCGGGACCGTATCCACCCGCGGGCGCGGTGCCGGGCCCGGGGTGGCATCCGGGGTGAGTCGGCACGGCACCGACGCCGTCCGGCAATCCACCGGATTGATCACCCCCGGCACCGCCGGCATCGCATCAGGATTCGGATGCGTGACCGGACCACGCGGGATCACATGCCCGCCACCGGCACGATTGTTGCTATCCCGACCAGTCCTCGAGTGGGTCGACGTACCCCCACCCGTCGTCTGCGTGCCCTGGACGACGACCGCGCGGCCATCCGAGTTGAGCTGTTGACCGATGCTCTCGATTCCGCCATCACTGTTCCCGCTGCTATCGGTCGCAGATGCAAGCGTCATGCCGGCACCAAGAATCGCCAGCACAGCGATGAGCCTCAGCATTTCGGGTCTCCGTCACGCCCTTTTGTTCCCAGGACCGCAAGCCCCGTCGGAGAGGCTTGGGACTCTTCGAGCGTGACCGTCGCGCTCTGGACATCATCCCGGTCGGGGTCAGAAAGGAGGTTGCCATCAGTATCGAAGATCGTGACCTTGGACACGTCCAAGCAGACACTGAGCCGCACGGTCAGCGGTGACCGTGTGATCGACGCGGGTTCCATCAAGGTGATGTGAGCGTCTCCCTCGATCTTCACGCCATCGGCGTGGTACTGACTGAGTGTCTTCTTGTCGTCATCAAGTGCATTGCCGGACTCCAGTCTGAAGACGTCTTCAAACGTCGCAGGCTCGGCGGTGTCGATGGCGTTCAGTGCATCCACATACGTCCGGTACGTGTCCTCCGCGGCCTCGTACGCGTCGGCTTCGCTGGTGAACCGGGGGCTCGGCGTCGGGCTCGGGGGTGGGTGCGCCGCGCACCCGGTCAGCAGCGCGATCACGATCACGGCGGCAGACACGATCACACGACGAGACATGCACACCACCGTAGCGAGATCCGTCCACGCGCCGTCAGAGTTATCCACAGCCACCGGCGGCGCCGCCGGAATGAGGGCGCACTCGTCCACTCCGAGCAGTCGTCACAGAGTCCGAGATCCATGAACCGGCGCCGGTCGTCGCTCTCGGAGGCTCGCCCGCTGCGCGATTCCGTACCGGGGGACTTGACCACCGGCGGTGCGATCACCACGGCGGCCCGTGCGTCAACAACCGGGGCCGGTCGGTTCGTCGGTGCAGGTGTGGGCGACCAGGATGCACGATCACTTGTGCGCCATCATCTGTCGTCTGAGGCCACTCAGCGTCAGTTCAAAGGGAGGTCCGGCATGTCGCCGGACCCGAACATAGCCGCAAGGAAGACCGAAAGACCGAACACGATGGCAGCGACAGCTTTCAGCATGCCGGTTCACCCTCCCGTCCTTCGACCAGCGAGATCAGGTAGCCGAACGTAGCGTGGTCGTCCTCATCAAGGTGGATCGCGAGACTCTGGACGTCGACCCGGTCTGGGTTGACTCGGGATGATCCATCTTTGTTCGTGACCTCGACTGCCGAGACATCAAGGCAGACCGCAAGTTCAATCGTCGCGGCACCCGCGATGCGTGCCGCAGGAGCGATCTTCGTGATCTTTGATTTGCCCGACACCGTTACGCCGGCCGCATGGTAGGCGGTCAATGCCTTCTTGTCGCTCGAGTTCTGTTCCGCGGTCGTCAGTGCAAAGACAGGCCCGAAAGTCGCCGCCTCAGTCGTGTCGACCGAGTTGAGCGCATCCACGTACGCGCGATACGTGTCCTCCGCGGCCTTGTACGCGTCGGCTTCGCTGGTGAACCGCGGGCTCGGCGTCGGGCTCGAAGCCGGCTGCGCGGCGCATCCGGTCAGCAGCCCGAGCACGATCACGGCGGCAGACACGATCACACGACGAGACATGCACGCCACCGTACCGAGATCGGACGCACACACCGGCAGAGTTATCCACAGCCCCCTACGCGATGGTGCGCTCGCTCACTCCAGACGGTCATCACGGCATTGAAGCCCACGGAGCGGCACAGGTCGGCTGCCTGCGGCAGCGGCGTGACCCAGGGATAACGGGATTGCCTGTGGGCAGCGACGACAGCGTGGCAGAGATCGTGAGTGTCAGGAGTCGCATGTTGGTCCTTCGGTACGCCCGTCGACGCTTGAGATGAGCCAGCCGGTCGGCGACGTATCCGACCGGGTGAAGGCCACGACGACTTGTTGGACGTCGCCTCTGTCCGAATCCACCATTGAGTTGCCGTGAGCATCGACGAGCTCGACGTTGCTGACATCCACACACGCATCGAGATACGTCATCCGGGAACCGGGAGTTCGCGTGGTCGACGGCTGAAGAAGAGTCACGACCGTCCTTCCCGTCATCCGCCACCCGTCCGCATGCATGGCGCTGAACGCCTCCTTATCCGTATCAAGTGCATCGGCAGTCTCAAGACGATAGAGCGACTCGAACGTGGCCGGATCCTCGAGCCGAACTCGGTTGAGCGCATCCACGTACGCGCGATACGTGTCCTCGGCCGCCTTGTACGCGTCGGCTTCGCTGGTGAACCGCGGGCTCGGCGTCGGGCTCGGGGACGGGTGCGCCGCGCACCCGGTGAGCAGCGCGAGCATGAGCACAGCGCCAGTCACGAGCACACGACGAGACATGCACGCCACCGTAGCGACATCCGTCCACGCACCCTCGGAGTTATCCACAGCCGCCGGCGTGAGAGCACGCTCGTATGCTCCGGGCGGGCATCACGGCATCTGAGACCCATGTGAGGGCGCCAGCACAGCGATGGCCCTCAGCATTCTGGATCACCATCGCGTGACTTGACCCCCCTGATGGCAAGCCCTGTCGGAGAGGCTTGGGATTCTTCGATCGTGACCGTGACGCTCTGGACATCATCCCGCTCGGGATCGACAAGGGAATTGCCATCGGCATCGAAAGCCCGGACATCGGAGACATCGAAGCACGCACTCAGCCGCACGGTCAGCGGTGACAGCGTGATGGACGCGGGTTCCATAACGGTGACGTGAGCGTCTCCCTCGATCTTCACGCCATCGGCGTGGAACCCACTGAGTGTCTTCTTGTCGTCATCGAGCGCATTGCCGGACTCCAGTCTGAAGACGTCTTCAAACGTCGCAGGCTCGGCGGTGTCGATGGCGTTGAGTGCATCCACGTACGTCCGGTACGTGTCCTCCGCGGCCTTGTACGCGTCGGCTTCGCTCGTGAACCGGGGGCTCGGGGTCGGGCTCGGCGCCGGGTGCGCCGAGCACCCGGTCAGCAGCCCGAGCACGATCACCGCGGCAGACACGAACGCGCGACGAGACATACACGCCACCGTAGCGAGTTCCGCGCACGCCCCGTCAGAGTTATCCACAGCCTCCGGCGTGAGAGCACGCTCGTATGCTCCGGGCGGGCATCACGGCATCTGAGACCCATCGGACGGCGTAGGTCAGCAGCCTACGTTCCCAGAGTTCGGAGAATTGCACGACGTTCGGAGGATTCGGGCGGATCAATCCGAACATGGCGCGATCGTCCGAAGCCTGTGAGGCGGGCGCGACGTCGACGGGAGCTCGAGGAGGCTCGCGGTGATTCGGAAGGGAGACTGCGTACGAGCTGTACAGGCTGCTGGGACGCTCGTCCAGCCTGCACGCCGATCGTCGCTCCCAGAGTTCGGAGGATTGGACGACGTTCGGAGGATTCCGGCGGATCGCTCCGAACTTGGCGCGATCGTCCGAAGCCTGTGAGGGGGCGTGCAACGAGGGTAGAGCGGGAACGGGGGGCAGAGCGGGATGGATCAGTCCTCGCCCGAGTGGGCGAGGTCGAGCAGCGGCAGATCGTCGCGGGTGACCAGCCGGGCGGCGATCGCGTGTTCGACCAGTCGCACCCGCCGATTCGTCGCGTACGAACGCACGCCCCCACGCATTCCGGGAACCCCCACGCGATCGAGCTTGTCGCACACGTTGTCGAGCTTGCGGTTGAACCGGGTCAGCGTCCACCCCAGCCGCTGCGCGGCCTGCGCCGAGGTCGGCAGCTCGCTCATGCCGGCGCCCTCGCGCCGCAGCAGCGGCTCGGCGAGCGCCACGATCATCGCCTTCTGGCTCTGCGTGAGCGGCACCTCGCCGATCGTGGACTGACCCACCTCGTCGTCGAACCGCGCCGTCTCGCGGAACGCCGGCGCCGCGGCATGCAGCACGATCTCGTACGTGGTCGGCCCGGCGCTGAAGATCACCGTCGTCGCCTCGAACACGAGCGGCAGCCGCGCGCCCGGTGCCAGCCACGCCTGCACCCGACCGCCCGAATCGGTCACCGTCGCCGACAGCCGCGAGCCCACGTTCGACAACAGCCACAACCCGTCGACACACTCGATCGTGAGAAAGTGGCGATGCAGGAACAGATTGTCGTCGATCGCCAGGTCGCCCTCGCGACCCACCGTGAACACCTCCCCCGGCCGCACCGTGAACCGCTCCCCCGCGAACTCCACGACCACCTCGTCGCGCTCCCGCGTCACCGTCTCATCGGTCATGGCACACACCTCGTCACCGCGTCCGAGCTCGCCCCGTCCCCGCGCACCGTGCGAACCTCGATGCAGGTGCGGCCCGTGGCATCCGTCTTCTGCCGCACCGTCGGCTCGTCGACCCGCTGCAGCGCGCCCGGCTCGTCCGCACGCGACACATCCCGCCACAAGAACGCGTCACCCGCCTCGCTGTCGGTGTTGCGCCAGGTCCACACGACCACGCCCTTCTCGACCGTGCCCGCCAGATCGGTCGGCGCCGGCACCGTCGCCGGCAGCGGATCCTTCGGCTTCGGCGGCGCGGCACTCGCGGACTTCTCGGGCGCCGGTCCGCCCAGCAGCTGCGGCAGCGCGACCACGCCGACCACGATCAGCGCGACCACGACCACGCCCGCACCGATCCACGCCCACAGACCCACCGCCCGGTGCGCGGCCGGCGGGGGCACGGATGCCGCAGCCGGCGCCGGCTGGTCCGAGATGCGCGCGATCGTGTCAGGCGCGGTGGCCGCCGTCGGGGCGACGGCCGCACGTACCACCGTCTCGTCCGCCGCGTCGGGCAGGGGTGGACGCGGCGGCACCGCGCCCGCGCCGAACGCCTCACGCGGCGCAGCGACCGCGCCCGGCCCGAAACCACCCCCGGCCGAGCCGCCACCCGGTGCGAACGGCGACGCCGGCGCACGGGGCAGGTCGGCCGGATGGGTCAGCCCCGCCGCCGGCGCGGTCTGCGGGTCGATGCTGACCACGCCCCGCACCCGGGTGAGACCGTCGTCCTCGTCGCGGGCGACGTCGTCGACCGACCCGTCGTCGAGGATGTCGATCGGGGTGACCGCCAGCGACAGCTCGATCTGCACCTTCTGCAGCGCCCGGGCGAACTCGAGCGCGCTCTGGTGGCGCCCGGCCGGGCTCTTGGCCATCGCCCGCTCGAGGGTGCGCTGCAGCGAGGGCGGAGCATCCTGTCGCCCCAACGGCGGCAGCGGCGCGGTCTCGATGCGCCCGATCAGGTCGGCGGCGGTGTTGCGCTGCCCCTGCAACTCGAACGGCGACCGCCCGGCCAACAGGGTGTAGACGGTGGCGCCCAGCGCGTACACGTCACTGCGCACGTCACTGTGGGGCGTGTCGGCGAACGACTCGGGCGGCGACCACGGAATGGACAGGCCCGCCGATTCGGTGTCGGCGTTCGTGGTCGACGCGATGCCGAAGTCGGTCAGCGCCGGGCGGTTGTACTCGGTGACCAGGATGTTCGCCGGTTTGATGTCGCGGTGCAGCACGCCGGCGCGGTGCGCGGTCTCGACGGCGGCGGCGACCTGCACGCCCACGCGCAGCGACTCGGCGACCGAGAACGGCTCGCGCCGGTATCGCACCTGCAGGTTCGGTTTCGGGCAGTACTCCATCACCAGGTAGGGGCGTCCGTCGGCGGCGACCCCGGCCTGGTAGATCGTGACGATGGCCGGATGCGTGGACAGCATCGCCATCACGTTGGCTTCATCGGTGAACTCGCGCACCGACCCGGACGCCATCCGCTCGGTCAGCAACACCTTCACCGCGACACGGCGGCGCGGCAGCTGCTGCTCGTAGAGATACACGTCGGCGAACCCGCCCGACCCGAGCAGGTCGACGTACGTGAAGCCGGGCAGATCCGGCGGCGCGGCGGGACTCCGGCGGGGGCTCACGCGATGTCCTCCACGGTGACCGTGATGCCGTCGCCGAGGTCGAGCACGTCGCCGGGGACGACGACGTTGCGCTCGCCCGGGTGCAACCGCACCGGGTCGGCACCGGCGCGACGCAGCGTGGTGCCGTTGGTGGTGTGCAGATCGGTGGCCAGGATGCTGTCGTCTTCGACGCGCACTTCGAGATGGCTGCGCGAGATGTCCTGCTGCGGACTGGCGACCGCGATCAGGTGCGGCAGGTCGGTGCCGGTCACCCGGGTGGAGCGGGGCCGCCGTCCGATCACGACGGTGCGGTCGAGCGGAACCACCTGGCCGGTCGACAGCCGCAACCGGCCGGGGGCGGCGGGGCGCGGCGGGGCGAGCGGCTCGGGCGCCTCGTCGCCGCCGGTCTCGCCGCGCAGCTCGCGGGCGCGCGAGACCGAGATGGTCTCGCCGTCGTGGTCCCCCCGAACACGCACGGAAGCCACTGTATCGCCCACATCGCCGCCCGCGGGCGGTGCATCGACGATCGGGCGCGGCACGTCGTCGATGAGCCCGGGCACCATCGTCACGTGCGAGGGGGCGAGGGTCTCGATTCCGGCCGGAGGCGTCTCGGTGGGCGGCTCGGGTGCGGCGGGGGCGGGCGGGGCCGGCTCCGGGGTGGATGCCTCGGGCACCGGCGTCTCGGCGGCCGGTTCCGGTACGGCCGGCTCCGGCGCGGACGGCTCGGGCACGGGCGTCTCCGCGGCCGGTCCGGGCTCGGCGGGCTCGGGCGCGGGTGCCTCGGGCACGGGCGCCTCGGGCACGGGCGGCGTCTCATCCGGTCCGGGCACGGCGGCCGGCTCGGATGCGGACGGCTGGGGTACGACGAGCGGCTCGGGCGCGGCGGACGGCTCGGGCGCGACCGGCTCGGGTACGGCAGGTGGTTCGGGGACGGACGGCGCGGGCGCCTCGGGCACGGGCGGCACCTCATCCGGTCCGGGCACGGCAGCCGGCTCGGGGACGGCGGGCTCGGCGGGCGGCTGGAGCACGGGCGGCTCCTCGTCCGGTCCGGGCTCGGCGAGCGCTGCGGGCTCGGCATCCGGTGCGGGCTCGGCGAGCGCTGCGGGTGCGGCCGAGGCGGCAGGCAGCGGTGGCGGGGGCGGGATGAGCGGCAGTGCGGACGCCGCGGTGACCGGCGGCGCAGGCGGCACCGGCGGTCGACCCGGTTCGGCGTCAGGACCGGACGCGGGCGCGCCGGACGCGGCATGCACCCCCCAATCGACGACCACGGCGCCTGCGCGGGCGACACCGTCGCGCAGCGGCAGCACGGCGTCGGCCGTGGCGCCGGCGCCGATCTCGGTGCGGGTGGCACCGGCGGCGACCTGCTCGGACCAGGTGGTGACCCCCGCACCGGTGACGGTGACCGGGGCACCGCCGCCGGTGGCGGTCGCCGAGATGTCGCCGCGCACGGCAAGGCGCACCCCGCCCGGCTCGGCGACGGCGACCAGGAACGGCGGGATCGCGGTCAGCGAGGTCCCGAACGCGCCGGTGAGCGCCTCGAGCACCGCGGCGAGACCGCGTCCACCGTCGACCTCGCGCCAGATGCGGGCGAGCAGGTCGGCGGGCACGTCGGCGTCGATGAGGACGACGGCGGACCGGGTGGCGATCAGGTGGGCGTCGCCGGGTGCGTAGTGCAGTGCGACCATCAGCGTGATCCTCCTGTCGGGTACGGCGTGCGGGGGCGGGTGTCGGCGTTCAGCTCGTCGTCTTCGTCGGGCACGACCGGCTGGGTGCCGCGCCCGTCGGGCCGGCACGAGGCGTCGCCGACGCTGATCGCGTCGACCACGAGCGCGGTGACGTTGTCGCGCCCGCCGTGCAGCACCGCCTCGTGCACGAGCCGGGTGGCAGCCGCCTGCGGATGCGCCTCGGCGCGCAGGATGGCGTCGATGCGGGCGACGTCGAGCTCGGTGGGCAGCCCGTCCGAGCAGACCAGGATGCGGTCGCCTTCTTCGGCGGGGATCAGCCAATAGTCCGGGTCGGCGTCGCTGCCGGCACCGATCGCGCGGGTGATCACGTTGCGCCGGGTGTCGCGCGAGGCCTGTGCGATGTCGAGCTCGCCGCGGTCGATGAGTTCTTGCACCACGGAGTGGTCGACGCTGATCTGCTCAAGCTCGCCGTCGCTGAGCCGGTACGTGCGCGAGTCGCCGACGTTGATGGTGAGCCAGTACCCGTCGCCGTCGATGTCGGCGATCGCCACGCCGCTGAGCGTGGTGCCGGCACCGGCACCGGCGCCGACCGGCAGCTGCTCGACCCGGGCACGGGCCCGGTCGAACGTGGCGCGCAGGTCGTCGACCGAGACGCTCGGCCGGCCGACCAGGTGCGCGAACTCGTCGATGACGGCGGCGCTGGCCACCTCACCGGCGTGGTGCCCTCCCATGCCGTCGGCGACGAGGAAGACGGGGGATGCCGCGATATACGAGTCCTCGTTGAGCCGCCGTCGCAGCCCGGTGTCGGTGGCGGCGCCGCACTGCACGGCGATGACGTCGCGATCGCTCATCCGAGGATCTCCACGGTCGCGGTGCGGTCGCCGAACTCGAGCCGGTCCCCGTCCCGCACCGGGGCGCGTCGCCCGGGCACGACCGGCGCGCGGCGACCGTTGCGCACCAGCACGACACCGTTCGTGGAGTGCCGGTCGACGACCCAGACGCCGGTGGCATCCACCCCCATCTCGAAGTGCGTCTTCGACAGCGACAGGGTCTCGTCGCGCACGGCGACCACGACCGCGCCGTCTTCGCCGGCCGGATTGCGGCCGAGCACGGTGCGACCGTGGATGCCGGTGCGCGTGCCGTTGTCCCACACCAGCATGGCGGCGGCGGATGCCGGTGCGGCGCCGTCGGGGCCGAGTGCGGCGGCCGCGAACCCGCGGGTGATCGTGGTGGCACCGATGGTCTGGCCGACATCGACCGGGCCGGGTGAGGCGGATGCCACGGCCCCGGTCGGCGGGGGCGACTCGGGCGGGACGTCGGTCGCGGTGGACCGGTCGTGCGTGACGCCGGGCACCTGGGAGATCACGCCCCGGCGTTCCACCGGCAGCGCCGGGGCCGCGGGCACAGGCGGCGCGAGCATCGGCGCCGGACCAGCCGCGGGCGCCGGCTGCACGGGTGCCGCGAACGGCGACGGCGAGCTGGGCCACCCGGCCGGCACGGTCGAGAACGGGCGCGGCGCGTCGGACCGGCCGGCCGCCGGGCGCAGGTAGGCCCCCGTGACAGCGGGTGTCGCAGGCGCGGACGCCGTGGCGCCGGGTGTCTCGGCGCCGAGTGTCTCGGCGCCAGGTGTCGTGTGGCCGGGGGATGCGGCAGCGGATGGCGCCGGCTCAGCCGCCGACGAGTCGGGGGCGACCGCGCCGGCGGCCGGCAGCGGCCGGGGTGTGATCCACGCCGGCGCGGCCGGAGGTGTCGGTGCGGACGACGGTGCGGGTGCGGTGCGGCGGGTGCCGACGGCGCGGGACCCGGCTCCGGTCGCACTGCCCTGGGCGGTCAGATACGGGATGCTGTCCCCGTCGACAGTCTCGCCCGCTTCGCGCACAGGCGGCGGTACGGCCGGTGCCCCTGCCCCCGTCGTGACCCACGCCGGCTCCGGAGCCGGCACGCCCGGGGCCCCCGGGGCCACCGGCTGCGACACGGGCACCGAGCGATGCACGGGCGATGGCTGCGGCATCCCGGCACCGTCCCTGGCCACGCGCACCATCACCGCGCGGGCGGCCCGGTCGTGCCAGCCCTGGCGGTAGGCGCCGGCATCGAACAGCGGACTGACGTATCCGACGACGATCGCCCCGCCCAGCGCCCACACCAGGTTGCGCACGAGCGCCCGCCCGAAGCCGAGCGGTGCCCCGGTGTCGCGGTCGACCGTCCGCAGGCCGAGCGCGCGCTGGCCCACCGATCCGGCGCCGCCCTGCAGTACCGACAGCACCACCAGCCAGGCCAGCGCGACCAGCCACGACACCGCCTGCACCGTCGCGACCACCACGAACACCCCGCGGGGATCGTGCACCGTGCCGGCCAGTACGGCCGCGCACCCGGCGGCGGCGAAGACGGCCGCCCCTGCGCCGATGGCGCCGTCGATCACGCATGCCAGTACGCGTGCGCCCAGTGCGGCGGGTTCGGATGCCGTCATGCGCCCTCCTCATGCCGGCCGGCGCCGCTGCCGGCCCGGTCGTCGTGCCCGTTGCCATTGTGCCGCGAACCGACACCGTGCCCGGAACGCCCGCCCTGGTGTGCACCGGCGTCACCGGCACGCCGGCGGCCGATGCGCGGCATCCATCGCTCGAGCGCGGTGCCCGCCACCAGCGACCGCACCGTGAAGCGTGCGCGGGTGCGTCGCCAGAAACCGCGCTCCGCTCCGACCTCGTCGACGATGCCGTCCACGTGCGACCAGAACTCGTCGACCTCGGCGTCTGTGGGCTCGCCCGGCGCCCACACCCGCGCGTCGGCGTGCTGGGCGAGCGCGGTCACGGCGGGTCGGTCGAACGCGGCGGCGACGACCCGGGCGTCTTCGGAGCGGGTGGCACCCGCGCGCACCGGCGTGCCGTAGTCGAGCGCCGCGTCCTTCAGTTCGTCCCAACCGCCGCTGATCCGGTCGGCCGGCCGTTCGGCGGTGCGCCGCCGGCGCCGCCGCGATGACTTCAGTGCCCCGATGACCAGGAACGGCGCGGCCACGACCCCGACGGCCCCGGCCGACACACCGACGGCGGCGAGCACGGCGAGAAGGATCGCGCCGGCGGGATTCTTGTCGTCCTTCTTGCCGTGGTCGGCGGGCACCGTCGGCGGCTCGTCCGCCGGCTGCTGCGCGGGCGGAGGCGGCTGCAGCACCTGCGGCTTGGGCTTGGTCTGCGGCTTGGTGGTCTGGTCGGTGGGCACATGATCCTTCGGCGGGGTCGGATCGAACGCCACCCAGCCCACCCCGGTGAACGGCACCTCGACCCACGCGTGCAGGTCGTCTCCGGTGGCCGAGAACACCGAGCCGGATGCCTCGTCCTCGGCGGGATAGAACCCCATCACCACGCGCGCGGGAATGCCCAGAGCCCCCGCCATCAACGCCATCGCGGTGGCGTACTGCTCGTCGTCGCCCACCATCTGCCGGGACTGCAGCAACGCCGAGATGCGCGCCGCGCCGTGCCCTGCCAGCGAGCGGGGCTCGTTCTCGAGCCCGTGGCTGAAGAACCCCCCGTCGGCGAGGTACTTCTCCAGGGCCCGCACCTGTTCGATCGGCGTGCGCGCGTCGGCAGTGGCCTTCGCCGCGACCGCAGCGACCTCCTGCGGCACACCCTGCTGCCGAGGCATCCGCACCGGCGCCACCGGCACCTTCGCCAGCGCCTTGTCACTCGGTCGCGCGGCCACGACGGTGTTCAGCTCGTACCCGTCGCCCTTCGTCAGCCCGGCGGTCACCAGCGCCGACGAGGTCGCCTCGTTGTACAGGGCCGCACGGCGCAGGTCGTCGGCCCGGGGCCCGTCGAACACCATCGACTGCACGGCGCCGACCGACGGCATCCACACCCCGTCGAGCGCCCCCATCTGAATGTGCACCGTCGCCGGCGTGCCCTTCGCGTCGGGCGACATGTTCGCGCGCACCGGCGAGAACGCGCTCGACGAGCCGAACCCGGCGTCCGACACGTTGTAGACCACGCCCGAATAGGCGTCCATGACGGCCAACCGCACCCGGGCGTTGTGCGGCAGCGCCTGCACCGTGAACAGTGTGGTCTGCCGGTCGTCGCGCACGATCGCCCGGAACGACTGCAGCGGACTGGCGTAGTCGTGGATGTCGAACGGGGGGATCACCACATCGCGCACCACGTACCGCGGTGAGACGGGGGCGGCGACCGCGCCGGTGACCGCGCCGGCGGCCACCGCGACCGCGATGATCCCCGCCCCGAGCGCGACCCGGCGGCGCGTGCCCGCACGCGTGGCCTGCCCGGTCTCGCCGAGCGAGACCACGGTCTGCGCGGGGGCCCACGCCTGACGCAGCGCGAGCCACACCACCGCGGTCACGGCGAAGACCACACCCTGCACGATCGGGGCCGCCGGCGTCGAGGTGCCCAGCGCGATCTGCACCAGAAGGGCCGCGCCCGCCGGCAGCAGCGCCCAGGCGGGATGCCGCAGCCGCAGCGCGAGACTGCCGGTGAGCACCGCGGCGATCAGCAGCAGCAGGAACGGCACGATGCCGAAGCCGTCGGCCACCGAGACCGGGGCCACCGTGGTCACCAGCGCCTTCCACGAGGTGACCACCCCGGCGGCCAGCTGCTGCAGCGAGTCGAGCGACGGGATGACGCCGATGATCGCGCTGTACGGGACGGCGAGCGCCGAGCCGAGCACGAAATAGGCGACGATCGCGGCGGCGGTGGTGAGCAGCACGCCCCAGCGCAGCCGGGCCGCCACCACGGCGATGCCAAGGCCCAGCGACAGACCACCCAGCGCCGGCAGCAGATAGCCGGGGCCGCCGAAGGTGGGCCAGAAGCCGATCACGGTCACCAGCAGCAGGGCCGCCACGGCGGCCACGTCGACGATCCGGCGACGGATGCTGTTCATGCCAGCACCTTCCGCAGGGCCGCCGGCAGCTCGTCGAGCGCACCGACGGTGACCACCGACGCCTCGCCGATGCGGCGCATGGCGGGTGCGGCGCCCGGTTCAGCACGCACGGCCAGCACCCGGGCCCCGTACGGCAGCCGGGAACAGGCCAGGCGCAGGCGCGAGGCATCCACCGTCGACCCGCACACCAGCACGACGATGCTCGCCAGTGCCACAGCGGCCGCCACCTGTCCGGCCAGCGCTTCGAGACGACCGTCACGGGGACGCGTGTGCTCGAGCGCGGCCAGCGCGTCGAGGAACCGCTTGCCGGTGCCGGAGGGAAGGGTGCGACCGGGCACGTGCACGTCGACGCGCCGCGAATCGCGCAGCGCGCGCAGGCCGATCGACCCGGCGACCGAGATCGCCAACTCGAACTCGGCGTCGGTGCGGTAGTCGCCGGCGGCGCCCGACAGCCCGATCACGAAGTGCGAGCGGCGGGTCTCTTCGTACTGGCGCACCATGAGCGCCCCGGTGCGGGCGGTCGACCGCCAGTGCACGTGCCGCAGGTCGTCGCCGGGCTGGTACTCGCGCAGTGCGTGGAATGACACGTCGTCGGGCGAGAGGTCGGTCGCCGGCAGACCCTCGAGGTCGCGCAGGAACCCGAGGGTCTGCCCGTCGAACGCCACCGTGCGCGGGTGCACATACAGGTCGACCGGGTCGTCACGGCGGTGCACCCGCTCGAACAGCCCGAGCGGGTCGCCACGCACCACACTGACCGGCCCCACCGGCAGCACGCCGCGACGGCTGGTCGGGATCGCGAACAGTTCCTCGACCGACTCGCCCGGTGCCAGGCGTGCCACGGCGAACACGCCACGGCCGGCACCCACCGGCAGCACGACCCGCGACGGCAGGATGGCGCGGGTGCCGGGGTTGGCGAGCATGAGCGCGCCGACCGCGCGTTCGCCGACGACGACCCGGGTGCGGGTCAGGTCGAGGCCGACGTCGTAGGCGGTGCGCCCGATCAGCAGCAGTGCGCAGGCGACGAGGATGACGGAGAGCACGACGGCCGCGACGGTGAGCTCCCACCAGCCGAGCACGGTGCCGAGCACCCACAGCGCGGCGGTGGTGACGATCAGCGCCCAGGTGACCGGTCGCACCGTCCCGGCGGCACGGCGTATGCCGGCACCGGACGCGCGGCCCACGCGCACGACGGCCTCACGCCAGGGCGAGAGGCCGGCGGGAGCGTCGATCACCGGCGCCCCCATCAGGCGACGGACCTCGCCTGCGGCGCGGCGACCTGCTCGAGCACCCGGGCGATCACCGTGTCGGCGTCGACCCCCGAGAACTCGGCTTCGGGGTCGAGCACGAGCCGGTGCGTCCACACCGGACCGCTCAGCGCCGTGACGTCCTCGGGGATCACGTAGTGCCGGCCCTGGGCGGCCGCCCACACCTTGGCGATGCGCACCATGGCCAGCGACCCGCGCACCGACACGCCCAGCCGGGTGGCCGGGTCGGTGCGGGTGGCCTCGGCCAGCTGTGCGGCATAGCGCAGCACCGCGGGTTCGACGTGCACGGTCGAGGCGAGGTCGGCCATGTCGGCGACCGCACCGGTGGTGATGATCGCCGGCAGGTGCGCCGAGGGGTTGCGGTCGGCGGCGCCGGCGAGGATCTGCTCGGCGACGGCGAGGTCGGGGTAGCCGATGCTGGTCTTGATGAGGAACCGGTCCAGCTGCGCCTCGGGCAGCTTGTAGGTGCCGGCCTGCTCGATGGGGTTCTGCGTGGCGATCACCAGGAACGGCCGCCCGACCTCGTGCGGCTGCCCGTCGACGGTGACCCGCGATTCCTCCATGACCTCCAGCAGCGCCGACTGGGTCTTCGGCGAGGCGCGGTTGATCTCGTCGGCCAGCAGGATCGAGGCGAACACCGGGCCGCGGTGGAACTCGAACGTGCGCGTGTTCTGGTCGTAGATGGTGACGCCGGTGACGTCCGAAGGCAGCAGGTCGGGGGTGAACTGGATGCGGCTGGACGTGCCCTGCACGGTGGCCGCCAGCGCCTTGGCGAGACTGGTCTTGCCGGTGCCGGGCGCGTCTTCCAGAAGCACGTGCCCTTCGGCGAGCATCGCCGCCAGCACGAGCGCGACCACCTCGCGCTTGCCCAGCACGGCCTGGTCGATGTTGTCGACCAGGCGCGTGAAGGTGCCCTGGAACCAGGTCGCCTGCTCGGGTGTCATCGTCATCTCGGTGTCTCCTCCTGTGCCGTGCGCACCGTGCGCGCCTGCCGTCCTGCCGCGCGGTGCGCTACCACGTCGACCTCTGATAGTCCTTGCCGCCGATGGTCACCCAGACCTGCTGGCCGGGACCGCCGAAGTAGCAGCCGAGCTGCACGGTGCCGTTGGCCGGGAAGTGCCAGGTCGCACCACCGGCGAACGGCGTGCCGCCGTACGGGCCGGTCGCGTTGCAGTAGACCTGGTAGTCGCCGGCGGTGAAGTTCGACACCGTCACCTTGAAGTACGCGCACGTCGACGAGGTGCACGTGCTGCTGGTGTGGTACGCACCGCGCGAGACGATCGCCGTGGGCTGCGGTGGCGCGGCGGTGGTCGCACTGGCCGAGGCGACCGCGCTCCAGCCGGCCTTGTTGTGCGCACGCACCTCGATGGTGTGACGCTGCGAGAAACCGTAGTTGCCCGAGGTGGATCCGCTGGCCGACTTCGTCTGCCAGGCACCGCCGTCGATGCGGATCTGCGTCTGGTCGATGGCGGCGCCGTTGGCGTCGGGGGCCGACCAGTGGTAGGTGATCGTCTGGCCGCTCGCGCTCGCCGAGGCACCCGGCGTACCGGGCTTTCCGAACGGCACGGCCGCGGCCGAGGCGGCCGAGGCGCCGCCCGGGTAGGTCGTGCCGTCCACGGTCGAGACCGCGCGCACCCGCACCTTGTAGTCGGTGCCGTTGGTCAACCCGGTGATGGTGCCCCTGGTGCCGCTCCAGCTGCCCTGCCAGGCACCGCCGTTGAGGCTGTACTGGTACCGGATCTCACCGCTGGTGGCACCGTGCCCGGCCGCGGCGGTGTAGCTGACCGCGATCTGCCGGTCCCCTGGGGTGGCCTTCGGGGCGCCGGGCTGGCCGGGCGCGGTCACGCCGCGGCGTGGTGCCGACACCGGGCTCCAGGTGCCCCAGCCGGCCTTGTTCTGCGCCCGCACCCGGAACGTGTAGTCGCTGGTCGAGGTGTCGACCCGCACCGCCTGCGAACGGGTGGTGCCGCCGACGGTGATCGAGTTGAGCACCGATGAGCCGCGCATGACGTCGAGCTGGTACTGCGACACGGCGTCGCCGTTGTCGTTCGGCGCGGTCCAGGTCACCCGCATCTGCGCCTGGTCGCCGACCGGCTCGAGCATCGCGGTCGCAGGCTTGCCGGGGGCGTCGGGGGCGCGCGCCGGGATCTCGGTCGCCGACCAGGCGCTCCAGCTCGACGGCTCGGGGGCACGGTTGACCGCCTGTACGCGCACTTGGTAGGCGGTGCCGTTCTCGAGCCCGGTCCAGGTCAGCGAGTTGCCGGTGACCTTCGTCTTCTGCGCGATGCCCGACGGCGGGGCCGGCGAGATCTCGAGGTTGAACGACTCGACCGGCGAGCCCGGGGTGGGCGGGGTCGTCCAGGTCACCTTGAGGCTGCGGTCGCCGTATTTCAGGGTCGGCGGCTGCGGGGTGTCGGGGCGGGCGTCGGGGCGTGCCGTCTCGGACGGCGGCGACGCGGGCGAGTCGCCCACCCGGTTGGTGGCCACCACCCGGAAGTTGTACTCGACGTTGTTGGTCAGCCCGTCCAGAGTGCACGTGGTCGCCTGGCACACCTTGCTGTAACCGCCCGAGGTCGCCGAGACGGTGTACTTCGTGATCGGGGCGCCGTTGTCCACCGGCGGCGTCCAGCTGAGCACGACGGTGCGGTCCTGCACGCTCGACACGGTGGGCGTGCCGGGCGCGGCAGGCACCCCCTGCACGGTGACCACGACGTGGCCTTCGACCTCGCGGTCGCGGTCGCGGGTGGCATCCTGGATGCGGTAGCGCACCGTCATGCGGCCGACGAAGTGATTCGCCGGGGTGATCTGCAGGTGGTCGCCGGCGATCTCGGCGGTGCCGTCGCCTGCCTCGACCACCGCGGCGGTGATCTTCAGCGGGGTGTCGGGGAACGGGTTGACGTCGTTGTCGAGCACGTCGACGCGGATCGTCTTGCCCTGGTCGGCCTGCTCGATCACGTCGTCGTTCGCGGTGGGCAGGGGGCGGGTGGATGCCGTGACCGAGACGGCGACCGAACCGCGCACCGGCTCGGTGTGCCCGTCACTGACCTCGATCGGGATGGTCGCCGCGGTGCCCTTGGGGGTGGACGCGTCGGCCGCCACCTGCAGGCTCTGGCCGTCCACGCGTGCCGACAGCCCGGCCGGCACGTCGCCGGCGATGCGGTAGCGCATGCCCGCCAGGTCTCCCGGATCGGGGTCCGTGGTCAGCGCGCGCAGGTCGATGCCCGCGGCATCCTCACCCGGCGCCACCTTCAACTGGCCGTTCGTGAACGTGGGCGGCTCGTTGTCGGGCGGGGTCACCGTGATCGGCAGCACCAGGGTGGCCTTGTGCCCGGCCGCGTCGTCGGGTCCGGCGCCGTCGGTCACCTCGAAGGTGAGCGCGTCGGGGCCGTAGTACCGCTTCGCCGACGTGTAGACGAGGGTGGTGCGGTCTTTGACCAGGCCGTCGCCGTTGCCGTGCACGGCGCTGACCTTCTCGGTCTCGGTGATCACCGCGGGTTTGCCGCCGGCGGTGCGCACGTAGTCGGCCAGCGGCAGCTCGATCGTCTCGCCGCTCTTGACGGTGACCGGCTTGGTCGACGCCAGCGCCGGGGGCAGCGAGCCGAGGGCGGGGGCGCGGATGAACGCGGATGCGGTCAGCCCGTCGCGGTCGGTGATCGTGTACGTGAGCAGCTGGTCTTCGTCAGTGAGACGGATGCGGGCCTTGCCGTCGCCGAGCACCTGCGCGGTGGAGCCGTCGATGCTCAGGGTCAACGCGTCGACGGTCCCGTCGGGGTCTTCGTCGTTGCCGAGCACGTCGACCACTGCCGAGCCGTCGACGATGTCTTCGGGCTGCACCCGGTCGTCACGGGCGATCGGCCGCAGCAGCGGCACGTCCGGGCGCACCGAGACCTGCACGACGCCCACCGCCCGCGCGCCGCGCGCGTCTTGGATGGTGTACTGCAGCGAGGTCTGCACCGGCTGCGACGGCGCGGTGACCACGACCCGGTCGCCCTGCACGGTGGCATCCAGCCCCGCCACCTTCGGCAGCACGATGCCGTCGGTCACCAGGCCGATGCGATCGCCCTCGGGGTCGGAGTCGTTGGTGAGCACCGGCACGGCCACCTGGCGGCCCGGCCGCATCACCACGGTGTCTTTGACGGCGTAGGGGGGCTGATTCTCGGATGCCGCGGGCGCGATGCCGACGCGGACGGTGCCGATGCCTTCGCGGCCGAGCCGGTCGCGCACCCGGTAGGTGAACGTGTCGGCGCCGGTGTCGTCGCCGATCGCTTCGTAGTCGATGTAGTCGTCACCGACCTGCGCGATGCGGCCCTTGCCGGGGGCCGAGGCGATGCCGGTCAACTCGACCGAGTCGCCGTCGGGGTCGATGCCGTCCAGCGGGATCTGGATGCGCACCTGCGACCCGCTCAGCACGCGCGCGGTGAGGTCCTTGGGCCGCGGCGCCTGGTTGGTCTTGACGCTGACCGGCAGGATCTGCACGGTGACGTAACCGGCATCCTTCTGCCCGCTGGCGTCGACCGCCTCGTAGGTGAGGTAGGCGGTGCCGGGTGTGGTGCCGGCCTTGAACCGCACCTCGTCCTGCGAGACGAACGCCTCGCCGTCCTTGGCGTCGACCAGCGGCGGCACCAGGTCGGGCGCCACGTGCAGCCGGCCGCCGTTCGGGTCGGAGTCGTTCTCGAGCACCGGGATGGTCACCACGTCGCCGGCGCGCACCACAGCCTGGTCGTCTTCGGCCACCGGCGGGCGGATCGTGGACGGCGCCGGCACCGGGATGACGACGACCTCGCCGTCGGCGCTGTGCGTGCCGTTCGAGATGGTGTAGCCGATCGTCAGCTGCCCCTTCAGGGTCCCCTGGTCGCTGACCCGTAGCGTCTCGTGGCCCTGCACGGCGACCGAGACACCGGCATCCGGCGGCACCGACACCGACTGCACGACGAGGATGCCGCCGCCGGGGTCGGAGTCGTTGGCCAGCACGTTCACGAGCGTGTCGCCGCCGGCGGGCAGCAGCGCCACGTCCTGCACCGCGACCGGCGGATCGTCGGTGGGTGTGTCGGGTTGGACGTCGATGCGGACGATGCCCTCGGCGGTGGCGGTGCCGGCGGCGATCAGGTACTGCACGTAGTAGGTGCCGGGGCTCGACGAGATGAACCGGAACGTCTTGTTCGCGAAGTCCGGGGTGACCGTCGCGCCGTCGACGTTCTCGACCCGGGTCAGCCGCAGCTCCTGGCTGCCGGCCGACAGATCGTTGACCAGCGGCGAGACGGTGATGGCGCGGCCGACACGGGCGATGACGTGGTCGGCGGTGGCGATCGGCTCGGTGGCGCCGCGGGGCCGCACGTCGAGGCGGATGGTGCCGGTGGCGGTCTTGGTGCCGTCCGAGACGTGGATCTTCACGTCTTTGCGACCCAGGGTGCCCGAGGTGGCGCGGTACGTGATCCGCCCGTCCGAGGTGACCTCGACCTCGTCGCCGGGCGCGGGTTCGGCGCCGCTGAGGTAGATGCTGTCGCCGTCGGGGTCCCGCCAGTCGGGCAGCACGTTGTAGCTGAGCACCCCGCCGGCCTCGACCTCGAGCGAGGTCACCCGGGTCTGCTTCGGGGCCTCGTTGACGCTCCATGGGTGCACCCGCAGCGACACCTTCGCGGTGGCCGTGCCGTTCGGCCGGCCGTCGTCGACCTGATACGTGAACGAGTCACTGCCCGAGGCATCCGCCGGCACGACGATCTGCAGTCCCGAACCGTTGTTGATCCGCTCCAGCTGCCCCAGCCGGGGGTTGCCCTTGGGCACGGTGACGGTGAGCACGTCACCGTCGGCGTCGGTGTCGTTCTCGAGCACCGGCAGCACGGTGGTGCGGCCGGGGCGGATGCCGTATGCGTCGGGGTTGGCGATGGGGGTGGTGTTCTGCGGGGTGCGCTTGGGCAGCGTGGACTGGATCGTCTCTTCGGTGACCTGCTCCTGATCGTCTTCTGTCTGCCCCTTGTCGGGGTTCAGGTCGTCCCAGTTGTCGACCTGCTGCAGCTTGTCGCTGGCCATCCACGCCGAGCCGCCGATGACGTCGTTGAGCACGACGACGTCGCGGTTCTGCCGGAACGTCAGCTGCGCGGTGGCGGGAAGGCCCGGGATGTCGCGGGCCAGGTCGTCTGCGGTGCCCGTGCAGTCGCGCACGAACCGGGCCGAGGCCCCCCACGCCGCGTAGGCGCAGCCGTTCAGCCACACCGGGGCGGCCGGCGCGCCCGATCCGCCCGCGTCGCGGCTGCGGACCTCGGATCCGTCGAACGGCACGCGCAGCAGCGCGGACTCGGACGCGACGGTCACCGCATCGGCGGCAGCGGACGGCTGCTGCAGCACCGAGCCGGCGGGCACCGTCGTGTGCAGGCCGGAACCGGTCAGCAGCGTGCCGCGCGCGTCGAGCACGACCGGGGTGTCGCCGACGGCGGCGACGGTCACCGGCCCGGTCAGCTTTTCGAGCGAGCGGGTGTCGGTCCCGGTGGGCGCGCCCTGTGCGTCGACGCGTACGGTGACCAGCGACCGCTTGGCGGGCGAGACGGCGAACACGGTGCCGTCGGTGGCGACGGTGGCCACCGCGCCCGCGCCGAGCGAGGCGGTCGGCTTGGTGCCGGCGGCCTTGAAGCCGGCGATGCCCGCCGCCGGCACCACCCACAGCGACCCCTTGGCGGGATCGACGACGGCGACGGTGCTGCCGCCGAGGACGACCTGGGCGCCGGCCGGCACGTTCGTCGAGCCGGTGAGGGCGACGGTGGCCGGGTCCACCGACGAGACGGCGTTGCCTGCCTCGTCGTGCATGATCACGGTCTGTCCGGACTGCAGGATGTCGTACTTGTCGGTCGAGGTGCTCAGCCCGCCGTCGAGCACCCGCGACGAGTCGTTGAAATGGCCGACCATGAGCGCCGACTGCTTCGTGATCCACACGCTGCCGTCGTTGAGGTCGAGCTGGGCGGTGGGGTTGCCCCGGTAGACGAACGCCAGCGTCGTGATCGCCACGGCCCCCGCGGTGACCACGCCGGCGGCGGCGAGGGTCTTCGGGCGGGCGCGCAGCCACGCGGCGAACCTCATGTGCGGTCTCCCCCCTGGGACCTTGCGGGCATGATTCGACGGGCCGACCGTCGGGCCGACCCTCAGCAGGATATGTGACGCGGCTGAGAACGGCGATGGGTCCGTTTGCCCATGGGTCGGTGGGGCCGCCTCACCCCACCCGGCTGAGGCGGCCGTCGTGCAGCTGCAGCACCCGGTCGGCGCGGGCGAGCATGACGGGGTCGTGCGTGGCCACCACGGCGGCGGTGCCGCGCTCGTGCGCCAGCCGCGCGATGAGGTCCATGATCTGCGCGCCGGTCTCGGAGTCGAGCTGCCCGGTCGGCTCGTCGGCGAGCAGCACCGCCGGTTCGGCGACCAGGGCCCGGGCGATCGCCACGCGCTGCTGCTGCCCGCCCGACAGCTCCGCCGGGCGCTGGTTCACGTGGTCGGCAAGGCCCACGGCATCCAGCGCCTGCGCCACCCGCCGGGCGCGTTCGGCCGGGTCGGTGCGGCGGATGCGCAGCGGCACCTCGACGTTCTCGGCCGCCGACAGGATCGGCACCAGCCCGAACCCCTGGAACACGCTCGCCACCGTCACGCCGAGCAGCGCGGTGCCGTCCGGACCGTACAGGTCGCGCCCGTCGATCTCGACGCGCCCCGCGGTCGGCCGGTCGAGCCCGCCGAGCATGGTCAGCAGCGTCGTCTTGCCCGCGCCCGACCGTCCCCGGATCGCGACGACCTCACCCGCATCGACCTCGAGGTCGATCTCGCGGGCGGCGTGCACCTCGCCGGCGGGCGTGCGGTACACCCGGCTCAGCCCCTGTGCCCGCAGCATGCTCATGATTCCCCCTCGGTGTCGGTGTCGGGCGCTTCGTCCGCCGGCGGCACCGCAGCGTGGCCGGGTCGCACCTCGATGCGGTCGGGCTGCAGCGACAGCCGCACCCGGTCGCGCAGCTCGAGGGCCTGCACGTAGTCCGCCGGCAACTGCATCCGCCCCGCCCGGTCGAGCACCGCGTATTCCGCCGCCGTGCGCACCCGCCGGCCCTCGTCGTCGGTGTGCGTGGTGCGCAGCGTCTCGGTCGCGGTGCGGCCGTCACGGATGCGCACCGTGCGGTCGACGTGCTCGGCGACCGCGGCGTCGTGCGTGACGATCAGCGTCGTCACCGCGTGGTCGCGGTTCACCGACTCCATCGCGGCGAGCACATCCGCGCTCGTCGCCTCGTCGAGCTCGCCCGTCGGTTCGTCGGCCAGCAGCACCGCCGGCTCGTTGGCCAGCGCGACGGCGATGGCCACGCGCTGCTTCTGCCCGCCCGACATGTGCGCAGGGCGCCGGTCGGCGACCTCGGCGACCCCGAGCGCGGCCAGCAGGTCGTCGGCCCGCTGCGCGCGCCGGCCGCGCGGGATCACCCCGGCCACCGCGTGCACCATCGCGATGTTCTCGCGCGCCGTCAGGTACGGCAGCAGGTTGCGTCCCGACTGCTGCCACACGAACCCCACGCAGCGTCGCCGGTAGTCCAGCCGTTCGCGGCCGCGCATCGCCACCAGGTCGTGCCCGGCCACCCGGGCGCGGCCGGCGCTGGGGGTGTCGGACCCCGACAGGATGTTCAGCAGCGTCGACTTGCCCGACCCCGACGCTCCGACGAGCGCGACCATCTCGCCGCGGCCCACGGTCAGGTCCAGCCCCTGCAACGCCTGCACCTCGACCCCCTGCGCGGTGTAGATGCGCACCAGCGCCTCGCACACGATGTCCGGCTCATCGGCCATGGCCCACCTCCTCGATCACGACACGACCTCCTCATCCACCCGGCGCAGTGCAGCGGCGGCACTGGACCTCGAGGCCACCACCGCCGCCGCCGTCACCGCGACCGCGGCGACGGCGGCGAACCCTGCGGCCACGGCCACCGGCATCCACCCTTCGAGAACCACCGGCGGCTGCGACCGGCCGCCGACGAAGCGGGTCAGGTCGACGCCGCCCAGCAGCAGCGGCGGCAGCGCGAGCCCGGCGCCCAGCCCCACCACGAGCGACAGCGCGAGTGCGGGCCCGACCTCCCACAACACGAGCGGCAGCTCGCGGCGGCGCGGGTAGCCCATCGTCGACAACAGCCCGAGCATGCGCCCACGCTCGGGCGCGCCGCGCAGCAGCGTCATCGATATCGTCAGCACGAACAGCACCGCCGCCACCGCCAGCGCACCGGCCAACGCTCCGCGCACGGTCTGAAGCGCCGGGTCGGCGGCGATCTGCGCCGCCTCGGCCTGCGGGGTGCGGGTCTGCGCGTCGCCGCCGACCGCCTGTCGCACCGCCGCAGCCACCGTGGCGACGGATGCCTCGGGGCCGAGGTCGACGAGCAGGGTGTGCACGGTGGGCGCGGGCCCGACCAACCGGTCGGCGTACGTGCGGTCGACGAGCACCCAGCGGGCGCCGTCGACGTACGCCGGCTGGCTGTCGGCTGCGGTCAGCTGCACGTCGACGCCGTGGACCACGAGGGGTCCGGAGCCGGCGGCGTCGACGACGGATGCCGCGGCCACCGCCGGGATCGCGTCGTCGGGCGCGGTGGCCGGTGGCACGACCGCGCCGGGCACGTCGTGCTGCACCGCGGCCAGTTCGTGCGGGTCGACGGCGTACACGGTGACGGTCAGCCACTGGGCGGTGCCGCGGGCGGGCAGCTGCACGTCGGCGTAGATCGGGGCGACGGCATGCACGCCGTCCAGCGCGCGCACGCGCGCGATCGCGGCGTCGGGGATCTGCGTCGCACTCACCCGCAGATCGGCACCGGTTCGGGCCCGGGCGGTGGCCTCGACGCCGGATGCCACCGTCGCCGAGGCGACCAGGGCGAACAACGCCGTGGCGACGCAGACTAGCGCGGCCAGCACCGGGATCACCGGCAGCGTCCGCCCGCGGCGTGCGCGGGCGGGGCCGACCAGCGCGACGACGCCGCGGCCACGCGCCAGCGGCGCCTCGACCGCGCCGAGCAGCAGCGGCACCAGTCGCAGCACCACCACACAGGCGATCGCGAAGACGGCGGCCGACGCGGCCAGCCGCACCGGGGCCACCGTCGTCTGCGAGCCGAGCGCGGCAGCCAGAAGCACCGCGACGCCCGCAACCAGCACTCCCCCCTCGATCGCGAGCCGGCGGATGCGGGTGGGTCGGTCGGCGACCCCGAGGTCGGTGCGCGCGCGCCGGGCCGCGGCCGGCAGCGCCGCGAGCGGGCACGCGACGGCGGCGGCGATCACGGCGGCGACCGGCACGACGAGGGCGGACGCTCCGGCCCAGCCGACGATCGCGGCCGCCGACGCGGCACCGACGGCGGCGCCGACCGCCGCCAGCGCCAGCCCCTCACCGGCCAGCAGCGCGGCCAGCAGACCGATGGCCGCGCCCCGGGCACGCGCGGCGCGCACGGTCGGCACGCGCCGGGCGGCCAGCATCCACCCCGTCATCGCCACGGCGGCGATCGCGACCGTGAGCGGGCCGATCGCGGCGAGCGTGACGATGGCGGTCATCGCGTCGCCGCGGGCGGCGCCGGCATCCAGCAGCGCCGGCGCCGAGCTGAGGAAGGTGAGCGCGGAGTTGTCGGGTCCGAACGTGCCCGAGAACGCCTGCGGCCGTGCCGCGAAGCCGCGCAGTTGCGCGGCGAGCACGGCGGCCTGCGTGCCGGCGACCCGGTCGGCGCGCAACGGAAAGAAGACGGTGGTGGCTGTGGCATCCAGCCACGGGTCGAGCCGGTCGAGCAGACCCGGAGCGGCGTACGCCGAGGCGAGGTGCACGACGTCGCCGGTCCCTACCTGCTCGATGTCGGGGTGCAGCCCGGTGCGCTGGTGCGTCCAGGCGCTCTCAGCGGGGCGCCGGGCCTCATAGACGCCGACGAGCTCGACGGTCATCGGGTGCGACGGAAAGTCGAGGCGGCGACGCTCGCCCAGCGGCCAGGCCAGGGTGTCGGCCGCCTCACGCGACAGGGCGACCTGCACGATCTGGTCGACGGGCGGGTCGACGGCATCCGGCTCGGGCAGGTGTCCGGCGACGATCCGGATGCGCGCGCCGACGTCGGGATCGAGCAGGATCGTGATGCGGTTGGCGGGCCGGGCCGATCCGTCCAGCGGCATCGCGGTCTGGCCGTCGAGCGTGACGAAACCGGCACCGGCGGCGGTGACGGTGCGCAGCGGCTGCGGCATCCGGTCGTGGATGCCTCTCAGCTGCGCGCGCATCGGATCCCAGACGGCGACGCCGGTGCCCGGGCCCGCCGTCGGCGTGCCACGGATGTGGGCGGTGGCATCGAGGGTGTCGGTCCGGGCGCTGTGGAGTGTGCGCTGCACCGTGGCGGTGCGGGCGTCGTCGAGGAGCGCGGGCAGTGCTGCCCCGGCGAAGGCGACCACGGTCACCAGCAGTACGACCAGCACCGAGGCGAACGGCGCGGTGCACGCCGCGCGCAGCGCCACGCGGATGCCGCCGACGCGGGGGGCGCGGCGGGGCGCGGCGCGGGTCGCATGGCGGGGAGCAGCACGGGGTGAATGGCGGGGAGCCTGGCCCGGAGCAGCGCGGGGCGAATGGCGGGGTGCGGCGCGGGTCATGACACGCCTCCGACCGTGACGGCGGCCAGCAGCGCCGGGGCCAGCCACGCGGCGACACCGATGCCCGCCGCGGCCCCGCCGATCGCGGCGAAACAGGCGGCGGCACCCATCTCGATCGCGCCGGTGGCGCGCTGTCGCGATCGCGAGAACCCGAACGCGCGCAGCGGCACCGACTCGGCGCGACGCGTGCGCACGGCGGCGATCGCCACCGCGGCGGCGGCCACCGCCGCCAGCCCCGCGGCCACGGCGGTGCCGGCCGCGCTCAGGCCGAGCACCGGATCGATCACGGCGGTGCTGCCCACCGCCGCCGCCGTGAGCACCCGCACCGGGCGGTCGGCGATGCCGCGCAGCGCGGCCGACGCTGCCGGGACGTCGGCGGTGTCGACCCACAACTCACCGGCCGCCGGCACCGACCCGCCCAGCGCGAGCGCGCGCACGGTCAGACCGCCCAGATCGACGGCGACACCCGCACCGGCGCCCACGCCGGGCAACCCGTCGCGCACGGCGACCACCCGGCCCTCGACCGGGCGGGCGATCGTGCCCACCCGCAGCGCGACGGGCGAACCCGGCTGCAGAGCGAGGCGGTCGGCCAGCGCGCGGGTCACGAGCACCGGCAGCGGCTGGTCGGCGCCGACCGCGGTCAGCGCGCGCACCCGCCCGATCGCGGGGTCGAGCGTCACCGAGGCAGGGTCGACGGCGGCGCCGGCGACCGTCACACGCACGCTGATCGCACCGGGGGCGGATGCCGCGGCCACCTCGATCGCGGCGACCCGATCACCGTCGGCCGCATCGCCGTCGGCTGGATCGCCGTCGGCAGTGGGCACCGCGAGCGCGTGTGCTCGACCGTCGACCGGGACGTCGCCGACGTCGAGCTCGCGGGCGGCGCCGTCGCGGTCGAGCAGCCACACCCGCACCGCCAAGGTGCCGTCCGGCCAGGCGCCGCCGTCGGCCATCGCCGCCGTGACGGTGACCGACACCGGCCCGTGCGCGACCGGCGCGTCGGCGGCGGAGACGCCCAGCCGTGTGCCGGGCAGCGCGACCAGCCGCACCGGTGTCCGGCCCAGGGTCGCATCGGCGGCGAACGCGGCGGTCGTCGACCCTGCGCCGGCCGGCAGCATGCCTGCCGACATCGACGGATGCGTAGGGTCGACCACCGGCGAAGAGTCGTACACGGCGCGCACGTCGGTACCGACCAGCCGGGCGACGTCGGCGTGCACCACCTGGCCCACCCGGGTCGTGGCCGACACGGCGAACGCGATCGCAGCGGCGGCCAGGGCCACACTGAGCACGCCGGCGACCACGACCGCGGCCTGCCGGGCGAGCCGCCGCACCGCGAGCACGACGGGCAGCCCGCGCCCGGGCCGCACCGCGCGCTCGGCGAGCGAGAAGACGGGGGCGGCCAGCAGCGTGACCACCAGGGCGGCGGCGACCAGCGCGAGGGCCGGGGCCGCGGCGGCTGCGGCATCCGTCGACCCGTCGCGCACCAGCCCCGCAGACAGCAGCTGCGCGGCGGCGATCGCCGTCAGCAGCGCGGCGAGGGCCAGCGCCGCGGCGACCCCGGCGAGGCTGCGGCGGCCGACGTCACCGCGGGCAGGCGGCGCGGCGAGGGATGCCACGGCCAGCACCGTCGCGACCAGCAGCGCCGCCACGATCCCGACCACCGCCATCACCCCGATCACCGACGCCGCGCCGGCAGCGGAAGCGAGCGGGAGCACGCCAGTGGCTGCGAGCACCGCCGCGGCCGCCACGACGCCCGCCGCGACCGCACCGGCGGCGAGCCCGGTCGATTCGCGCACGATGGACCCGGTCGCGGCGCCGCGGGCGCGCAGCAGCCGCACCTGGTCGGCGCGGCGGCGCCCGGCCGAGTGTGCAAGCACGCCCAGGGTCAGCGCCCCGATCACGGCCAGCAGTGCCGCCGGCACGCCGAGCAGTCCCCGGGCCAGGGCGGCGGCCGATGCGGCGCGGTTGAGGGTGGCCTCCCAGCGTCCGGTGACGCGGATGCCCTGCCCGGTCATCGCGTCGACGGATGCGGTCAGCCGATCGATGCCGTCCCGGTACGCGGCGATGCGGGCCGTCGTCACCGGCCGCGCCGCGCTGATCGTCCAGGTCGCCCGGGCGCCGCCGGCCTGCTCGACGAGTGACGCGTCGGCCAGCACCGGTCCGACGGCGTCGGCGTCGCGTCCGCTGAACACGGCGGGTCGATCCGCCCACGCCGGGTCTGTGGCATCCGTCGCCTGCCAGATGCCGCTGACCTGCACGGGCCGGCCGTCGAGGGTGAGCATCGATCCGGCGTGCAGGCCGGCATGGGCGGCGGCGGGCTCGCCGACGGCGACCTCGCCCGCACCCGACGGCCAGGTGCCGTCGACGAGGCGGGCGCGGGCGGCGATGCCGGGCGCATCCCACAGCAGCGTCGGTCCGAGCGAGCCGACCGCGGTCGCCTGCATGGTGCGTGCGACGTGCACGGGCGCGCCGGTGAACGCACGGTCGACGGCGGCGGTGACCGCGGCAGCCGCGTCGGGTGGTGCGTCGACGACGATGCTGCGGTCGGCGGGGTCGGCGGCGGCCACGAGGGTCGCGGCGCCGTCGTCGACGGTGCTGGCGGCGAGGGCGGTGGATGCCGCGAGCCCGCCGGCGAGCACGGCCGCCACGGCGGCGATCGCCGCAAGCCCGGCCGCGCTCGGCGCGGCTCGGCGGACGGCGAACGGCATGCGGATCCTTCGTTGGTCCTTCGTGGGCGACTCGAGTCAGGTTAGCGGGCGCGCCAGCACCCTTGTAGGTGGTCGTCGACCATGCCCGCCGACTGCATGAGCGCATAGAGGGTGGTGGGGCCGACGAAGCGGAATCCACGGCGGCGCAGTTCGCGGCTCATCGCGGTGGACTCGGGGGTGACCGCGGGCACGTCGGCGAAGGCCACCGGCCGGGGACGCACGGCGTCGGGTGCGAACGACCACAGCAGAGCGTCGAGGTCGCCGTCGGCCATGTCGGCGACCAGGCGGGCGTTGCCGATCGCCGCCTCGATCTTGGCGCGGTTGCGGATGATGCCGGCATCCGCCATCAACCGGGCGATGTCGTCGTCGCCGAACTGTGCCACGACGGCCGGGTCGAACCCGGCGAACACCTCGCGGAACCGGGGCCGCTTGCGCAGGATCGTGATCCACGACAGCCCGGCCTGAAAGCCCTCGAGGGTGAGCTTCTCGTACAGCGCACGGTCGCCGTGCAGGGGCGAGCCCCACTCCTCGTCGTGGTAGCGGCGGTACTCCGGGTCGCTGTCGGCCCATCCGCAGCGGGCGCGGCCGTCCGGCCCGGTACGCAGGTCGGTCACGTCGGTCATCCGGCGAGCATATCCGCGCGCGCACCGAGCGGGCGCCGCGCAGCAACGGAGCGGACCGCACCCGACTGAGCACCGCGCAGGAACGGAAAAGGGGGACCGTAGCCCGACTTAGCACCGCGCGGGAACGGAAAAGGGGGACCGTAGCCCGAACGGTCCCCCTGTGAAGGCCGTGTCCCGACGACGCCTTCATATGGTTAATGTCCGCAGCGGGCCGAAACCTCACATGCGAACGGCGTTCGTTATGGTTTCGTGACCTTTTTCTTCAGTGACTTCTCGCTCACCGGCGCCGCACCCGAGGCGGCCAGCTCGGCGTAGTAGGCGCGTGCCTCGTCCTGACGCTGCTGCTCGGCACCCGAGGCGATGGGGGCGCGCACGTGTTCGGGCGCGAACCCGAACGCGTCGACGAGGTCCTGCGCGTGCGGCCGCAGCCGCGCGCACAGCCGGTCGATGTACCGGGTGACCGAGGCGGCCCGCTGGCTCGACAGCCGCCCGCCGATGAGGTACCAGGCCAGGTGCTTCTCGATCAGCCACAGCCCGAACAGATCGCGCAGCCAGGTCAGCACCTGGCGGGTGCCGGCATCCTCGATCCCGGCGACGCCTTCGGCGAACGCCTCCCACTGCAACAGCTCGCCGTGGGCCCGCGCGGCCTCGATGAGCTCGGACTGGTGCTGGTTGAACAGCGCCGCGGCCTCGGCCGGCGGCAGTGAGGATGCGGGCCGCAGCGCGCTCGCGACATCCGTCACCATCTGCTCCACCCGACCGGCCAGCAACTCGTGCTGCTGCTCGGCGCGCAGCCCCAGTTCCACCGAGCGCGCGGTGGAACCGAAGTCGGCGACCGCCTGCCCGAGCCGGCGCAGCCCGGCACCGTGGAAGATGCGCTCCGCGGTCTGCCCGACGGCGTAACGGGCGAGGGCCGCAGCATCCTTGCCCGTGAACTGCTTGGCGAAATCGCTGAGCAGTCGTTTGCCGACCAGCTGCAGCAGGATGTTGTTGTCGCCCTCGAACGTGGCGTACACGTCGAGGTCGTGGTGCAGCCCGACCAGCCGGTTCTCGGCCATGAATCCGGCGCCGCCGCACGCCTCGCGGCACTCCTGGATGGTATCGAGCGCGTTCCAGGTCGACAGCGGCTTGAGCGCGGCGGCGAGGGTTTCGAGGTCTTCGCGCTCGTCGGGGGTGTCGCGTTCGCCGCCGAACACGCCGTCGAACCGGCGCAGCAGCTGGTCGTGCGCGAACGCCTGCGCGTAGGTCTGCGCCAGCCGCGGCAGCAGTCGGCGCTGGTGCCGGCCGTAGTCGAGCAGCACGACCTCCTCGGTGCCGACGCCGGAGTCGAACTGGCGGCGCTGGTTCGCGTAGGTGATCGCGATGTACTCGGCGAGCGCGGCGCCGGTCGTGGCGGCGCCGTCCAGCGACACCCGGCCCTGCACGAGCGCGCCGAGCATGGTGAAGAACCGCCGGCCGGGGCTGGGGATCGGGCTGGAGTAGGCGCCGGTGGCGTCGACGTCGCCGTAGCGGTTGAGCAGGTTCTCGCGTGGGATGCGCACGTGATCGAACGAGATGCGGCCGTTGTCGATGCCGTTCAGGCCGCCCTTGACACCATCGTCCTCGGTGGTGATGCCGGGCAGGTCGTGGCCGTCGTCGCTCCGGATCGGCACGAAGAAGCAGTGCACGCCGTAGTTGACGCCGCCGGTGATCAGCTGCGCGAACACGGTCGCGGCGCGGCCGTGCAGCGCCGCGTTGCCGAGGAACTCCTTGGTCGCGGCGCGGAACGGGGTGTGGATGACGAACTCATCGGTATCGGGGTCGTAGGTCGCCGTCGTGCCGATCGCTGCGACATCCGACCCGTGGCCCATCTCGGTCATCGCGAACGCGCCGGGCAGCGCCAGGGTGCGCACGTCGGCGAGCCAGGCGTCGTGGTGCTTCTTGGTGCCCAGCTGCTGGATGGCCGAGCCGAACAGCCCCCACTGCACGCCGGCCTTGATCTGCATGCTGGGGTCGGCGAGCACGAGCTCTTCGAACGCGGCGAGGTTGCCGCCGTTGTCGTTCTGGCCACCGTATTCGACGGGGTACGCGCGGCCGCTGGCGCCGGCATCCACGAACCGGCGCAGCTGCCCCAGCACCCGCTCGCGGTGCTCCGGGACGGGCTGCCCCGGGACCTGCCAGAAGGCCTCGTCGGTGATCATCTCGCGCGACTGCCGCCGCGCCTGCGCCCAGGTGCCCAGCAGCAGCTCGGTGACCGCGGCGACGTCGATGCGCGGCTCGGACGCGTCGGCGCGGCGCGCCTCGTCGGCGCTGCGCGGCGCGGTGGGGGCGCCCCCGGCCGGGGTGCGCTTGTGCAGGGCGGGCCTTTTCGTGCGGACGACGTCGACCATCGAGGATCACCTTTCCTGGGGAACACCCTCACGGTAGGTCTCCCACAACGCACCTTCAAACAGGTTGATGGATGCCACAACCTCGGCCGCTCCCGTGCCGCGCCCGGGTTGTGGCATCCGCACACTCGCGCGTCAGCGCGGGCCGGTGCGCGGCGCACAGAACCGATTGGGGGGCCACGCGCTGATCGATCCGAGGGTTGCTCGTCGCGCATCCGGGCCAGGACAACCCCGGCTCGAACGCGCTGTGCCGCGGTGCGGGCTTCACGCACACCGGCACGAGCACGATGCCGTGGCGCGGCGGCGAGGTCGTCTACAACGTGTGGGAGCTCTCACTCTCGGCGTCGTGATGTCGCAGGCTGCGGCATCCACCCGCGCCCGGGTCATCGGCCAGCGATGGATCCTTCCCGCGACAAGGACGGCGTGAACGAGACAAATCGGACTAATATGAGTACAAACAGACTTATTCATACCGAAGAGACCTAATCGATCATGTCAGCCCAGAACGTTACGCCAGAGGTTCCGATGAGCGTCTTCAAGGCGAACCCGTCTGCGTTCGCTGAGACCGGCGCCATCGTGACCGTGCATAACAGGCCGCGCCTGCGCGTTGTGCCGTTGCCGGACGACGAGCCCGAGCAACTGGCGGCGATCAAGACGCGATTGCGCCTGCTGAGCGCGTTGCTCCCGGCTGAGGTCGTCGAAGAAGAACGACGCGCCCTCGCCGCTGATCGCGACGCCGACCGGCTGGACGACGCACGGTGAGAGCCATGATCGACACCAGCGTGCTGATCGGCGTGCTGCCCGACCAGATCGTGGATGCGATCGAGGACCACGGCGCCTCCCATATCGTGCGCGGCGAGTTGCTTCGGGGCGCAGAGCGCTTCGCCGCGCAGCCGAACGGGCGCGAACTGGCGCGCGTGCGGGCCCAGCTGGTCTCCGCCCTCGATGAGTTGCGCGCGTTCTGGCGACCATTCGACGGCGCGGCCTCCACTGCCTACGCGTCGCTGACAGCGATGCCGCCGAGCGCGGCGCGGTCCAAGGACGCGCTCATCGCGGCGCACGCGGTCAGCCTCGGTGTGCCCGTGATCACCGCCGACCGCGGCTTCACCCGATTCACGGGCCTCGAGATCATCTTCACGGAGTGACCAACCCAGCCGCGCGCAGCCCGCCCGGCCCACCCCGGCCTCACCACCCTCAGGTACAGTGCAGGATGCCCCCGCCCCTCAGAACAGCCCGGTGATCTTCCCGTCGGCGTCGACGTCGATGGATGCCGCGGCCGGCCGTGCCGGCAGCCCGGGCATCGTCATGATGCTGCCGCAGATCATGACGATGAACCGCGCCCCCGCAGCCAGGCGCACTTCGCGCACGTTGACGGTGTGCCCCTCGGGCGCGCCCAGTGCCGATGGATCGGTCGAGAACGAATACTGCGTCTTGGCGACGCACACCGGCAGGCCGCCGTAGCCGTCGTCCTGCAGCCGCTGGATCTGCGCACGCACGGCCGAGTCGGCGGTGATTCCCTCGGCCCCGTACACCCGGGTGGCGATCGCGGTCATCTTGTCCCACAGCGTCGCCTCGGACGGGTAGGTGTAGGCCGGTTCGGCGGGTTCGGGATGCCTCGTACACTCTGCGACCACCTTGCGGGCGAGGTCTTCGGCACCGGCCCCACCGTCGGTGAAATGCGTCGCCACCGAGGCGGTGACGCCCATCCGCTCGCACGCGTCGAGCAGCGCGGCGACCTCGGCCTCGCCGTCCTCGGCACGGTGGTTGATCGCGACCACGGCGGGCAGGCCCAGCACGTCGCGGACGATGTGCAGGTGCCGTTCGAGGTTCACCAGACCCCGCTGCAGGGCCGGCACATCCTCGCGCGGCAGGTCCGCGACATCCACCCCGCCCTGGTATTTCAGCGAACGCACCGTGGCGACCACGACGGCCAGAGACGGGCGCAGCCCGGTGGCGCGGCACAGGATGTCGACGAACTTCTCGCCGCCGAGGTCGGCGCCGAAGCCGGCTTCGGTGACGACGTAGTCGGCCAGGCGCAGCGCCGACCCGGTGGCGAGGTACGAGTTGCAGCCGTGCGCGATGTTGGCGAACGGTCCGCCGTGCACGAACGCCGGGGTGTGCTCGATGGTCTGCACCAGGTTCGGTGCCAGCGCGTCGCGCAGCAGCGCGGTCATCGCGCCGTGCGCGTTCAGGTCGCGGGCGCGCACCGGGCGCCGGTCGCGGGTGTAGGCGACGACGATCTCGCCGAGGCGCTGTTTGAGGTCGGCCAGGCTGGTGGCCAGGCAGAAGATCGCCATCACCTCGCTGGCCACGACGATGTCGAACCCCGACTCGCGCGGGTAGCCGTTGCCGGTGCCGCCGAGGCCGATCACGGTGTCGCGCAGCGCCCGGTCGTTGACGTCGAGCGCGCGCCGCCAGCTGACCCGGCGCACGTCGATGCCGAGTTCGTTGCCGTGATGGATGTGGTTGTCCACGAGCGCGGCGAGTAGGTTGGCCGCCGCGGCGATGGCGGCGAAGTCGCCGGTGAAGTGCAGGTTGATGTCTTCCATCGGTACGACCTGCGCGTAGCCGCCGCCGCACGCCCCGCCCTTCATGCCGAACACCGGGCCCTGTGCCGGCTCGCGCAGGCAGATCATGGCCTTCTCGCCGATGCGGTTCAGGGCATCGCCGAGGCCGACGACGGTGGTGCTCTTGCCCTCGCCGGCCGGTGTCGGCGACGTGCCGGTCATCAGGATCAGCCGGCCCTGCGGCCGGTCGCCGATCTCGTGCAGGTAGGGCAGGGCGATCTTCGCCTTGGTGGTGCCGTAGGGGATGACCGCGTCGGCTGGGATGCCCAACGTCGCGGCGATCTCGGTGATGGGCCGCAGCTGCGCGGCCTGTGCGATCTCGATGTTGCTCAGGCCCATGGGTGGAACCTCCGGCTCCGTCGGCGTCTCGTGGACGGTCTGGCCTCAGCCTACGGAGCCTCGCGCGCCGGCGACAGCATCCGGCTCAGAACAGGTCGCGATACCCCATCGTCGAGTTCCCGATTTCCGCCGCGGTTCAGGCTGACCCGCCCGGCGGTGTGCCGGACCGTACCGGTATCGGTGCGACTCCGGTCCCGATCGAGCGCGACGGCGCGTCCGTACACTGAGAGGGATCTGCACCGACGGAAGCGAGCCACCCATGCGACGCGGCATCCTCGTCTGCATCACCGCCGCCATCCTGCTGCTGACCGGATGCACCGCATCGCCCGACCCCGATCGTTCAGAGACGGCGCCGTCGCCGACAGCGTCCGTCGACGCCGAAACCATCGTCGGGCACATGCCGTTCACCGTCGGACCGGCGACGCTCACGGCCGCCGTGCACCCGATCGCGCGGACGGCCGACGGGCTGGTGCTCACCCTCGACATCTCCTCGGATGACGCTGTCGCGGACTACCAACTCACCGCCGCGTGGTCGTCGAGTTCGCAGGCGAAGCTGCCGACCCTCGCCGGACTGCGCGTGCTCGATCTCGCCCACGATCGCGTCGTCTCACCCGCGGTCACCGCGCACGACGAGTCCGTCTTCGTCCTGGGCGACCGGCCCGGTGCCGCCACCGCCGCGACGCCCGGCACACAGGCGCCCGGCACGGCGACACCGTCTGCGGCGCACGCCGTGCGACGCATGCAGGTGCTGTACGGCGACCCGGGCGCCGACACGCTGCAGCTGTTCATCCCGCAGGGCGGCGTCGTCACCGGCATCCCGGTGATCCACGCGCCGCCGCCGGCGGCGCCCGTCGACGGCGATGACGGATCGGTCATCAACGACGGTGCACAGTCATCGTTGAGCGGCGCCCAGTCGGCCCCCGTGTCTGGGATCACCTCGTTCGCACTCGATCTGGCGACCCAGACGCGCCAGGAGCAGAACGCCGAGAAGGTGCGCATCACCCTGGGTTCGGATGTGCTGTTCGCCACCGACTCGGCCACACTCACCGCGAAGGCGAAGGGCGTCATCGCCGACGCCGCCGCAGAGTTGAAGAACCGCGAGCCGGGCACGGTGAGCGTCGTCGGTCACACCGACAGCGTCGATACGGACGCCTACAACCTCGCCCTGTCGAAGAAGCGTGCGCAGGCCGTCGCCGACGCGCTGACGCAGCTCATCGACACCGACGCGTACCCACTGCGGGTGTCGGGCCGCGGCGAAACCGAGCCTGTGGCCTCCAACGACACGGCGGCCGGCCGCGCCGCGAACCGACGCGTCGAACTGTCGCTCGACACCGCGCCGGTGAAGACGACGACGAGGGATGCCGCAGCCGTACCTCCCCTCGACGGGCCGCGCGCCACCGGACCCGACGGCGTGGACATCGACATCGTCCGGCCCTACCACGTCTCCGCGCCGCGCGCCCGCATCGTCGACGGACACCCGATCGTGACGATCGTGCTCACCGCGACCGATGATGCCGTCGACAGCGCCTTCGGCCCCGCGATCTTCGAGGGCTCCTTCATCGGGCCCCCCGGTCTCGACCGGCTGCGTTCGATGGCCGGTATCGCCGTGATGAACGGATCGGTCGCAACGATCGCCGGACTGCATGAACCGTCGGGCGCCGTGGCGGGAACGCTCCTGCCCCTCACCGACCTGTCCACCTTCCAGCGGCTGGACGGCGGCGACACCCGCACGTCCGACATCGTGTTCCCGCCGATGAGCGTGGGCAAGACGATCACGATCCAGCTGGTGGACAGCTTCGAGGGCGACGCGAAGACCGCTTTTCAGCTCACTGACATTCCGGTCACGCACGACGACCGCTGACCGGGAGCCCGTGCGGCCGCGTCGGGCGTGGGACTGTGCCGCAGCTCAGCCGTGCGCGGCGATCACCGCGAGCACGGCATCGCCGTAGGCCTCCCGCTTCTTGGCTCCGATCCCGGTGATGCCGTCGAGGTCGGCGGGCGTCGCGGGGCGATGCTCGGCGAGGGCGCGCAGCGTGGCGTCGCCGAACACGATGTACGCGGGCACGCCCTGCTCCTTCGCGACGCCGGCGCGCCAGGCGCGCAGCGCCTCGAACAGGTCGCGATCGGCGGGGGCCACAGCATCCGTCGCCGCGGTCTTGCGCGCCGACGACCGCGAGCCGCCCCGCCCGAGCACGTCGCGGCGCAGCGGTACGTCGGTCTCGCCGCGCAGCACCCCGGCCGCCGTGTCACCCAGAGCGAGAGTGCCGTACTCCCCCTTTGCCACGAGGATGCCGCGGGCCAGCAGCTGACGGATGACGCTGCGCCAGTCCTGGTCGGTCAGGTCGGCACCGATGCCGTAGGTCGCGAGCCGGTCGTGCCCGAAGCGCACGATCCGCTCGGTCTGCGCGCCGCGCAGGATGTCGACCAGGTGCCCGGCGCCGTACGCCTGTCCGCGCTCGCGCTGCAGCCGCACGATCGTCGACAGCAGCTTCTGTGCGGGCACCAGACCGTCCCAGGTCTCGGGCGGCTGCAGGCAGGTGTCGCAGTTGCCGCACGGATCGGATGCCTGACCGAAGTACGCGAGCACGTTCTGGCGGCGGCATCCCACCGTCTCGCACAGCGCGAGCATGGCGTCGAGGTGCTGCCCGAGGCGCATCTTGTAGGCGCGGTCGCCCTCCGACGCGTCGATGAGCCGACGCTGCTGCACGACGTCACCGAGGCCGTACGCCATCCAGGCGACCGCGGGCTCGCCGTCGCGGCCGGCGCGGCCGGTCTCTTGGTAGTAGCCCTCGACCGATTTGGGCAGGTCGATGTGCGCGACGAATCGCACGTCGGGCTTGTCGATGCCCATGCCGAAGGCGATGGTCGCGACCATGACGACGCCGTCCTCGCGCAGGAACCGGGACTGGTGCCGGGCACGGATGCCGGAGTCCAAGCCGGCGTGGTATTCGAGCGCGTCGATGCCCTGCGCGCGCAGGTGCTGGGCGGTCTGCTCGACGCTCTTGCGGCTCAGGGCGTAGACGATGCCGGCGGATCCCTCGGGCATCGTGCCGATGAACTGCACGAGCTGGCGGCGCGGATCGACCTTGGGCTCGATGCGGTACTGGATGTTCGGCCGGTCGAAGCTGGCGACGAAGTGCTTCGCGTCGGGTAGGCGCAGCCGCTCGGTGAGCTCGCGGTGGGTCTCGCGGGTCGCGGTCGCCGTCAGCGCCATGCGCGGCACGCCCGGGAACCGCTCGCCGAGGTCGCCGAGCGCGAGGTAGTCGGGACGGAAGTCGTGTCCCCACTGCGACACGCAGTGCGCCTCGTCGATCGCGATGACACTGATCCGGCCGCGCTGCAGCAGGGCGGTTGTCTGGGCGAGGTTGAGCCGTTCGGGGGCGACGTAGAGCAGGTCGAGTTCGCCGGCCAGGTACGCCTGCTCGACAGCGGCGCGCTCGGGAGGGCTCTGCGTCGAGTTGAGGTAGGCGGCGCGCACGCCGTTGGCGACGAGCGCGTCGACCTGGTCGTGCATGAGGGCGATCAGGGGGCTGACGACCAGCCCGGTGCCGGCGCGCACGAGCGCGGGCACTTGATAGGTGACCGACTTGCCGCCGCCGGTGGGCATCAGCACGACGGCGTCGCCGCCGCCGATCACCTGGTCGACGATCGCCGCCTGGTCGCCGCGGAACGCGTCGTAGCCGTACACCTCTCGCAGCACGTGCAGCGGGTCGGCTGCTGGGCCCACGCGCCCGGAGGCTCCGCGCGGGGCGCCGGCGCCGCGCGGAGGGGGCGTGGGGATGAAGTCGCGACGTGGCGACACGATTCGGGATGCCGCGGGCCCGGGCGTCGTGGACGGCTCGGCCGCCCCGCGGGCGAGGCGGGTCAAAACGCCGGCCCGGTCGCCGTCGTCAGGCGGCGGCATCCACCCGTCGTCCTCCGGCGGGGCCCACTCGTCGGGCGGTGCGTCGGCATCGCTCCACGCGATGTCTGCGTACGGGTCGCCGGCGGGTGTGCTCACCCCTTCAACGTAGCCGGGACCGGCGACACCGACGTCGACACCGACTGACGCGCGGGCGTCAGAGCGCGAGAACCAGGCGCAATGCGGCGTCGACGGCGCGCAGCTCGTCGAAGCTCAGGTGCCCGACCCGGTCGCCGAGCCGACTCGGGTCGATGCTCGAGGTCTGCTCCACGAGAACGCGTGTCGGGGTTCCGTGGAGCTCGACCGCCGGCCGGAAGCTCGCGGGGCGTGCCGACGTCGACGTGGGCGCGACCATCCATGTCGACAGCACATCAAGGTCGTCGGACTGTACGACGACGGCATATCGGGGGCCGCGCTGCTCGTGGCCCCGTGTTCCGCGTGGTGCCCGCAGCTGGTAGACGTCACCACGCACGCAGTGTCTCCATGTCACGCAGCACTTGGGCGACCTCGGCGCGGTCGTCTGGGTCGGCGGCCAGCGCATCCGCCTCGGCGCGGAGCCTCGTCTTCGCGTGCCGGCCGGCGGCCTCGATGAGGGCATTGCGCACGGCTGTCGACGTGGGTGTGCCGTCAGCGGTGAGCTCATCGAGTGCGCGGCGCGCGTCTTCGTCGGGGCGGAAGGTGATCGTGGCTGCCATGTCTTCAGTGTGACACAGAATGTAAGACACTGCGCGTGGATCACACCGTCGGGGTTCGAGTGCCGGCGACACCGACGTCGGAGCCCCCCTCTACACTCGCGGCATGCCCATCTTCGATCACCTCGGAATCACCGTCGACGACCTCGAGCGCGCCCGCACGCAGTTCGATCCGATCATGACGGCGTTCGGCTACGCCCGCAGCGACTACGACCGCGGCACCTCGTGGACGCGCGACGGCGAGACCGAGCTGTTGCTGTACCGCGCGCGTGAAGAAGGCACCGGACCGCACGTGCACGGCCGGGTCGGCTGGCAGCATCTCGCGTTCGATGTCAGCTCGCGTGACGAGGTCGACCGCCTGCACAAGATCGCGACCGACGCGGGCTGGGCCGTGGTGCGCGAGCCCAAGGAGTATCCGCGCTTCACCGAGCGCTATTACGCGTCGTTCGTCGAGGACGACAACGGCATCCGCATCGAGTTCATGTTCAACCCGCCGCGCTCAAAGGAGTGACCGGCGCGCCGCTCGCCTGGTCGGCCGATCAGACCAGCGACCGGCGTTCCAGCCGCAGCCCGCGATACCGCGAGCGGTTGATCACGTCGCGCACGGTCAGCACCTGTACCGGTGACATCCATGATCGAGCAGCACAATGGCGTCGCCGCGGGTGACGCCGTACAGCTCGAACGCGTCCGCGACCTCGAACGAGACCGCTGACCGATCGTCGCGCCACGCCCGCTCTGCGATCAGCGCGGCGGGCACCACGAACGGCTGGCGCTCGGGCATGAGCCAACCGCGCCAACGCCCCACGAGCTCGTCGTCGACGTCGATGCCGAGCACGCTCACGGTCATCCCGCGAGCGTAGCGGCACCCGCGCGCAGCGGCACCCGCGACGTCATCGCTCAGCGCGTGCCTCGCCAGGGTCAGACGGCTTCGGCGCGCACGCCCGGCAAGGTGCCGAACCGTGCGACGGCATCGCGGCTGACGATGGTCCGATCCGTCTGCAGTGCGTGCGCGGCGATGATGAGGTCATGGGCGCCGCGCGGGGCTCCTTGGCGACGAACGTCGGCGATCAGCCGAGCGTGGTGGGCGGCCGTCGCTTCGGTGTAGTCGAGCACGTCGACCACCGACAGGAGGACTGCCAGTATTCGGGCTCGCTCAGCCGCGCGCTCCGGAGTCGCTGCCAACTCGATGCCGACGCGGAACTCGGCGACCGTGATCGACGCGACAGCGAGCTCGTCGTCGTCGAACATCGCGCGGTCGATGGAACCGCGCTCGTACTCGATGAGGACGTCGGTATCGAGTATCAGGCGTCGCGCCACGGGTCCACCGAGTCGTCGCGGACCAGACGCAGGGCATCGGCGACATCGCCGTCGAGGTCGATATCGAACCCGGGCACACCCGACTCCAGCGCAGAACGCAGGTCACGCCCGGTCCGACGCCGCGCGGGGTGGATCTCTGCGACAGCGTGGCCCCCTCGCGTGATCGTCACGCCTTCGCCGCCCTCGACTGCATCGAGCAGGTCGGAGAAGCGACGAGACGCCTCCGTCGCGGTGATGGTGCGCACGCTTCGACACTATCTGATTATCTGACCGGTCAGGTCATCAGTGCGTCCTGGTAGCGTCGAGGCCACCGAACGGACGGAGCGCGGATGGCCGAGCAGGTGAAGGGTCCGAAGTCGTACTTCCCGTCGATCGAGGCGAAATACGGCCGGACCATCGACGAATGGATCGCCGTGTTGCGCCCGCATGCGGGCGAGAAGCACATGGACCAGGTCGCGTTCCTCAAAGAGCAGGGTATGGGTCACGGCCACGCGAACGCGCTCGTGCACGTGTTCCGCACCGAGCACGACGGCGCCTGAGCGCATCAGCCCTCGAGCGCACCGCGGACGTCGGTGCGGGCGAAGTCATCGCCGACGTAGAGCAGCGGCTCACGCCGCACGGTCGCCAACGCATAGGCGAAGCAGTCGCCGAGGTTGAGCCGCGCCGGGTGCCCTGACCCACGTCCGTAGTCCCGATATGCCTGGCGGGCGACGCGCGCCTGTTCCGCATCCAGTGGCACGACGTCGAGCTCCAGTGCGTCGATGAACGCATCGAAACGCCCGGAGCGGACGGGGTCTCGTGGGCCGTCCGCGACGACGGATGCCTCGACCAGCGTCGCAGCCGACATCCCGACATGTTCGGCCTCTTCGAGCGCTGCGAGCACCTTTCTACCCTGGCTGCACGACGCCCTGTGGATAACCACGGAGCGTTGTCCGCGGCCCGGACTATCGTGCTCGGCACGTGCCCTCGACCCGATGCATCCACTCCGAGAGGAACGCCTTCATGTCACCCGCACCCACACCCCAACAGAGCGCCTGGCTCGATCAAGACGACGCACGCACCGCCGATACGATCCGCCGCCATGGCGTCTGCCTGCAACTCATCGGCATGGGCACGTGCTCCGTTCCCGGCTGCATGTGCTCGGCCGAATCGGAAAGGCCGTTCGCCTACACGATCGGACTGTTCGGGATTGCCCATCCCGAGCTCGTCATCGTCGGCGTCGGGATGCCGACGGTTGCATCCGTCCTCAATTCCGCCGCGCGACTCGTGCTCGACGGGGCTCGCCTCACCCCGGGCGAGAACCTCATACTTCCCTGCTGGGACAGGCGCATCTTCGTCGAGGAAGTGCCGAACCCCGGCGACATCGCCTTCGGTGCCAACCGGCATTATCAGCGCCCGGCTGAGGCATCGGTGCCCCTGCTGCAATTGACATACACCGACAGGCGTGGCCGGTTCCCGTGGGATCCGAGGTACACCGGGTCGCGCCGCCGCCAACCGCGGCCCGGTAAATGGGATGCGCGCTGAGGTCGACGTGGCCCTACGGCCGCACGGCCTCCGTCTCGCGCGCAACGGCTGCGCCGGCCTCGGCCGATGGATCGAGGCATCCGTGCACAACTGCGGGGATTCTCGGCGACACGCCGTCGATTCCGCGCGGGGCACGGCGTGTCGGGAAAAATCCCCGCAGTTGTGCACACCGCAGTTGTGTACACCGCAGATGCACCGCACAGACGCACCCCGCAGATACACCGCCCGCAGACACGCCCACCCACGGGCGAGACCGCGATCAGCTCGGCCCTACAGCCGCACGACCTCGGTCACCCGCACGACGGCCGCACCGGCTTCGGCCGACGCGTCCAGGTCGACCACCGCGCGGATGCGCCAGTCGTGGTCGCCGGCGGGATCGTCGATGGTCTGCTCGACGTGCCACGTCCCGCTCGAGGCGGCCGACTCGTCGATCGCGCACAGCCGCGGCGAGCGCGCGTGGCCGTCGATGCCGATCGAATCGTGCTCGGCGAAGTACTCGTCGAGCACGACCGGCCACGCGGCATCCGGGTCGAGCTCGACCAGCTCGTCGTCGCGCTGCAGCGCCGCCAGCTGTACGCGCCGGAACATCTCGTTGCGCACCAGCACCGTGAACGCCCGATGGTTCGCGACCACCGACGGCGGCGCCGGCGGCAGCACCGGCTCGTCGGAGCGGACAGACGGATGCACCAGCTGCTCCCACTCGTCGACCAGGCTCGAATCGACCTGCCGCACCAGCTCGCCCAGCCACTCGATCACGTCGAGCAGCTCCGAGGTGCGCGCCTCGAGCGGCACCGTCTGCCGGATCGCGCGGTACGCGTCGGAGAGGTAGCGCAGCACGAGCCCTTCGCTGCGGGCGAGTTGGTAGAACGATACGAACTCCGAGAATGACAGCGCCCGCTCGAACATGTCGCGCACCACCGATTTCGGCGAGAGCGTGAAGTCGCGCACCCACGGCTGGCTCGACGCGAACACCTCGTACGCCTGGTGCAGCAGCTCGTCGAGCGGCTTGGGGTAAGTGACCTCCTCGAGCAGCTCCATGCGCTGGTCGTAGTCGAGACCGTCCTGTTTCATCGCCGCCACGGCCTCGCCGCGCGCCTTGTACTCCTGCTGCGCGAGGATCGCCCGCGGATCGTCGAGCGTCGCCTCGATCACGCTCACCACATCGAGCGCGTAATGCCCGGATCCGGCCGCGCCGGGCGCGTCGTCCGGGTCGAGCAGCGCGATCGCGGCGAGCGCGAACGGCGACAGCGGCTGGTTCAACGCGAAGTTCGGCTGCAGGTCGACGGTGAGACGGATGCCAGGCCCCGAAGCCTCGACGATGCCGGCGTCGCGCAGGGTGCGGAAGATCGCCAACGCCCGTCGCGCCAGCGCGTACTGCTGCGGCCGCGTCTGGTGGTTGTCGAACACCAGCGACCGCACGTTCCCGAACACGTCGCCGCCGCGGGCGATCACGTTGATGAGCATCGCCGCGGTCAGCGGCAGTTGCGGCACGAGCGCTTCGGGTGTGGCATCCACCAGCCGTTCGAACGACCCCTTGCCCCAGTTCACGGCGCCGATCGGCGCCTTCTTGCGCACGATCTTCTTGCGCTTGGCGGGGTTGTCGGCCGCCTTGGCGAGCGCCGCGGCGTTCTCGATCTCCCACTCCGGAGCCATCACCACAACGTTGCCGTACGGGTCGAACCCGGCGCGCCCGGCGCGGCCGGCGACCTGATGGAACTCGCGGGCGCTCAGCTGCCGCATCCGGGTGCCGTCGAACTTCGCCAGTTCGGTGATCACGACGGTGCGGATGGGCACGTTGATGCCCACGCCCAGTGTGTCGGTGCCGCAGATCACGCGCAGCAGCCCGCGCTGCGCGAGCGTTTCGACCAGGCGCCGGTACCGGGGCAGCATGCCGGCGTGATGGATGCCGATGCCCGCGCGCACGAGTCGCGACAGGGTCTTGCCGAATCCGGTCGAGAAGCGGAAGTCGCCGATCGCTTCGGCGATGGCGTCGCACTGCTCGCGCGTGGCGATCTTCATGCTCGACAGCGCCTGCGCGCGCTCGAGCGCGGCGGCCTGCGAGAAGTGCACGATGTACACCGGCGTCTCGGCGTCGCGCAGCAGCAGCTCGACCACCTCGTGCACCGGCCGGATCTCGTACGAGAAGTGCAGCGGCACCGGGCGCTGGGCGCCGGTGACCTGTGCCACCGGGCGTCCGGTGCGCCGCTCGAGGTCTTCGGCGAGCGCCGTGACGTCGCCGAGCGTGGCCGACATCAGCAGGAACTGCGCGCGCGGCAGCAGCAGCAGTGGCACCTGCCACGCCCAGCCGCGGTCGGGGTCGCCGTAGAAGTGGAACTCGTCCATCACGACCTGGTCCACCGGAGCATCGGCGCCCTGCCGCAACGCCATGTTCGCCAGGATCTCGGCGGTGCAGCACACGATCGGCGCGTCGGGGTTCACCGACGAGTCACCGGTGACCATGCCGACGTTCTGCGCCCCGAAGATCTCGACGAGGGCGAAGAACTTCTCGCTCACGAGTGCCTTGATCGGCGCGGTGTAGAAGGTGCGGCGGCCGGATGCCACGGCCGCCGCGTGCGCGGCGACGGCGACCAGCGATTTGCCTGTGCCGGTGGGTGTCGACAGGATGACGTGCGATCCCGAGACCAGTTCGATCACGGCCTCGTCCTGGGCTGGATACAGAGTCAGCCCCCGGTCGGCGGCCCACGAGACGAACCCGTCGTACACGCTGTCGGCGTCGGCGCCGGCGCTGCGCATCCGGTCGAGCAGGGAACTCACCCCTCGAGTCTGCCGTACCGCCGCGGGGTCGGCCGCCGCATGCAGGCGCCGGCCCGCACACCCCTCGCGAAGCACTCGGCCGGATCACGCGGCGCCCGCGGTCGGACACAACTGCGGGGATTCTCGGCGACACGCCGCTCTTGCGTGCCCCGGCCCCGGCGTGTCGCGGAAGATCTCCGCAGTTGTGCACGCCCGGCGCATCCGGTTGTGCCCGCCCGGCGCATCCGGTTGTGCCCGCCCGGCGCAGCGCCTGTGCCCGCCCGGCGCAGCCCGCCCGCCCGGCGCAGCACCGGTGCCCGCCCGGGCCCCGCCGTTGTGCTCGCCCGCTGCAGCACCGGTGCCCGCCCGGCTCTCCGCCGTTGTGCCCGCCCGGCGCAGCGCCACCCTGCGGAACACCACGGACCGGCCGTACGTTAGAGGCAGGTGACGAGAGGAGCCGCCATGGCCGAGTCCATCGTGCGCCGCGACGACGAGAACCACCGCTACACCCTGTCTGTCGACGGCGAGCTCGCCGGCTTCACCGAGATCCGCCGCGACGACGCCGGGCGCCTGGTGATGCCGCACACCGTGATCATCCCGTCGTTCCGGGGGCGGGGCTTGGCCGGGGTGCTGGTCGACGGGGCGTTGGCGGATGCCGCGGCCCGCGGCGAGACCGTCGTGCCGGTCTGCCCCGTGGTGCAGAAGCAGGCGCAGAAGCACCTGCGCGATCACGAGATCGACGGGCTCATCGTCGAGTGGCCCGCGGGAGGCGGCGGCGTATGACCCGGCTGGCTTCGGCGGCCGAGCCCGCCGAGCTGGAGGGCGCCGCCGAGTGCGACGGTCCACGCGCGGTGCTGCTGGAATCGCGCGAGGTGCCGCTGGGCGGCGTGCGGGCGATGGAGGTGCACCGTTCGCTGCCGCAGCGCGACCTGCCGATGATCGGCGCATGGTGCTTTCTCGACCGGTTCGGACCGCAGACGACGATGATGCGCGTGGAACCGCATCCGCACATCGGGCTGCAGACGGTCACCTGGCCGTTCGCCGGCGCAGTACGGCACCGTGACACGCTCGGCAGTGACGTTCAGATCATGCGCGGACAACTGAACCTGATGACCAGCGGCGCCGGCATCGCGCACTCGGAGTATTCGGTCGGCGACGCACCGACCGAGCTCGACGCGCTGCAGCTGTGGGTGGCGCTGCCCGAGTCGCGCCGGCACGGTGAGGCCGCCTTCGAGCAGCACCGCTCGCTGCCCGAGGTCGAGCTGGCCGCGATCGACGGCCAGGCCGCGTACGGCATCGTGGTGATGGGCCGGTTCGCCGGTGCCGTCTCGCCCGCCTCGGCGTACACGCCGATCGCAGGCGCCGAGGTGCGCGTGCCGGCCGGAGCCCGTGTGCGGCTGCCCCTGCGCCCGGACTGGGAGTACGGGCTGGTCGGCGTGGACGGCACGCTCGAGGTGCGCACCGGCATCCCCGCCCCGGGCGATGCCGCAGGGTCGCCGACGGATGCCACGACCGCGCTGACCCCGCAACACCTGCTGTATCTGGGCGTCGGGCGCGACGGGGTCGAGGTCTCGAGCCGCGACGGGGCGACGGTGTTCGTGCTCGGCGGGCAGCCGTTCGAGGACGAGATCGTGATGTGGTGGAACTTCGTGGCACGGTCGCACGACGAGATCGTCGCCGCGCGTGAGGCGTGGGAGGCCGGCGACCCGCGGTTCGGGCACGTGGTCGGTCACGGCCCGGAGCGCATCCCCGCCCCGCCACTGCCCGGCGTCCGCCTCACCCGCCGGCACCGCCGGATCTGAACGCCGCCCGGCATCCGCCCCGGTAAGGGGCACCTAACCCGCGCCGATAGACTGGACGCGTGCCCGCCCCTGCCTCCCTGTCGACGCGCGTTCTGCTCGTGTGCGCCGCCATCGGCGTGGCATCCGGCCTGGTCGGCAGTGCCGCGGGATGGATCACCACCGCCGTCTTGCTGACCGCACCGATGCTGTACGGGCTGGTGCTCGGCGCGCACGTGATCCCCGGCATCATCGCGCAGGAGGCACTGCACCTGCCGTGGGTGGCATTGCTGTCGCACGTGCTGGCGGCGCTGGTCGCCAGCGCGACCGCGCCGCAGTGGGCGGGCCGGTTCATCGGCACGGCACTGCTGTTCGGCGGCATCCAAGAAGGGGTGGCCGCACTCACCCGCTACCGGGTGTGGAAGGTGTGGCGGTACTTCATCTCGGCGGCGATCATCGGCATCCTCGTGGCGGTCGTCGTGGCCCTGGCCGTCGACCTCGGGCAGTTCGCCCTGTGGGCGCAGATCGTCTATGTCGTGGTCGCCGTGCTCGGCCCCGTCGTCTGGACCGCCCTCGGCCTGCTCATCGGCGCGAAGCTGCGGCAGGCGGGCATCGGCCGCCGGCCCGTGCGCCGCTGAGGGTGACGTGACCGACGCCGCACCCGACGCCGACCACCTGATCGAGGTGACGGATCTGGCCGTGCGCCATGAGGGTGAAGACGTGTTCGCCCCCGCCGGCGCCTCGCTGGCGGTGCGGCCCGGCGAGGTCGTGCTGCTGCTCGGCCCGAGCGGGTCGGGCAAGTCGACGCTCGCGCTGACCCTCAACGGGTTGATTCCGCATGACGTGCCCGCCGAGGTGACCGGCACCGTGCGGGTGCAGGGGCAGGATGCCGCGACCACGCCGGTGTCGCGGCTGTCGACCGGGGTCGGCATGGTGTTCCAAGACCCCGACGCGCAGCTGGTCACCGGTACGGTGCTCGACGAGGTGGCGTTCGGGCCCGAGAACCTGCGGCTGCCGCTGGCCGAGGTGCTGTCCCGGTGTGAGTCGGCCCTGCGCCGGGTCGGCCTGTGGCAGCGCCGGCACGAGAACCCCGACGCCCTGTCGGGCGGCGGCCGGCAGCGGCTGGCGATCGCCGCGGCACTCGCCCTGGGGTCACCGGTGCTGGTGCTCGACGAGCCGACCGCGAACCTCGACCCGCAGGGCGTCGGCGAGGTGTACGCGGCGCTGGCCGACATCGTCGCAGCGAAAGATCGGGCGGTGGTGCTGATCGAGCACAACCTCGATGAGGCGATCGGGTTCGTCGACCGGGTGGTGGTGCTGGATGCCACCGGCCGCACGATCGCCGCCGGCGAGGCCGGCGCGGTGCTGCGCGAGCGGGCCGCCGAGTTGCATGCGCTGGGCGTGTGGCTGCCCACTGCGACGCTGGCCGCCCTGAGGCTACGCACAGCCGGGTACCGCATGGATCCGCTGCCGCTCACCCCGGCCGAGCTGCGGGCCGCGCTCGAGGCCGAGCCCGCACCCACGCTCGAGGCCGAGCCCGCACCCGCACCCGAGGCCGAGCCCGCACCCGCGCCCGAGGCCGAACCCGAGCCCGCGGCAGAGCCCCGGGCCATGCCCACGCCCGAGCCCGTGGAGCAGCCGCGAGAGGTCACGACACAGCCGCCGCCGGGTCTCTGCACGGCCGCTTCGTTCCCTCGCCGGGCGGCCGAGCCGGCCGCATCCCCGCCCGCGGAGCTCGCAGCGCCGCCGCGAGTGGCCGCCGTCGCGGTGTGCAACCTCACGCTGCGGCGCGGTAAGACCGGGGTGCTGCACGGCGTGAGCTTCGAGGTCGATGCCGGCGAGTTCGTGGCGATCGTGGGTGCGAACGGTGCGGGCAAGACCAGCCTGTTGCACGCGATCGCCGGCGTGATCACCCCGCCTCGCGGCACGGTGCGGCTCGCCGGCACCGACATCACCCGGCTGCCCACCCGCCAGATCGCGCGACGCATCGGGTTCGTGTTCCAGAACCCCGAGCACCAGTTCGTCACGCATACGGTCCGCGACGAGCTGGCACATGGCCTGTCGGCGACGGATGCCGCAGCCCGGGTGCCCGAGATGCTCGACCGCTTCGGGCTGACCGACCGAGCCGAGGTGCATCCGTTCCTGCTGTCGGGCGGTCAGAAGCGCCGTCTGTCGGTGGGCACGGCGCTGGTCGCCGGGGCGCCCGTGCTGGCGCTGGACGAGCCCACCTTCGGGCAGGATCGGGCCCGCGCCGACGAGCTGCTCGACCTGCTCACCGGCCTGAACCGAGACGGCACGACGGTGCTGATCGTGACGCATGACATGCAGCTGGTGACCGAGTACGCGCACCGCACGATCGTCCTCGGCGGCGGCCGGATGCTGGCCGACGGACCGACCGCCGAGGTGTTCGCCGACGACGCCCTGATCCTGCGGGCGGGTCTGCGGCTTCCGCCGCTGCGCGAGGCGCTGCACGGGCTGACCGCGCACCCCGGTCTGACGGGTGTGGCACGGCTGGCCGATCTGCCGCAGGGGGTGAGCGTGCCATGACAACGGCATCCGTCGCCATCGACCCGTACGCCGAGGCGGGCCCGGTCTCGCCGGTGCGTTTTCTGTACCGGCTGAACCCGCTGGCGAAACTGCTCGCGCCGGCGCCGGCGATGCTGACCTTGGTGTTCGTGCGTGACCTGGCGACGCCACTGGTGTTTCTGGCGCTGGCGTACGCGGTGGTGCTCGTCGGTGCCCGCATGACCGTGCGGTTGGCACTGATCCTGTTCGCGGTGATTCCGCTGCTTGTGGCCCTGCTGGGTGTCGCGTTCGGGCTGTGGACAGATCCGGCCGGTGTGGCCGGCACGCCCGCGCTGGTGCGCGTGGGCGGGTGGACGCTGTATGCCGGCGCGGTGCAGATCGGGTTCGCGACGGGGCTGCGGCTGGCGGCGATCGTCGCGCTGGCGCTGATCGCGGGGCTGACCACGACCGGTCCCGATCTGGCGCGCTCGCTCGTGCAGCAGCTGCGCGTGCCGTACCGGGTGGGCTACACCGCGATCGCGGCGTTCCGGTTCGTGCCGCGGTTCCGGCGCGAGCTCGACATCATCCGCCAGGCGCATCGCGTACGCGCGGCGGGCGCCCGCCGCGGCCCGTTCGCGGCGATCGCCCGCGGGTTCGGCTACATCGTGCCGCTGCTGGCCGGCGCCATCCGGCACGCTGAGCGGGTGGCGTTGGCGATGGATGCCCGTGCCTTCGGTGCGTACCCGACCCGCACCGAGCGTCACCGGGTGCCGTGGCGGGTGCGCGACACCGTGTTCACCGTACTCATGCTCACCGCTTCGGCGTCAGTGTTCTGGTTGCTCTTTCCCTGGACGCCCTGACCACCGGCCTGCGCCCCGCACCGGCGAGCACACCGCGCACACACGACCGCGACGTGTCAGCCGGATGCACCCCACAACCCCTCAGGTATCTGAGGGCAAGCCGCACTCACCTCGCTGAAGGCCGCCGGCGGAACGTCCTACAACGGCGTCCATGCATTCCGTTGATAGTTTTCGACGAACGTCGATTCAGAGGGCGGATCGGAGATCTCGTAGCCCTGCTTTCTCACACAGTCACGCATCGTCGTGGTGTAGTACCGATACAGGTAACGGAGCTGCGATTCGTTCAGCGGCACGCTGAATCGAGGATCCATAGGGTACTTCGCGTAACAGACGTAGACCGCGTACCTCATCGCGTTGGCCTGTGCCGGATCAGCAGGCTCCGTCGCGCTCAGCCCGCCATCCTCCGCCGCGGCGTCCCAGCCGTCTCGTTGCAGGCAGTCGGCTGACGCCTCGGCCCAATCGAAGAGCGTCGTGAAGCGGACGACGTCGACATTCGGGCGGTTCGCATCGGGAAGTCCCGTCTCCTGCCACTGCCGGTCCAGATCAGCCTTCAACAGTGCCTGCCGGCTGGCCGCCGACAAGGCAGGGGGCGTCGGTGTCGGCGTCTCACCTTCGTTCCGGCCGGACGTACACCCCGTCATTGCGAGACCGGCACACAGAACAACCAAGCCCTGAACGGCCCGCCTGCGCAGCCCGGTTCGCGTCATATTCCGTGATACTAGTACGTCAGTCGCAGTAGTACGTCGCGTAGGTGGGTCCCGCCCCAGAAACGCTGGCCATCGTGGTCACGCCATCCCAGAACGTCTTCTCACGCCTCGCATTCACCACCCCATTCTGGAACGTCTGAAAGTTCCACACTCCGTTGATGTAGTGATTGTGCGTCACCGCACCCGTACCGGTCGTACCGGTGCTGGAGCATCCGTCGGAGCACCCTTGACCGCCAAGACGAACTCACCCCACAACTCGACGTTGCACTTCGAACCGGAACACGGGGGTGGTGTTGCGCGGCGCGCCCGTGTGGTAGCGTCCCGTGTTCAGGAAGGTCGTGATCTCAATGATGAGTCGATGGATCAAGATGACGGGCGTTGTATGCGTCGCGGCCTAGCCGGGACGGTCTTCCTTGCTGCGGTCGCATTGTCGTGCGTCCTGAGCGCATGTTCTGCACCGGGCGCAGGTAGCCCGGCACCGAGCCAGACAACGAACAGCGCGTCGTATGGGCCGACCGATGACCCATTGGTCGCAAAGCTCAGCCCGGCAGACCGCGCAATCTATGAGAAAACGCTGGCTGGGTGGGCAGATGTCTTCGGCGTCGTCTCGCCGCCGGTGTATCGCGTGATTCGGTTCATCAATCCCGAAGAGCGTGAGACTGTGCAGATATCGTGCCTGACCGCGGCAGGCTACTCCGCGGACGAGCAGGGTGGCATCGCCGTTCCTCCGGGGCAGAAGCAGGCGTTCAACGACGCGACGTACAAGTGCCTCGCACAATACCCGGTGTGGCCACGCTACGAGAAACCGTGGGGTCGCGCGCAAACCGAAGCCCAATACGAGTGGGATGTGCGTGCATACATCCCGTGCCTGCAGAAACTCGGCTACACGATCACCGACAAACCCAGCAAGACCGTCTTCGTCGACACATGGAACAGCACGCCCTTCTACCCCTTCGCACAAGTCGACCCCGGTGTCAACGAATTCGATATCGCGGCGAAATGCGGTCCGCAACAGGCTCCCGGGGCCGTACTGTACGACGGCGTCGACCCCGTGAAATGGCAACGCGAGGCAGGCGTCGGGTAGTCGGCCACGACATCGTTGCCAGTGCATGTCGCGTCGCGCACGGCGCGTGTCCGATCAGCGCGTGTCCGATCAGGTGGCCTGTGCGGGCCACTGTGTCAACGGGCCGATAGAGTGCGAATGAACCGGCAGAGAGGATTGCAGTGACAGTCGATGGTGACGCTGCACAGCCGACCGTGCCCCCTCGCGGTCGTCGCTGGTGGGTGTGGGTGCTCGTCGTCGTGGTCGTGGCGGTCGTCGCCGGCATCACCGGCTGGGCGGTCGCAACGGTGTTGCGGCCGGCCGAGGATCCGACGACGGCGACGAAGTACACGTACGCGACGGTGCAGTCCGGCCAGGTGGGCTCGAGCATCGCATTGAACACGGTGGCATCGTGGTCGACCACCCCGGTCGCATCCAACGCCGCGGCGGGCGTGGTCACGTCGGTGGGCGTCAAGCCGGGTGCCGTCGTCACCATGGGCACGACCCTGTACACCGTCGATCTGCGCCCGACCGTGGCCGCGCAGGGCAGCGTGCCCGCGTTCCGCGCGATCGGGCCCGGCGACCACGGTGCCGATGTCGCCCAGGTGCAGCGCATGCTGAAGACCCTCGGCTTCTACTCCGGCCCCGCCGACGGCAAGGCCGGCCCGGGCACGGTGGCGGCGATCAGAGCCTGGCAGAAGTCGACCGGGGTGGCCACCGACGGCACGGTGCGACTGGGTGATGTCGTGTTCCTGCCGACCCTGCCCACCCGGGTCGCACTCGATGGCGAGGTGATCGCCCGAGGCAAGACGGTCACCGGTGGCGAGACCGCGATCGGTGCGCTGCCCGCATCGCCGTCGTTCACCGTGCCCGTCGCACAGGGTCAGGCAGCGCTCATGCCCAGCGGCACGCCGGTGCAGATCACCGCACCGAAGGGCGGCACGTGGAACGCCGTCGTCGACTCGCAGAAACCCGACCCGCAGTCCAACAGCGTGAACGTGACACTCGCGGCCACCGGCAAAGCACCGATCTGCGGCAACGACTGCGACCAGGTGCCCGTCACCGGCGACACCCTGCTGGCATCGAAGATCGTGACCGCCCCCACCGTCACAGGACTCGTGGTGCCCACCGCGGCATTGACCACGACCGCAGACGGGCAGACCGTTCTGATCGACAAGGCCGGTGCGCAGCATCCCGTCACCGTGACCGCGACCGCGCAGGGCATGTCGGTCATCGAGGGCGTCGACGAGGGGTTCCGCGCCCGGGTGCCCGCCACCGCGGACGAGAAGTGATGACCGCACTGCTCGAAGCCTGTGACGTGTCGTTCGCCTATGTGCCCGGCACCCCCGTGCTCGACGGGTGGACGGCGCGGTTCGAGCCGGGCACCATGACCGCGCTGACCGGGCCGTCCGGCCGCGGCAAGTCGACCCTGCTGTACCTGCTCGGACTCATGCTGCACCCCACGGGCGGGCAGGTCCGGCTCGACGGCGTGCCGGCCTCGACGCTGGGCGACGGCCCCCGCGCACGGTTGCGGGCAGACAGGTTCGGGTTCGTGTTCCAAGACGCCGCGCTGGATGCCACCCGCACCGTGCTCGACAACATCACCGAGACCGCCCTGTACCGGGGAGAGAAGCGGCAGGATGCCGTGGCCCGCGCCGGCGCTCTGCTCGACCGGTTCGGGGTCGACGTGCCCGCACACCGCAAACCCGGGCAGGTCTCGGGCGGCCAGGCCCAGCGCATCGCCCTGTGCCGCGCCCTGTTGAACAGTCCCGACGTGCTGCTCGCCGACGAGCCCACCGGCAACCTCGACCCCGCCACCACCGACATCGTCGTCGACGCCCTGCGCGACCACGCCCGCACCGGCGCCACGGTCATCGTCGTCACCCACTCCCCCGAGGTGGCCGCCGCCTGCGACACGGAGATCCGGCTGTGACCCGCCTGGCCGCCGTCGTGCGCGAGGCCGCGGCATCGGCCCGCTCCGGCCCGGTCGCCTCGATCCTGACGATCCTGATGGTCACCGGCATGATCCTCGCGATCATGCTCACCACCGGCCGCACCGTCGGCAACGAGCAGCAGGTCCTCGGGCAGATCGACTCCGCCGGCACCCGCACCATCATGATCCGCGCCGGCGACGAGGCCGGCATCACCACCAGCGTGCTGAACCGTATCGCCGGGATCGACGGCATCCAATTCGCCGCCGCGTTCTCGACCGCCATCGACACCACCAACAGCCGCATCCCCGGCGGCACCCTCGTCCCCGCCCGCTACGCGTACGGCACCCACCTGACCGCCCTCGGCATCCCCGCCCGCATCCCGGTTCCCGGTCAACTCGCCTACGCGTCACCCGAAGCGCTCACCCAGCTCGGCATGCCCGACGCGGCCGGCGGCATCACGCTCACCACCGGCGCGCAGTACAGCATCGGCGGCACCCTGCACACACCGGCGTACCTGGCGGACTTCGAGCCCGTCATGCTCATCCCCCGCACCCCCGACGGCACCGAGCCGGTCAACATCCTGCTCGTGATCGCCGACACCCCCGAACTGGTCGGACCGGTCACCACCGCCGTCACCGGCGTGCTCGCCGCCACCGACCCCGGCAAGATCACCGTCGAGACCTCCGAAGCACTCGCCACGCTGCGCGGCCTCATCCAAGGACAGCTCGCCGGGTTCGGCCGCGGTCTCGTGCTCGCCCTGCTCGCCGTCGCCGGCGTGCTCATCGCGATCCTGCTGTACGGCCTGGTGATGATGCGGCGCAAAGACTACGGGCGCCGCCGCGCCCTCGGCGCCACCCGCGCCCTGATCATCGGCCTGCTGCTCACCCAGACGGCGATCCTGGCCGCGATCGGCATCACCGCCGGGGTGCTCGCCGCCACCGTCATCCTGCTGGCCACCGGCGACCCCCTGCCCGGCATCGCGTTCGTCGGTGCCCTCGCGGTGCTCACCGTGGTTGTGTGCCTGCTCGCCGCCCTGCTGCCCGCGCTGGTGGCCAGCCGCCGCGAACCCATCAGAGAACTGCGCGTGCCCTGAGTCGTCGATGCCGGGCGAGACCGACCCGGTGTGAACAGACGACGGATGCCGCAGGTTCGGGCTACTTGCGGCCGGTCACCTCACGGGCGACGATCTCGCGCATGACCTCGTTCGTGCCGCCGTAGATGCGGTGCACACGGGCGTCGGCCCAGGCGCGGGCGATGGGGTACTCGAGCATGTACCCGTACCCGCCGTGCAGCTGCACGCCCAGGTCGAGAAGCTCCCACTCGCGCTCGGTGGCCCAGAACTTGACCTTCGCGGCCTCTTCGGGGCTGAGCTTGCGGTCCTTGTAGAGCATGATCGCGCGGTCGACGTACGCCCACATCACGTCGACGGTGGTGGCCATGTCGGCCAGGGCGAAGCGCGTGTTCTGGAAGTCGGCGACCGGCTGCCCGAACGCCTCGCGGCTCAGCGTGTAGTCGAGCGTCCACTTCAGCGCGGCCTCTCCGGCGGCAGCTGCGGCCACCCCGATCGACAGGCGCTCCAGCGGCAGGTTCATCATCAACTGGATGAAGCCGCGCCCCTCGACACCGCCGATGAGGTTCGCGTCGGGCACGAACACGTCGGTGAAGCTCAGCTCGGCGGTGTCCCAGCCGTGGAATCCGACCTTGTTCAGCTTCTTGCCGTGCTCGAAGCCTTCCATGCCGTCTTCGATCAGCACCAGGCTGAACGCGTCGGGGCGGTTGCCCTCGCCGGTCTTGACGAACGTGACGACCACGTCGGCGGTCTTGCCGCTGGAGATGAACGTCTTCGCGCCGTTGACCAGGTAGCCGCCGTCGACCTTCTTGGCGGTCGTCTTGATGCCGCGCAGGTCGGAGCCTGCGCCCGGCTCGGTCATCGCCAGGGCGCCGAGCACCTCGCCGGTGGCCATCTTGGGCAGCCACTTCTGCTTCTGCTCGTCGGTGCCCATGTGCACCAGGTAGGGCACGGCCAGGTCGTCCTGGATGCCGAGCGCACCGGCCAGCGAGCCGTTGCCGGACGCGATGGTCTCTTCGAGCACGATCGCGCGGAAGCGGTAGTCCTGCAGCATGCCGGCGCCGCCGAACTCTTCGGGCACGCTCAGCCCGATGATGCCGGCTTCACCGGCGGCGAGCATCGTCTCACGGTCGATCTCGCCGTCCGCATCCCACTTCTCGCGCTTGTCGTTCGTGGCGTAGCGCTTGATGAACTCCTTGACGACGTCGCGGAACGCCTCGTGGTCCTCGTCGTAGATCTGCCGTTCCATGGCGTGTGGAACCTCTCTCTTCGGTGGGGCGGACGGGCGTGAACCATCCGCACACACGATGCTACGCGGCATCCAGTGTCACCGCCGATGGCATTCAGTACCACCTACAACGAAACGGCGGATGCCACGGCCCACGCTCGTCGGTGTGTACAACACGGCCCGTGGCCGAGAATCCGCGGGCGGCTCGTGGTAGGGGCTACGCGGTGGATGCCGTCGGGTGATCGGCGACGGTGCGCCGGGCGCACCGCGGGGCTCAGTGCGCGTAGTCGGGTGCGGCCGGCAGGCCGAAGAACTCCTCGAGGGTGTGGAATCCGCCGTCGTGGTAGGCGGTGGCCAGCTCGGTGCCGATGTAGCGCAGATGCCAGGGCTCGGGCAGGTAGCCGGTCACGCCGGTGTGCCCCTTCTCGTAGCGCACGATCCAGCCGTACTGCCACGCGTGGGCGACGATCCAGTCGCCCTGCGGGGTTCCGGCGAGGTCGTCGAGCGTGCCGCATCCGCCGTTGCAGGCGACCACGTCGCCGGTCAGGCCGGACTGGTGCTCGCTGTACCCCGGGCGGGCGCTGACCAGGTCGGCCTTCTCGGTGCCGCGCATGTCGACCTGCACGCCGTACGACTGCTTCTGCGTCTTGTACGAGCGGTACCCGCTCTGCAGGGCGATCTCTCCGGCCCCGTCGGCACGGGCGGCCGCGACCATGCGCGTCAGCGCGGCGGCCGCGTCGGCGCGCAACTCACCGCCGACGATCGAGCGCACTTTGTCGGGAACGGTCAACGGCGAGGGGGTGTAGTCGATCGGGTCGAACGGTCGCAGCTTGTCGACGACGACCCAGGCATGTGCCGGGTCGCTCAGTGAGACGCAGGGCGCGCGCCCCTCGGCGACCGCCGTGCGGAACTCGTCGGCACCCCCGGCCGCACGGATCGCCGCGGCGTCGTCGTGCGCGGCGAGCGCCGTGGTGAACGCGGGGATGTCGCACACGTCGAGCGAGGCGACCTCGACGAGGGGTGCGGACTGCTCGGTGGTCACCGGCGGCAAGGATGTCGCCGGTGTCGGGGTCGCGGCATCCGCCCTCGTGCCGTCGACCTGCGAGGCGATGATGTCGGCGGTCGCGGCGGGCGGTCGCAGCGGGTCGGGGCCGCGATCCGACAGTGCCATCGCGGTGCCGGCGGTGCCGCCGGCGAGGATGAGCACGGATGCCGCGGCCAGCACGGCCCGCGCGGGCAGCGCGGCCGTGCGGCGGGCGTGACGCATGCGGGGCACCGTGTGGGATCCGTTCAGCAAGGGGGCAGCCGCGACGGCGATCGGCCGGGTGCGCAGCGCGCGCACGGGCGGGGGCGGCGGCTTGAAGATGGGCGGATGGTCCTGCACCGCATCGGCGGGGGCCGAGCTGGCCGGGGTGGTGACGACCGGGATGGGCACGGTCGCCACGCCCATGTCGGCGTCGGCGGGGTCGACCTCGGCGCGCGCGGCGACCTCGCGCGTCGCGCGTTCGCGTGCCTCGCGCAGCGCACGCCGGGTCAGCGGTGCGCGCGAAGACTCGTGCGGGTCGGGAACCGTCACCCGCCCTATTCTGCCCCTGACAACCTGAACATGCGAGCAGAACGCGCCCGCTTCGACCCTTCGCCCGCTCTCGTCGGCACTCATTCGGATGTCTGTTCTCCACACGTCACGCGGTTCCGGGCGCGCCGGCTGCCGCGCCCGCCGTCACCGGTGCCAGGGGCCCGAGGCTCTGCCCGGGGTCTGGCCGCGGGTCCACCACTGCGCGGTGTAGGTGACGCCGCGGTGGATCACCTGATCGCCCGCCCGGTACACCCGGTCGGGGTACCACTGCTGCACGGTCGCCGGGTCGACACCGCAGGCGGTCAGTGTCGACCACGGTCCGGCCGACGCAGCCCCCGGCTGCTCGCCCTTCGCGTACCAGAGTGCCTCATACACGTGGCCGTCGAGGTACACGCGGTCGCCGCCGTGATAGGTGCGCTGCGCATTCCACGCACGCGCCTTCGCATTCGGGGTGGTGCGGCACGACACCGGCGACCGGCCCGCCACCGGTCCGCGCGGCGCCGCGCGCAGCACCGTCGCCGCCGCGGCGGGCAGATCGCCGCGCACGTCCTGACCCAGGTCCCAGAAGTCGACGCCGCCCAGCCCCAGCCGGGTCGCCCACCTCGTCTTCTCGGCGACGGCGAACGGGTCGTCGAACGACCAGAACTGCCCCGTCGCCGGGTCGTATCCCCATGTCGCGTTGAATTCGCCGCCCGCCGTGTAGTCGTGGTGCACCTGCAACCCGCGGGCCTTCAGCGCATCCCACGACTGCTGACCGATGCCGACACCTGACGCCCACGGCCGGGCCGCGGCATCCTTCCAGCCCTGCCCATAGGCGGGCATGCCGAGGTTCAGCTGTGCCGGATCGATCCCGGCCTGCGTGTACGACGCGACGATCGTGTCGAGCCCCAGCCCCCAGTTGTGGGCGGCATCGCCGTGGATGCCGGCCTGATAGCCGGTCGTGTCGGCCCACGACCCCCACAGGTCGTACCCCTGCAGGTTGCCGTAGTCCAGGTCGTGGAACAGCGCGGGTACGTTCCAGCCGCCCGCGGTGATCACGGTGGGGCTCGCCGGCAAGAAGGCCGAGATCTCGTAATGCCGGCCCGTCGTGGCCGTCAGGGCGTCGAGCTGACGGCGCAGCTCGTGCACGAACGCGAGGAAATTCGCCGCATCGTGCTGCTCGTCGACGGAGTTGCCGGCCTGTTGCGCCCAGCTCGGCGCGCCCGGCCACTCCCAGTCCAGGTCGAAGCCGTCGAACACACCGGCTGCCGCGCCTGGCCCGCCGCGCCCGTCGATGACCGGCAGGTTGCCCTTGATGTACAGATCGATGCAGCTGGATGCCAGTTGCTCGCGCCGCTGCGGGGTCGACACCGCCGCCGAGAACGACGCCGAGTACGACCACCCGCCGAGCGAGATGTTGACCTTCAGATCGGGGTGCAGCCGCTTGAGTTGGCGCAGCTGGTTGAACGTGCCGGCGAGCTTCTGCGTGGCGGTGTCGGCGATGCCCAGCACCGAGTCGGCGGCCGAGTACGTGCGTACGAAGTCGTCGCGCGCCGACCCGGCGGCCTCGGTCTGACCGGCTGGGCCGGCTGCGGCATCCGACGCGAAACAGGTGTACGGCCGGGTATCGTCCAGTCCCTGTGCGCCGGCGCGGCGGGCGTCGTCCAGCGCCTGCTGCGACCCGGCGATGTTGCCGAACGCGTAGTCGAGATGGGTGATGTTGCGCGAGGTCGCGCTGCCGACGAACAGGCGCTTGAGCGTCGCCTTCGCGCCGCCCGTCGCCTGCCAGCCGCCGTAGTAGGCGACGCTGCGATAGCCGTTCAGGCTCGTCGTGCCGGCATCCACGTCGGCGACGGATGCCGGTGCGGCAGCCGCAGGCAGGGCCGCCAGTGCCCCGGCGACCAGGGCGCCGACGACGGCGGCCACCAGGGCGGACAAGCGGTGGGACACGCGCGCCATCCTGGCAGAGTATCGCCCGGGGCGGAATACCCGCACCCGGTGTGCGCCGGGCATATCCGGCTCCTCAGCCCGAGCCGCCAGGCGGCGGGGACCCATCAAAGAACTGCGCGTGCCGTAGACAGGCGGCGATCGTACGGGCGGAAACCGTGACGAGATCGCCTGCGACGGATGTCGGCGATGCTGGGCCGTGCACAACTGCGGGGATCGTGCACGACACGCCGCAGCAACGGCACCCGCCCTCGGCGTGTCGCCGAAAATCCCCGCAGTTGTGCACGCGGCGGGCATCGGGGGCCGGCCCGGGGCGGCGGCGGGCCCGGGGCGAGGGCAGGCATCGGGGGCCGACTCGGGGCGGGGACGGGGGCGCGCGTACCCGGGAGGCCCGGAGGCCCCGGTCGGCGCCCGCGGAATGCGGGCCGGCGCTTCTGCTGGATCTGCACCGCCGTCGGCCCGGACGCGGTCTTCACACGCCGCACGAACGATTCCACCAGAGTCATCCACGGACCAGACTTAGTGCCCCACGACTTAGTGCCCCATGCGAGCACCAAGAACCCCGAGAAACCAACGATCACAAGGCGGCGCGGGGACCAGACCACCGAAAGTGGCACGAGTCAGGTCGGACGTGGCACGAGTCAGGTCGGACATGGACGAGTCAGGTCGGACGTGGATCGTGTCAGGTCGGACGTGGATCGAGTCAGGTCGGACGTGGGTCGTGTCACGCTCGTAGTAGCCGACTTCGACCGACGGCGGCGGGGAATACCCGCGCCGGTGTGCGCCGGGCATCTCCCCGGCGCGCACCGGTGCCGCCTACTCGTCGCGCGCGGTCGAGCCGGCGCGCAGCTGCTCGATGAGGTCGTCGCCGGGACGCACGTCGACGAACGGCGCACGGATCTCGGCGTGCTCGAGCATCTCGGCCATCTTGCGCCGGCGCTGGTGGGTGATCAGGGTCACCACGGTTCCGGCGTTGCCGGCGCGACCGGTGCGCCCGGCCCGATGCAGGTACGTCTTGTACTCCGCGGGCGGGTCGGCCTGGATCACGAGGTCGATGTCGTCGACGTGGATGCCGCGGGCTGCGACATCCGTGGCCACCAGCACGTCGGCCTTGCCCGAGGTCAGCCGCTGCAGGTTGCGGCTGCGCTTGGCCTGGTTGAGGTCGCCGTGCAGGGCGACCGCGCGAAGGCCGGCCTCGTCGAACTGTTCGGCGAGCATCTCGGCGTAGGCACGGGTGCGTGAGAACACAAGCGTCTTGCCCTCGCGTGCGGCCAGCGCCGACAGGATCTCGGCCTTGTCGCGGTGGTCGACCACGAGCACGCGGTGGTCGATGGTGCCCGAGTCCTGGTCTTCGCCCTCGACCTCGTACACGGCCGGGTCGACCAGGAACTCGTCGACCAGCGCGGCGACCTCACGGTCGAGCGTGGCCGAGAACAGCAGCTTCTGCGCGCCGGCGGGCACCTGACGCAGGATGCGCTGCATCGGCTCGAGAAAGCCCAGTTCAGACATGTGGTCGGCCTCGTCGAGCACCGCGATGCGCACCTCGGAGAGGTCGAGGCGACCCTGATCGATCAGGTCTTCGATGCGCCCAGGTGTGCCGATGACGATGTCGACGCCCTTGCGCAGCGCACCGATCTGACGGCCCTGCGGCACGCCGCCGTAGATCTGCGTGGTGAACAGGCCGACGCAGCGCGCGATCGGCTGCACGGTGCGGTCGATCTGCAGGGCCAGCTCGCGCGTGGGAGCGAGGATGATCGCCTGCGGAGCCCGGCCGAAGTCGCGCGTGCGGCCGGCCCGGGCGCGCAGCAGGGACTCGACCAGCGGCGCGCCGAACGCGATCGTCTTGCCCGATCCGGTGCGTCCGCGGCCGAGCACGTCCTTGCCGGCGAGGATCGCCGGGGTGGTCGCGGCCTGGATGGGGAACGGATGCTGCGCCCCCAGCTCGGCGAGGGTCTTCACGATGTTCTGGCCGAGACCCAGGTCGGCGAACGATGCCGTGGACCCGGCATCCGCCTGCACCGCTTGGGCTTCGAGCCGCTCGTGCACGACGTCGATGCGCTGCTCGGCGACCGCATCACGCCCGCGTGGGGCGTCGTGGTGGCGGTCGGTGCGGTCGTCGAACCGGCGGGCAGGCCGGGCATCCGCGCGACGCGGGCGATCGTCGAAGCGGTGCGGTCCGTCCTCGAACCGGCGCGGCGCGCGGGCCGGACGGTCATCGAACCGACGGGGCGCATCGTCGGACCGCCCCGGCCGGTCGTCGTGGTTCCGGGTGCGGTTGCCAACGCCACGGGGCGCTCGGGCCGGACGGTCATCGGAGCGACGCGGCCGGTCCTCGAACCGGCGTGCGGGGCGATCCTCGAACCGGCGCTCAGACCGATCATCCGCACGCGCGGACCTGTCCTCGAAGCGACGGGCCGGGCGGTCATCGAACCCCCGGCGTCCGTCCTCGGAGCGGGGTGCACGCGCAGGCCGCTCCTCGAACCGACGCGCAGGCCGGTCCTCGAACCGACGCGCAGGCCGGTCCTCGAATCGACGTGCAGGCCGGTCATCGTCGCGTCGGGGGCGCTCATCGACCCGACGAGCAGGTCGGTCCTCGAAGCGACGCGGGCGCTCGTCCCACGGGCGGGTGCGGCGCTCGTCGTCTGCGCGGGCCGGGCGCGCGCCGCGATGGTCGCGGATGGCTCGGGCCTCGGCGCGACCGGCGCGCTCCTGCGCGCTCCACCGGCGCTTGCCGCCCTCGGTCTCGGCGGGACGGTGCCCGCGGTGACCCGGGCTGCGGCTGCCGGCGGTGCCGGACGACGACTCGCCGGGCCGGCGCTTGCCGTAACGCGGGTCGAAGTTGGCGGCGGGGCGCCCGCCCGCGGGCTTCTTGTTCTTGGGCACGGGGTGTCCTTCTGGGTTCTGTCGCACAAGAGCGAGCTCGGGCGCGCGCCCGAGTAACCCGGAACACCGTCGGCCGGGGCCATTCCTGTGATGGTCATGTGCACCGATCGGCGCTCACCATCGGCCCCTGGACTCACAAACCCATCCGCCGCATGCGCGACGGTGTCCTGAACCGACCCTCCGACAGTACCGGTGCACGCTGTGAACTCACCCCACACCCGGCGTGCCGTATTCCGCTGCGGGAACATCCCACTCCCGCTTCACAGCGAAAGCGGAATACTATCGACTCGACGGGTGACCGTCGCGCTGGGGGCTGGCAAGATCTGCATCCGGCGCCATGAGGTACCGGAGGCTGGGGAGCCGGGGGTCCGGGATGTCTCAGGGCGCCCCGAGAACCGTGGTACCCGATGACGACGCTCGCACTCCTCCCGCAGTCCTCTCTTCCGCGCGCCCTCCGCCTGCCGCGACCCGACCTGCGGCGGTTGCAGACCGGCCCCGCACTCGCCCTGGTGGCCATCGCCGTGCTCGCTGCCGGCACCGCGCTGTCGATGTCGACCACCACCGTGCACGGCTGGTGGCGCACCGCCTTCAGCGAACTGGGCACCCTCGACGACTTCTCGGGCCATGCGTTCAACCTCACCATGCTCGCCGCCGGCCTGATGATCGTCGTGCTCGCCTGCCGCCTGGGGGCCGACCTGCGCCGCCTGCAAGAGCTGCGCGGCGTCAGCCGGTCGCGGTCGTTCAGCGTGCTGATGGTCTCGGCGGGCCTGCACTTGTCGGCGGTCGGCTTGATTCCGGTCAACGTCAACGGCTTCTGGCACGAGCGGGCCGCCTCGGGCATCATGCTCTCGTTCCTCGGCATGCTCACCGTCGTCGCGATCCGTCGCCGCCACCACTCGCCGGGTCTGCTGCGCATCACCGCGGCTGTGGCATCCGTGCTCATCCCGCTGGTCGTGCTGCGCCTCTTCGAACTCATCTCACTGGCCGCGTTCGAGCTAATCGCGTTCGTGCTGGTGTTCGGCTGGGTGGCGCTGTTCTCGTTCTGCCTGCACAGCGCACTGTGCACGGCCACGCGGCGGCGAAGCGCTCAGCGCCGCCTGCGCCGCCGCGGCTCGTCGGCGGTCTCTTGGTGCACCGGCGCCGCCGCCGGCAACCCACCGACCGAACCCGCCGCGGCGCCGGCTCCGGCGACATCCGCACCCTGCTCCACGGTGACCGCCGCCTCTGCCGAGCCTGCGACCGTCGTGTCGGGCACGGCGGGTCCGGTGGCATCCATCGCCCCGCTCTCGTCGACGGCCGCCCGCCTACCCGACGCCCGGCGTGCAGCCCGCCGCTCACGCGCACCCTCGACGAGGTTGTACAGCGTGGGCAGCACCAGCAGCGTCAGCACGGTCGACGACACCAGGCCGCCGATCACGACGATCGCCAGCGGCTGCGAGATGAACCCGCCGTGCCCGGTGATCCCCAGCGCCATCGGGGTCAACGCGAAGATGGTCGCCAGCGCCGTCATCAGGATCGGCCGCAGCCGCCTCGAGCCGCCCGCCATCACCGCATCATGGGCGCTGAGCCCCTTCTCGCGGTACTGGTTCACCAGGTCGACGAGCACGATCGCGTTCGTCACCACGATGCCGATCAGCATGAGCACACCGATGAGGGATGCCACACCCAGCGGCACGCCCGTTGCGATCTGCAGCAGGATCGCCCCGGTGGCCGCGAACGGCACCGACACCAGCAGCAGCAGCGGCTGCCGCAGCGAACGGAACGTCGCCACCATCACGATGTAGACGATCAGGATCGCCGCGAGCATCGCCAGACCCAGCTGGCCGAACGCGGTGGTCTGCTGCGAGAGCACGCCGCCGATCGACGCGTTCGCCGACTCGGGCAGGTCAGCGGATGCGAGTGCCTCGTCGATGGTGGCCGAGGCCGCGGTCAGATCATCGGTCGACGGCGACACCGTCACCGTCGCGGTGCGCACCCCGCGCTGCGTCGAGATCGACGTCGGTCCGTCGGTGCGGGTCACGGTCGCGATGCTGTCCAGGCGCACCGTACCGGTGGCGGTGGGCACCTTCAGCGCCTTCAGTGCGTCGATCGAATCGGGCACGCTCGACGCCGCCAGGTACACGGTCACGCCGGTGCCGTCGAGTTCGACCGTGCCGATCGACTGCGGGCGCATCGTGTGCGAGACCAGGCTGCCGACGGCGACCTCGCTGAGCCCTCGCCGCGCGGCCTTGTCGCGGTCGACGTCGACGGCGATGTACGGCAGCGCGGCGGCGAGGTTCGTGGTCACCTGGCCGATGCCCTTCTTGCCTTTCACCGCGTCGACCACGGCGTCGGTGGCCGCACTCAGGGTGGCGCCGTCGGGTGCGGTCACGTCGATCTCGACGTCACTGGACCCGAGCCCCTCCGAGGCCGACACGGTCAGCTCGCCGACGTCGGTCAGCCCGGCGACGGCGGCCCGCACATCGTCGCGCACCCGCTGCTGGTCGGCGTCGGGGTCGGTGGTGATCGAATACGTGACCCCGCTGCCGCCGCCGGCGAACGCGTCGCGCAGCGACGAGCCGCTCGAACCGATCGACACCTGCACGGTCTGGATGCCCGACACGCCCTGCAACGCCTTTTCGACCTTCTGCGCGGCGGCGTCTTGAGCGTGAAGGGATGCCGCCGGCCCGAGGTCCTGGGTCATGGTGAACGTGTTCTGCCCCGAATCGCCGAGGAAGTTCGTCTTCATCTGCGGGGCGAGCCCGACCGTGCCGCCGAGCACCAGCAGCGCCAGCAGCACCGTGATCCACGAGTGCTTCAGCGTCCAGCGCAAGATCGGCAGGTACGCCTTCTGCAGCCGGGAGGGCGGGGCGTCGGGCGATTCCGGATCGACGGCGCGGCCCGCGGCATCCGTCACCGCTTTGCCGGGCCGCAGGAACCAGTAGGCGAGCACCGGCACGATGGTGAGCGCGACCAGCAGCGACGCGGCCATCGCGATGGTGACGGTGAGGGCGAACGGCCGGAACAGCTCGCCGGTCATGTCGCCGACGAACGCGATCGGCAAGAAGACCGCGACGGTCGTGATCGTGGACGCCGACACGGCGGTGGCGACCTCGCGCACGGCACGGGTGATCGCCTCGCGTTTGTCGGCGCCGTCGACGTAGTGGCGTTTGATGTTCTCGATCACCACGATCGAGTCGTCGACGACGCGTCCGATCGCGATGGTCAGCGCCCCCAGGGTGAGGATGTTCAGCGAGTAGCCGAACGCCTGGATGCCGATGAAGGTGATGAGCACGCTGGTCGGGATCGAGATCGCGGTGACCAGGGTCGAGCGCACCGACAGCAGGAAGATCAGGATGATGATCACCGCGAACACGAGGCCCAGCAGACCCTCTTGCGCGAGCGAGTCGATCGACTGCTGGATGTAGGGGGCCTGGTCGAACACGACCGTGAAGGTGGCGCCGTCGAGTTTGTGCGCAAGGTCGGGCAGCGCGGCGCGCACGGCCTTCGACACGTCGACGGTGTTCGCCGACGGCAGCTTGGTGATCGCGAGGGTCAGCGCGGCCTTGCCGTCCACACGCGAGATGGTGGTGACCGGGTCCTGCTCGAGCACGACCTTCGCGACGTCGGCGATGGTCGTGACCGTGGCAGGTTTCGGCGCGGCGCCCGACCCGGGGCCGGCGGGCGCGACGGATGCCGTGGGCACGAGCGGCAGGTCGGCGACCTGTTTCACGGCGTCGAGCTTGGTGCCGGTCTGTACGGTGAGGGTCTGCTGCCCCGAGGTGATGTCGCCGCCGGGGAACAGCATGCCGTTCTGCGCCAGCGCGTCGGTGATCGACTGCGTCGTGAACCCGGCCTCAGCCAGCTTGTCGGTGTCGGGCGTGATGGTCACCCGCTGCCCGCGGCCGCCGACGATCTGCGCGGCGTTCACGCCGGGCAGATCTTGCAGGTCGGGGACGATGGTGGACTCGAGCACCGCCTGGGTCTTCTGCTCGTCGTCATAGCCGGTGACGGCCAGCTGGATGACCGGGAAGTCGTCGATCGACGCCGAGACCACGTTCGGGTCGACACCGTCGGGCAGGGTGCTCTTGATGCGGCTGATCGCCAGGTCGATCTTCTGTTCGGCGCCGGCGAGGTTCGTGCCGTAGGTGAACTGGGCCTGCACGATCGACGAGTTCGTCGTGCTGGTGGCGCTGGTCTTCTCCAGCCCCGGCACGCCCTGGATGGCCTGCTCGATCGGGGTGGACACGTCGGTCTCGACCACGGTGGGCGACGCACCCGGGTAATTCGAGATGACCACCAGCTGCGGGAACTCGATCGACGGGATCAGTTCCTGTTTCAGGTTCACGAGCGCGAGCGAGCCGAACACGGCGGCGACGATCGTCACGAGCGCGATGAGCGCACGGTTGCGCAGACTGAGGACGGCGAGCTTCGACACGAATACCCTCGGGCGGATTCAGGGGCGGGATGCCACGGCCAGCGGCCGCGCCGCGCTCAGTATTCCACGTCGGAATGTGTACACCGTGCGGGCCGCTGTCACGGTGTTCACGCGGCGCGGGGCGACGGCCGCTGCGAACCGATCTCAGCGCAGCAGGCGCACCAGCGCCGCCTCGGGTGACCCGTCCAGTTCGAGCAGGCGGCCGCGCTCGAACCGCTCGAACACGCGCGGGTCGATGTAGCTGCGCCTGGCCACCGCGACCGTGTTGCCGAGCACCTCGGCTGCAGCTTCGGCGGCGAGGCGCTCGGCCTGCGCGCGGCCGCGGGCGCCGTCGACGTGGTCGTGCAGCGCGAGCGCCTGCGCCGCGGCGATCGTGCCGCGCAGGGTGCGGAAGTCCTTGGCGGTGAACCGGCCGCCGCTCAGCCGCGCGAGCTCGCCGTTGACGTCGCGGGAGCGGATCGGCACCCGGCGCCGGCCGCGGCGGTAGGCGAGCAGCGGCGCGCGTGGTCGTCCGCGGATCAACTCGGCCAGCAGCGCGACCAGGTCGGGGTCGTCGACGGTCACCTCCATGCGCTGTCCGCTCTTGGCAGGAAAGGCCAGGCGCACGGATGCCTCGTCCACACGCGCGTGCCGACACTGCAGCGTCACCAGGCCGTGGCTGCCGTGGGCGGTGAGATACTGTTCGCCGCCGATGCGCAGGGCACCGGCATCCAGCATCCGGATCGCCGCCGCGAGCACGCGTTCCCGCGTGATGTCGGGCGCGCGCAGGGCGCGGGTGACCTGGCCGCGGATGCCCGGCAGCGCCTCGGCGAGCGCGAGCGCGCGGGCGAACTTGCCGCGCTCGCGACGGGCGGTCCACGCGGGGTGGTAGATGTACTGCCGTCGGCCGGCGTCGTCGGTGCCGACCGCCTGGATGTGTCCGACCGGGTCGGCGCTGATCCAGACATCCGTCCAGGCGGGCGGGATGACGAGTGCGTCGATGCGGGCGCGGGCGACGGCGTCGACGGGGTTGCCGCGGGCATCGACGAACCGGAACCCCGACCCCGCCGCGATGCGACGGATCCCGGGGTCCCGGTGGGGATGCGCGCGGTGGACGCGCACCATGGGGGTCAGTGGTTGCGGATCATGGAGATGAGCTCGGACTTCTTCTTGCCCGAGTATCCGTGCAGGCCGAGCTCTTTGGCGCGCGTGCGCAACTCGGCGACGGTGCGGTCCTCGTAGTCCTCGGCCTTGCCGCCGCGGCGGCCGACGGTGCTGCGGCCTTGCGCCGCAGAGGCGTTCGAGATGCGGGCGGCCTTCTCTTTCGAGGCGCCCTCCTTGCGCAGGTCCTCGTAGAGGTCGGGGTCCTTCAGGCTGTTGGATGCGCGTCCTCGGGGCATGACTCCTCCTTGCTCGTGCCACGACCGTAGGGCGGTGCGGCATCCGGCCACAGGGGGTTGACTTCCGCGTCGTGCGTGCTACGGACCTGGCCCGGTACCATCGCGGCGGACCGGGCGTCAACCCCTTGCCGGGCGGGCGTGGTGTTTGCCAGTGTGTGTTGTGTCCGCGCGACGACCCGCGCCGGCAGACAAGGAGAGTGCCCCATGAACATCGCCCTGATCATCATCATCGTGATCGCGATCATCGTCGCGATCTTCAGCGGGCTCAACGCCGCGCTGCACTGGCTGCTGTGGGTCGCCCTGATCATCGGCGTGATCGCCCTGATCGCCTTCCTGTTCCGGGTGATCAGCGGCCGCAACCGCACCTGAGGCGCGGCCGGAGGCATCCCGCCCCACACGGCACCGGAGCGCGCACCGTTGCGTGCCCCCGGTGCCGTGTCTTCGTCGGCGCGGCATCGGCCGCGGCGACCGTGAACACCCTGCATCTGGGCACCGCGCGGCTGCGGCTGTCGGTGCTGCGCGCCGACGATCGCGGCGATTCGTCGGGTGCCGGGCTGCAGGCATAGCCTGAACCCATGCCCGCGGTCCCGACGCCCTCACCCGCGCGCAGCGACCGCACGGTCCGTGCCGGACTGATGCTCGCCGGCGTGCTGCTGCTGGCCGCGAACCTGCGCGCCGGCATCACGTCGGTCGGGCCGGTGATGGCCGACATCCGCACGGATCTGGGCATCGGCGGGGCCGCGGCATCCTTTCTCGTCGCCTTGCCGGTGATCGGGTTCGCGGTGATCTCGCCGGTCGCCCCGACGATCGCGCGCCGCATCGGACTGGAGTGGTCGCTCGCCGGCTCGTTGCTGGTGCTGGCGGCCGCGATCGTGCTGCGGTCGGTGCCGCTGCCCGGCGCGATCTGGGCGGGAACCGGCATCCTGGGCGCGGCGATCGCCATGATCAACGTTCTGCTGCCGGCCCTGGTCAAACGCGAATACCCGACCCGGGTCGGCCCGATGACGGGCATCTACTCCGCCCTGCAGAGCGGGGTGGCCGCGGTGGCGGCGGGCCTTGCGGTGCCGATCGCGGGCGCGAGCGCGGCGGGATGGCGGCTGTCGCTCGGGGTGTGGGCGGCACTGGCGCTGATCGGGTTCGCCGTGTTCCTGCCCGCGCTGCGCGCGCGGCACACCTCGGCGCAGCGGGCGGCGGATGCCGGTGCCGTCGCCGACAGCGACGCCCCGGCCGATCCCGCCCACATCGGCACCATGTGGTCGTCGCCGCTGGCGTGGACGGTGACGCTGTACCTCGGACTGCAGTCGACGATCTACTACACGGCGATCACCTGGTGGCCGGCGATCGAACAGCACGACGGCCTGTCGCCGGCGGCGGCCGGCTGGCACCAGTTCGTGTTCCAGACCCTCGGCATCGCGGGGAGCCTCAGCGCCGCCGCCCTGCTGCATCGGCTGCGCGCGCAGAGTGCACTGGCCGCCGTGGCCGCGGTGCTCGCCTTCGCCGGCATCGGCGGCCAGCTGCTGCTGCCCGGCTGGGGCATCGTGTGGGTGATCCTGCTCGGCGCCTCGGGCGGCGCGTCGATCACCCTCGCCCTCTCCCTGTTCGGGCTGCGCACCCGCAACCATCTGCACGCGGCGTCGCTGTCGGGCATGGCGCAGTCGGTGGGCTACCTGCTCGCCGCGTTCGGCCCCATCCTCGTCGGCATCCTGCACGACGCCACCGGCTCGTGGGACGGCCCGCTGTTGGCGCTGCTGATCGTCACCGTCGGGATCCTCGTGTTCGGCATCCTCGCCGGCCGGCCGCGGTTCGTGCACGAACGGCGCTGAGCCCGAACCGGTCGATCCAACGGTGGCCAGGGTCATCGACGGGCCGGTGTGTTGGTGATGACGTCATCAGCACGGATGCCGCGGGCCGCGGCGCGGCGGCGGCTCGGGCACGCGGATGGCATGGGTCACCGCATCCCACGGCACGGCGACCGGGCCGCGCCGGGTCTCGACCACGCACCCGGTGTCGGTGCGCTCACGCAGGTAGCCGAGTGCGTCGCTCCAGCCGCCATCGATGCGGCGGCGCACGGTGACGCGCGTGCCCAGCTCGCACGCGCGCAGAAAGGCGACGGGATCGGTCACCCCTCCAGGGTAGGTGCCCGTGGGCCGTGTGCACCCGGCCCACGGGTCTACAGCTGCGCCTCGACGTACGAACGCAGCGCATCGCGCACGAACGTCGCACCCTCGACGCCGCCGTAGGCGGCGGCGAACCGCGGGTCGGCGACGTACATCTCGCCGAGACCGAGCAGGTAGCCGACCAGGTCGCCGCCGGGGGTGCCGGCGGGCGTGCCCGGGATGCCGCGCAACCACGCGACGTGGCGCGCCGCCAGCTGTTGCGCCTCGGGCGCATCGGGACGGATGCCGCGGGCCGCAGCATCCTGCCAGTCGGCCTGCAGCTGCGCCACGCGCTGCTGCCACGCCTCACGCTCGGCCGCGGTCATGCCGCGCCACCAGCGGTCGCTCTGCGCGTACGCATCGGCGCCCCAGCGCTCGGTGACCTCGTCCTCGTACTGCGTGTGGTCGAATCCGTCGAACATGTTCTCTGCCATGGGTGAATCACCTCCTTTCAATGCATCGATGGTCGAAGAGACGGCGGCGATCTGCCGCTGAAGGCGCTGCTGCTCCTGCCGCAGCAGGCCGAGATGCGCGGTGAGCGCGTCGACCTCGCTGCGTTGCCGCGCCAGCACGTCGGCGATCTGCGGCAGCCCGAGGCCGAGCTCGCGCAGCAGCAGGATGCGCTGCAGGCGCACGAGCGCGGTCTCGTCGTAGTGCCGGTACCCGTTGGGCGCGATGCGCGTCGGCGGCAGCAGTCCGATGTCGTCGTAGTGACGCAGCGTGCGGCTGGTGGTGCCGGCGAGCCGCGCGACCTGCTGGATCGACCACTCCATGCCCCTCCTCCTCTCTGACACGGCCCACGCTAGAGGTTGACGCTGCGTCAAAGTCAACCGCGCCCGCGCCCGGCGCCCCGACCCACCCGCGCCGGGCTTTCCGGCCCCGCCCGCGCCGGGCTTTCCGACCCGCTCGACCCGCTCGACCCAGCTCGCCCCGCTCGGACAGCCTTACGCCACAGTGGCGTCGTCGCGATATATCGTGTTACAGTGGCCACACGCGATATATCGTGATCAACCAACGGCCCCACCACAGAGGAGCACCCCATGACCCTGGAGAAGTGGCTCATCCAGCCCGGACAGACGCGCGTCATCGACATCGACGACGCCCGCAAGCTCAAGATCGGCCTCATCGGCGGCCAGGTCGACGTCGTCGCGCACGACGAGCCCGGCCTGCGCATCGAGGTGCACGCCGTGACCGGCAAAGACCTGCGCATCGAGGTCACCGGCGACGTCGTCGAGATCGACCACCCGCAGCTGCGGTGGGACAACTTCCTCGACGTCTTCCGCAACTTCGGCTCCGGCGGGCCCAAGGCCGAGGTCAGCGTCGCCGTCCCCCGCAGCATCGCCCTCACCCTCGGTGTGGTCAGCGCGAGCGCGCTGATCAGCGGCATCCATCACGACGTCAAGCTGAACACCGTCTCGGGCGATGTCATCGCCGACGGCCTGGTCGGCAACCTCACCGTCAACGCCGTCTCGGGCGATGTGCAGGTGCGCGAGCTGGTCGGCGAGCTGTCGGCCAACAGCGTGTCGGGCGACGTGGCCGCGACCGGGCGCATCCGCAAGACCCTCATCGACACCGTCTCGGGTGGGATGCTCGTGGACTCGACCGGCGAGGTGCACCAGATCTCGCTCAACACGGTCAGCGGCGACGCGACCGTGCGCCTGGACGACGACCTCGCCGTGAACTACGCCGTGCGCTCGGTGAGTGGACGGGTCGTCGTGGACGGCACGGTGCGCTCGGGCAACGGCCTGACCACGAACTTCACCGGCTCGGTCGGCGAGCTCTCGGGCGTCTTCGCCGACGTGCGCACGAACTCGGTGTCGGGAGACACCACCGTGATGCGCCGCCCGGCGAGCGCCGCCGGCACACCCGGCGAGCCCGGCGCGGACGGGGAGCAGCGCTGATGCCCGCCGTCTTCTCGCACGGCGACCTGCGGCTGTACCTGCTCAGCCTGCTCGACGAGTCGCCCCGGCACGGCTACGACCTGATGCAGGCGCTGTCGGACCGCACCGGCGGCACGTACACCCCGAGCGCCGGCACGATCTATCCGCGCCTGGCCAAGCTCGAAGAGGAGGGGCTGGTCACCAAGACCGTCGACGGACGCAAGACCGTCTATGCGATCACCGACGCCGGGCGCGCCGAGGTGGCCGCCCGCGCCGACGAGCTCGAGGGCATCGAGGCGGGCCTGGCCGACTCGGTGCGACTCATCGCCGACGAGGTGCGCTCGAGCGTGCGCGACGCCATGAAGAGCCTGCGAGCCGATCTGGCCGCGGCCGCAGCCGCGGAGCGGCACGCGGCATCCCGCCCCGCCCCCGGGCCGAGCGACGACGTGCGGGTGCGCAGCCGGGTGCAGCTGCAGCGGGCGGATGCCACGGTCAACGCGTTCCGCGCGCGGGTGCGCTCCGATCTGCGCACGCACGTGGCGCGCGGCGGCGAACTGACCGCGGCCGTGGTCGACGAGCTCGACCGTGCCCTGGACGAGGCGGCGCGCGCACTCACCCGCGGTCTGCGCGGCTGAGGCGTACCCGTGTCAGCCGACGCGACGTGTCCAGTGCCGACAGCGGACGCTGCGTGACCGGGGCGGTGTCACCAGGGGAAGTCTTCGTCGTCGGCGACCATCTCGCCGATCGGCACGACGAGCACCGGGCGGGTCTGCCGGTGCGCGAGGCGCACGGCGACCGACCCGGTGAAGAACTCCCGGATCGATTCGCCGAAACCGCGCTTGCGGGTGCCGACCACGAGCAGGCGGGCACGAAGCTTCTCGGCGAGTTGTTTCATGGCCAGGGCCGGATCGCCCACCAGCTCGCGCAGCGCCCAGGTCAGCTCGCTGCCGGTGAGCGCCTCGGTCACCTCGGCGACCACCTGCCGGCGCTCGTTCTCACGGCCGACCAGGGCGAGGTCGACCGGCGCGGTCTGCACGGTGCCGTCGGGGTCTTCGTACGCCACGAACCGGGTGACGTCGACGTTCACCACCACCAGCGGGGCGCCGAACGCCTTCGCGTGACGCGCGGCTTCTTTGACCACCCGCGGGGGCTCGCCGGGCACCACCCCGACGATGACCGCACCGGTCAGCGCGTCATCGGTCAGATCCGCGCCGGGAAGATCAGCACTAGGCAGCCCGGCACCGGGCAGACCCGCACCGGGCAGCCCTTGTTCGGGTGCGCCGCCCTCGTGCGGCGCGTCGGATGCCTCGTCGGACATATACCCGCTCACCTCCCGTGGGGGCGTCGCATGCGACCGCCGTGCGACCCGGCCGGTCATCACCCCGCGTGTTATCCTGAATGCTACTCTTACCGGTTTGAAGGCCGGATTCGTGAACGCGTCGGGCCCACCAGCTGCCCGCGACTTGATATAAGGGGGTCTCGCATGGGGCGTGGCCGTCAGAAGGCGAAGCACACCAAGATCGCCCGTGAACTCAAGTACGACACGTACAACGTGAACTTCTCGGCGCTCGAGCGCGAGCTCGGGCACCACGAGGGTGGCGAGGACGCGTACGTCGACAAGTGGGCGGACGAGTACGCCGACGACGAGGACGACGCGGCGACCGGTTCGTACCAGCGTCAGCAGGCATAGCACCGGCAGGCGTTCGGCGAGTGCGGCCGCGGTGCTCTCGCGCGACGGCGGTGCGGCCGTGCGAGGCTGGACTGCCGCCCGCGGGGCTGGGTCGCGTGCGGTCCGAGGCCGTGGCGCACGGGCCGAGTCGATGGCGCGCCGGGACTGTGGCGCGCGGGCCTAGGATGAGCGCATGGGCACCATCTATTACGGCGGGTCGGCGACCCCCATCCACATCGAAGATCGTGCCCTGGCACACCTGAAAGTGGTCATCGCGACCAAGCTGCGCCGCGGCGAGAGCTTCACCGTCTCATGGCAGCACCCCGACGATGAGCCCCGTGGGCGCAGCACGATCTGGCTGCATCCGTCGATCCCGTTGCGGTTCGTGTTCGACGAGCCCGAGACGCCGCCCCTGAGCCGAAAGTGGATCGAAGACCTCGCCAATTCGGCGAACTCGTCGGGCGGCATCATGTTGATCGCCGAGCACATCGACACCGCCCCGGAGGATGTGCAAGAGGATGCCTCGCAGGTCGTGCACGCGGTGGGCGTGTCGGACGACGACTCCTGACCGCGGCACCGACCGCCGCCTGCCCGACGCGCACTCCCCTTCCGACGCCACTCGTCCTCGCTCCCGCGCGTTCGGTTCCCGTCTGTGGCGCCCCGCACACCGACGCCGCCGACTCAGTGCGGCAGCGGCGGGTGGTGCGGGATCATCACCGGGCGGCGCGGGCCCGACGAGCGCGCACCGGCGAGCATGCGGGATGCCGCGGCCACGACGTCATCGAGGGTCGGAAAGCGCGAGGGGGCATGGCTCTCGCACAGCCAGACCACGTCGACGCCGAAGCGTCCCTCTTCGATGTAGGCGAGCACGCTGCCGGCATCGTGCTCCGGCACGCTCCGATCGCACAACCGCCAGGCACCCTCACCCAGGCGCACCAGCTCGACGCGATGATCCATCTCGTACCTCCCGGAGCAGCCTGCCCCGGACAGGCCTCCGGATGACTGGGGCTTGACACGCGCCGATCGGCGTGCAACCCGCCCGGCCGCGCGATTGTACGCCGCGACACCGGGGGGATCAAGCCTCTGCGCGGCCCTAACCCGCGCCGCCTAGCGTGCAATCCGCCCGCCCACTTCGAAGCGGGGCGGCGACGGAGGTGCACGATGGCCAGAGCGACGCGCAAGACCACGCGGACGATCGGGGCGGTGGGACTGTGCGCGGTGCTGGCGGCGACCGCGGTCGGCTGCGCGGTCGGCACCGGTGGCGGGCCGACGCAGAAGGTCGACTACTCGCGCACCGCGACCCTCGACGGAACGCTGCACGTGATGGGCTTCTCGGGCGTCGATGAGGTCGCCACGTCGCGCATGGACCTGGCGAAGAAGGCCCTCGGCGCCGTCTCGGTGAAGCTCACCGAGGGCGATCTCGACCTGCAGCAGTTCCTCTCGGCGGTCGCCACCGGCAGCCCGCCCGACCTGGTGTACGCGAACCGCAGCCAGATCGGGTCGCTCGCCGCGCGCGGCGCCATCCTGCCGCTGGAGGACTGCATCGCCGGCGAAGACATCGACACCAAGATGTATGTGCCCTCGGCGCTGGCGCAGGTCACCCTCGGCGGCCACGTCTACGGCATCCCCGAATTCAACACGGTGCAGGTGACGATGGCGAACGCCGCGCTGTTGAAGGCCGCCGGACTCACCCTCGACGACGTCGACGGCTCGGACTGGTCGGCGATGAGTGCCGCCGCGACGAAGCTGATGAAGAAGCAGAACGGCAAGCTTCAGGTCATCGGCGTCGACACCAAGCTGCCCGAGTTCTTGCCGCTGTGGGCAAAGGCCAACGGCGCCGACCTGATCTCGGCCGACGGCAAGAAGGCGCAGCTCGACGACCCCAAGGTGGTCGAGGCGCTGACCTGGGCGGTGTCGGTGTACGACGAGCAGGGCGGTTTCAGCGCGGTCAAGGCCTACCGCGACTCGGCCGACTTCTTCGGCAAGGGCAACCAGTTCGCCACGAACGTGCTCGGTGCGATGCCGATGGAGCAGTGGTACATCAACACCCTCAACGAGGTCTCGCCGAAGGCGCCGATGGCGTTCGACACCGTGCGCGACCGCCAGGGCGCGACCATCGCCTTCGCGTCCGGCTCGGCGTGGGCGATTCCGAAGGGCGCGAAGAACCCCAAGGCGGCGTGCCGCTGGGCGCGGGTGATGACGTCGGTGGACGCCTGGAAGGCCGCCGCGAACGCGCGGCTGACGGCGCGCGAGAAGGACCACAAGCCGTTCACCGGCATCCTCACCGGCAACGCCGAGGCCGACGCCATCGTGCAGAAGATGGTCACCTCGGGCGGCGAGCCCTGGGACACCGCCGTCGCCGACATGTACGAGGCGAACAAGGCCGCGTTCTCGCTGCCGGCCAACCCTGCCGACGCCGAGTTCACGACGGCGTGGCAGGATGCCGTCAATTCGGTGCTCAACGGACAGGCCACGCCCGAACAGGCCATGGCAGGTGCCCAGAAGGTGGCGCAGAAGGCGCTCGACGACGCCTGGGCCGCATGGGGCGAGCAGAAGAAATGAGCACCGCGGCGTCGACGGTCGCGGCCCCGGCGCGGGTCGGGGCACCGAGCCCGCAGCGGCGGCGCTCGCAGGCCCGCGCACGGCGGCGCAACACGGCATCCGCGCTGCTGTTTGTGAGTCCCTGGCTGGTCGGGTTCCTCGTGTTCACAGCCTGGCCGCTGCTCTACAGTGCGTACCTCTCGTTCACCGACTACGACGTCATCAACGACCCGCACCTGGTCGGGTTCGCCAACTACGCGACCCTGTTCAGCGACCCCAAGATCGCGCTGGCGATGACCAACACCCTCGTGTTCACCGTGCTGCAGGTGCCCTTGCACGTGCTGGTGGCCCTGGCGCTCGCGATGCTGCTGCACCGCGCCGGTCGGGCTGCGGGGTTCTTCCGCACGGTGTTCTTCCTGCCCAAGATGACCCCGCCGGTGGCCGTCGGCATCCTGTTCCTGCTGCTGTTCAACGGGCAGAACGGCCTGGTCAACACGGTGCTGGGCTGGTTCGGCATCGACGGCCCGGCCTGGACCACCGACCCGGCATGGGTCAAGCCGGGCCTGGTGCTGATGAGCCTGTGGACGGTGGGCGCATCGGTGATCATCCTGCTGGCGGCACTGCAGAACGTGCCCGAAGAGCTCTATGAGTCGGCGCGGCTCGACGGTGCCGGATTCCTGCGCCAATCGGTGAGCGTCACGCTGCCGATGATCAGTCCCGCGCTGTTCTTCCTGATCGTGATCAACACGATCGCCGGGTTCCAGACGTTCGACGAGGCGTACACCGCGTTCTTCGGCTCGGGCAACACCACCTACGGCAACAGCGCCGCCCTGTTCTACGTCATCTACCTCTTCCAGCAGGCGTTCGAGTTCCTCCACATGGGGTACGCGTCCGCCATGGCATGGATGCTGTTCCTGGTCATCATGGTCATCACCGTGATCCAGGTGGCGCTGTCGCGTCGCCTCGTCTACTACGAGGGTGAGGCCTCGCGATGAGCCGCACGCTGCCGCATGGCGTCCCGGACCGCGAGGCGCAGGTCGAGCCGCTCGCCGCCGGCGGGCCGACCCGTGTCCGCGATCTGATCGAGGACGCACCGCCGGCCGAGGGAGCAGACCTGCGCCCCTCGGCCGTGCGGCGCGGCCGCGTGCTGCGCCGCGTGCTCGTGCTCACCGCGCTCGGCGTGCTCGCCGTGGTGTTCGCCTACCCGTTCGTGTGGCTGCTCAGCGCCTCGTTCAAGCCCCGCGGCGAGGTGTTCGACAACCGGCTCATCCCGCAGACGTTCACGCCCGAGAACTACGTCACGGTGTGGCAGCAGGCGCCGCTGGCGCTGTGGCTGGCGAACACCGCCATCGTGACGGTGCTGGCGGCGGTGACCGTGACGCTGTCGAGCGCCATGGTGGCGTGGGGGTTCGCGTACTTCCGCTTCCGCGGTCGCGGAGCCCTGTTCGGCCTGGTGCTGGGCAGCATGATGCTGCCGGGCGCGGTGACGATGATCCCCACATTCCTGATCTGGAATGCCCTGGGCCTGGTGGGCACGCTGGTGCCGCTGTGGGCGCAGAACCTGTTCGGCAGTGCGTTCTACATCTTTCTGCTGCGTCAGTTCATGCTCGGGCTGCCGCGCGATCTGTTCGACGCGGCGCGCGTGGACGGGGCATCCCACTGGGGCGTGTTCTGGCGTGTGGCGCTGCCGTTGACCCGGCCCGCGCTGGCGGTGACGCTGGTCTTCGAGGTGCAGGCGGTGTGGACCGACCTGATGCGGGCGTTGATCTACCTGCGCGACTCGTCGACGTTCACCGTGCCGCGCGGCCTGAAGTCGCTGGTGGACGCCTTCGGCTTCGGCGGGGAATGGCACTGGGAGGTCATCGTGACCGCCAGCGTCATCACCACGGTCCCGATGATCATCGTGTTCTTCGTCGCGCAGCGGCAGATCATCCAGGGGGTGAGCACCAGCGGGCTCAAGGGGTGAGTCCGCTCGTGCTCAGTCCGGGTGCCTGAAGCCGTGACCGAAGGTGTACCAGAGGTCGTTGCCGTCGTCGCGCCCGAAGTCGTCGCCGAGCGCGCTGCCGGCGTTGCGACCCAGGTCGTCGGCGAGGTCACCGGCGGGCTCGGTCAGCGCGGCATCCGCCGGCACCGGGATCACCCCGATCGGTATGCCGGGCCCCAGCAGCAGCAGAGCGTCACGACGAAAGCCTTCGCCGTCGTTGACCCGCAGCCAGCGCCCGCCGACGCGCACCCCCTCGGCGATCTCGTCCATCAACTCCTCGAGGTCGCGACCGCCGACGCTGTACAGCTGGCCGCCGTAGACGATGTCAATCCTCTTCATCAGGCCACTCCGGCTCTTCGGTGCCCATCGCCGGCTCGGGGACGATGTAGAGCCCGGCAGGCGAGTTGGCGGTGTAGGCGAGCGCGTCGACCCATGCCCGGTTCAGGGCGGGACGCCGGCTGCCGTAGAACTTGTAGACCAGCGACGACCGCGGATGCACCCACACCGTGGTGCGACCGTCGCCGATGCTGGAGTCGTCGCGCCAGCTGAAGTGGAACGCCTCACCGCGTCGCAGCTTGTTGCCGATCACCAACTGCAGGTGGGCGAGGGTGCGATCCTCGAAGTCGACCTTGACGGTGCCTTCGTAGATGAACTTGCCCATGACAGGCCTCCCGTCAGGCCGGCTCCTCGTTCGGTGCCGTCTGCTCCGGCGGCGGCCCGTCGGGTGCCCGGCCGGATTCGGCGGTGTAGTCGGGGCGCGGCGGCTGCTCCGACTGCCGCGACAGTTCGCCGCCCTCACGACCGCCGTAGGGCCGGCCGTGGTCGGCGAACTCGTCGCGCAGGTACACGAACGACCAGTCGCCGAGTGTGAACCGGGCGCCGGTGCGCAGGATCTCGCCATCCTGCCCCTCGGCGGCGTCCATCGGCCGCAGCCGGGCGTTCGTCTCGCCGGGCTGGTGCGGCACGTACACGTATTCGTCGTTCGCGTCGTGCCGGATCTCGGCGGCGAGGGCGTCGATGCCGTCGAGCCGGATCTGCGCGTCCGCGCCCGATCCGATGCGCACCACGTCGTCCTCCAGCAGCACCTCCCGGCGCTCGTCTCGCCCGGTGACGATGAGCCGTGGGCTGCCGGCACCCCACGACGCGTGGGTCGTCGAGACCTCTGGGTACGTCATGTTCCGACCTCCTCTGCGGTGATGCCCACCGCATCCGTTCGTCTTCGCCATGGTGCGACGGATGCCGCGGGCCCGGCAGGGGGTTGACGGTCCGCCACCGATCTGCAACCGATATCGTGGGATGCGGCAACAGCACACAGGCGGAGGGCCGGCATGGGCAGGTTCATCTACGAGGGTTCGGTGCACACCGAGATCGAGGATCGCGCGCTCGCGCACCTGCAGATCGTCGTGATGGACAAGCTGCGCCGCAGCGAGTCGTTCGCGTTCACGTGGACCGACGACGCCTCGCTCGGCTCGGGCCGTACCGTGGTGTGGCTGAACGCGCAGTCCAACATCGTCTTCAAGTTCTACGGCAGCCGCATGCCGAAGCTGAACCGGGTGTGGCTGGAGACGCTGGCGGTCGAGGCGAACTCGATCGGGGGTCTGCGACTGCTGCCCGAACCGGCACCGGGTTCGCCCGGTCAGGACGACTCCGCGTCCGTCTCGGGGTGAGGCGCTCGTCACGTGCGCGTCATCGCTCCGGCTCGCTCGCTGCCGGCGCGGTGTCGTCGTCGGGGATCGGTCGGCGTGCGTCGAGCGGGATGTGCGGCGGGTCGACGCCCAGCCGCACGGTGTCGACGTCGACACGGCCGACACACTCCCACGGGATGACGCGGGAGCGCCGGTGCAGGAACTCGATCAGCCGGGCGATCACGACCGGGCGGTTCACCCGGCCCCGTTCGTAGCCGTAGAACGAGAGCCGGCTGTGCGGGCTCACGATGAGCGCGACGAGCACCAGCTCGCCTTCGCGACCCGACCGGCGCGGTCCGCGCCGGAAGCGCACATCGACCACCCGGCCGAGCTCATCGCCGCCGCGGGCGAGCACGCGCGAGTCGAGCAACTCACTCAGGAGCATGGGAACCCCCCGGGATGCGCGCGATGATACGGTCGCGGATCCAACGCTCCAGCCAGGTGGCGTCGAGGTCATCGGCGCGCACGCGCAGCTCGAGCACCGTGCCGAGGCGCACGACGCGGCTCCACTCGATGCGGTCCCAGCGGGAGCGCGGCATGCTGCCGCCGAAGATGCGCGGCAGCACCGCCGCGCCGACGAGCACGGCCGAGACGGTGGGTGGATGATCGTGGTCGACGCTCTCGCCGACCGAGATCCCGTCGAGTTCGACGTCGTCGACGGTGCTGACCGGCACACCGTCGCGGTCGAGCATCTGCCGGTCGAGCAGGTGCAGCCGGGCGTCCACGCCGCGGCCGTCCGGATCGCGGTACCACTCGAGCGGGTGCGAGGGCGTGCGGGCGCGGCTCATGAGCCCATCCCCGTCGCGATCATGAGCGGGATCGCCGCGAGCGCCGCGACGAGGATGACGACCAGGAAGACGACGGCGAGGGCGTTGCGCACCCGACCGTTGACCTTGTCGCCCATGTACTCGGGGTCGTTCGCCACGACCAGGATCGGAAAGTAGGTGAGCGGCAGTGCGACGGCCGAGAACACGACCGACACCTCGGTGACCATGACCGGGTCGACCCCGGTGGCGAGCACGCCGCCGCCGACGAGCAGGCAGACGATCATCGACAGGTGGAAGCGGGCGGCCTCACGGGGACGGCGGAACTTGCCCCAGCTCCACCCGAAGAACTGGGCGAGCGTGTAACCGCTCGACAGCGTGGTCTCCAGGGCCGCGCCGAACGTGGCGGCGAGGATGCCGACGATGACGAACGCGAGGGCCAGCTGTCCGCCTGCCTGCGCGATCGGCAGCACCAGCTGCGACAGCGAGGTGACCTCGATCGCCTGGGGCAGCAGCACCACCGCGGCGCAGGCCGCGATCGCCAGCGACAGCGTGCCGCCCAGCGGGAACCCGATGAACACGTTCATGCGTTCGGTGACCAGGTCGCGGGGCTTCCATCCTTCCTCGACCGCTCCCGACGAGAAGAAGAACACCTCATACGGGGTCATCGCGGCGCCGAACAGCGCCACCGCGTAGTACCAGTACGACAGGTCGGGGCCGGCGGCCGCCCAGGGCCGGGTGGCTTGGGCGGCGAGCGTGCCCCAGTCGGGATGCAGCAGGAACACGGCGACCGCGAACACCACGAGGCACAGCCCCAGCATCCCGGCGACGTTCTCCATGATCGAGAACTTGGTGCGCCAGATCACGATCCACACCGCGAACAGTGCGACCGGGATCCACATCCCCGGGCCGACACCCGCCGCCAGCTGCAGGGCGAGCGCGATGCCGCCGATCTCGGCGGTGAGCGTGAGCAGGTTGATGAGGAACGAGGCGCCCAGGTTGGCCAGCCCGGTGCGCGGTCCGAGACGTTCCCGGATGATCTCGAACGTGGCGCGACCGCTCACCGCGGCGACGCGGCCGGCCATGTCGGCATAGACGCAGATGCCGACGATGCCGGCGACGACCACCCACGCCAGGCCCATGCCGTAGCGGGAGCCGACCACGGCGTTGGTGACGAGGTCTCCGATGTCGACGAACCCGCCGATGGCGGTGAGAATGCCGAGCGCGACCGCGAAGAGGCGCTTCATGGCTGCCGCTCCAGGTCGTGCAGTGCGGCCGACGCCCGGGCGAGCAGTCGCTCCGCCTGGGTGAGGTCGCCGCGGGCGGCGGCGTCTGCACCCTCGAGCGCGGTGCGCAGGGCGGTCAGCACCGCGGCCCGGTAGCGACCGTCGGCGGCGGTCGCGGCATCCGTCGTCTCGAGCTGCCGGGCGATGTCGGCCAGTTGCTGCCGCATGTCGTCGTAGATGACGGATGCGGTGGTGTCCAGCAGCAGGTGCCCCTGCTGTTGGCGCACGCCGAGCCGCAGTGTCTGGTCGGCGGCGAGCGCGTCCTGTGCGGCCGAGACCAGCTGCGGGTCAGGGCTCGCCGGCGCGCAGCCGGTGAGCAGGACCGTCACCGCGAGCGCGGCGAGCAGTCGCGGTCGACGCCGGCGGCCGCCCGGCGCGCGTCGGTGTGCCCGGCGGCGGGTCACAGCGGCTTTCCTCCGGTGACCGGCAGCACCGCGCCCGACACGTACGAGGCGGCGTCCGAGGCGAGGTAGACGTAGGCGCCGGCGAGTTCGGCGGGCTGCCCGGCGCGGCCGAGCGGGGTGTCCTGGCCGAACGAGGCCAGCCGGTCGGCGTCCCAGCCGGTGGCGGGGATCAGCGGCGTCCAGATCGGCCCGGGGGCCACGGCATTCACGCGCACGCCGTCGGGGCCGAGCTCTTCGGCGAGGGCCCGCACGAACGCGACCTGCGCGGCCTTGGTCATGGCGTAGTCGATGAGCGACGGCGAGGGGTGGAAGGCCTGGATCGAGGCTGTCACGATGATCGATGAGCCGGGACGCAGGTGCGGCACGGCGGCGCGGGCGGTGAACACCAGTCCGTAGAGGTTGGTGCGCATGACGCGGTCGAATCCGTCGGTGGGCAGGGTCGCGAGCGAGTCGCGGTCCTTCTGGTAGCCGGCGTTGAGCACGAGGATGTCGAGGCCGCCGAGCGCGTCGACGGTGCGGTCGACGATGCCGGCGGCGAAGTCCTCGTCACGCACGTCGCCGGGCAGGCTGAGTCCGGTGCGGCCGGCGGCGGCGATGAGGGCGATGGTCTCGTCGGCGTCGTCCTGCTCTTCGGGCAGGTGCGCGATGGCGACGTCGGCGCCCTCGCGGGCGAATGCGATGGCGACGGCGCGGCCGATGCCCGAGTCGCCGCCGGTGATCAGTGCCCGCCGGCCGTCGAGCCGGCCGCAGCCGACGTAGCTGTCCTCGCCGTGGTCGGGTTCGGGCGCGGTCTGGTCGATGTCACCGGGCTGGTCCTGCTCCTGGCCGGGAAAGCCCTCCGGCCGGTGTGCGTGGCGCGGATCGTCGGTCATGTCTCACCCCTGTCGTCGGATGCCCCGACGGTACGACCCGGGTACGGCGTCGCCGAGCCCCTTGACAAAGGCCGCTGTGGGCGGGCAGGGGAAACGCAGCGGGATGCCGGGAGTCGGCCGGCGTCGACAGCCGACGAGGCACGGCGGTCGACGTCGGTGTGAGCGTGAGATGCCGCCGGGCATGCCCACTGCCCTCAGGCGGCGTGGCCCTCAGGACCCGCGTGGTGCACGTCGCGTAGCATGTTGTGCCCGGAGGTTCGCAGCAACGTCAAGGACGTGTCCAGCAGTGACAATGAACGAGCAGTCGATTGCACCGATGTGGGTCACGGTGATCGTCCTGTCGGTGTGCGTGCCGGTCGTGCTGTATCTGATCACGTTCAGCGCATGGGGACGTGAAGGTATCCGAGCAGGCGGCATCGACAGCGCCAACATCCTCTCGGCCCTGACTGCGCTTGCCGTTCCGGTTGTGGGCGCGATCCTGTGGGCGGTGTTCCGGAAGAAGAGACGCATCATCCGGCGGATATCCATCGCCTGCCTGATGTGCAGTGTCTTGGGGTTCGCGATCGCCGCCGCCTTGATGGCCGTATCGGTGTAGAGACCGATCGGTCAGCTCGTCTGCGAGCCTTCGACCCAGGTGAGGTACTCGTCGCTGACGGTGCCGGTGACATAGCGGCCGTCGAAGCAGCTCATATCGAGATCGTCGATTTCGCTGCCCTCGAGGATGGCCGCCTTCAGATCCTCGATCTCCTGGTACACCATGAAGTCCGCGCCGAGTTCCTCGGCGATCTCGGGAATGGTGCGCCCGTGCGCGACCAGTTCGTGCCGCGACGGCATGTTGATGCCATACACATGCGGATAGCGCACCGGCGGCGCAGCGGAAGCGAACGTGACGGATGCGGCCCCGGCATCCCGCGCCATCTGAATGATCTGCTTGCTCGTCGTGCCCCGCACGATCGAATCGTCAATCAACAGCACGTTCTTGCCCTTGAACTCGCTCGACATCGCGTTCAGCTTCTGCCGCACGCTCTTCTTGCGCACTGCCTGACCCGGCATGATGAACGTGCGCCCCACGTAGCGGTTCTTGTAGAAGCCCTCGCGGTATTCGATGCCCAGTTTTCGCGCCACCTGCATCGCCGCCGGACGCGACGAGTCGGGGATCGGCATGACCACGTCGATCTTGTCGCGCGGCACGTGCTTGGCGATGGTGTCGGCCAGTCGCTCACCCATGCGCAGCCGCGACTCGTACACCGAGATGCCGTTCATCACCGAGTCGGGACGTGCGAGGTACACGTACTCGAACGAGCACGGGAACAACTGGGGATGCTGTGCGCACTGGCGGGTGTGCAGCCGACCGTCGAGGTCGATGAACACCGCCTCGCCCGGCTCGACATCGCGTACCACCTCGAAGCCGGCGTTCTCCATCACGAGCGACTCACTCGACACGATCCACTCGTAGCCGCCCTCGGCCGCCTCACGCACCCCGAGGATCAGGGGACGGATGCCGAACGGGTCGCGGAACGCCAACAGCCCGTAGCCGGCGATCAGTGCGATCGCCGCGTACGACCCCTCGACGCGCTCGTGCACCCGCGTCACGGCCTGGAACAGCTCGTCGGGGCCGAGCTCCAGGCCCGAGATCGAGGACTGCAACTCGTTGGCCAGCACGTTCACGAGCAGCTCGGTGTCGGAGCTGGTGTTCAGGTGCCGGCGGTCTTTGTGGAACAACTCGTCGGTCAGTTCCCGCGTGTTCGTGAGGTTGCCGTTGTGCACCAGCACGATGCCGTAGGGCGCGTTGACGTAGAACGGCTGCGCTTCTTCTTCGCTCGACGCAGTGCCCTTGGTGGCGTAGCGCACGTGCCCGAGCCCGATCGTGCCCAGCAATGAGCGCATGTCACGGGTGCGGAACGCCTCGCGCACCATGCCCTGCGCCTTGTGCATGTGGAACACGCCGCTCGGCTCGGCGGTGGCGATGCCGGTGGAGTCCTGGCCGCGGTGTTGCAGAAGCAGCAGGGAATCGTAGATGTCCTGGTTGACCGGGCCGCGCCCGACCATGCCGACAATGCCGCACATGTGGTGTTACTTCGCTCCGTTGCTGGTGTCTGCGTACGATCCGACCAGGCGCACCGCGCCGCCGTCCACACCCTTCGCGCCCGACTCGAACTCGCCGTCCGGGCGAGCGCCGTCGTGCACGACCCCGACCTGCCAGGTGTCGATGCCCACCGCGCGCAGTGCGCCCGTGGCATCCGTCGCCTTCTCGGGCGCCACCACGGCGAGAAACCCGACGCCGAGGTTCCAGGTGCCCTCGGTCTCTTCGAGGCTCAGTCCGCCGATGTCGGCGAGCACCCGGAACACCGGCTGCGGCGACCAGGTCGCGCGGTCGAGCTCGGTCCAGGTGCCGCGAGGCAGCACGCGAGCGAGGTTGGCGGCGATGCCGCCACCGGTGACGTGGCTGAGCGCGTGCACGCCGTCGCCGAGGGCCTCGATCAGCTGCAGCAGCGGCGCGGTGTACAGCCGGGTCGGCTCGAGCAGCGCCTCGCCCCAGGTCAGGCCGAGGTCGGCGGCGTGGTCGCCGTACGCGATGCCGGCGCCGGCGACGATGTGGCGTACGAGGGAGTATCCGTTGGAGTGCAGACCGCTGGATGCCAGGGCCAGCACCACATCGCCGGGTCGCACCCGCTCGGCGCCGAGCACGCGGTCGGCCTCGACGACCCCGGTCGCCGCGCCGGCGACGTCGTAGTCGGCAGGACCGAGCAGGCCGGGATGCTCGGCGGTCTCGCCGCCGACCAGGGCCGTGCCGGTCAGCTCGCAGCCGTGGGCGATGCCGGCGACGATCGCGGCGATGCGCTCGGGAACGACCTTGCCGCAGGCGATGTAGTCGGTCATGAACAGGGGTGTGGCACCCACCACGACGATGTCGTCGACGACCATGCCGACGAGGTCTTGGCCGATGGTGTCGTGCTTGTCGATCGCCTGCGCGATGGCGACCTTGGTGCCGACGCCGTCGGTGCTCGACGCGAGCAGCGGACGCGTGTAGCCGCGCAGGGCCGAGGCGTCGAACAGTCCGGCGAAACCGCCCACACCGCCCTGCACCTCGGGACCGTGGGTGCGCTTGACGGCCGACTTCATCAACTCCACGGCGAGATCACCCGCGGCGGTGTCGACTCCGGCTTGTGCATAGGGGTTCGCAGAGGAGGGTGCGGCCACGAGCCCAGCCTACCGGGGCGGCGCCTGGGCAGATGCCGGGATTCGGGTGGAGGCTGCGTCGCGGGGCACGTGCCGTCGACATGCTCAACTGCACTGTCGGGCCCGTGCGGCAGCATCCTGGTGCACCTGAGCCTGTCGAGGGACCGCGTGCCTCGGGATATCACGGATGGAGGATGTCACCCGGCGACGTCGATGCAGTGCTGACGCTGCGGTGCGGGGAGATCCACCTACCCGCCGACCCATTTGCTGATCCGCACACTTGTATGAATACATCCTCATTTTAGAATCTGCATGAATCGTAGATCTGTGCTATTCTGAGAGTGGATCGGAGCTCGTGCCCACTTATCGCACCGGTCCGGCGAGGACACCGCCGCGCGCGGGTCGTCGTCGACGTACCCACCCGGGAGTGGACGTGGAGCACGAGCAGCCGACACCGCCAGGAGTCTGGCGTGCGCTCGACGACCTGGTCACGCAGATGGTCGACACACGCCGCGAGGTCGCGGCCTTGCAGGCCCGCGAGACCCGACTGCTCGCCGACGCCGTCGACCTGGTGATCGCACGCGAGCAGGAGTACCGCGACCAGAAGCACGGGTACTGCAGCGATCTGCCCCTACGTGAAGTCTCGAGTGAGCTCGGCGCGGCGATGCGGCTGTCCGACCGCTCCGTGCAGTCACGGATGGGACGCGCCGCCGAACTGATCGAGAAGTTCGAAGCGACGCACGCCGCCTGGAAGAACGGCGACATCGACCAGGCCCACGCGCACGCGATCCTCGACGCCGGCGCCATGATCGCCGACCCCGACAAGCGCGCCGACTACGAACGGCGCGTCCTCGAGGCCGCACGTGCCGAGACCCCGTACCGGCTCGCCAAGATCGCCCGCGTGATCGCCGCGCGCGTCGACCCCGACGGCGCCGCCGAGCAGATCGCGTTCGCGCACGAACAGCGCAGTGTGCGGCTGATCGACCTGTCCGACGATCTCGCCCGCGTCATCTTCGAGGGCCCCGCAATGCTCGCGCACGCCATCTACGACCGGCTCACGTCCATGGCACATGCGATCGGCCGGAATCCCGACATCGCGCTGGTCGGCGACGACGAGGGCAATCGCGATGGGACCGGCGATGCCGAGGACGATCGCGATGGGACCGGCGATGCCGAGGACGATCACGATGGGACCGGCGACGCCATGGATCGCGATGGCGCAGACGACACTGAGCCCGAAGACGCCTACGACCCCGAGGCCGCGGCAGGCCCCGCCGACGATCGCGAAGGCGCCGACGACACCGAGTCCGAAGATCCCGAGGACTCGGAGGCCGCGTCCGAGGCCGCAGCAGGCGATGCCACCACCGACCCAATGACCACCGACCGTGTGACACTGACCACCGGACCTTCGGCCGGCACGGATGGCGACGGCGACACCCGGACGGTGGACCAGAAGCGGGCCGATATCCTGGCCGACATCCTGCTGACCGCCGTGCCCACCGCACACGGCACCGGCGATGCTCTCGACGCCATCCGCGCCACCGTGCACATCACGGTGCCGGTGCTGAGCATCCTCGGCCGCAGCAAGCAGCCCGCGCTGCTGGCCGGGCACGGCCCCATCGACATGCAGACCGCGAAACGCCTCGCCGCCGGTGCTCCCGGCTGGAACCGCGTGCTCACCGACCCGTACACCGGCGAACCCCTCCTCGTCGACCGGTATCGGCCGAGCGCCACCCTGAAACGCTTTCTCGACACCCGCGACGAGCACTGTCGCTTTCCCGGTTGCACGCAGCCACCATGGCGAGACGATCACGACCACACCGTCGATGCGGCCCTCGGCGGACCGACCTGCAGCGACAACCTCGCGGACTTCTGTCGACGACATCACATCGTCAAGCACCATACGCCCTGGCGCGTCAAGCAACTCGGCCACGGCATCCTGCGGTGGACCAGTCCCACCGGTCGCGTCTATGTCGACACCCCGGTGCACATGGTCCAGTTCGTCCCCGACCCTCCGTTCTGAGCACCTCCCCCGCTGCGTTCGCCCGGGTCGCGGCCCGACACGCCGCCCTACAATGGCGGCATGGCGGGCGTGGCAGGTCCCGAGTGGACCATCCGGGAGGATGCGAGTCATCCCGTGCTGCTCGCGCTCTGCCTGCGTCAGTTGGTGGGCATCCGCGCACCCTCTGAGCTGCCGCACCTGCGTGGCATCCCGCCTCGTACGGCCGACCGCTCTGATCAGGCGCAGGACGAACTCGAGCGCCAGTGGACGGCGTATTGGCAGATGACCGTCGAGCCGCAGGCGCATCCGTCGCCGGTGCCACTGGAGCTGGTCGACGGCTTCGGCACTCTGCTCGCCCTGCCCGTCGACGGGTTCGACGAGCTGCGTGCCGCGATCGCGCCGCATGCCGCCGAGGCGATGGCCCTCTCACAGACCATGCATGCACGGTATACGAAGGATGCCACGGCCAAGCCGGGCACCTCATACCGGGCGTATGCGAGCGCGATCGCCGAGCACGAGCGCCAGGTGGGCCGCCGCGCGCACTCGTTCGAACTGAACGTGCAGGTGCTGCCGCTGACCCAGCGCGGCGTCTGGTGGATCGGCACCCTCACGATAGCCGTCACCGACGGGCTGCGGCAGGACGTCGCGGCCTTCGACACGGCGATCCACCCGATCATCGCCGAGTTGGCCTGACGACCGTCACGCACCATGACGGTGCGACGACCCACCGGCCATTGCGCTCATCTGGACGAAGCCGGCTTCGGTCTCACGATGACACCAGCCGTCCATCGTCGATCCGAGACGTATTGAAAGCACGAGTCAAGGCGCAAGTGCGGTGGGAGTGAGCCCACCGCCTGTATGCATGGGATTGACCAGGCGGCGCACAAGGGTGTGGTGGATAAGGGTGTGGTGGGTAACTTTGCAGACACTGGGCATGAAACCCATCCGGTCATCACCGAGCTGGCGTGACAGTCGGTTCCATGCCCCGCTTGTGCGGCGACTTACCATCCGTTGCGTTCCTCTGGACGTAGTCGCCGAATCGACATCGCAGCCGCGCCACATGCCACCACGAGGAAGGAGCATGTGACCAGTCCGATGAGCCCCCACGGTACCGACAGGTGCAACGGGACCGCGCCGATAGCGATGGCGATGGTGACACCGAGTGCCGCCGCCACAGCGGCGGTGACGATAGCGAGCACCACAACGAGGCTGATCTCTCCCGCCACTGCACGCGCGAGCCATCCGCGGCCGAGGCCGACGGCCATCAGCCCGCTCACCCGCGGTCGCAGCGCTCGCGTGGTGCCCGCCGAATAAGCAACGATCACGCACGCACCCACCAACATGAGCACCCCCAGCATGAGCAGCACCTCGTCCGACACACTGTAAGTGTCGGGCACGCGGTAACCTTCCAACCACTGCGCATCGAAGCCGAGATCCTGAGGTGCGCTGTCGACCTTCTCGAGTTGCGACGCCGTGAGGCCGGTGAATGCCCACGTTCTCCGTACCAGCGGAAGGTCTGCGTTCTCCGCCGTGCGTTGCAGCACGATCCCACTCAGCCGCCGAAAGCTGGCAGGGACATCTTGCATCACTACCCCTGGCCAATCGACCTCGTGCCCGTCATCGGTGCTGAGTTTCAGGCTCCCGCCCGAGGCGGACGTGGTCAGAAGGGCGCCACCCGACTGCAGCGCACTGCGCTCACCTGAAGTCAGCGGGCGTGTGATGAGTCGCTCGACGTCAGAAGCCGATGGTACCGCGATCGCGAGGCCGTTCATCTGCGCGGTATCGGCAGCTATGAACGCGAATGGCGTCGCTGCGTCGACTCCGAGGTAATCCTCGATCTGCCGCAGCAGAGCGTCATCGGGCTCTGGCGGCTCGAAGTAGGCCTGCCCGGGTGGCATCCGCTCAACAATCTGTTCATTCGATGTGGCCGAATCAGACGCATAGAGGGTGATGAGCGCGAAACCTGACGAGAGCAAGACACTGAGCGCGATCAGTGTGACGGTGGCACCTCGACCCTCGCCGCGTACCCGACGCACGGCGAGAACCCACGGCGACGGACCGTGCCTATTCGGAATCACGCGTAGCCACTGTGAGCCCGCGACGCACAGTGCAGCACTTATCAAGACGACGGCGAGGATTTTGGTATTGATGTCAGCCTCATTGGAGATCACAATCCCAGCAATGAAGAGAGCGCTCGCGATGCCCAGCACCCACCAGGACGATCGGCTGTGGCGACGCACAGAAGCCCTGGGGAGTGCGACAGCGCCGAACAAGAGCACACAGAGCGCGCTGCCAGCTGTGACGGCCGCGACCAGGGCAATCAGTCCGGGGATGTGCTGAGGCACGCCGAGCGCAGAAGAACTGACCGCGGCAATCACCGGGCGCAGCGCATACAGAAGGCCAACGCCGGCCAGGCCACCCACAATCGCGGCAGCGGCAAGCGCCGCGGTGATCGTGCTACTGAGCCCTGATCCACCGTCGTGGTTTTGGTGGGCGTGGTTTCGTGTTTCGGTGGCGTGGCTTGTTGCGGGGGCGTGCGGGGTCGGCCAGCCGGTGCTCTGGCTTTTCCACTTTGGTTTCCGGTCGCGCCCGTCGCGGGCTGGGTGGTCAGGGTATCGCGGTGCGTGGTGGCCCGGTCGCGGTCTCCCATAGCAGCGTCCAGGCTGTGGCCCAGGGCCAGTGCGCGGGCAGGTGCATCACCAGTCGCCGCGCCGTGGAGGCGAGCCTGGCGGGGGTGCTGACGATCGTGCGCAGGAGCGTGGCCATCCGTGCCCTGCCGATGCCGGCGGCAG